>NZ_JBZCMS010000001.1:0-674156 GCF_058267595.1 Paenibacillus mobilis
AATAAAAGCGGACATGGTAGCCTCCGATCCTGACAACCGCCTAGGATTTAATAATTATCTTTTTAAAGCGCCTGAATAATCGGAGCGCTATTTTTATGCGTATTTGGATGAAACTGCGCAACAACAGCAGCGCCAAATAAGGCGTTTTTATTTTGCCCTCGGATCCGATCCGGGGGCTTTCATTTTAAAGTAAACGGGGGAGCAAATGAACCAGATTAGAGAATTTGTTTACCATATCGCTGCTGCATCGGTTGGAAACAGCGGAAAGGACGTTGCGTTTCGCAGCTTGGTTGCAACCAGTGGGATTATTGCTTCAGATTGGCTTGGCGGGTGGGACGGGGCGCTGAAATTCCTTTTAATCGCGATGGTAATTGATTACGTAACGGGTTTGCTGGGTGCTATCAAGTCCAAAAACTTAGATTCAGATATTATGTTTTGGGGAGGCGTCAGAAAGGCGACCGTCCTTTTTGTGATTGGCTTATGCGATATGTTGGACGATTGGCTACAGCCTGGAGCGCCTATCTTCCGGACAGCAGCGGTTTACTTTTACGCCGGTCGTGAAGGTCTCTCGGTAGCTGAGAATTTGGGCAAGCTGAATGTTCCTTTGCCCGAGAAGCTCAAAAGCTTCCTGAAGCAGCTTAACGAAAAAGGGAATGGAAATGAAAGGGGAGAATAAGCTTGGACGTATCAAATGATATTTTGACGCTGGCAGCCTTAGTTGCAGCATATGTCGGGGTAACAAGGGGATTTGGATTAAAAGATAAATGGATTAACGTTGCAGCCGTACTCATCGCGGCTGCTTTTGTTTTGGTTCCAGATTGGATTCAGACGAAGCTAATTTTAATATCGGTGATTGGGCTGTCAGCTACTGGGGCTTACCAGTTCGCCAAAAAGAAGGAGGAATAATCATTGAGCCGTAAACTTTCTCAAGCTGGAATTGATCTTATCAAGTCTTTTGAAGGATGCAGTCTTACGGCGTACAAGCCCGTGAAAACCGAAAAATATTACACGATTGGCTATGGGCATTACGGGCCAGACGTTAAAGCAGGCATGAAGATTACGCAGAAGCAGGCGGAGACCATACTTGCCGAAGACATGGGGAAATATGAGAGTTACGTAAACAACCCTGTTTATGTGCCTGTCACTGAACAACTGACGCAAAATCAGTTTGACGCCCTGGTGAGCTTTTGCTATAACTGCGGACCTGGGAATCTCCAGAGCCTATGTAAAGGTCGGACAATCGGACAAATTGCGGAACACATCACAGCCTATAATAAGTCCAGTGGAACGGTGTTGGCTGGGCTTGTAAGGCGTCGTAAAGCCGAATTTGATCTTTTCAACAAAAAGGAGGACGAAGCTATGACAGCAACCGAAAAGGCAGCATTCGATAAACTGCTTAACCGTGTGGAAAAATTAGAAAAGGCAGCCGAAAAGGTCCCTGCCCCTAAGTGGTTCGTTTTGGAATTTGGATCAGCAGACCTGGGTGGTAAAATCAGTGATCCAACATTTACTTTAGAGGGCTGGCGTACTCTTGCGATTGGTTTACGTGTCAGAAAATAGAGGCATTCATTTTTCCAAGCGCTTGTTAAAATCGAAAAGCCTGCTTGACCTTAATTGGTCAGCAGGCTTCTTTATCTTATTCTAAATGATCAATTGCGTACTGAGCTTCTTCCTTGGTGAATTTCTCTCCATATTCAGAAGTCAACTGATCGTAAATAGCCGAATCTGACATATTCATGGTTTCGGCATATAATTGTGCCTGTTTTAATGCATTTTCCTTCCAATCAAACTTAATGTTATCTATGGCATATTTAGCAGCTTCTTTAGGGAAATTCTCTCCATATTCAGAAGTCAGCTGATCGTAAATGCCTGCCTTTGACATGTGCATAGTTTCTGCATATTGTTCCGCTGTTTCTAAAGCGGCTTTATATTCCCTAGGGATACTTGCCTCTTTTGCTTTTGCCTCGGCTTCGGCTTTTGCTTTTGCATCAGCCTCAGCTTTAGCCTTTGCCGCAGCGTCAGCTTCGGCCTTAGCCTTTGCTTGTTTTTCGGCCTCATCCTTCGCAATTTCTTCAGGCGATTTTGTAGGGGCAACGGATGGGGCGATTGATTCTGCCGGTTCAGTTGATGCCTGGGTGTCAGAGACCGATTCAGAGACGGATGCGGAAACTGAAGTATTATCCGTCGTACTGGAACCACCACTAGCTCCTGCGATTCCAATAATGAGAGCGATAGCTGACCACGCAATACCTAACCCCTTTAAGACCCCGTTAAGCTTTTTCCATTGGACGAAAATCATGACGTACGGAACAAATATCCAACCCAAAATTTTTAATGCTTTCAAACCATTTCCCCCTAAACTGATAATTTATAACAAAAATAGTCTATCAGAAGCAGGAAAAATTTACTACATAAATTGTATTAATTACCTATGAAGAAAGAACATGTGTTTGTGGTATAATTTGTCCATATTTGCCTGCACATGCGTCATTCTTTGCCGTATAATTGATTTATAACAGGTGAAGGGTTGAGGATTAATGGTTAGTGCTGGCATCTTTATAGGCCTTGGAGTAATTGATTCTTTAGCAGCAGTCTCGCTGATTCTGAAATTGTACATGCTGCCTATGTGGGAGTATAGATACAGAATTGGACTGCTCACCATTTTTATAGCTTTATTTTCATATTTGATGAGAATGGTATTTAACGTACCGGAATTCGATTTGCCGTTTCAATATATTTTTTACATTTTGTTTTTTAGATACGCTTTGCGGATCAGGAGTCATTTGGCAGCCTTTATTAGCGGAGCTGGCTTGGAATTTTACTTCGCAATCCAACTCATCATCTATTATTTATATACTTGGATGGATATGGCCAATTCCAGTGTCATAACCAAAAACAGCGGCCTGGAACTATACATATTACAAATTTCTTTCGTTGTAATAGCTTTGGTAATTGCTGCGGCATTAAAGTTTTTAAACTTGGGCTTCACGTTTATCGTTGTGCCTCCCCATGATTTTTTAAGCAAAGAAGATTACAAAGAAAACAAAAATCGTGTCGTCCTTCTCAGTGTTATCGTCTCTTCAATCACAATTATCTTAAATTTAATTTTCTTGTTTGAACAGATACCTTTTGGGCTGCTATTGGCTGCCTTATTATCATTTGGAATTTCAATTTATTTTTCATCATGGAGGGACAAAGATGATATTAGAAAGGCTGTCGCGGCATATCGCAATCGAAATAAAGAAAGCTGATCCGGACGGCCCAGGGAGCGTTGAAACGCTGGAATATGGAATAGGGTTAAAGTTAAATTGGTATGCCGGTGTATTGTGTACTTTTATATTTGGTCTTATTTTACATACCTTATTAGATGCTTTTGTTTGCCTGTTTTACTTTATGTTGATTAGGAAATATTCGGGTGGACGGCATTTGCCAATAACATTATGTTCCATTGTAAGCGGTATTGGTGCTGCTCTAATTCCTCTTATAACCCTTAACGATATTATGGGATATATTTTTAATAGTTTTACTTTATTAATTATGCTGCTACTATCCCCTGTTTTTTATGATGAGGTAAATTTCCATCGTGACCGTAAAACATTTAAAACAATATCCTTGCTACTTGCCATTGCAGCCACGCTGTTTAATATTGACGTCATTACCTTGGCTTTCTTAGCCCAAGCTTTATTAATTATTCCATTGAAGGGAGGTGGGCGTATTGAATAAAAAAACAGCTAGATTCATTTCGAAGAAGATCGAAAAGGAAAACACAAAGAAGGTAGCCAAAACTCTGATTGGTTCCCTGCCATTGCCAAAAGAATTAAAAAAGAAGTGATCAATTTGAATGAAATAATCGGAATTGAAGTTGAAGAAAAGGAGTATCCACGACGGTACTCCTTTTTTCAAAGGGACATTCTGAGTATCAGTGTTTGGAAGCCTAAGAGTAATTACAAAGTTCCACTCTATAACACATTGAATGGGTCTTTCACAGTAATAACCACTCTCGAAGAGTGCATTTCCTCTCTGGCAACCTTCAGGATTTTGGACAATTATAATTTGGTTAATGTTAAGCAGATAGATGGTATAGAGATTGGTCAGTATGGAGGAAGAGCATATTTTAAAGGCAGTACAGAATTTACGGGGATGAATTTCAAAGGAATATCTAAATGGGAAAATTTCGTCTCAGAACTGAACGATGTAGAAGAAGACAAGAGATTGGTTCTGGTGCAGAAAATTCATTCCGGCGGGGGCGAGCTAGGTCGAGGGGAACTAATAAATATTGCCGACGTACTAAGAATTGAGATGTGGGAACCAAAGAAGAATTATTATGTACCTAGAATAATTACAAATGAAAATCAGTACACAATAGGGCTAACTATTCAGGCTTGTATAGAAGCAATGCCTGCACTTTATCCGGCACACAACGGAGTGCTTGTCAACGTGTCTCAAGTCCAAGGGATAAAAGAAAGTTTTTACGGTGCGACAGTTTTCTTTAAGAATTCCGAACATGTTGCAGATATCGCCAAATCAAAAGTGAAGACTCTTAGAACATTGTTGGGCGATATGTAGCATTGAAGTATTATAATGTCAAGAAAAATCGAGACTAGGAAGACAGCTGTCGAATGGCGACAATAAACGACAATACACTACATTAGTCCTATGATATGATAAATATGGAAAAAATAATAAAGATTAGATGATTTAAAGCATTTGGTGATTATGTATAGAAAGGAGAATAGGCGAAGAGGAAGAATTCAAGTACCGAGACAATAATTATGTATAGCATATACTATACGACGCCCAAGGAGAGCCGACAGGCTCAGGTATATATTATCTCGTAAAGATCATCCAATCGACAATCTAAAATAGAGGCGATGTTCAAACCGATATCCCAGGGGATCGGCTCCCTATCATTTACCCAGTTGGAAACTTGGGCTCTTGAGCAACCCAATCGCCTGGCTAATTCAGCTTGAGACATATTTTTCCGAGACAGTAAGTACCTTAGTCGGCATCTCCCACGGGCGAGTTTAACCATTAGTTAAGACTCCTTTTAGGCATGGGGTGATGCTGATGGTCATTATACCACGCATAAAATTGAATGGGTAATATTGTAGTTAATAATTGGGGGAAGGTTCATGACATTCAACTTAGACAGTATGGATGAAGCGATCGAAGAAATACTATTTAAATACGAAACCGAAAATAAGGAATTCAATATTCTGTTTAGGGAGATATTAAAAGCTTTAAATGAAAGATGTACTGAAAATATTAGAGGCATGCTTTTTAGGCTAGAAGAAATCCATAATAAAGAGAAGGCTAGTTTAATTGCTGAGACACTAAAATTGATGGCCAATTAAATAGTTAAAAAGCAGCTTCGTTCAGAGCTGCTTTTTTTATTACAGTGTTATACAAATTTGAGTTATAGAAGCGATGAATTATGTTTTTGCCACCTTTTTTGCCACCCGAAATAAAAAAAGGACAAAAACCCTCGTATAAAACCTTGATACAAGGGCTTTTGTCCGGGTGCCCATTCTCAGGACACCCATCATGGGAGAGGAGAAACCGGATGAAGATCTTATGGGGAAACGTAAGTCTTCTCCGCGGTTGTCTACGACATTTGGTGATGTCGATATCTTCATTATGTCCGGCGGATGCCGGAATATACATGGCCCGCCAAAAAAAGGCTGTGGCGGGGCGGATGTATTTTTCAAGCGGCCGTGGTTTGTGGTAAGATATCGACATAAATTGAGGACACGGCATGGCATGTGGCGACAGACAAGGAGAGAATAATGTGCGTGTAATTTCGGGAAGCGCCCGCGGCAGGGCGCTAAAAGCCGTTCCCGGCATGGGGACGAGGCCTACGACCGACAAGGTCAAGGAAGCGATTTTCAGTATGGTCGGGCCTTATTTCGACGGAGGAAACGTGCTGGATTTGTTTGCCGGAACCGGAGGGCTTGGCATCGAGGCGCTCAGCCGGGGAATGGACAAGGGTGTTTTTATCGATATGGATTTCAAGGCGGTAGAAACGGTGAAAGCCAACCTGAAGCAGGCGGGTTTTGAGGGACAGGCCGAGGTTTATAAAAATGACGCCGAACGGGCGCTGAAGGCTCTGGCCAAACGGGAATTGCGTTTTAACCTGATTTTCCTGGACCCGCCTTACCGGCTGAAACACGGGGCCGAGCTGATGCTCCGCATGGAGGAGCTTGGGCTTGCGGCTGATGATGCGGTTGTCATGCTGGAATATGAATCTGCCTTTGAATATCCCGATACGGTGGGCGGATTCCATTTGACTAGGAAAGCCGTCTACGGCGAAACAGCCGTTTCGATCTACAGGCGGGAAACCGGGGAAATGGAGCAAACCGGGGAATCGGACGGCAGCGTAAGGGAACTTTTATAGATAATAAAACTCCGTCCGGAACAAACGGGCGCTTGAGGGGAGATTTTATGAACACCGAGGCAAATAGCAGCGTATCCGGCTCAGAAAGACCTTTAAGGGTTGCCGTTTATCCCGGGAGCTTTGATCCCGTAACGATGGGGCATATCGACATTATCCAGCGGGCGGCAAGACAGTTTGATCTTTTAATCGTGGCGGTTTTGAATAACTTGAGCAAAAAACCTTTATTCACCGTCGAGGAACGCAAGGAGCTGCTGAGGCAGTCCACCCGGCATCTTTCCAATGTCGAAGTGGACAGCTTCCGGGACTTGCTGGTGAACTATATGCGCAATAAAAACGCAGGCGTGATCGTCAGAGGCATTCGCTCCGTAACGGACTTTGAATACGAGCTGCAGATGGCTTCGACGAACCACAAGCTGGCGAGCGAGGTCGAGACCATTTTTATGATGACCAACCCGAAATACTCTTACCTCAGCTCAAGTGTCGTAAAGGAAGTTGCGATGTTTGAGGGGGATGTATCCACGTTGGTTCCGCCTGAGGTAGAGGCAGCTTTAAAGGTAAAAATGGCTGAACGGCGCTGAAACTGATTTTCTGCTCGTTTTTTGATATCCGCAGAACTATTAACCTAGCCTTAAAGCTGCCGGGTTTTACGTCTCCAAATGAAAGCAAATAAGATAAGACCGCCAAGCATCAGGGCAAACAAGGCGGATTGCCAGAACAGCATTTCGGCGGTTTGCGGCCAGCCGGGCAACGAGAGGCCGTTTTGGGTTGCGAAAGTTACATCGTTATCCCGGTAGGCGGGCACCGTATGGGGGAACAGGGAAGTCACGGGGTTCCAGACCAGCAAGGTAAACAGGTAAGCGTAGGCGCCATGCAGCAGTCTGGCGAGAAGGAATCCTCTGCTGTGGATTCCCGCGGGTTTAAGAACCGCCCTGACCTGAAAATAGCTGCATAATCCTCCCCAGCCCAGTCCGGCTCCAATCAAAGCCGCCTGAAGCGCGGGGGAAGATAGCCCCGATTCGGCCAGCCTGAAGCTGCCGAGATGAACCTCCAGCAGCGCCGGGATTACATAATCCGGGAACCCTTTTGGCAATATTCGCGAAACCACCTGGATGACCAAAGCAAAAATCAGCATGTAACCGCCCACGCTAAGCAGGGTTTGGACTGAGGTGGAGACGGTGTCGCCAAGGAGCCGGCCGAAACTTCGCCCGTCAAGCCGGTGTGCGTTTTCGATGCTGCGGACCGTCTGCCTGAGCAGGGATGCTTGAGGTCCGGCAGGGGCCCTGGAAACGCCCTGAGGAGGAATCTTGCCCGAAGGGCGGCTCAACCAGCCGGACGTCAGTCCGGCTGCCAGTCCAGCCGCAATATGGATAACGGCCAAGAGCACGCCAAGCGCAGGAGTATGCATAAACCCCGTGCCGATCACCACGACTATCAGCATAGGGTTGCAGAAATGAGCCGCAGCTGAAAGCCTTGAGGCCTCGTTTGCCGTCAATTTGCCCTGGCCATGCAGCCTGGCTGCCGAATCGGCAGCCGCAGGGAACCCGGCTATAAGACCAAGCGGAAGCAAAAAACCGCTTTCCCCCGGAACGCGGAACAGCCGTCTGGTCAAAGGATTAAACAAAACGCCTAATCCGTGTACCAGTCCGTAGGCCGTCATCATTTCCGCCAGCACAAGAAATGGGAGCAGGGCGGGAAAAACGATATGCCACCAGACGGTAAGTCCCTGAAGGGTGGCGTCAAACGCTTTTCCGGGATCATAAATGACGCAGGCCACAAGGATAACGGCGCATAACCCGAGCCAGAAGGTCGTCCATAACGAACCTTTGCCGCCGGGAGATGTTTCGGAAAAGTTGTTCATGGGTTCAGCACCTCTTGAATAAGAATGGTCTTTGACAACGGTTGGGGAAAAAAGGGACAGTGGAACACCCGCAGGTCAGCGGCGTCCTAAATTATGGTTATGCGGTTTGTCCAATGAACAGACCAAGCAGACAACAGGAGGAGTGAGAAGCGGCATGAACGGAAAAAGCTGGAGAATTCTGCGCCCCGCCTTGGCCGGGGTTGTTTTTATCTTATTATTGTATGTGCTGGTATTTATGCCGCTGCCCTACATCATTTATCAGCCGGGGACGGCTGAACAGGTGAAGCCGATGGTGTCGATCACGGAGGGAGATCAGGAGGAGAAAGGCACGTTTATGCTGACCACCGTCTCTTCCAGGTATGCCAATGTGATTTATTATTTAGCGGCCAAGCTTGACAAAAACGCGGAGGTAGACCCGAAGCCGAAACGGAACGAAGCCGAATACAGCGCGCTGCAGGTTTCCTATATGACGGGCTCTCAGTCCAGCGCGATCGAAGCGGCTTATAAAAAAGCCGGCGTCAAATACGCCAATGAACCGCAGTACGTATCCGTGCTTGGACATGCGGAGGGCGTCACCTCCAAAGGAGATTTCCAGGCGAATGACATCATTTCCAGCGTGGACGGGAAACCGATCAAAGCGTTCGAAACCTTGTCGGCCATTTTGTCGGCAAAGAAACCCGGCGATCACGTCCAGGTAAAAGTGATGAGAAACGGCAAGGAAATCAGCCAGGATGTAGAGCTCGTGGAGCTGAAAGATTCCACCACCGGCGAAATTCGCGCAGGACTTGGATTGTCGATCGGTCAGAGGGTGGATATTGTCAGCAGCGATGCCGGGAAAAAGGTGAACTTTGCCAAAACGGATATCGGCGGTCCTTCCGCCGGGCTGATGTTTACGCTGGAGATTTATAACCAGCTTACGCCGGGTGACCTGAGCAAAGGCCACCGGATTGCCGGGACCGGGACGATCGACGCAAACGGCAATGTCGGGGAAATCGGCGGCGTCCAGTTCAAGATCGTGGCGGCCAACCGTGAGAAAGCGGAGGTTTTCTTTGTGCCGGAAGGAAACTACGCGGATGCCAAGAAAAAAGCCCAAAGCATCGGCACTTCGATGAAAATTATCCCGGTCAAAACGCTTGACGATGCTCTGAATTACCTAAAGCAAATGAAGGCTGTCGGCGAATAAACGAAGCAGACCGGATCGGAAGTAGATGAATCCATCGTTAAAAAAAATCAAGCCGCCGCTTGGGAGCTTAAGTTACTCGCTCCTGAGCGGCGGCTGTTTGTAATCCCGGAACCAATCGGAGGTTCCGGCTCCGGCCGCGGAAAGGGCGTTTTCATAGAGCGCGGCAGCCTGGATGTCCAGTCGCAGTCCCGGATAGGGCTGACCTGGCGTCCGGGTGATGACGGGCAGCTTAGCCGTCTTTTTCATAACGGCCAGCAGCTGCCGGCCGGTCCGGCTGAAGCCGAGTACCCGGAGGTAATCCGGACCTTGCCCAAGCGCAGACGGGGACAGCATTTCCTTGGTATGTCCCAGCAGCAGGTGGGCCAGCATGCGCTGAAGTTTCGTGCGCGTGTACCGGCGTGTTTTGAGCGCTTCCAGCAGGGATTCTACAGAGGGGAACTCCAGGGTTTGGAGCGCTCTCTGCAGGCGGTACTCCAGCCCCTCAGTCACCTCTTGATGCCGTGCCAGCTCCTGCGGGCCCTGGAGCAGGAGCTGATGGAACAGGGGAGCGCGGAAATGCTCCCACGTGACCGGGCCGCGCCCGGCCGCAAATTCGCGGCCGAGCAGCTCCGCGGTCCAGGCGGGGAGGTAAGGCCGGGCGGCGTCCAGCCCGCCCGGGCCGGCAAGCAGCCGGCGGACAGCGGTCGCGCTTGCGATCGCGCCTTCGCCGGGCTGTTCGTCGTGATACCCGGCGCCCGTGCGCGGGATCGACGACGGCCTGATCGCGCTGCCGAGCCGGCGCAGCGCGATCAGGTAATGCAGCCCCAAGCTGTTGTTGGGCTGCATCAGGGTTTCGCGCGCCGCCGCCTGGCCCGGCGCGCCAAACTCGCGCGCGGCGAGCCGTGCCGCCGCAGCCGCGAAAGCGGCGGGGTAGCTGGCCCCGCCGGCCAGCTCCACGGCGAGCGCGGCTTTCAGCTCGCCGCTTTCGCCCGCCAGCAGCTCCGCCAGCGGCAGGAGCTGGGCCAAATCGCCCGCCTCGGTACCGAAGCACAGGTCGGTGACGACGCCGGTGCCGTCCAGCAGCTTGACGGCGCCGTAGGCGAACCACTCGGCGGGCTGTACCGCATAAGACACGGGCAGCTCCAGCACCAGGTCTACGCCCATGCGGAGCGCCATTTCCGCCCGTGTCCATTTGTCCACGGCGGCGGGTTCTCCCCGCTGCAGGAAGCAGCCGCTCATTACGGCCACCGACGCCTCGGCGCCGGTGAGGCGTTTCGCTTCCCGGAAATGGTGGACGTGCCCGTTATGCAGCGGGTTATATTCAACGATTAAACCGACGGTTCTCAAGGTCAAAATCTCCTTTTTCATAAAGCCGATTGCGATTTGCCGCCGTTTGCCGGCAGTTTGTCTTGCCCTGACGAAGTATTTGTACTATAACATGATTAACCGGCGGTTTTAAATACGTCTAAAACAGCCGGCTTTGCGGTATGCTAGCCCAAGAACATATCAAGAGAAATTCTTGACAAATCTTTGATATGATCGGTATAATTATTTTTGTTTGTTTGGAGTGATGATCATGCACTTTCAATTTCGCAAAGCAGCATCCGCCGAAGGGCCGACAAAGTTTCACGAGTCTTTGGATGTATCGGAACTGATCAGAAACCGTAAGGATGTTTCCTCGATTTCTCCGCTCGTATCCGACCTGCAGCTTTATTCTGCCGGCGAAGATATGGTGGAGGTGAGAGGGACGCTGAAGACAGAGCTTCATGTAGCCTGCTCCAGATGCCTTACGCCAGTCGACCGCGTTATTGATATCGACTTTAAGGAACGGTTTATACATGGACAAGAGCCTGAGGAGGAAGCGGACATGGATGACGAAGCCATCTATGTTGCAGACGAGAGTGTGGATCTCGTCCCTTACTTGGAGGAAAGTTTAATGCTGAATCTTCCGTTTGCGGTGGTCTGCAGGGACGATTGCAAGGGACTTTGCCCGGCATGCGGAACCAATCTCAACGAGCACGAATGCGGCTGCGATACAACTGCCGTTGATCCGCGCCTTGCGGCACTCAAAGATTTTTTTAAATGATAATTGTTGAAACACGCCTATAGGGTTGACTTAAATAAGGAGGTGGGAATCATGGCAGTACCTCAACGGAGAACGTCCAAAACGCGCCGCGACAAACGCCGCACGCATTTCAAATTGGCTGTACCGGGTATGGTAAAATGTGAACAATGTGGAGAATTGAAACTTGCTCACCACGTTTGCAAAGTTTGCGGAACATACAAATCGAGAGAAGTTATCAAAGCGTAGTTTTCTTAAGCTGACGTTTCTGGTAAATCTGACTTGAACCTTCCGCCATAGGGATCGGCATCATGCAGATTCCGGTTTGGGAGGATAATGGGAATAGCACTTCACCTGACGGTGGGGTGCTATTTTTTTGTGCGGGAAGGGGTTGATCAGGATTTTGCCGGGTGTTCCCTTTCTTTTTGGAGAAGGATGTTTTATACTGGGTTTAGTACCTGGTTCTAACCAACCGGGCCTTTGAATCGGCAAGCCGATGAACAGGCGGCCATCGTCAGGGTGGCGGCCTGTCCGATTGGCGATACGGACTTTTTATCCGTTATACTAATAATTACGAGGCTTACAGCATGCCGGTGGAAAGGCGCTTACGCCTTTGCCAAGAAGGAGGCGGCACCCATAGAAAGATTGCCAAAGAAAGCACGGCAGCAGAAGCTCGCTTTGATTATAGAAGAAAACCCCTTTGTCACCGACCAGGAATTGACCCGCCAGCTCAAGGTCAGCATTCAGACGATCCGGCTTGACCGGCTTGAGCTTGGCATCCCGGAGCTTCGGGAGAGACTGAAACTGATGGCCGAACGTTCTTACGATACGGTTCGCTCGCTCCCGCTGGACGAGGTTATCGGGGAAGTAGTGGACCTGCAGCTCGACAAAAGCGGGATTTCGATTTTTGAAATCCGCGATGAGCATGTATTTTCCCGGACGGGCATTGCCCGCGGGCATCATGTTTTTGCCCAAGCCAATTCGCTGGCCGTCGCCGTAATCAATGACGAAATCGCGCTGACGTCCTCGGCGGATATCCGATTCGTGCGTTCGGTTCATTTGGGCGAAAAATGCATTGCGAAAGCTTATGTCCGGTCGAATCAGACGAACAAGGCGAAAGCCAAGGTAGAGGTTTTTACGTATGTAGGAGAAGAAATGGTGTTCCACGGGAACTTTATCATTTACCGTTCGGCTGCGACGGAACGAAATGAAAGGGGGGCCTTGCATGCGGATAGCCATTGATGCGATGGGCGGGGATTTTGCCCCCGCGAGCACGGTGGAAGGCGCGCTTGCCGCGGCCAATCAATGGAAAGACATCGAAATTATTCTTGTTGGCGACCAGGCCGTCATTGAGCCCATGCTCAAAGAGCGGCCTTCCAACCTGATTATCCACCATGCCGGCGAGGTTATTGAAAGCGAAGATGAGCCGGTTAAGGCTGTCCGCCGGAAGAAAGACGCCTCCATGGTTGTGGCCGGCCGCCTTGTTCGGGAGGGAGCCGCAGCGGCGATGATCTCCGCCGGGAATACCGGAGCGCTTATGACCACCGGATTGCTTGTGGTAGGCCGGATGGACGGGATAGAGCGGCCGGGTCTCGCGCCGATGCTTCCAACGATGGATGATACGGGCGTTCTGGCGCTGGATTTGGGAGCGAATATGGATGCCAAACCCGAACATCTGGTACAATACGCACTGATGGGCAGCATCTACCGTCAGAAAGTGCATGGTTTGCAATCGCCCCGGGTCGGGCTGTTGAATGTCGGCACGGAAGAGATGAAAGGCAATGAATTGACCAAAGCCGCTTTTCCGCTGCTCAAAGAGCTGCCGATCCGGTTTGTGGGCAATGTGGAATCGCGGGATGTGCTCACGGGAGCTTGTGACGTCCTGGTGTGCGACGGATTTGCGGGAAATATTTTATTAAAGGCGCTGGAGGGGACGGCGGGAGCGCTGTTTTCGGTCATGAAGCAGGAGTTCAGCAAAAACCTGAAGTCCAAGCTCGCCGCAGCGATGCTTATGCCTTCGCTTCGCGGCCTTAGAAACAAAATGGATTACCAGCAGCACGGCGGAGCGCCGCTGCTGGGATTAAGCGGGCTGGTCATTAAAGGACACGGCTCCTCGGATGCCAGCGCAATCACAAACGCGGTGCGCCAGGCGCGCACGGCCTTGCAAAGCCAACTGATTGAAAGTATAACTAAGGAAATCACCGGGAGAGTGACGCACGAATGAATTTACGGCCGGTAGGGATTATTGGAACAGGCATGTATGTGCCGGAGAAAGTATTGACAAATGCCGATCTGGAAAAGATGGTGGAAACCAACGACGAATGGATCGTTTCCCGTACTGGGATTCGCGAACGGCATATCGCCGCTCCCGAGCAAGCGACATCGGATTTGGCTTACGAAGCCGCACGCCGAGCCTTGGACAAGGCCGGACTGAAAGCTGAAGAACTTGATTTGATAATTGTGGCTACCATTACGCCGGATATGGCGTTTCCTTCCACAGCTTGCATTTTGCAGGAGAAGCTTGGCGCAAAGAAAGCCGCCGCTTTCGACCTGTCTGCAGCCTGCTCGGGTTTTGTCTACAGCTTGGCTACGGCCGTTAACTTCATCGGCAGCGGTATGTACGGCAATGCGCTGGTCATCGGTGCGGACACCTTGTCCCGTATTACGGATTATACGGACCGCAACACCTGCGTGCTGTTCGGCGACGGAGCGGGAGCTGTCGTGCTTGCGCCGGTTCCTGAAGGCCGCGGTTTCAAATCGTTTGATTTGGGTGCGGAAGGCACAGGGGGGCCGCTGCTCAATCTGGAAGCAGGGGGCTCAAGAAATCCTGCCTCGGAAGAAACCGTCAAAAACGGCAAACATTATATTTACATGAACGGCCGGGAAGTTTTCAAATTCGCGGTGCGCGTCATGGGGACGGCTACCGACGAAGTGCTCCGCAAAGCGGGCTTTGCCAAAGAAGACATCGATCTGTTTGTTCCGCATCAGGCCAACATCCGGATCATTCAATCCGCCATGCAGCGTCTTGACCTGCCGGAAGAAAAATGCGTCATTAACGTGGATAAATACGCCAACACCTCGGCGGCTTCGATTCCGCTTGCCCTTGTCGAAGCGGCTGAAGGCGGACGGATCAAGGAAGGCGACAAAGTGCTGCTGGTCGGTTTCGGCGGCGGTTTGACCTGGGGAGCGGCCACGCTCGTCTGGTAAGAGGTTTATTGGCAAAGGGACTCATTTGCTTAGGTCATTATAAGGAAGACGGTTCATCTCATTCCTGCTGTTAGGAAATTTCCGGCCCCGCAAAGTATCCGAGCAGGCCCGCACAAGGCCTCACTTTGTGGGGTATTTTGTCTGGAGAAATCTGCAGATCCCGGCGTTTTTCGGGCGTGTTTGCAGGAAGGAATCAGGCTTGAATTTGTCGAACGTTTTTTTTGAAAATACTTGGCGGGAGCATTTAAGGAGTGATTGACATGGGGAAAATCGCATTTGTTTTTCCGGGACAGGGTTCCCAAACGGTTGGAATGGGCAAAGATATGTATGAAGCTTCTTCCTCCTCGCGCGAGTGGTTTGAAAAAGCCGATGCCGTGCTGGGATTTGGCCTTTCCGGTTTAATTTTTGAAGGACCCGAGCAGGACCTGAAGAAAACGGCCAACACGCAGCCGGCACTCTTGACAACCAGCTATGTGTTGTTGCAAGCTTTATTGGCGGAAGGCGTAAAAGCGGATTATGCCGCAGGACACAGTCTTGGCGAATATACGGCGCTGACGGCAGCCGGCGTCTTCTCCTTTGAGGATGCGGTGGCGCTCGTGCGGGCAAGAGGCGAGTTCATGGAGCAGGCGGTTCCGGGCGGACAAGGCGCGATGGCCGCTGTTTTGGGAGCCGAACGCGAAGCTCTTGCCGGGCTGTGCAGCGAAATCAGCGGCAATGGAGCGCTGGTTGAACTGGCCAACGTGAACTGTCCGGGACAAATCGTCGTTTCCGGCAGCAAGGAAGGCGTGGCGGCGGTTGTGGAGCGCGTGAAAGAGATCGGCGCCAAACGTGCGATACCGCTTGAGGTAAGCGGTCCGTTCCACTCCTCTTTGATGAAAGAGGCGTCGGAGAAGTTGGCGGACAAGCTTTCCTCGGTATCTCTGCAGGAGGCGCAGCTTCCCGTTGTATTTAACGTAACGGCAGCACCGCTGGCTGAAGGGCAGAACATCGCTTCGCTTCTGGTAGAACAGGTATATTCACCGGTTTTATGGGAGGACAGCGTCCGTTATCTCATCGGCCAAGGTGTCGATACCTTTGTGGAAATCGGACCCGGAAGCGTGCTGGGCGGCCTGGTCAAAAAGATCGACAAATCGGTCCGCACCGTAAACGTCAACTCTCTGGAGACCGTGAAGCAGGCTGCTGAACTGCTGAAAGCCTGACTTTCAGTTGTACCTGAAAATATAAACAAGTATTCCTTGCGTAAGCCGTGAAGCATCCTGCCGGCGGGAGGGGCATTTAGCCCGCCGGGCTTCGGCTGCAGCGGCACCTTGGCCTTCCGCTTCAGGAGGCCGAAGGAGCAGGCCGCTTTCCTTTTTGGGCAGGGCGGTGCTAAAGGCGATTATATTTAAGTTCACGAAAGGAGACCCTATTGATGACGAAGTCTCTTGAAGGCAAGTCGGCGATTGTGACCGGGGCTTCCCGCGGCATCGGCCGCAGTATCGCTCTTGCGCTTGCGAATGCGGGTGCCAATGTCGTGGTCAACTATGCCGGCAATGAAGCGGCCGCTGCCAGCGTGGTCAGCGAAATTGAGGCCATGGGCGTCAAAGCTTTTGCGGTTCAGTGCCACGTCGGGGATGCCAAGCAGTTTGAAGACATGGTTAACCGGACGATTGAAACGTTTGGAAGCATTGACATCCTGGTTAACAACGCAGGCATTACCCGTGACAACCTGATCATGAGAATGAAGGAAGAAGATTTTGACCAGGTCATCGAAACGAATCTGAAAGGCGTGTTTAACGGGATCAAAGCCGTTACCCGTCAGATGATGAAGCAGCGCCATGGACGGATCCTCAATATTTCCTCCGTTTCCGGCGTAGCAGGCAACCCTGGACAGGCCAACTACGCGGCTGCCAAAGCAGCGGTTATCGGACTGACCAAAACGGCGGCTCAGGAACTGGCTTCCCGGAGCATCACGGTGAACTGCGTGGCTCCCGGCTTTATCGATACAGATATGAGCGAGGAAGTTCCGGAGGAGATCAAGGCCAAAATGAGGGCTAAGATCCCGCTTTCGCGGTTTGGAAAACCTGAGGAAGTGGCCAAGGCGGTCCTTTTCCTAGTTTCTGATGATGCTAGCTATATCACGGGACAAACGCTACTTGTTGACGGCGGAATGTACATGTAATTTCGCTTCGTCACATGAGTTTCACAGACTATGGCATTTTAACTTCAATTCTCGTATAATACCATGGAGGAGGTGAACCGGATGTCCGATGTATTTGAACGCGTAAAACGCATCGTTGTGGACCGTTTGGGTGCCGACGAGGCTGAAGTTACGCTTGAAGCGTCTTTTAAAGACGATTTGGGTGCTGATTCTCTCGACGTAGTTGAATTGGTTATGGAACTCGAAGACGAATTCGATCTGGAAATTTCAGATGAAGATGCAGAGAAGATTACGACCGTAGGTGAAGTTGTAAATTACATACAATCTCATACCTAAGTCATCTAAAAGTCCCGTACCTCCTTTTTAGCAGGCGGGACTTCTCCTCATTTTTATCAACTTTTATCAAAAGAAATTAAGCAATAACACTAATAATGACGACAATATTGCACATGACGTCTATACGAGGTGAGTGTGTTTGAAACATAGAGTAGTAGTAACCGGTATGGGGGTTGTAACCTCCCTGGGGGAGACCCTCGATACATTTTGGGACAGCCTGATGGCGGGCAAATCCGGCGTTAGCCAGATTGAAGCCTTTGACGTCAGCGAATACCCGACGCGTATTGCGGCTTCGGCCAAAGCGTTTAACCCTGAAAATTATATGGACCGCAAGGAAGCCCGCAAGATGGACCGTTTCGTTCAGTTTGCGGTTTCAGCCGGCTCCATGGCCCTTAAGGACAGTGGTCTGGATATTGGCAATAATGTCGAGGCGGAACGGATCGGGGTTTCGATCGGCTCCGGGATCGGCGGTCTGGGCACCTGGGAAGACCAGCATAATATTTTGCTTGAAAAAGGCCCTAAACGGGTCAGCCCGTTCTTTATTCCGATGATGATCGCCAACATGGCTTCCGGCCAAATGTCGATCATGTTCGGAGCTAAAGGACCGAACACCACGCAGGTGACCGCATGTGCAACCGGCAGCCACGCTATCGGCGATTCGATGCGGCTGATTCAGCGCGGGGACGCAGATGTGATGATCTGCGGCGGCGCAGAAGCCACGATCCGCCCGACGGGCCTGGCCGGCTTCTGCTCCATGCGCGCCATGTCGACTCGCAACGATGAGCCGGAGAAGGCAAGCCGTCCGTTTGACGTGGATCGCGATGGTTTTGTTATGGGAGAAGGATCAGGCGTTCTGGTTCTGGAATCGCTTGAGCATGCCCAGGCGCGCGGCGCCAAAATTTATGCCGAATTGATCGGCTACGGCCTGAGCGGCGATGCGCATCATATGACAGAACCGGATCCGGACGGCGCAGCGCGCTGCATGAAGATGGCGATCCGGGATGCCGGCATCGACCCGAGCGAAATTGATTACATTAATGCCCATGGCACTTCGACGCCTGTAGGCGACCGTTCCGAAACCAAAGCCGTTAAAATGGCGCTGGGCGATCATGCTTATAAAGTGGCTGTCAGCTCGACGAAATCGATGACCGGCCATTTGCTCGGCGCAGCCGGCGGCGTTGAGGCCGTCATTTGCGGCCTTGCTTTAAATCATGGCGTAATTCCGCCAACGATCAACCTGGACAACCAGGATCCGGAATGTGATCTGGATTATGTTCCTAACACCCCAAGACAGGCTGATCTAAACGTGGTTATGTCAAACTCCTTCGGATTTGGGGGCCACAACGCCACTATTATTCTGAAGAAATATGAAGCATAAGGGAGTTTAGTCTGTTGAATGGAGATCTGAAGCAGTTACAGCATAAACTTCATATTCAATTCCATGACCGGCAGCTGCTGAAACAGGCTTTTACCCATGCATCCTACGTTAATGAGCATCGTTTCGCCCAGCATGCCGATAATGAACGGCTTGAATTTCTGGGAGATGCTGTGCTTGAGCTGACCGTTTCGGAATATTTGTACCGTCTCTTTCCGGACCGTCCCGAAGGGGAGCTTACCAAACTGCGGGCTGCGATCGTCTGCGAGCCGTCACTGGTGAAGCTGGCGGAAAACCTGGAGTTCGGGCAATATGTGCTGCTTGGCAAAGGCGAAGAGCTGACGGGCGGGCGGACAAGACCTGCGCTGCTGGCGGACGTTTTCGAATCCTTTGTCGGCGCCCTCTATCTGGATCAGGGGCTGGACAAGGTCAAAGGGTTTCTGGACCAGCATGTATTTCCGAAACTGGATCTCGGCGGGGGCAAAATGCAGATCACGGACTATAAAACGGAATTGCAGGAGCTTACCCAGCATCATAACCTGGGCGCTCTTGAATACCGGATAGTCGAGGAGCGCGGACCGGCTCATGAACGGGAATTCGTATCTGAAGTGTATATGGAAGGGCGGAGCCTCGGCCGGGGAACCGGACGCTCCAAGAAGGAAGCGGAGCAGCAGGCTGCCGCAGTCGCGCTGAAAGAGCTAAGCTCGATCGAACAATAATGGAAGGCGCCTTCTCTCAGGAGAAGGCGCCTTTTATCGTTTTAAAGAGGCAGGATGTCCGAAGGCGTGGCGGATAGTTCCGGATTCTCGGCCTTATCCGGCGAAGATCGGAGGCCTTCTGCGATTTTATTGCAGCGGATGTCCAAAAGTGGTGGAAACCTGTGGTACAATAGGCTTTAGAGGTGATCTGGAACGTATGTTTTTGAAAAGGATTGAATTGGCCGGTTTTAAATCGTTCGCCGATAAAACGGAAATGGAATTTGTACGCGGCATAACGGCCGTAGTCGGACCTAACGGAAGCGGGAAAAGCAACATCTCCGACGGCATCCGCTGGGTGCTCGGCGAGCAAAGCGCGAAGTCGCTGCGCGGGGGCAAGATGGAGGATATTATTTTTGCCGGCAGCGATGCCCGCAAGGCGGTCAATTACGGGGAGGTCTCCCTGACGCTGGATAACAGCGACCAGGCGCTGCCGCTCGATTTTAACGAGGTGACGGTAACCCGCCGTGTACACCGCAGCGGTGATAGCGAATATTTGATCAACAAACAGCCGTGCCGTCTGAAGGACATTACGGAGCTGTTCATGGATACCGGGATCGGCAAAGAAGCTTATTCGATTATCGGACAAGGCCGGATCGAAGAAATTTTAAGCACCCGCTCGGAGGACCGGCGCGGCATCTTCGAAGAGGCTTCCGGGATCGTCAAATACAAGTCCCGCAAGCGGGAAGCGCGCAAGAAGCTGGATGACACCGAGCAGAACCTGCTGCGGATCCACGACCTGGTCAGCGAGCTGGAGGATCAGATCGGCCCGCTTAAGGAGCAGTCGGAGAAAGCGCTGCATTACAAAGAGCTGCGCAGCCAGCTTAAGGATAAGGAAATTTCGCTTTATATCTACCAGATCGAGCAAATCCACAAATCTTGGAGTGAAGCGAACGGCAAACTGGAGACGCTGCGCGAGGAGCAAGCCGGGTTGGCCGCCATCGTTTCGGCTCATGACGCCAAGCTGGAGACGGAGCGTTCCGCCCTGCGCAAGGTCGAGGAGGAGCTTGAAGAGCTGCAGCGCAATTTGCTGCAATACAGCGAAAGTTTCGAGAAAAGCGAAGGTTACCGTGAAGTTCTTAAAGAACGCCACAAAAACCTGACGCAAAACCGCCAGCAGCTTTCCGAAACGATCGGCGCAAGCGAAGAAATCTTTAAACGCAGACAAGAAGAGTTTGAATACGTAAAGCAGAAATATGAAGCCGCCAAAGCCAATCTGGATGAAGTCCGGGCCGTGCTTGCGGCTGAAGAGGCCAAGCTGGTCGGCGTAACCGGAGGGATCAGCAGCGCCCAGGAGGAAGAGCTGAAGGGAGAGCTCCTGCGGATCATGAACGATATGGCCCAGGCCCGCAACGACATCCGCACCGGGGAGCAGCAGAAGGAAGCCGTACAGCGCCGCATGTCGCGGGCCCAGGAAGACGGCACGAAGTGGCGGGAGGAGCAGTCAAGGCTGACAGCAGCCAAGCAGGAACTGGAGAAAGTGCTGCAGCGTCATGCCAAGGAAATTTCCGATCTTCGGAGCGGCTACATAGCGGGGAGCGAAAAGGTGCATTCCCTGCAGAAGCTTATGGAGGAGAGCCGGGAGAATCTCCGGCGATGGGAGCAGAAGCGGGAAGCGCTTGTGTCCCGCCGGGATACGATGAAGGAAATGCAGGACGATTACGACGGATTTGCCCATGGGGTTAAAGAGGTGCTGAAGGCCGCGCGAAAATCCGTTCTTCACGGCGTGCACGGCGCGGTGGCGGAGCTGATGAACGTGCCCGAGAAAATCGAAATCGCGGTAGAGACGGCTCTCGGAGCTGCCATGCAGCATATCGTCATGGAAAATGAGCAGGTATCCCGCCAGGCCATTACGTTCCTGAAGCAGCGTCAGCTTGGCCGGGCCACGTTCCTGCCTTTGGATGTTATCAGACCCCGCCATATTTCCGAAAGCGATAAACGCAGCGTGGAGCAGATGGAAGGGTTTGTGGGCGTAGGCGCCGATCTGGTAGGGTTTGAGCCGAAATATGCGTCCATTATCGGAAGTTTGCTGGGCAGCGTCGTGATTGCCGAAACGCTGGAGAACGCCAACAAAATGGCGGCCCGTCTTCAGTACCGGTTCCGCGTCGTTACTCTGGAAGGCGACGTCGTTAACGCCGGCGGTTCGATGACCGGGGGCAGCCAGCACCGTAAAAACAGCAATCTACTCGGCAGAAACCGCCAGCTTGAGCAGCTGGATGCCGATATCAAGCAGGGTGAATCGATGATCGCCCAGCTCCGGCAAAGCTTAACCGATTTGCGGAGCCAGATTCAGGACGCCGAAACCGAGCTGGAACGGCTCCGCGAAGCCGGGGACCGCAAACGCGGCGAGGAACAGGCAGCAGCGAGCGATTTGAAGCAGCTTGATCACGAATTTCGTCATGTGACCGAACAGTTTGAGCTGTATGGCCGGGAGCAGGGCGACTACGTGAAAGAGGCGGAGGAGCTGGATGCGGCTGTCAAAGCTGCGGCTGAGCGACTTACTCAGCTTGAAGCGGAAGAGCGCAAGGTGCAGCAGTCGATCGAAGCCGCGGAGTTTGCCCGCAAGGCGAGCGAATCGGCGAAAGAGGAGCTGCAAACCCAACTGACGGATCTGAAGATCCGGGAAGGCAAGCTGGAGCAGGAGACTCTGGCGCTGCAGGACCGGTTTACGCGGCTGGAAGAGGAAGTGACCTCCCGGAAACGCGAGCTGGAGCAGAACCGCCGCATTTTGAAATCCATCGAGCAGGATCTGAAGCATAACGAAGAGGAAAGTGTGCGTCAGACCGAGCAGTTAAACGTAAATAAGCTGAAAAAGCAGAGCACCGGCGAAGAGCTGGAGCTGAAGCGCGCCTCGCGCGCCGCTTTGTCCCGCAAGCTGGAGGAAGGCGAAAGCGAAACGAAGGAGCAGCGGGCCGCGCTCAAAAGCGTCGACGAAAAGCTGCTGCAAACCGAAATTCAGGCCAACCGTCTCGACGTGGAGCTGGATAACATCCTCAAGAAACTGCTGGATGATTATGAGCTGACTTATGAACGAGCTAAACAGCTCTACGCCGTTCCTGAAGATGCGGATCAGACCCAGGCCGCCGTCAGAGACCTTAAACGGGCTATCGCAGCTTTGGGAGAGGTCAATCTCGGCGCGATTGAGGAATATGAACGCGTATCCGAGCGATATGAATTCCTGAATGTGCAGAAAAACGACCTCGTTGAAGCAAAATCTTCTTTATATCTTGTCATCAAGGAAATGGACGAAGAGATGGCTAAACGGTTCAAAACGACCTTTGACGCGATCCGCAAGGAATTTGTGATCGTTTTTGCGAAGCTGTTCGGCGGCGGCCGGGCCGATCTGGTGTTGATGGATCCGGACAACCTGCTGGAAACCGGAATCGACATCGTGGCCCAGCCTCCGGGGAAAAAGCTGCAGAACCTGCAGCTCCTGTCCGGCGGCGAACGCGCCTTGACGGCGATGGCGCTTCTGTTTGCCATTTTGCAGGTCAAGCCGGTGCCGTTCTGCGTGCTGGATGAGGTTGAAGCCGCTCTTGACGAGGCCAACGTCGTCCGTTTTGCCGAATATTTGCGCGAGTTCTCGGAGCAAACGCAGTTCATTGTGGTCACCCACCGCAAAGGAACGATGGAGGAAGCCGATGTCCTTTACGGCGTAACGATGGAGGAAGGCGGCGTTTCGAAGCTGGTATCCGTCAAGCTGGAGGACGAAGAAGCCGAAATTGCTTAAGGACGGGCGGAATGTCATAATATAGGCAGGAACCTATTTCCGGCCGGATGGATAAAATAATAAGGGACTCCGTTCACAGCCGTTATAACCGGAGGGAACGGAGATGTAGGGGGATATAAATGAGTTTCTTCAAGAAACTGAAAGAAAGCATTTCATCCAAGACGGAATCCGTAACCCGGCAATTTAAAGAAGGCCTGGAGAAAAGCCGGAAGGGATTTGTCGAGAAAGTGGCGGAGCTGGTCACCCGCCGCAAGAAGATTGACGAGGAATTTTTCGAAGAGCTGGAGGAAATCCTGATCGGCGCCGACGTTGGCGTGAACACGGTTATGGAGTTGATCGACGACCTGCGCAAGGAAGTCAAGCAGAGCAAAATTGAAGACGCTGCGGAGCTGCAGCCGGTATTGTCGGAGAAAATCCGCGAGCTGCTGCGCGGGGATGAAGATAACTCCATCCGCCTGAACCCGGACGGCATCACCGTTATTTTGTTCGTCGGTGTCAACGGCGTCGGCAAAACAACGACGATCGGCAAGCTGGCCCACCGCTTTAAGCAGCAGGGCAAAAAAGTGCTGATGGCCGCGGGAGATACCTTCCGGGCAGGCGCGATCGAGCAGCTTGAGGTTTGGGGACAACGCGTAGGCGTTGACGTTATCAAGCAGCAGGCGGGCTCCGATCCGGCTGCCGTCATGTTTGACGCGGTTCAGGCTGCCAAGCAGCGCGGTGCGGATATTTTGCTGTGCGATACGGCAGGACGATTGCAGAACAAAACCAACCTGATGGAAGAGCTGAACAAAATCTACCGCGTCATTCAGCGGGAAATTCCCGGCGCTCCGCATGAGGTGCTGATGGTGCTTGATGCTACGACCGGTCAAAACGCGCTCAGTCAGGCGAAGCTGTTCGGCGAAAAAAGCGGCGTTACCGGCCTGGTGCTTACCAAGCTTGACGGAACGGCCAAAGGCGGCATCGTGGTTGCGATTCGCCAGGAGCTGAGCCTGCCGGTCAAATTTGTCGGTTTGGGCGAAAAGATGGACGATTTGCAGGAATTCGATTCGGAACAATTTGTACACGGCCTGTTTGCCGGCCTGATTGCCGAAGAGGAAGAGGATGAAAGCAAAGAAAACGCTGCGAATTCAAACGTATAAGCCAGTTTGACCGTTCCGGTAAGGAAATTCCGGTAATCCCCAGGATTTCCGGATCCGTTTAAGGTCCTGGCGAAGCGGTTGTCGCGGTTACCGGAAGGAAGCGGTCAAATATGGCGAATACGCACACATTTTCAAGGCGGGAAGAAATGGCCAATGCGGTTACGCACGGCTTCGGCGCTTTGCTCAGCGCAGCCGCGCTGGTTCTGCTCATTGTTTTTGCAAGCATAAAAGGAAACGCCTGGCATGTCGTCAGCTTTACGGTTTACGGCGTCAGCATGCTGCTGCTGTACTCCTGTTCGACGCTTGTTCATGGACTTAGGGAGGGCAAAGCCAAGGATTTATTCGAAATCTTTGACCATTCCTCGATTTATTTGTTTATCGCCGGAACTTACACGCCGTTTCTACTCGTGGCTACCCGTGGTCCGCTTAGCTGGTCCCTGTTCGGCATCGTGTGGGGCATCGCCGTTATTGGCGTGGTGTTCAAGGCCTTTTTCGTCAAAAGGTTCCTGTTCATGTCTACGCTGTTCTACCTCGGCATGGGCTGGCTGATCGTGCTCATTTGGCCGGAGCTCACTGCTGCGGTCCCGGCACCGGGCATCACGCTGCTTGCAGCGGGAGGCGTGCTTTATACGCTGGGGACGTTGTTTTACGTATGGAGAGGGTTCCCTTTCCACCACGCCGTCTGGCATTTGTTTGTACTCGGAGGCAGTGTGCTTCATTTCTTTGCGGTATTGCTTTATCTTCTGCCGTGGCATTAAGGCCGGCCCGCCTTTTGGGCACGCGTCTGTGACCGTGACGGTTTCAGTTCCGGTTTTGCTTTCGGTTTCAGTTCCCGTAAACTTCATATCTGCAACAAAAAGAAGATGTTAAGGTTTTTCGCTTGACATCTTCTTTGCCGTTTTGTATGATAAGAAACGTTGATTGCCTATGTAAAGTGATTTTCCTTGACGGAGGGAGTGCCCGAAGTGAGTCAGGAGAATAGGCTGGAGAAGACAAACAGAGTAAATCTGTTATTTGACTTCTATGAACTTTTGCTGACAGAGAAGCAGCAGACGTTCCTTAAATATTATTTCCATGACGATTTCTCGCTGGGAGAAATCGCCGCTGAATTCGAGATTAGCCGCCAGGCGGTATATGAACATATCAAGCGGGCCGAACAGATGCTGGAAGCCTACGAGCAGAAGCTGGGACTGTTGGCGAAGCAGCAGAAAGCGGATGAGGACCTCATCCGGCTTGAGAAACTGCTTCAAGGCAGCACGTTATCGTCCGCCGATCAAGAACAGGCGCTTGCCATCGTCAAAGAGCTGAAGTCGCTTTAGCCATATCGATTACCGAATAACGGTTAACGGCGAAAATTGGCCTGTATTCAACCATTAAGTTACAATAAGATCATCAAGAGCGAACAAATAGCATGAGGAAAGTGAGGTGACCGGATAATGGCATTTGAAGGCTTAACAACCCGTCTGCAGAACGTATTCAGCAAGCTGAGAGGCAAAGGCAAGGTTTCGGAGGAAGACGTCAACGAAGCGATGCGCGAGGTGCGCTTGGCGCTGCTGGAAGCGGACGTTAACTTTAAAGTCGTTAAGGAATTCATATCCAAGGTTAAAGAGAAAGCTGTCGGCAGCGAAGTGATGGGCAGTTTTACTCCAGGCATGGTCATCATCGATATCGTCAACAAGGAATTGACGGAGCTGATGGGCGGCACGCAAGCGAAACTGGCCCGCAGCAACAAACCGCCGACCGTCATTATGATGGCGGGTTTGCAGGGGGCCGGTAAGACGACGACCTCCGCGAAGCTGGCCAAAATGCTGCTGAAAGGCAATCACCGTCCTTTGCTGGTGGCGGGCGATATTTATCGTCCGGCGGCAATCAAACAGCTTCAGGTGCTCGGCGAGCAGGTTAAAGTTCCCGTGTTTACCTTGGGCGACGGAGTCAGCCCGGTTGAAATCGCAAGACAAGCTTTGCAGCATGCCAAAGATAACGGCAATGATTATCTGATCATCGATACCGCCGGCCGTCTGCACGTGGACGAAGAGCTGATGGAAGAGCTCAAACAGATCCATGCGACGGTAACGCCGGACGAAGTGCTGCTGGTCGTTGATGCGATGACCGGTCAGGATGCGGTGAACGTGGCGGAAAGCTTCCATGCGCAGCTTGAACTGACAGGCGTCGTGCTGACCAAGCTGGACGGCGATACCCGCGGCGGTGCGGCGTTGTCCGTCAAAGCCGTTACGGGGTGTCCGATCAAGTTTGCGTCGCTTGGCGAAAAGATTGACGCGCTTGAGCCTTTCCATCCGGAGCGGATGGCTTCCCGTATTCTGGGCATGGGCGATATGCTTTCCCTGATTGAGAAAGCCCAGTCGAGCATTGATGCCGATAAAGCCAAGGAAATGGAACGCAAAATGCGCAACGCCGAATTTACGTTCGATGATTTCCTGGAGCAGATGGATCAGGTGAAGAAGCTGGGGCCGATTGACCAGATCATGGACATGATTCCGGGCATGGGCAAAGTGAAGCAAATGAAAGACGTCAAGGTTGACGAGAAACAAATGGGACGTGTCGAAGCCATCGTCCATTCGATGACGAAGGAAGAGAAGCAGAACCCGGATCTGATCAACCACAGCCGCCGCAAGCGGATTGCGGCAGGCAGCGGCTCCAATCTGGCCGACGTCAACCGCCTGATCAAGCAGTTTGACGAGATGCGCCGCATGATGAAGCAGCTCTCGGACATGATGGGCGGGCCTAAATCCGGCAAAGCAGCGAAGATGCTGCGCGGGATGCAGGGCAAAGCAGGCAAGGGCATGAGATTCCCTTTCCGTTAATCGGCAAAGGGATGAATGAGATACAGGTCAGAGGATAATGCTGACAGGTTGATTCTTGTAAGGAGGTGAATTTTCAATGGCAGTTCGTATTCGTTTGAAACGTATGGGTGCTCACAAAGCTCCTTTCTACCGCGTGGTGGTTTCGAATTCCCGTTCCCCGCGTGACGGTCGCTTTATCGAAGAAATCGGTTATTACAACCCGACTACAGTTCCGGCTGTAGTTAACATCGATGAAGAGAAAGCTCTGAAATGGTTGCAGGATGGCGCACAAGCTTCCGATACTGTTCGCAACTTGCTTAGCAAAGCGGGCGTTATGAAGAAGTTCCATGAGTCCAAATTGCAAAAATAATGGCTGATTTGGAGGGTCCTTTGTGGAGCAATTAGTCGGCGTTATTGCGAAGGCTTTAGTTGATCATCCGGAGGATGTCCGTGTAAGCGTCGTGGAGAAGGAGAATCTGGTTGTTTATGAACTGACCGTACATCCTGACGATGTGGGGAAAGTAATTGGCAAGCAGGGGCGAATCGCCAAGGCGCTTCGCACGGTTGTGACTTCAGCAGCTGTAAAGATGGACAAACGGGTTACCGTGGACATCATATCTTAAGATATACGAAAGAGGGTTAGGATGTATGTCCTAACCCTTTTTCGTACAAATATAAGAATGTGAGGTTGCTTATATTTGCCGCGAACACCGGCTTTTTGCGAAGGTTGGCTGGGGTGCTCCGGATTTTTGGATGATGGCAAAGTTTTTTGGAAACGTATTATTAGGAGGGCATTATGTCGGAATCGTTATTATCAGTAGGGAAAATTGTGAATACACACGGCATTCGCGGAGAGCTTAAAATATTGTCCAGCACGGATTTTCCGGACGTACGTTTTGCGGAGGGAAACAAGCTGCTGTTGGTTAATCCCGAAAACGGGCAGCAGGTGCAGGTAACCGTGCAGATGTCGCGGCCCAATAAAGGCACTTATATTCTTAGGCTCAAGGAATTCGGCAACATTAATGAAGTCGAGAAATATAAAGGCTGGGATCTTAAAGTAACCAAGGACCAAACCATAGAGCTCGAGCCTGACGAATATTATTTCCATGAAATCATTGGCTGCCAAGTCGTGACCGAAGAAGGAGAAGAGCTTGGGAGCATTACGGAGATTCTGCGGCCGGGCGCCAACGACGTCTGGGTGGTCAAAATGAAAAACGGCAAGCAGCTGCTGCTGCCGGTTATTGACGATGTGGTGCTCGACGTGGACGTACAAGCCAAACAGGTGAAAATCCATCTGATGGAAGGGTTGCTGTAAACGATGCGGGTAGATGTACTGACGCTTTTTCCGGAAATGTTCACCGGCGTATTTGGCTCGAGCATTTTGGGCAAAGCGCAGGAGAAAGGAATCGTGTCCTTAAATGCCGTCAACTTCAGGGCTTATTCCGAAAGCAAACATGGCACGGTAGACGATACGCCTTACGGTGGCGGCGGCGGTATGGTCTTGAAGCCGGATCCGATTTTTCGGGCGGTAGAAGCCTTGCTGGACGATGAGGCTGGAGGAGAAGGGATTCAAGGCGGGAAGAGCCCGAGCAGCCATGAAGGGGCAGAGAGCCGGGCTGAGTCGCACGGCCGGAAACCAAGAATTATTTTGCTTTGTCCGCAAGGGGAACCTTTTACGCAGGCTAAAGCGGAGGAGCTGTCGCGGGAAGACCATCTGATCATGATTTGCGGCCATTACGAAGGTTATGACGAGCGTATTCGCGAGCATCTGGTGACGGACGAAATCTCAGTAGGCGATTATGTATTGACCGGAGGCGAGCTGCCGGCGATGGTGATTACGGACAGCGTGGTTCGTCTGCTCCCGGGCGTACTGGGCAATGAAACCAGCGCGGTGACGGACTCGTTCAGCACGGGATTGCTGGAGTATCCGCATTATACCCGTCCTGTTGAATTCCGCGGCTGGAAGGTGCCTGATATTTTGCTCAGCGGACATCACAGCAATATCGAGGCCTGGAGGCGTAAAGAGGCCCTGAAACGCACCTGGGAGCGTCGTCCAGAGCTGCTGGACAGATTGGAACTGTCCAAGCAGGACAAGCTGTGGCTGGAGGAAATCAAAGCTGCTGAAGAACGGAAGCCCGAAGCTTAAGGGGCAAGCCGTCGGGCGGCAGACTTAGTGAGGCACGGCTTTCGTTTATCGTTTACGTCGGGGTGGTAAGGATGAACAGGAGGGATGTTGTATGAAGTCGTTTGATCTTAACAAAGCGGCCTATGACCCGAAGCAGGAGGAGACAGTACGGAAGAGCTTTTTTCGAAAATTGAGATCCGCCGCGGGTAAAATTCCGTTTGCTAAAGATGCGGTTGCTCTTTATTACTGCGCTCTTGATCCTAAAACCCCGCTTTATGCCAAAGGAGTGGCTTTAGCAGCCCTGGTGTACTTCATTTCGCCGATCGATGCCGTACCTGACGTTTTGGTCGGAGTAGGGTTTACCGACGATGCCGGGGCTATTCTGACGGCAATCAAGGTGCTGGGAAACCAGATTACGGACGAACACAGGGAGAAAGCGGCGTTATTTTTCAAAGGGAAAAACGATACGGCGTCTCCGGATCCCAACGAACCTCCCGACTAAACGTCTCCGCCTGTAAGCCGGAGCAGGTTTATCCT
Organism: Paenibacillus mobilis; assembly: GCF_058267595.1. Lineage (NCBI taxonomy): Bacteria > Bacillati > Bacillota > Bacilli > Caryophanales > Paenibacillaceae > Paenibacillus > Paenibacillus mobilis. The sequence continues at coordinate 29,622 of NZ_JBZCMS010000001.1, forward strand.
TGCTGCTTTAAGGGTAATAAGAACAGGGCCCGCTAAAAGGACCGGATCAATTCCCGACAGCTAGAGCAAGGAAGGATGAAATCGCAATGGCAGCACAACAGACGAATCATTTTAAGGCAGTACAGGATTCTTACCAGGCAAATAAACATTCCGGAGATGCCGGATTTTTCCGGACGGTGGATGACGTGTTGGCATATTATACGAAGGAGCAGCCTGAGCGCTCCGAAACGAACGAAGAGACTTCCCGCTAGGATTCTAATCCGGATTCAAAGAATAGCCTGATAGCCCGAGCAAAAAGAAATAGAACCCCGTTGTTCCTTAAAGGAGCAGCGGGGTTCCGTAATTATTAAATCGAAAATGAGGGTCACACCGTTTGGAACATCGTCGTTTCTCTGGCATAATAAGATTTCCGGCCGGTTTCTACATTGCGGATCCGTACGTAAGTTTCCGTATATTTCTCGACAACCCCGCGTCCAACTTCGCAATAAACGCCCGCAGGATCCTCCTGCCAAGCCGAAATGATTTTTTGAGAGATCGCAGCGGCAAAAAACTCTATATTGGCAATAATTGTATTGGGCATGTGAAACTCCTTTTACCATGTAGATGGATAAACGATAAAATCAATAACAGACAACATACGATCAAGCCGTTGTTTATTGTAACATTAAATCTTTATTCGGAAAACAGAAAAAATAGACCGGATTTATAGTTTTTCTTTAGCCATGATTCATTTACAATAAAGATAAAAGGATAAGGAGATCGCTAAGATGTGGAAGGAATTCAAGGCATTTGCATTTAAAGGAAACGTGCTGGATCTGGCTATCGGGGTAGTTATCGGAGCGGCCTTCGGCAAAATCGTCACTTCGATCGTCAACGACCTGATTACGCCGATTATCGGCATTATTATCGGGGGGCTGAATTTCTCGGGCTTGTCCCTTAAAGTGGGCGACTCCCCAATTACATACGGCAATTTCATTCAAACCGTAATTGATTTTCTGCTGACCGCTTTTTCCATCTTTCTTTTTATTAAGCTGCTTAGCAGATTCAAAAGAAAAGCCGAGGAAAAACCGGCCGAACCTCCCGTACCCAGCCGGGAAGAAATGCTGCTGACGGAAATCAGGGACTTGCTGAAGCAGCAGCGGCAGGAGTCTTAGAAATTTCGGGTAAACAAGTTTTATATCCGAATATCGAAAATCGGTTTGAGAAACGGGTCTTCAGCTTCTGAGGATCCGTTTTTCTTTTTCATCTTGATTTATTGCTGGCAATTTTGGGACAGGCCGCAATCAACCTGAACCAACCACATTATCTAATGCTGATGCTATCCAACATAGTAAGAAGTAATCTGCTCGTGAATTGCGTAATAAGCTTGCTATAAATTCTTCGAATGCTCGTAAGGGATTGGTTGATATATCCGATGAGGCAAGTTTTAATTTCGAGAAATTAATCAAAGATTCCAAAACTTCGTTTCCTGCCTTTTTGAATGAATTAACATCATATTATCAATTTGCGGTAGATAAGTTTAAAACCCTAGTTCAAGACTTAGAAGATCAGCTAAACATTAAAATCACCTATCCTGCTTCTAGTGAAGAAACCCTCATTCATGCGCTGCAAATCTCCAGTACAGAGCAGTTAGGTATTTACGATGCCTTTCATATCCCAGTTTCGCGTTTAAATAATTTTGATTATTTTGCAACCCTTGATGGTGATTTTGTAAGTGATTTTATAAGTGTGACAGATCAAACATAAATCATTAAAGTTGCATGATATTAAAACATGATATTAAATTTACTGCTGCTCCAACGGAGTAGCTTTTTTAATTGTCCATTTTCTCTCAAAAGGTAATCTGATATGCTCATTTCGATAAACTCCAAGAATAGATGGGTATTAGAATCAATTTTATATTGCTTTTACCTCTCCAGATGTGATAAAATTCTTTTGTTGTGAATTCGGTGGTCCTCTGCGGATAATGAGGGAGACATGGGAGTCTCCGGAAGAGGCAAGAACACCTGAGTGGAAGGAGGGAGTCCTAGATGAATATCGTTCAAGCGATTACGCAAGAACAACTTCGCAAGGATATTCCGAGCTTTCGTCCTGGTGACACTTTAAAAGTGCACGTTAAGGTTATCGAGGGATCTCGTGAACGTATCCAGTTGTTTGAAGGTGTTGTTATTAAGCGTCGCGGTGGTGGAATCAGCGAAACTTTTACAGTTCGTAAAATTTCCAATGGTGTAGGTGTGGAAAGAACTTTCCCGCTTCATTCCCCAAAACTCGATAAAATCGAAGTGGCTCGCCGTGGTAAAGTGCGTCGTGCGAAGCTGTACTATCTTCGTGAACTTCGCGGTAAAGCAGCGAGAATTAAAGAAGTGCGTCGTTAATTTATTGTTTACGACCAACAGGGGGCTTGTTCAACAAGCCCCCTTGCTTTATCTAAAAATAAGCTAATTATTGGCCGGATTCGGTCAATTTGTATTTTAATGGATAAAAGGGGGCGTGATTTTCATGGAGCAGTCATACCAAGAGCAGAAGCAATCTCACCAGGTTCCGGACCAAAAGAGAAACGAAGCTTCGGAATGGGCAAAAGCAATATTGATTGCCGTTGTGCTGGTTCTTCTGATCCGCTGGATTCTGTTTACGCCCTTTATCGTAGACGGTCCTTCCATGCAGCCAAACTTTCATACCGGTGAACGAATTATCGTCAATAAATTCATTTATGACGTGAAGAAACCAAAACAGGGTGAGGTCATCGTTTTTCACGTCCCGTCTGAAGGGCGCGATTTCATTAAACGGGTGATTGCCGTTCCGGGCGATACGGTAAAAGTGGATGGTGATACGGTAACGGTCAACGGCAAGGTAGTAAATGAACCTTATCTTAAAGATGCGATTGAAGCCGCGCATAAAGAGAATACCCTGTATAACGACGATACGCAGGACCAGCGCCGGCATTTTCCGAATGAGCAGTTCACAGACGGAACCGTACCGGCCGGACATTTATTTGTCATGGGCGATAATCGTTCCGACAGTGAAGACAGCAGGATGATTGGTTACATACCCTACAAGGATATCGTAGGGCGCGCTGATCTGATCTTCTGGCCGTTCAAGGAAATACATTTAATAAGACTTTAAGGGAAAAGTAAAAGGGAACTTGAGGTGATATTCATGGCAATCCAGTGGTTCCCCGGGCATATGACCAAAGCGCGGCGGCAGATTCAGGAGAAGCTGGGCTTGATCGATGTGGTCATCGAACTCGTCGACGCCCGTTTGCCGCTGTCCAGCCGCAACCCGATGATCGATGAAATATTAAGCGGCAAGCCAAGAATGATTGTGATGAACAAATCGGATTTGGCTGATCCGGAGATGACGAAGGAATGGCTTCAGTATTTTACGGCGGAAGGACATACCGCGCTGGAAGTTAACGCTTCAACCGGCCAGGGAACAAAAGAAATTCCGCAAAAAGCGCGCGAGCTGTTTAAAGAGAAAATCGAACGGCAAATTGCCAAAGGGATTAACCCTCGGCCCGTAAGGGCGTTGATCGTGGGTATTCCTAACGTAGGCAAATCCACCCTGATCAACAGGCTTGCCGGCAAAAATATTGCTATTACCGGCGATCGGCCTGGCGTGACCAAAGGCCAGCAGTGGATTAAGGTCGGCACGGAAATGGAACTGCTCGATACGCCGGGCATTTTGTGGCCGAAATTCGAAGATCAAAATGTGGGATACCGCTTGGCAGTGACCGGAGCGATTAAAGAGGAAATCCTTAATGTAGAGGATATCGCTTTTTTTGCGGTCAAATATTTGGCCCGTTATTACTGGCCGAAGCTTAAAGAACGTTATGATCTTGAGCAGCAGCCGCAGGATTTTGAAAATCCGGATGAGATTGTAGCGATCATGGAAGCGATCGGCCGGAAAAGAGGCTGCATCGTCAGCGGCGGCCGGGTCGATTTGGCGAAGGCTTCAGGAATTATTCTACGCGAGCTGCGCGCGGGTAAAACCGGACGTTATACGTTGGAGGAGTCGCCATTTTAAGGCGGCCTCCATCCATTTTGCACTTGTAAAAGAGCCGTCGGCTGTGCCGCCGGTTTTTTGGCATTTTTTAATAAGGGAACGGGGGTATCTTTACATAAAAGCTGTATGAACCCAAGGGAGATGCCGATATATTACTGAAGGCCAAAGGAGAACTGCGGAAAGGGCTTGGCCGGGGCTAGGCCCGGTCGCTTCCATGTGTTAATCTAGTAGGCAAGAGGGCCACTTTCTAATACGGGGGATTGGGAATCATCATGATCAGGAAGTCCGGGATTATTTCCGCTGTCATCATTTTGTTTGTTTTTTCGATTTTAGGCGGAGTTGCGGTCAGACAAAAAACCGTTTTAAAAAGCGAGGTTCGAAATTGGCTCACAAGAGCAAAAGTTATACCCGTTACTGGACAGAGCCAGGTGCTGCCGATCAAAAGAAAACCTTCTGCGGTTCCGTCGCCGAATGCGGTGTATTATCGGGACGGGGTTATTGTGCTGATGTATCATGAAGTAACGGATACGCAGATTGACCCTGAAACGCTGGTTTTAAGCAAGTTCAAAGAGCAGCTGAAGCTGATGAATGCGAACGGATTTCACTGGATTACGATGAAGCAGTATACGAATTTTGTTATACACCATGGAAAAATACCGGATAACGCGGTGCTGATGACTTTTGACGACGGTTATGAGTCTTTTTATCAGGATGCCTATCCGTTATTAAAGCAAAACCACATTCCGGCAACGAACTTTGTAATTGTGGGTACGGTCGACAATCCGAAACATCCCGGAATTGCTAAACTGACCTGGAAGCAGATTCGGGAAATGCATCGAAACGGCATTGATTTTTTTAATCATACTTACGATTCGCACAGCTATGCTTACGCGGACGCCAAACACCGGTATACCCGGGCGGTTCTGGCCGGCCCTATTGATTTTGGGAAAAAGGGCAAAGAAACGACGGCGCAGTTCAAAAGCCGCATTTATAAAGATTTGCTGAAAGCACAAATCAAGCTGCATGAGGAAGTAGGGAATACGGATGACGTATTGGCTTTTCCTTATGGGGCATTTTCGGAGGACACGATCAAGGTTTGCCGAAGTTTAGGCATAGAGGTTACGTTTACGGTCAAGCGGGGCATGGATCATGCCGGACAGCTGAACGGCTACCGGGTAAATGCCGGCGGCGCGGACGACAATCCTTCCGTTCTTGTGGAATACATGAAGGAAGGCGCTCCTGAGCCGAAGCAGACGCAAACCTTAAACCGGCCTTATGATCTGCTTCAACCGGATGAGCAACCTAAGTATGTTTCGGCCCGGCCGCCTAAAACGTTTGAAAACCGTTTGAAAGCAGCCGGATAACCGCAGTCTATGATTTGTTTTAAGAGGAGCTAACGATGGAAGATTTGCTTGTTTACGAGAGAGAATATTGGGGAAAAGCTTACCGGCATATCGCCGGAATAGATGAAGTGGGAAGAGGCTGCCTTTTTGGGGATGTGGTGGCGGCGGCCGTTATTTTGCCTGAAGGTTTGGTGCTGGAAGGCGTTAACGATTCCAAAAAGCTGAGCTCAAAAAAACGGGATCAGCTGTATGACGAAATTATGCAGGAGGCTTTGGCCGTAGGAGTCGGCTTTGTGGATGCCGCCACCATTGATAAAATCAACATCAAGCAGGCAGCCCGGCTAGCGATGAAGCAGGCGGTTGAACATATGGGGTTAACCCCTGATTTCCTGCTGGTAGACGCGGAAAGGGTAGATCTTCCGCTGCCGCAGATGGCCATCATTAAGGGGGATGCGAACAGCCAGTCGATCGCGGCGGCCTCCATTATCGCCAAAGTGACCCGGGACCGGCTTTGCCAAGGGGAATGGGAGGCCAAATACCCGGAATACGGCATTGCAGTACATAAAGGTTACGCGACGAAGCTGCACAGGGAGCAGCTTTTGCTGCTTGGGCCTACGCCGATGCATCGGAGAAGTTTTTTGACGAATTTGTTTGCTGAACAGCAGGAGCTGTTCTAGCCGCTGCATTTATATTTACAGGGTTAAGAAATATTGAAAGGGAGGGATTTGCATGAACATCGGTCCTATTCTTAGAGGAACGCTTGGCAGAAGCCAACCCTCCGAAGCGAAAACCTTGGAGCTTAGAACGGGACAGGTCGTCAAAGGAACCGTCCTCAGCGTATCCGATGATGGAACCGAAGCGGTGGTCGAAGTCCAGGGCGTCAAATTAAAGGCCGCTCTAGAGACTCCGCTCCAGCAGGGACAATCCATGATGATGCAGGTCCAGCCTCCCGGTCATGACGGTTTAACCGTTTTTAAACCTCTGCCGACAGGAACGTCGGCAGGAGGGACGAACATCAATTTCGAACAGCTTTTGAAAAGCGCCGGACTGGACGATACCGCGGATAATCGGGAGCTCGTGCGTCTGATGCAGCAGGCCGGCATGCCGGTTACCCGCGAACAAGCGGACGCCTTGATCAAAACCTTGGCGACGAAACCTGCGGCAGTGTCTTTGCCGGAATGGGTGAATGCGGCAGCCGTTGCTGTCCAGCGTGGTCTTCCGTTAAGCGGAGAGGTCGTCACAGGGCTGCAGCAGGCCATTTATGGTCCTCCTGTGCACCAGCTGCTGGCTTCGCTTGAGGAGCAGGTGGCCGCGCTGCTGGCTGGGGAGCCGCCTGCAACTGTTCCGCAACCTTCCGCAGCCGGAAACCAAACCGGAACGGCCGCTGGAGGGTTGGCTCCGTCTTCGGGAGTCGGAACGGCGGACGCGGCGGGGACGGGTGACGCCGCTGCTCCCGCCGAAGGCAGGGCGCCAGCAGGGGAGACGGCTGCTGGCGGCGCGGTAAAAGCGCCCGCGCCGGGCATGGACGCTCTGCTGCAGAGACTGCAGAGCGTATTGGGCGAGCTGCGAAGCGAGCTCGCTGCAGGCGGCGGGATCTCCCGCCAGCTCGCTGCGGGAGATCCCGGAGCAGCAGCCGGTGCAAGCACGGCTGCTGAGGGCGGCGCCGCGGCTGAGGCAGCGGCGCGCACGGAAGTGCAGCCCGCGCCGGGCGGGGCTGCGGCGCCGCCCGGGCCCACCCACGGCACGGAGTCGTGGGTGGCCCGGGTGCTGAAGCTGCTCGGTGCGGAGCACGAGCAGCAGGCGGGCCGGGCGCTGCTGCTGCAGGCAGCGCCAAAAGCGGCGGCGGCATCCGCGCCGCCGGGCGTTTCGCCGTCCTCGCCTAGCGCGGACGGCGGACAGGCAGCAGGAGGCGAAGCCGCGCCTGCTGCGCAAGCGGCGCCGCCAGCCGCTGGCGGCGGCGCACAGCCCCCCGGGGCGGCTTCGCCGGCCCCGGGCACGCCTATTCCTGCCCCGGCAACGGCCGGGCAGGGCTCTACCGCTCCTGCCCCAGCTCAAGCCGGGCAGGAGCCGCCCGCCGATCCGCAAACTGCTGCGGATCCTGCGGGCGATGACCGCCGCGGAGGCGAAAACACCCGCGGCGGAACACCCGCTCCGGGGGCGCTGCCTCCCTCCGCGGAGCAGGCTTCCGCATCCCGAATTCCGCAAGGCGCAGCGCATTTGGCGCACTTGGCGGACGAGGTTCATGCGGGGGCGCCTCAAACGGCCGCTGCCGGCGCTCAGCCCGCCGGCAGCCATCCGGCTGCGGGAGACACGGCGGATGATCCGGTCCTGGCGCTCAAAGACAATTTGAAAAGCGTTTTGCTTCAAATCCTGGATACGCCGGATGCGCCGCCGCAGCTGCAGGAGGCTGCCAAACAAATGGTGCAGCAGCTTACCGGTCAGCAGCTGCTGCTCAATACCGACCGGACGGCCCCGTTTGCCCAGGTTACGATGTTTTTGCCCTTTGAGGGACCGGACGGCGGGGAAACCGCGACGATCCAAATTCAGTCCCGCCGAGGAAAAAAAGGCGAATTGGATCCGGACAACTGCCGGTTATGGTTTGATCTTAATATGTCGGTGCTTGGCAAGCTGGTAGTAGACGTACAGGTTGCCGACAAGAAGGTGATCCTGCAGATCCACAGCGAAGGCGAAGCGGCGGGAGCTTTTTTGGAAGGGCGCCAGGAAGAAATCAGCACGGCCATTCGGGAGGCCGGTTACAGGCTTGTGGCAATGAGAACGGATTCCTATTTTGCAGAGGGGGAGAAGCAGGGGCAGCGTATCTCCCAGTCGGGAGCAACTTCCTATGTTCCCCCTGTCTACAGAGGAGTGGATTACCGGATATGAGCAGTCAGGACGCAAAGCAGGAGGAGCCTCTTTTTCGAAAAAAAGCGGTAGCCCTTAAATATGATCCAAGCGCCGGGGATGCGCCTGTAGTAGCCGCCAAAGGCCAGGGCTACATGGCCCAGAGGATCCTTGAAAAAGCGGAAGAGCACGGCATTGCGGTTCAAGAGGATGCGGCTTTGGTGGAGGTGTTGTCCAAACTTGATTTGGACCAGCAAATTCCACCGGAGCTTTATACGCTCGTCGCTGAAATCCTTAGTTTTGTCTACCGCTCCAATCGTGCGGCAAAAGAGGATTCCGGCTATGGCTTATAACGATGACCTTTCCCGTAAACCGGCAGCTTCCTTATCCCCAAAAAACCGCAAATCCACGGGCGCGGCAGGCGAACAGGCAGCAGCGGAGCTGCTGCTGTCGAAAGGCTACCGGATTCTGGAACGGAACTGGCGCTGCCGAAGCGGAGAGCTGGACATTATTGCATTTCATGATGAAACTGTAGTTATCGTCGAGGTCAGAAGCCGAAGTGCGGGAGCCATGAGGTTCGGCAGTCCGGCGGAGTCCGTCAATTCCCGCAAGATCCGGCAGGTCAGAGAAACCGCGGTCGTCTACCTTCATCAAACCGGACAATCGGGAGCCGCAGTGCGGTTTGATGTCGTTGCCGTCATTTTGGATAAAGAAGGAAAGCTGCTCCGTGCTGAACATTTAGCGGGAGTCTTTTAATCGGCTTGACTTTATCGCCGGCCGGTTATACAATTTATTTAAATTGAACTGATGCGGAAGAATAAGGAAGCACCTTTTCTTGCAGCCATGTGTGTAAACATGATGCGGAAGGGGTGTTTTTTGTTATGTATGGAAAACTTCACAGCGCTTGTCTGTACGGCATAGACGGCGTTTTGATCGAGGTGGAGACCGATTTGAGCAGCGGCCTTCCCATGGTGTCGATTATCGGCCTGCCCGACACGGCCGTTCGGGAAGCCGTCGAGCGGGTCAGGTCAGCGGTTAAAAACTGCGGTTATACGTTCCCGCTGCAGCGGATAACGATTAATTTGGCTCCCGCGGATCTGCGAAAGGAGGGTTCTGCGTTTGATTTGGCCATTGCGCTGGGGCTGCTTCAGGCAAGCGGGCAGATCGACCTTCCTAATCCCGGGAAACTTATGATTATTGGCGAATTGTCGCTGGATGGAGGGTTGCGCCCCGTTACCGGTGTCTTGCCCATGGTGGATTTGGCCAGGCGAAAGGGATTTGAATCGGTTCTTCTGCCGGCTGAAAATGCAGGCGAAGCTTTGCTGCTGGAAGGGATTCGCATTTACGGCATTCATCATCTGAGAGAGTTGGATTTTTTACAGGCGGTCAAAGGGGGACTCCCCCTCTCTTTTAGACCTCCGGTTCTATCCGAGTCTTCTATTCAACCCGTCCCAGCCGAATCGCCACAACTTTCATCCTCTTGGTCTAAGTGGGAATATACCCGGGAAAGTGCTGTTGTTATGGCCGGGGGCAGGGAAGAAAGCCAAGTATCAGCAGTTGAAAACTTCAGTGATGTACTGGGGCAGAGACAGGTGAAGCGGGCGCTTGTCATCGCTGCGGCAGGCATGCATAACCTGATATTAATTGGCCCGCCGGGCACGGGAAAAACGATGCTGATCCGTAGACTTCCCGGTATTTTGCCCGACTTGTCCGAAGAGGAGGCCTTGGAGGTAACGAAAATATACAGCGCAGCGGGAAAATTCAAGGAATTTTCTCACGGTCTGCTGCGCAGAAGAGCTTTCCGTGCTCCGCATCATACCATTTCGGCCGGGGGATTGATTGGGGGAGGAGGCATTCCCAAACCGGGAGAGGTCAGCCTCGCCCATAAAGGGGTATTGTTTCTGGATGAACTGCCCGAGTTTTCCCGCAATGTGCTTGAGGTGCTTCGCCAGCCCTTGGAAGAACGAACTGTGACGATCAGCCGTTCCAAAGCGGCGTTTACGTACCCGGCTCATTTTCTGCTTGCGGCTTCGATGAACCCGTGCCACTGCGGTTATTTTTCGAGCGAACCGCCACTTCCGGCCTGTACCTGCACGCCTTGGCGAATCCAGCAATACCGCTCGCGGATTTCGGGACCCCTGCTTGATCGGATCGACCTTCAGCTGGAGGTGCCGAGACCCAAGGGATGGCAGCCCGATGAACGTCCGATTTCCTCGGAGAGGATGAAGGATCAGGTGCTGTTCGCCCAGGAACGGCAAAATCACAGGCTGCGCGACACGGGAATGACCTGGAACAGCGAGTTGTCCGGAGCAAGGCTCAGACAGTCAGCCAATCTTCACAGGGATGCCGATCTGCTGATGAAGTCTTCGTTTGAACAGCTTGGACTAAGCATGCGGGCCTTTGACCGGATTATCAAGCTGGGCCGGACGATCGCGGATTTGGAGGACCGGGAGTGGGTGCTGGCGGAACATATTGCCGAAGCGATTCAATACCGGCAGCTGGACAAAAAGCTGGATTTTCTAGGCCGTGAATGAAGCGAGAATTTTGCAGGAAAATGACGAAACTCATGTCAGCAATATATGGCTTTATAAAAGAGATGTAATCGTTCTCAAAACGGAATGGGTTTCATATCAAAAAGATGTGTATAAATCATGAATTTTTTGAGGAAAGCGTTTTAAAAACGTGCTAAAATAAATTGGGTTTATATCGATTACCCTCATAACCGTCCGTTGATAGGAGGATTCAAACCAGATGAATATCCATGAATATCAAGGAAAACAAGTATTGAAACAGTACGGTGTAGCCGTTCCGGAAGGCCATGTGGCTTTTTCGGTCGAAGAAGCCGTCCAGGCGGCCGAAAAGCTGGGCACCCCGGTAGTGGTGGTTAAAGCCCAGATCCATGCAGGCGGCCGCGGCAAAGCGGGCGGAGTTAAAGTAGCCAAAGGGATCGACGAGGTAAGAAGTTTCGCGCAGGAGCTGCTGGGCAAAGTGCTTGTTACCCATCAGACGGGCCCCGAAGGCAAAGAAGTGAAGAGACTGCTGATCGAGCAGGGCTGCGACATCAAGAAAGAATATTATATCGGCGTAGTGGTTGACCGTTCTACAGGACGTGTGGTCATGATGGGTTCCGAAGAAGGCGGCACGGAGATCGAAGAGGTTGCCGCGCATAGTCCGGAGAAAATTTTTAAAGAAGTGATCGACCCGGCAATAGGTCTGCAGGGCTTCCAGGCCCGCCGTCTGGCTTATGCCATTAACATTCCGAAAGAGCTGGTTAACAAAGCGGTGAAATTCATGCAGGCCCTTTACCAGGCTTTCGTGGATAAGGATTGTTCCATTGCCGAAATCAATCCGCTGGTCGTTACCGGCGACGGAGAAGTGTTGGCACTGGATGCCAAGCTGAACTTCGATTCCAACGCGCTGTTCCGCCATAAAGATATTTTGGCCTTGCGGGACCTGGAGGAAGAAGACGAGAAGGAAATCGAGGCTTCCAAATTCGATTTGAGTTACATCGCGCTTGACGGCAACATCGGCTGTATGGTTAACGGCGCAGGTCTGGCCATGGCGACGATGGATATTATTAAATATTACGGCGGCGAACCGGCCAACTTCCTTGACGTTGGGGGCGGCGCTACCGCCGAGAAGGTAACCGAAGCTTTCAAAATCATCTTGTCCGACCAGCAGGTGAAAGGCATTTTCGTCAATATTTTTGGCGGGATCATGCGCTGCGACGTTATTGCCTCCGGCATCGTGGAAGCTGCGAAGCAGGTAGGGCTGAGCCGTCCGCTGGTGGTTCGTCTTGAAGGCACAAACGTGGCGCTCGGCAAAAATATTTTGGCAGGCTCGGGGCTCGACATTGTATCCGCAGATTCCATGGCTGATGGGGCGCGGAAAATTGTCGAACTGGTCTCGTAGGTTCTGTAAGTCATAACCTGCCTGATTCGTGAAGTTTCCTGGTTTAACTATGTTGAATTTGAAGGAGGCCTTGATATGAGCATTTTGATTGACAAACATACGAAAGTCATCACCCAGGGGATTACGGGAGCTACAGGCTTGTTTCATACAAGAGGCGCTTTGGAGTACGGCACGCAAATGGTCGGCGGCGTAACGCCGGGCAAAGGCGGAACTAATCTGGACATCGAGCTGGAGGATGGAAAAGTTGTAACTCTTCCTATTTTTAACTCGGTCATAGAAGCCAAAGAAGTAACGGGAGCTACGGCCAGCGTCATCTACGTACCGCCTGCATTTGCCGCCGATTCCATCATTGAAGCGGTCGATGCCGGAATGGATCTTGTTATCTGTATTACGGAAGGAATTCCGGTGCTGGACATGGTTAAAGTGAAACGGTTTATGGAAGGCAAATCCTCCGTTTTGATCGGACCTAACTGTCCTGGCGTTATTACGCCTGGTGAATGTAAAATCGGCATCATGCCGGGGTATATTCATAAACCTGGGCACGTAGGGGTAGTTTCCCGAAGCGGAACCTTGACTTATGAAGCGGTTCACCAGCTATCTACCCGCGGACTGGGCCAATCCACGGCCGTTGGCATTGGCGGCGACCCTGTTAAAGGCTCGGAATTTATTGATATTTTGTCCCGTTTCAACGAGGATCCGGATACCCACGCCGTGATCATGATCGGGGAAATCGGCGGTACGGCAGAGGAAGAAGCCGCGGAATGGATCCGCGACAACATGACGAAACCTGTCGTTGGATTTATCGGCGGCGTTACAGCTCCTCCGGGGAAAAGAATGGGCCATGCCGGCGCCATCATTTCCGGGGGCAAGGGAACGGCGAAAGAAAAAATCGAAAAGCTGGAAGCCTGCGGCATCAAAGTTGCTCCAACGCCGTCAGAAATGGGCTCCACGCTGATCGAAGTGCTTGAGGCTAAAGGATTGCTGCAGGGCTGCACAACTCATTAAGACTTCAGCAGCTTGTTCGTCTAATAAGGAATAAACAGGTAAAGGTAAGCAACCTTCCAACCGTTTATGGTGGAGGGTTGCTTATTTGTGTCTGTCTGCTGACAAGAGCTTGAAAAATAAATCGTGGATCATGGGAATAGGGAGCTGACGAAGTGAATTTAAGAGAACTGCTGATAGTGCTCCATGGCACAAAAGGAATCGGTTGGAAAACGATTTCCAAAATCATGCAGCACGGTGATATGGCCGAGGCCGAATATTTCGATGAACAGGAGTGGGTGCTTCGAGGGACGGCCCCGGCTGCTGTCCGTTATCTTAAAGAGTCGCTTGATGACGAAAGACGTCTGGAGCGGCAGCATAAAATGGAGGAAAAAGGAATTATTCCGGTTACGATATTGGACGAAAACTACCCTCTATTATTGAAGGAAATTTCCAATCCTCCATGGGTCCTCTATACGAGAGGACAAATAAAATTACTGTCTTCGTTCTCCATTGCCATGGTCGGTACCCGTGTTCCAACGGCTTACGGCCGTAAATTGGGTGAACAGCTGGCAGGTTCGCTTGGCGAGCAGGGAGTGAATGTCGTTAGCGGCATGGCGCGCGGCATTGACGGAATTTGTCACCAGGCTGCGCTGAGAGCACTGGGGCCTACAACGGCTGTGCTTGGGACGGCCATCGATCAGCCGTATCCGCCGGAGAACCGCTTGTTATATAAGCAAATTGCGGAACAAGGTCTGATTGTTTCCGAATATCCTATCGGGACTCCGCCGCATCCGGGATTGTTCCCGCAGCGAAACCGGATCATCGCCGGCTTGGCCCGTGGAACGGTTGTGGTGGAGGCGGATGAACGAAGCGGCTCCCTCATTACGGCGGACGCGGCGCTGGAAGCGAACCGGGATGTTTTTGCCGTGCCGGGGCCAGTCACTTCCCCTAAAAGCAGGGGAGCGTTAAATCTGATCAAACAAGGGGCCAAACTGATTACAAGCGCATCCGATATTCTGGAGGAATACGGTTTTGAGCCTGCAGAAAATTTGACTGAGAATGGAAACAAGTTGACAGATGAGGAACAGCGCATATACCATATGTTGGAGCAGGGAAACAGAAGTTTTGATGAGCTGTTAACCCTCAGCGGCTGGGAGTTTGGACTTTTGCATTCAGTTCTGTTATCTTTAATCATAAAAAAGCAGGCAGTACAACTGCCGGGCTCTATTTATAAATTAATTTAAACTGAGAAATGCCAAACGATCGGAATATCAAGTATTTTGCAAGGAAGAGAGGAGGGTTCTCCCATGGCGGATTCATTAGTGATTGTAGAATCACCAGCGAAAGCAAAAACGATAGGTAAATATCTGGGCAGCAAGTTTATCGTAAAAGCTTCGATGGGCCATGTCCGAGATTTGCCTAAAAGCCAAATCGGGGTCGAGGTTGAAAACGACTTTAATCCCAAATATATAACCATTCGCGGTAAAGGTTCCGTGCTGAAAGAATTAAAGGATGCCAGCAAAAAAGTGAAGAAAATTTATCTGGCGGCTGACCCGGATCGCGAAGGGGAAGCTATTGCCTGGCATTTGGCGCACGTGCTCGATCTGGAGGAAGGCGAGAGCTGCCGCGTCGTTTTTAACGAAATTACAAAGCAGGCGGTTAAAGATGCCTTCAAAACACCGCGGAAAATCAATATGGATCTTGTCAACGCGCAGCAAGCGCGCCGGATCCTTGACCGTTTGGTGGGTTACAAGATCAGTCCTCTTTTATGGAAGAAAGTAAAAAAGGGGTTGTCTGCCGGACGCGTTCAATCCGTTGCCGTCAAAATCATTTTGGATCGCGAAAATGAAATTTCGGAATTTGTACCTGAAGAGTACTGGAGCATCACAGCCGCTCTGAAGACAGGGAACACCGCTTTTGAAGCGAAGTTCCACAAACTATCCGGCGAAAAGAAAGAGCTGCACAGCGAAGCGGATGTACAGGAAGTGCTTAAGGCGATCGAAAAAGCCGATTATACGGTGAGCGCCGTTAAGGAAAAAGAACGCCAAAGACACCCGGCTCCGCCGTTTACTACAAGCTCTTTGCAGCAGGAAGCAGCCCGCAAGCTGAATTTCCGCGCTGCCAAAACGATGTCCGTTGCCCAACAGCTTTATGAAGGCGTAGATCTTGGCAAGGAAGGCACAGTTGGTCTTATTACGTACATGCGTACAGACTCCACTCGGATCGCCGAATCGGCGCAAGGGGAAGCCAAAGATTATATTATTAATAAATACGGGAACGAATTTGCTCCTGAAACTCCGCGTCAGTATTCCAAAAAAGCCGCAAACGCTCAAGATGCGCACGAAGCGATTCGCCCGACTTCGATCGACCGGGATCCGGATTCCCTCAAGGCATTTATGAGCAAAGATCAATATAAGCTTTATAAACTGGTTTGGGAGCGTTTTATGGCCAGTCAGATGTCTTCTGCCATTTTGGATACGCTGTCTGTGGATATTGCGGCAGGAGACGTTATATTCCGTGCGGTGGGCTCCAAGATCCGCTTCCAGGGCTTCATGAAGGTTTATGTGGAGGGAAGCGACGACGGTACGGCATCAGATGATGATAAGTATCTTCCTCCTCTGCAGGAAGGCGATAAACTTGTCATGGAAAGCATCGAACCGAAGCAGCATTTTACGCAGCCGCCGCCGAGATATACGGAAGCCCGGCTTGTCAAAACATTGGAAGAATTGGGCATCGGACGGCCGAGTACGTACGCGCCTACGCTGGAGACGATCCAGAAGCGTGGCTACGTAGCGATCGAAGAGAAAAAATTTGTACCGACAGAGCTTGGCGAGTTGGTTATTGAGCAGATGGAGCAGTTTTTCCCGGAAATTCTGGATGTAGAGTTTACCGCAAACATGGAAGAGGATCTTGACCATGTGGAGGAAGGCTCCGAGGATTGGGTTCGCGTATTGGGCGAATTTTACGAATCCTTCGAGAAACGTCTTGAGGTTGCGGAAGAAGAAATGAAGGAAATCGAAATCGAAGATGAGGTTTCCGACGAAATTTGTGAAAAATGCGGCCGCCCAATGGTTTATAAACTGGGCCGGTTCGGTAAGTTTTTGGCCTGCTCCGGATTTCCGGACTGCCGGAATACGAAACCGATCGTGAAGGAAATCGGGGTTACCTGCCCAAAATGCAAGGAGGGACAGGTCGTTGAGCGCCGGAGCAAGAAAGGCCGCGTTTTCTACGGCTGTAACCGCTATCCGGAGTGCGACTATGTTTCCTGGGATAAGCCGTCCGCTAAACCTTGTCCGGTATGCGGATCGCTGATGACCGAGAAACGAAACAAGCAGGGAGTTAAGCTTCAATGCACGTCTTGCGACCACACGGAAATGGTGGAAGAGGATAACGAGGAAGCGGCTGAGCTTTAACATAATGGAGGTTGTAAGCAGTGACAGAGCAAAATAGGGTCACCGTCATCGGCGCGGGTTTGGCAGGCAGCGAGGCTGCCTGGCAGATCGCCAGCCGCGGTGTACCCGTGACTTTATATGAGATGCGTCCGGTAGTAAAAACGCCGGCGCATCATACCCATCAATTTGCCGAGCTGGTGTGCAGCAATTCGCTTCGCGCGAACGGCCTTACAAACGCGGTAGGCGTATTGAAAGAAGAAATGCGGATGCTGAATTCGCTGGTCCTTGGCTCGGCTGACCGCAACGCGGTTCCGGCCGGCGGAGCGCTGGCGGTGGACCGGGACGGTTTTTCCGGAGAAATTACAAAAACGCTTCATGAGCATCCGCTGGTCACGGTCATCAATGAGGAAATTCAAGAGATCCCACAAGAGGGCGTCGTTGTAATCGCGACGGGACCGCTGACTTCTCCGGCACTGTCCGAGAAGATCAAAAATCTGATGGGCGAGGAATATTTTTATTTCTACGATGCGGCTGCACCGATCATCGAAAAAGAATCCATCGACATGAACAAAGTGTATCTGGCTTCCCGTTATGACAAAGGCGAGGCGGCGTACCTGAACTGTCCGATGAATGAAGAGGAGTTTAACGCTTTTTATGATGCGTTGATTTCCGCCGAGGTTGCCCAGCTTAAGGAATTCGAGAAAGAGGTTTATTTCGAGGGCTGCATGCCGATTGAAGTCATGATGAAACGCGGGAAACAAACGGCCTTGTTCGGACCGATGAAGCCGGTAGGTCTGGTCAATCCGCACACGGGAACACTGCCTTACGCGGTTGTGCAGCTTCGCCAGGATAATGCGGCCGGCACGCTTTACAACATGGTTGGTTTCCAGACCCATCTGAAATGGGGCGAGCAGAAGCGGGTATTCTCCTTGATTCCGGGACTGGAAAATGCCGAGTTTGTCCGTTACGGCGTCATGCACCGCAATACGTTTATTAATTCTCCTAAGCTGATGGAGCCGACTTATCAATTTAAAAATCGGCCAACGCTGTTTTTTGCCGGACAAATGACCGGGGTTGAAGGTTATGTCGAATCCGCGGCTTCCGGGCTGATTGCCGGTATTAATGCGGCACGTGTCGCTTCCGGTCAGGAAGGGATCGTTTTTCCGGAAGAAACAACGCTGGGCAGCATGGCCCGTTATATTACGACGGCCGATTTTAAGCATTTCCAGCCAATGAACGCAAATTTCGGATTGTTCCCGAAACTGGAGACGCGGATCAAGCAGAAGAAAGAGAAATATGAAGCCTTGGCGCACCGTGCGTTGAATGCTCTGCAAACCTTTATTACGGCTTCCGGACTTAAATAACCTTAATAAGGATGGTGCTTACGGATGGATTTGTCTTTTCATGCCACAACGATTTGTGCGGTGAGACATAACGGACAATGCGCGATTGCCGGAGACGGACAGGTTACGTTCGGAGAAAACGTAATTATGAAGCATACGGCCAAAAAGGTCCGCCGTTTATACCGAGGCCAGGTGCTGGCAGGTTTTGCGGGTTCGGTTGCCGATGCGATTACGCTTTTTGAGAAATTTGAAGGCAAGCTGGAAGAACATCACGGCAACCTGCAGCGTGCTGCGGTCGAACTGGCGAAAGAATGGCGGCAGGACCGCGTTCTCCGCAAGCTTGAGGCGCTGCTGATCGTAATGGATAAAAGCGGCATGCTGCTCATTTCCGGCGGCGGCGAAATTATCGAACCGGATGACGATGTGCTGGCGATCGGCTCCGGCGGCAATTACGCTTTGTCTGCGGCACGGGCGCTGAAGCGTCATGCTCAAGGCATGGGGGCCAAAGAAATGGCTTATGAATCCCTTAAAGTAGCGGCCGATATTTGCGTTTACACAAATCATAACATTATTGTAGAAGAACTCTAATAAAATGGAAGATAGGGCAGTCTGCAAAGGCTGCCACACTTTTCGGCCGGCTTTTTTCTGATGGATATTACTTCCCTAGAGAGAAGCCGGCCTCATTTTTCAGGAGGCAAGAGAGATGAAAAATCAAGCGCTAACGCCAAGAGAAATCGTTTCGGAGCTGGATAAATATATCGTCGGGCAGAAACAGGCCAAAAAATCCGTTGCCGTTGCCCTGCGCAACCGCTATCGCCGGAGCCTGCTGCACGAAGACGTTCGGGATGAAATCGTCCCTAAAAATATTCTGATGATCGGGCCGACGGGGGTAGGCAAGACGGAAATCGCCAGACGGTTGGCAAAACTGGTCGGAGCTCCGTTTGTCAAAGTCGAGGCTACCAAATTTACAGAGGTAGGTTATGTGGGGCGAGACGTCGAATCCATGATTCGGGACCTCATCGAAACCTCCATCCGGATGGTGAGGGCGGAACGGACCGAAAAGGTTCAGGATAAAGCGGAGGAACTGGCCAATGAACGGTTGATTCAGCTTCTGGCGCCTTCGACCAACAAAAATAAACAACAGCGTAATCCATTTGAAATGCTGTTCGGAAATGGCGGGGCCGCTCAAACCGAGCAGGATTCGGCTTCAGTGCAGGCTGAAGAAGAAAAGGACAGCCAGTTGGCGGAGAAACGTCGTCAGGTTCGTTTTAAGCTGTTGTCGGGCAGCCTGGAAGAGGACGTCGTCGAAATCGACGTGGAAGACACCAGCCCGACTATGCTGGATATGCTGTCTGGACAGGGCGGAGATCAGATGGGCATGAATATGCAGGAAATGCTGGGCAGCTTTATGCCGAAACGGACCAAAAAAAGAAAGCTGACCGTGAAAGAAGCGCGGAAGGTACTTACGCAGGAAGAGGCCAATAAGCTGATTGATCACGATGATCTTGTACAGGAAGCCGTAAGCCGTGCGGAACAGTCGGGCATCATTTTTATTGACGAGATCGATAAGGTGGCGAGCAAAGGACAAGGATCAGGACCTGATGTATCCAGAGAAGGGGTGCAACGGGATATTCTTCCTATTGTTGAGGGCTCGACGGTGATGACGAAATACGGTCCCATTAAAACGGATTTTATTTTGTTTATGGCTGCCGGAGCTTTCCATGTGGCCAAACCTTCCGATTTGATTCCGGAGTTACAGGGGCGTTTCCCGATCCGGGTCGAGCTGAGCAGTTTAAGCTTGGAGGATTTTGTATCCATTTTGACCGAACCCCAAAACGCGCTGACAAAGCAATACGCGGACCTGCTGGCTACGGAAAATATTAAGATCGAATTTTCACCTGAAGCGATACGTGAAATTGCAGCCATTGCGGCTACGGTTAACGCCAATAATGAGAACATCGGGGCCCGCCGGCTTCACACTATCCTGGAGAAGCTGCTTGAGGACCTATCCTTTGAAGCGCCGGAGCTTACGCTTGAGCAGTTTGTCATAACTCCTCAATATGTAAAAGGAAAACTGGGAGATATTGCGGAGGACCGTGACCTCAGTCAATACATTTTGTAAGCAATTGAGCAATTAAGGTCAACAAATAGCAAGTTGAAGAGATACTGACCGTGTCTAATTTTGTCTAGGACAATGGTCGGTATCTTTCTTTTTTGTCAGAATTTTGTCCTTGTTATGTCGGTTTATAGCACAATTTATGCGAAAAATTTGATAAAAAATACAAAATTATGCCAGAGTTTCAGAAAAGATAGTCCTTTTTTCTTATTGTATTATGTTACAAACAATAAGAAACTTAGGATAGAGGTTGTCGAACAATAATTTTCCATAATAGGACATAAGAAATATAACAATTTTGTTCTATTTGTCGAGAAAAAGAGGAATTTAGCGAAAAATGTTGAAATATCTAATGGTTCCATTGAAATAGGGATATAGGAGGAGAGAGAAAAGATGCAGTTATTGAGCGGGACCAGTTTTGACCGTTTACAAAATGCAATACAGGCCTCTGATTTGAGACAAAATGTGATTGCGAACAATATTGCCAACGTGGATACTCCCAAGTTTAAACGATCGGATGTTTCTTTCGAATCTTTGCTTCAGAATGAGATGGGCGGCGGAGCGAAGGAAATTTCGGGACTGCGGACGGATCCCAGACATTTTGTTATAGGAGCATCATCCAATGTACCAGTAGCTAAAGTAACAACAGATAACTCGACAACGATGAACAATAACCTGAATAACGTAGATATAGATCGTGAGATGTCCTCATTAGCGGAAAACCAGCTGCGGTACAATTCTTACATAGAGCAGCTTAATTATCAGATTAGAATGATGCGCACTGCGGTAGGAGGAAACGTTTAATTATGAATATCAGCAACAGCTTCAGTATTAGTTCCTCTGCCCTGACCGCTCAACGTTTGCGGATGGACGTCATCTCCTCGAATATTGCCAACGCGGATACCACTCGCGCATCCGTAGTAAATGGCAAAGCGGTACCTTACCGCCGAAAAGTAGTCGAGCTTTCTTCAGAATCCGGCAGCTTCAACAATGTCCTGAATCAGGCGATGGGAGGGCAGGCTTCTGCCGGCCAAGGCGTTAAGGTTACGGCCATCCAGGAAGATCAGTCTCCGTTCAAGCCTGTGTACGATCCTACACATCCCGATGCTGACAGCGAAGGTTATGTTTACATGCCAAACGTGGATACCGTCAAAGAAATGGTCGATATGATTTCGGCTTCCCGTTCTTATGAAGCAAACGTAACAGCTTTAAACGCGTCAAAAAGCATGATTTCCAAAGCTTTGCAGATCGGGAAATAATACTAGCATTTAATATAGGAGGACCCATAGATGATTTCGAATATCAGCATGCCAGCAGTACAGAAGCTTGGACTCATTCAGCCTCAAACCGCTGCAGAAACCGCAACTCCTTCGGAAAGTCTTGAAAGTTTCGGATCTTATTTGAAAAGCGCGATCGACAGTGTGGCATCCCAGGAGCAGAACGTTCAAACACTCAATAACCAGTTCATGGTCGGAAAAGCGAACGTGGATCAGGTCATGGTCGGATCGGAGCAGGCTTTGCTGAGCTTACAGCTTACTACTCAAGTTCGTAACAAAGTAATTGAAGCCTATCAGGAAATTATGCGAACCCAAATGTAAGCCGGATAGTAAAGCCAAGTTTCAGATGAGGTGACAATGTGAATGAGCGAATCGCCCAGTATAGGGACAGGATCGTCCGGTACTGGAACAATTTTAGCAAGAGGCAGAAAACGTTATTCCTATCTACGGCAGGAATTATCCTGTTGGCTATCATTCTTTTGACCATGCAATTCTCGAAGACTGAATATGAAGTAGCTTTTACAGGGCTTGATTCCACCGATGCGGCAGGAATTATGTCCTATTTGGATACAAACGGCACGCCGTACAAACTGAGCTCTGACGGAAAAAGCATTTCCGTCCCCAGCGCAGACGCGGCCCGGCTTAAAGTAGATATCGGATCTCAAGGGATTATACAGAATGGTTCAATCGGTTTCGATAAAACGTTTGGAGCAAGTTCCAGTGTCATCGGCATGACTGACGAGGAATTTAACGTGAAGTACAAAAGCGCCTTGAACGGTGAGGTTGAACAGCTGCTGGAAAGAACGGGCGGCGTTCAAAATGCGAAGGTTCTGATCAACCTCCCGGCTCAAAACGTCTTTGCAAGTGCGGACGAACAAGAGAAAGCATCTGCGTCTGTGGTCCTGGATTTTAAGCCAGGCTTTCGTCCTACACAAGATAATATCGACGGATACTTCAATTTAGTTAAGACCGCAGTACCAAATCTTCCGATAGAAAATATTACGATCAGCGGAGGGGACACCGAATTGCTTCCTTCAGGCAAGGGCGGATCGGCGTCCGGAAGCCTTACGGGAGCCGTTCAGGAAAACCTGAACCTGCAGAAGAAATTCGAAAGTGATGTCAAGCAAAGTGTCCAACAGTTTTTAGGCAGACTTACGGGGCCTGACAAAATCGAGGTGTTGGTTGCCTCCAAGCTGAACTTTGACCAAGTTAGTTCTAAAGAACAGCTGGTAACTCCTGTTGACGAAGATAATATGAAGGGCATTGCGATCAGTGCTCAAACGGTTCAAAACAGTTATTCCGGTTCGGGAAGTGCGGACGGCGGAGTAGCCGGAACGGGTGAAGGCGATGTGCCGGGTTATCCTTCTTCGACAACGGGGAATAATTCAACATCCGAGGAAAATTCCTCCACGATCAATTATGAGGTCAACCATATTACCAAGGATATCGTGGCAAGTCCCTATGTTGTTAAAGATTTAACCATTAATGTCCTTGTTGAACCACCTAATGGACAAAATTCTTTGGATCAGACCACTCAGGATGCCATCAATAAAATACTGAAAAACATTGTAGCCTCTTATTTGGCAGATTCCGGAGTTACTTACACTGACGAACAGCTAAGCCAAAAGGTTTCGGTTTACGCTCAGCCATTTGAAGGAAATACCCCTGCGGTAACCAACACCGGGCTTTCGAGCATGTGGATTTGGGGCCTCGGCGCGGTTGCGCTGCTGGCGGTTGCTACAGCAGGTTTCCTGTTCTTCCGGAACCGGCGACGGTCCAGGGAAGAAGAAGAGGAAGACGTACCGCTTCCGGTGGCAACGGAGTTCCCTTCCATCAACTTGGAAAGTGTAACGAACGAAAACCAGGTCAGAAAACAACTGGAAACTTTGGCCAAGAAAAAACCGGACGAATTCGTCAATCTGCTCCGCACTTGGCTTTCTGAAGAATAGAGGTGATTTTCATTGTCTAAGTTGAGCACTCAAGGATTAACGGGGAAACAGAAGGCGGCGATTTTGTTGATTACGCTGGGACCGGAAGTTTCGGCTCAAATCTTTAAACACTTGCGGGACGAAGAAATCGAACAGCTGACCTTGGAAATCGCGAATGTGCGGAAGGTAGATTCGGTTGAAAAAGACGCGGTTATGGCAGAGTTTCATCAAATTTGTCTCGCACAGGAATATATTTCGCAGGGCGGTATCAATTACGCCAAGGATATATTGGAGAAGGCGCTTGGACAGCAAAAAGCGATGGAGGTCATTAACCGCCTGACGGCTACGCTGCAGGTCAGACCTTTTGATTTTGCAAGAAAAGCAGACCCGAACCAGATTTTGAACTTCATCCAAAACGAAAATGCCCAGACGATTGCGCTTGTCTTATCCTATTTGCAATTTGAACAGGCTGCGTCGATTCTTTCTTCTCTTCCCCAGGAAAAGCAGGCGGAGGTCGCAAGAAGAATCGCGGTTATGGACAGCACCTCTCCAGAGGTCATTGCCCAGGTGGAACGTGTGCTTGAACAAAAGCTTTCTTCGACCGTAACCCAGGACTATACGACGGCAGGCGGCATCGAATCGATCGTTCAAATCTTAAACGGCGTCGACCGGGGAACGGAAAGAACGATTTTGGATTCCCTGGAAATTCAGGATCCGGAGCTGGCCGAAGAAATCAAAAAACGGATGTTCGTGTTCGAAGACATCGTCAATGTGGACAATCGTTCCATTCAGCGGATTATCCGCGATATCGAAAATGCGGACCTGCAGCTCGCCCTCAAGGTGGCAAGCGAGGAAGTCCGGGAAGCGGTTTTCCGCAACATGTCGAAGCGCATGTCCGAAACTTTCAAGGAAGAAATGGAATATATGGGGCCGGTGCGGCTTCGTGACGTTGAAGAGGCTCAGACCCGCATCGTAGCTACTATCCGAAGACTGGAAGAATCCGGAGAAATCATCATAGCCCGCGGTGGAGGAGATGACATCATTGTCTAATTTGATTAAAGCTACCCAATACGTTCCGCTGGATAACTTGAAGCAATTGGACCTCTCCAAACGATACGATCTGGCCGCATCCGAGCTGGCGGCTGATACCGAAAGATTTGAACAGGAAACCGTTCATCGAAAACGAGTCGAAGAAGCGGAGCAGACCCGCAAGGAAATTTTGCAGGATGCCAAAGAGTTTGCGGAACGACAGGTGCGCGAGGCTTCGGAAGAAGCCCAGCGGATGCTGGATGAAGCCAGGCAGCAAATCGAGGCCTGGTGGCAGGAAAGAAGGCTGCAGGACGAACAGCTGATTGAGGCGTCTAAAGCCGAAGGGTTCCATCAAGGTTATGAGGAAGGCCGGCAGCAGGTCGAAATAGAAATGAAGCAGCAGATGGACCGGATGATGAACGAAGCGCAAACGGTCCTTTCCGAAGCCCAAAGGAACAAAGAGCAGATCATTCAGGAAGCGGAACCTTTTGTGGTTTCGTTAAGCTGCGAAATTGCCCGGAAAATCATTGACCGCCAGCTGACGCTTGAACCGGAGTTCGCCAAAGATTTAATAGAACGAAGTCTTGCGCGCAAAAAAGAGCAGGGAACGCTGACGCTTTGCGTGTCTCCTTCCCATTATTCGTTTGTGAATGCGGCGAAGGAAGAGCTTTCGCTCGTGATCGACTCGCAGGCTGAGCTGTTGATTATCCCTGATTCCAGCGTCAAGGATTATGGCTGTGTCATCCGTTCTTCCTTCGGGAGCGTGGATGCCAGAATCGATACCCAATTGACGGAAATCAAAAAAGAAC
Organism: Paenibacillus mobilis; assembly: GCF_058267595.1. Classification (NCBI taxonomy): domain Bacteria; kingdom Bacillati; phylum Bacillota; class Bacilli; order Caryophanales; family Paenibacillaceae; genus Paenibacillus; species Paenibacillus mobilis. The sequence continues at coordinate 54,598 of NZ_JBZCMS010000001.1, forward strand.
TGCTGCGTCTTTCCCAGCATGCCGAAGATCAAAGAACGGATGATGACCATGTTTAATCTAGAGACCTATCTGGAGCATTTAAGGGACATCGATCCGGTCCGGATCAACGGGAAAGTAACGCAGGTCATCGGTCTGATGGTAGAGTCGGAAGGCCCGGACGCAAGCATCGGCGATGTTTGTGAAATCTATCCGAGCAAATCGTCAGTACCGCTTAAGGCTGAGGTGGTAGGATTCCGTGATAACAAGGTGCTGCTCATGCCGCTTGGCGAGCTGCATGCCATTGGTCCCGGATGCGATGTTGTAGGTACGGGCAAACCGCTTACGGTGCAGGTCGGGTCGGAGCTGCTCGGCAAGGTGCTTGACGGCTTAGGGCAGCCGCTCGACGGTTCGCTGCTTCCGTCCCGCATGGGTCATTTTTCGACCTTGAACAAACCGGTGAATCCACTGGCCAAACCACGGGTCAAAGATCCGATCAGTATCGGAGTCCGGGCGATCGATGGACTGCTGACGATCGGAAAAGGGCAGCGGGTGGGCATTTTTGCTGGCTCGGGGGTCGGGAAAAGCACCTTGATGGGGATGATTGCCCGGAATACCTCAGCGGATGTGAACGTCATTGCGCTGATCGGCGAACGGGGCCGCGAGGTGCTCGACTTTATCGAACGGGATCTGGGGCCGGAGGGGTTGGCGAGATCGGTTGTTATCGTCGCTACTTCGGATCAACCCGCTTTGATCCGGATGAAAGGCGCGCTTATCGCTACGACGATCGCTGAATTTTTCCGGGACAGAGGCATGAATGTAATGCTCATGATGGATTCCGTCACAAGGTATGCCATGGCGTTGCGCGAAGTAGGCCTTGCGGTCGGCGAACCTCCGGCTATGCGCGGTTATACTCCGTCCGTATTTGCGGCTCTTCCCAAGCTGCTGGAGCGTGCCGGTACAGGGAAAACGGGTTCGATTACGGCCTTTTATACGGTCCTGGTAGACGGCGACGATATGAATGAACCCATCGCGGATGCGGTGCGGGGGATTTTAGACGGTCATATCGTTTTGAACCGGAACATCGCCAATAAGGGCCACTTCCCGGCGATTGACATTTTGGCCAGCATCAGCCGGGTAATGAAGGACATTATCTCGGAAGAACAAATGGACGCGGCCAACAACCTGAAACGGATTATGTCGGTTTACAAGGATTCGGAAGACCTGATTAATATCGGAGCCTATCAAAAGGGATCCAATTCCCAGATAGATGAAGCCATAGATTCGATCGAACGGGTGTGGAATTACACCAAACAGAAGGTTAATGAGAAGGTTACGCTGGATGAAGCGACGGAACGTTTAATTGCCGAATTCGCAGGAGGTTGATTGAAAAGTGAAGTTTAATTACGCCTTTCAGAAAGTAGTCGATTTGAAATCCAACGAAAAAACACAGGCGGAATGGATGCTTTCTGCGGCAATAGGCGTTCTTCAAAACGAAATGAGCAGTCTTGAACAGCTGATGGAGGATAAGCGGAAGCTGGCTTCGGCCATGCAGGAAGAGGCGGAAAAAACGTCTTCCCTTCTCAGGCTTCAAGCTATGCAGCAGTATTCCGATCATCTTGAACGTTGTATCGCAAGCAAGTCAAAAGATGTGGATTACGCAGAGCAAAATGTAGAAAAAAATAAAGCGCATTTAAGCAGCAGAATGCTGGATGAAAAGGTGTGGCTTAAGTCACGGGATAAGGCGCTTGACGCTTTTCGCCAGCAAATGCTTCTCCGGGAACAAAACGAGCTTGACGAAATGGCGACGGTCCGCTTTGCCATGAGAGCCAGGTAAGCGAAAATCCCGAGCTTTTTGGAGAAGGAGGATTCAGATTTGGCGCAGGCAGAATTGGAAGAGAAAGAATCAGGCGGCGGTTTTGGACGGTTTTTGTTTTTCGTGACTCCTATTTTGTTTACGGTAGTGCTTTTGGGTGTTCTGCTGACGCTGTTGAATAAAGACATTCAGAACAAGGCGCTTACCGCGCTAAACAAAGTTCCGGTCGTCAATAAGTGGGTGCCTGATCCGGTGAAATCGGAAGCCGGGGCGAAAAACGAGGGAGCGGCTCAGGAGAAAAGCTCCGAAGCTACGATTAAAGAATTAAAAAGTCAGCTGGATCAGCAAAAGCAGGAGACTCAAAAAGCCAACGCCCAAACGGCCCAGGAAGCCGAGAAGGCCAAGCAGCTTCAGTCCAAACTGGACGAGGCAACGCAAAAAAATAACGAGCAGGCCCAGCAATCCGCTAATGAAGCTGCTGAGAATTACCAGAAGCAAGTCAAAAGCCTGGCTCAGCTGTATAGTGAAATGAATGCCACCAAGGCGGCTAGCATCATGAGCAACTTAACGCCAGAAGAAAACGTGCTTCTATTTAAGGCAATGAGTAACGAAAGCAAATCAGCGATTCTTGAGAAAATGGATCCGAAATTGGCGGCGGACATTTCCATTCGACTGAAAGATGCAGATACTTCGGAAGACCTGGCGATTGCTGCGCTGCAGTCCCGGTTGAATAAAGAAAACGGAACAAGCGGGCAAAGTTCTGCGGCGTCCTCCACGGCTTCCGGTCTGGATTCGACTCAGTTGAGCCAAACGTTTGCGACGATGGATCCGGCGAAAGCGGCTAAGCTGTTGCTTCAAACGAATACGATCAGCCCGGACAAAACACTCTCGATTTTGCATGCGGTTGATGACGCGACACGTTCCAAAATTTTGGCGGCCATGTCGGATGCAGATGAAGCGGCCACAGCGAAGATTTTAAACAAGCTGATCAGCAGTAAATAGTTTTTTTCATAAAACCTGAAAGGAGGTGAAAAAAACAAATGAGCTCAATTCAAAGCGCGCCAGCCCCGGCGGCACCAGCCGTACCGGGCAAAGGAGCAGGAACCCCGACCTCATCGGCAGCGGGCAGCACAGCGCATGCAGCAGCCGGGCAGGCCGGATCCGCGAAAGCAGTCGGGAATGCGGCGGGAGAAGCAGGGAAAAAGGCGGTTGGCAGCAATTCCTTCAGCGGGACCTTGATTCAATTAATGATAGCAGCTGGAGAGAAAGGCGCGGGGGCTGACCAAACGGATAAAACCCAAGCACCAGCTAATTCAGACGCCGGAGCCCAACTGGCTGATTCTCTTCTTGCCTTGATAAGCGGCGGAAAAGCAGCTGCGGATAAAGGAAGTCAGCCTGCAGACGCTGGAGACTTGTCCAAAGCGCTGGATAAGCTGATTGATCTGCTGAAAAACAGCAGTGACCTGCAGGAGCTGATTGCGGCAAACCCGGAGTTGATGACCCAGCTTCAGAACTGGATTCAGCAGGCTATGCAATTGCTGCAGGGTGCGGGCACTGTACAGACGGGAACAACTGATCTGGCGCCTACAGTCGATTCAGGAACTAACCTGCTGATCGAGGGCAAAAACTCCGGACTTCCGGTACTGCCTGAACTGCCATCACTGGCGAAACAGCCGGAGACTCTGAAATTTGCTTTAATGGATACGCTCCAGAGCCTTAAGGATCAACTGGCTTCGGCCGGCACATCCGGGACTCCGTCCGCATCTTTCGGACAGCTGATCTCTTCCTTGCAAAAGCTGCTAGGTCAAGCCGCGAACCAGACGGTCCAGCAGCCCCAGCAATCTCAACAGCAGGCCGCAGATACAACGGATCTGCACACGGATCTGACGGGGCAAACCGGAACCACGGCGGTGCAAAGTTTGACGGCGTCCGATTCGTCCGGTACTTCATCTTCAAAAGATGATAGTCCTTCCCAGCAGCCAAAAGGATCGTCATCACCCGATAGTACTCCTTTTAACGCTTCCAGCGTTGTGACGGCGGGCCAACTGCAGCTTAGAGACGGCGCGGCTGTGACTGTTAAGGCGCAGGCCCCGGTTCCGGTCGAGAAGTTTGCGCAGGAAATGACCAGCTTCGTTGTGAATAAGATGGATATCGTGAAGCTGCAGGGCATGTCCGAAGCGAAAATTTCTTTGACCCCGGAGCATCTGGGACAGGTGGACATCCGGATCACGCTTCATAATGGTCAGGTAGTGGCCCAGTTCGTAACGGAGCATGCTTTTGCCAAAGATTCCTTGGAGCAGCAAATGGCTCAGCTTCGTACGGCGCTTCAATCGCAAGGCCTGCAAGTGGAGAAACTTGAGGTGACGCAAAATGCATCTTTATCTTCTCAAATGTATCAGGATGGCAAGCAGCCCGGAAACGGATCCCAGCAGCGTCAGAATAACCAGCGCCGCTCCGCGGAGGAAGACGAAGGTTTGACGAGCTTGGACACAATCGAAGATTGGAACGAATGGGTCAAGGAAGTACAGGCCAAACAGGATAACTTCGGCAGTTCTTTTGTCGCAAAAGCTTAAGAATGGTTTAAACCAGTAATCGAGGAAGGAGGGGACATAATGGCAGATAGCATTCCTACACATGTTGCCTGGCCGAATTACTCGGCTTCGAATGTGCAGCAAGCAGCAAATAAAGACACACAGTCCTTGGGGAAAGATCAATTTCTGAAGATTCTAATTACACAGCTGCAAAACCAGGATCCGACGCAGCCGCTTGATGATAAAGAGTTTATCGCACAGATGGCCCAGTTTTCTTCGGTTGAACAGCTTGTTAATATCTCAGGCCAGCTTGACGCCATGAAATCGTCGCTCGGCAACGTTTCCAGTCTGATTGGCAAACAAGCAACCTGGATGCAGGACACCTCAGATTCTTCCAAACAATATGTTATTGACGGGGATACGCAAAGCGACGACGGAACTACCTTAACAGGTGTCATTGACGGAATCGTAATTCGTTCCGGTGTTCAATATGCCAAAATCGGCAGCAATGAGGTTCCCATTACGGATATTCTTCAAATCGATGCGCCAAGTGATTCGGGGAATTCAAATGGAGATGGCGGCGAAGGTTCTTCAACCGATGATTCGGATTCGCCGGGGAGCGGCTCATGAGTGATGCATTTACAGTAGGTCGTTTATATCCCGGGCGCCTTCAACCAGGTTCCTTATCGCAGCCGGCAGCCAAGCAGCCTGCAGTGGAGGGTTCATCCTCCTTTAAGGATGTTTTGGACAATCAGCTTGTACGCTTCAGCAACCATGCCACAAAAAGACTGGAGCAGCGAGGAATTCAGCTTCGGCCTGAGCAGCTGGGCAAAATCGGGCAAGCCATCGATGATGCAGCAGCCAAAGGTTCCAAGGATTCGTTAATCTTGATGAAAGATATGGCGTTTATCGTAAACGTCGGCAACCGGACGGTGGTTACAGCCATGGACGGAAACAGCATGAAAAATAATGTTTTTACGCAAATCGACAGTGCCGTTATTATTCAATAATTTAGCTGGCCCGGATACGGAGAGCTAAACAAAGGGTTTGCAGATCGACTGATGCAAATCTATTTCAGGACCTATAAGGGAGGAACATATTAATGTTAAAATCGATGTATTCAGGCGTTTCCGGCATGCGTGGTTTCCAAACGAAACTGGACGTCATCGGCAACAATATTGCAAACGTCAATACGACAGGTTTTAAGGCCGGCCGCGTTATGTTTAAAGATATTATGAGCCAGACAACCTCAGGGGTTACGGCTCCGGTTGATGGGGAAACCGGCGGCGTCAACGCGAAACAGATCGGTTTAGGGGTATCCATTGGTTCGATTGACACCATGCATACTGCCGGCAGCCCCCAAACCACTAATAATCCGCTGGATCTTCGCTTGGACGGGGACGGATTTTTCCTGGTTAAGCTAACTCCCGACCAAGACGTTCCTTATTTGACGAGAGCGGGAGACTTCCATATGGATGCCTTGGGCAACCTGTTGACTTCCGACGGATTGTTCGTTTGTGATTCCGACGGTCAGCCGATTACGGTCGGTGAAGACGTAACAGGTTTTACTATTTCTCAAGATGGGACCCTCATCCAGAGCATGGCTGATGGGACCACCGAAAACGGGGTTCAAATCGGCGTAGGTAAAGTAGTTAACCCTGAAGGTTTGGAAAAAATTGGCGGCAGCCTTTACCGGATGACGCTGAATGCCAATCCGGACGGTGAACTTGAGCCGACGACGGCAAACAACGCGGAGACAGGCACGGGGGCTATCGTATCCGGTCAGCTTGAAATGTCCAATGTGGACTTGTCAGGCGAGTTTACGGAAATGATCATCGCGCAGCGCGGTTTCCAATCCAACTCCCGGATCATCACAACATCCGATGAAATTTTGCAAGAACTCGTTAACCTGAAAAGATAGTAAGTAAATAGCGGGGAAGGGCGACCTTCCCCCCATTTTGGGGAGGCGCCATGATTTCAGTAACAAGAATTAACGGTTCGTCATTTTGGGTTAACGCCATTATGATCGAATCGGTAGAAGAAACACCGGATACCTACATAACCCTGGTGACCGGCAAACGTTTGATCGTTTTGGAGAAAGCGGCGGAGGTACTGCAGAAAATCCAAGAGTACTATAAGGAAATTGGCATGCATGCAGCTACTATTAAAGTGCAACAAACGGAGGAATTGTGAAATGAAGAAAATGTTTCCTTGGCTGATTACGATGCTGTTATCAATTACGCTGATAGCGTTGGCGGCTTTCTTGATCGTCAAACCGGGTTCTTCGAACCACGCCGAAGGGGGAGCCTCTACAAAGAAAACGGAGACGGAGACAGCCAAAAAATTGTCAGCCGATGAAATCGTTAAAATGACCTCCGTCATCGAAGGCATTAAAACTAATTTGTCTGATCCCAACTACATCGTCAGCCTTAACTTCGCGTTTCAGCTCAACAATGCCAAAGCCAAAGAAGATTTTGATAAAATTGCCGACTTCAAAGTGAAGCCGATCATTATCAAAACGCTGGCCGAGAAGAAACCTGAGGATCTGACGGGGGCTAAAGGAAAAGACCAACTCTGCACGGAGCTGCTGAACCAAATCGACAAAGTATTGCCGGAAGGAACTTTGTCACAGATAGAAATCACGGATTTCGTTATGTCCGCCATTTAGCTTCACAAGTTTATGCTACAGTTTTTGAAGGGGGTGAGATATTTTGGTAGACGTGTTATCGCAGAATGAAATTGACGCCTTGCTTGCCGCGCTCTCCTCGGGTGAAATGGATGCGGAAGAGCTCAAAAAAGAGGAAACGCAGAAGAAGATTCGCTCTTACGACTTTAAGCGTGCCGTTAGATTTTCCAAGGACCACATTCGAAGCTTGACCCGGATTCATGAAAACTTTGCTCGTTATTTGACCACCTACTTCTCGGCGCAGCTTCGGACCTTTGTTCAAATTAATGTCGTTCAGGTAGAGCAGCTTCCCTATGACGAATTCATCCGCTCTATTCCGAAAATGACCATTCTGAACATCTTTGAAGCGGAGCCGCTTGAAGGACGCATGGTGCTCGAGGTTCACCCCAACGTGGCTTACGCTATGCTGGACAGACTTCTCGGCGGTGTGGGGGCGGCCCCTTCCAAAATCGGGTCTTTGACAGAAATTGAAACCATCATTATGGAGCGGATTTTCAGCCGTGCTTTTGAGAGCCTGCAAGAGGCTTGGAAGACCGTGGTGGATCTCTCGCCTAGAATGGAAGGATTGGAAACCAATCCGCAGTTCATGCAGATCGTTTCCCCCAATGAGACGATTGCTCTTATTTCGCTTAGCACCAAAATCGGGGACACATCCGGGATGATCAACCTTTGTATTCCCCATGTCGTGATTGAGCCGGTTATGCCAAAACTCTCGGTCCATCACTGGTTTGTCTCTCAGAAGAAATCCAGGGCGCCTGAGGAAGTAGAGGCTCTTCAGTCCAGAGTCAGCAAAGCAAACTTGCCGATTGTGGCCGAACTTGGAGAGTCGAGGCTTACGATCCGGGAATTCCTTGGGTTAACGGTAGGAGACGTTATCTCTCTGGATAAACCGGTAAGCGAAGGCCTTTCGATCCGTGTAGGCGATCGTCTGAAATACAGGGGCAGTCCCGGCACGATAAAAGATCGGGTAGCTGTTCAAATTGATGAGATTCTCAGTGAAGGAGTTGAAGAACTTGACGAGTAAAGATTATTTGTCCCAAGAAGAGATCGATGCGCTCTTGAAACAGGCTGGACAGGAAAGCTCGGAACCGACGGTAACCGATTATTTGACTCCGCTTGAGCAGGACGCGCTGGGAGAAATCGGGAACATCACTTTTGGCAGCGCGGCGACAGCCCTCTCGGCTTTGCTTAACAAAAAGGTGGACATTACTACTCCAAAAGTTTCTATTATTAAACGTTCCGAATTTGATGAGGTATTTCCGAAACCGCATGTGGCTGTCCATGTCACTTATGTAGACGGATTTCAAGGCATCAATTCACTGGTCATTAAAAAGCGGGACGCCCAGATTATCGCCGACCTGATGCTTGGCGGGGAAGGCAATCCGGCGGATGAAGAACTGAACGAAATTCATATCAGTGCTGTGCAAGAAGCAATGAATCAAATGATGGGTTCGTCTGCAACTTCGATGTCTACGATTTTCAACAGATTTGTAAACATCTCTCCGCCAGGGATCGATATTTTGAACGTGGAAAACGGAGAAGGCGTCTCGAACCTGCCGCCCGATGAAATTTTAATCAAAATATCTTTCCGTCTGGCTATCGGGGATTTGATTGATTCGACGATCATGCAGCTTCTTCCGGTACAGTTTGCTAAGGAGATGGTGAACAATCTGATCGGGGGTTCAGAGCCGGATGCCGCTCCTGCATCAAACGATGTAGCAGCAGCAGTCGAGGCTCCGCCACGGCCAGCGCAAACAGCGCAGCAACCGCCGCAATATGATGTCCCTGCGCAGCATGCGGCACCATCGCAGGCCCAGCAGCCTCAGATGCCGCCGCAAATGCCGCCTCAGCAAGGGTATTACGATCCGAATATGATGCCTCCGAGCTACGGGTATGTGCCGCCACAGCATTATGGGGCAGCGCCCGGGCGGAATGTGAATGTACAGCCTGTACAGTTTTCCAATTTGCAGGCGCCGTCCTTCAATCATATTGACGAAAATAATTTAAACTTATTGATGGACATACCCCTTAAAGTCACCGTAGAATTAGGAAGAACCCAAAAGCAAATTAAGGATATCCTGGAATTGTCTCAGGGCTCAATCATCGAGCTGGATAAGCTGGCCGGTGAACCCGTTGACATTCTGGTAAATAACAAGTTGATCGCAAAAGGTGAGGTTGTCGTTATCGACGAAAACTTCGGCGTCCGCGTTACCGATATCGTCAGCCAATGGGACCGTATACAAAAATTACAATAGAGAAGATCTCAGGAGGGACTATTTTCCATGGCAAACCGAATTTTGATTGTAGACGATGCAGCATTTATGAGAATGATGATCCGCGACATTTTGACTAAAAACGGCTTTGAGGTAGTTGGCGAAGCGCAAGACGGATCTCAGGCAATTGAAAAATATAAAGAACTGCGCCCTGATTTGATCACCATGGACATCACGATGCCGGAGATGGACGGGATCGCAGCACTGAAAGAAATCAAAAAACTCGACGCTTCGGCGAAAGTTATTATGTGCTCCGCGATGGGCCAGCAGGCTATGGTTATCGACGCCATTCAGGCGGGAGCTAAAGACTTTATCGTAAAACCGTTCCAATCTGACCGGGTTGTCGAAGCGATTAATAAAACATTGGGTGTTTAGGACCTAAGTTATGTCTATAGGATTAGCAGCAAAGACAAATGAAGATGTGAATAATTTTTCCAATCCCGTCGGCAATGTGTTTACGGTCATTGCAGTATTAGCAGTCATTATTGTCCTAATCGTGTTACTGATCCGGTTTTTAGGAAACAGAAACCTAGCCATGTCCAAAAGCCGCTCCATCCGAACGCTTGGCGCGGTGGGGCTTGGCCCGAACAAATCGGTCCAGGTGCTGGAGATCGGCAATCGCATTTATGTTGTGGGCGTAGGGGAAGACGTAACGGTACTTGATAAAATTCTGGATCCGGCAGAAGCTGCTCTGCTTGTTCAGAGTTTTGAAGAAGCAAGCCCTGATTTCACCAGTTGGACTTCTGCCGTTTCTTCCTTCGCTGCCCGTTTTCGGAAAGAAGGGCCGCCTGTGGAGGAAGAAATAGACGAAGCCGCTTTTCACGAGGTGTTTGAGTCGAAGCTGAAAAAGCTGCCGAATCGGAAACAGCAGGTGAAAGATCTCCTGCAGGAGGATCAATCTACAGATCGGTTGAGGGACTCATGAAAAAGAAGCTTGCTATCATTGCTTTACTGCTTATGTTTTTCAGCGTGTTTTCGGTAACGGCGTCGGCAGCCGATCCGATACCGAACATTAATATCCAAGTCGGCGATTCAAACGGAAAGCCGGGCACCAGCTCGCTTTCCATTCTGCTGCTTGTTACGGTTTTAAGCGTTGCTCCGGCTATTCTGGTGCTGATGACCAGCTTTACCCGGATTGTTGTTGTGCTTGGTTTCGTTAGAAGCTCGCTTGGCACGCAGCAGGCTCCGCCTAACCAGGTGCTGGTAGGTTTGGCTCTGTTTATGACTTTGTTTATTATGAGTCCAACGTTGTCGGATGTGAACAAAGTAGCGCTTCAGCCTTATCTGAAGGGCGAAATTTCACAAACGGACGCGCTTGAAAAAGCCGCTGTGCCAATGAAACAGTTCATGTACAAACATACCCGGAACAAAGATCTGCAGCTGTTCCTGAGCTATACCAAAATGGAGCAGCCCAAAAATGTGCAGGACATTCCGATTACGGTATTGGTTCCCGCGTACGCCATCAGCGAACTAAAAACGGCTTTTCAAATGGGCTTTATGATCTATATTCCTTTTCTAATTATCGATATCGTCGTTTCCAGCACACTGATGGCCATGGGGATGATGATGCTGCCGCCGGTAATGATTTCGCTTCCGTTCAAGATTTTGCTGTTTGTCCTGGTTGATGGATGGTATCTGGTCGTGAAGTCGCTGTTGGAAAGCTTTGGCACTTCCTGACGAAGAGCTTTAACCTAAGAAGGAAACGGACGGGGACTGGAGGAAACGTTATGAATTCGCAATTTGTCATTGGACTGGCGGGACAAGCCATTTATACGGTACTGAAAGCCAGCGCTCCGATGCTTGTAATTGCATTGGTCGTCGGGCTTGTGATCAGTATTTTTCAGGCTACTACCCAAATTCAGGAGCAGACGCTGGCTTTTGTTCCAAAAATTGTGGCCGTGCTGGTGGCTTTGCTGCTGTTTGGCCCTTGGATTCTTACCACGCTGGTAGACTTTACCTACGGTATACTAAACAATTTGTCCAGCTATATCGGTTAGGAAATAAGGCCTATGGATATCATGCAGGCTTTACCTGTTTTCATGCTTATTTTTTGTCGAATCACGGCTTTTTTTGTTGTCGCGCCTGTCTTTTCCTCTCGAACGGTGCCGACAACCTTCAAGGTTGGATTTTCGGGCATTTTGGCCGCTTTGATTTTTTTGGTTTACGGGACCAAACAAACAGTTCCTACAGATTTAACATATATTCTGTTTGTTTTACGGGAAGTGCTGATCGGCCTGCTGATGGGGTATGTCGCAACCCTGATGTTCACCGTTATTACCATGGCCGGGGCTTTTTTGGATATTCAAATCGGCTTCGGGTTCGCCAACGTGCTGGATCCGATGACTGGAGCATCCGCGCCCATTACCGGCAATTTCAAATACGCCATTGCCACTTTATTTTTTCTGGGGATGAACGGACACCATTATTTGATAGAAGCGATGCTTAGAAGCTATCAATGGATTCCGCTCTCTAACGACGTGTTTGGGAGGATCTATAACGGAAACATCAGCGACTTCCTGGTCAGCGTCTTCGGGCAGGCGTTTATGCTGGCGTTCCAGATGGCTTCGCCCATTATCGTAGCCTTGTTTCTGACGGACGTTGCTCTCGGCTTTTTGGCCAAAACGGCGCCGCAGTACAACATTTTTGTCATCGGCGTTCCGCTTAAGATTTTGGCGGGGCTTGTCCTGCTGCTGGTTTTCATGTCCAGTATGGTTTATTCGTTTCAGCAGCTGTTCGAAACCTTGTTTAAATCGCTGGAAAATTTAATGGGGACGATGGGAAAAAGGCCTTAAGCGCAGAAAGGAAGGTATGGCCTTGGCACTGCGTTATACGCTCGATCTTCAGCTGTTTGCGGGAGAGAAAACCGAAAAAGCAACGCCAAAGAAACAGCAGGAAGCCCGTAAAAAAGGTCAGGTTGCCAAAAGTAACGACGTTTCCGCCGCTCTCGTCCTGCTATCTTCTTTTTTAGCGCTGCTGATGTTCGGCGGATATTACAAGCAGCATCTGGTAGATTTGTTTACAGATTTTTTTATGCACAGACTTACTTCCGATGTCACCTCGCAAAACGTAGTAAAAATGTTCGGAAGTCTTTCCATGCAAGTTGCTCTTCTTTTAGCGCCAATCTTTGGGGTGGTCATGGTCGTCGGCATTCTCGCGAACTACATCCAAGTAGGTTTTTTATTGACGGGTGAGCCGCTTAAACCCAAATTCAGCAAAATTGATCCTATTAAAGGGTTCAAAAATATTTTTTCGATGCGCTCTCTTGTAGAGCTTGCAAAATCGATTTTTAAATTGCTTGTTATCGCCGTGGTCGTATATATCACGCTTTCCGGTTCAAGAGAGGATATTTCCAAAATGGGGCGTATGGGGATCGAGGAGACCTTTGCCTATACGTCAAAATTAACGATGGATCTTGGCATTAAAATCGGCGCGGCTCTGCTTGTATTGGCTTTTGCCGATTACATGTACCAGCGCTACTCTCATTCCAAAAGCCTGCGGATGAGCAAACAGGACATTAAGGATGAATACAAGAAAACGGAAGGCGATCCGCTTATAAAGGGGAAAATCCGCGAACGCCAGCGCAGGATGGCGCTTCAGCGAATGATGCAGGAAATTCCGAAAGCGGACGTCATTATTACGAACCCTACGCATTTTGCCGTAGCTCTTAAATATGACGGAAGTGAAATGGAAGCCCCGCAGGTTATCGCGAAAGGCCAGGATTACATGGCCCTGCGCATCAGAGAGATAGCCAAGGAGCATGGAGTTATAACGATGGAAAACAAGCCGCTCGCCCGCGCTTTGTTTCAAAGAACGGAAATCGGCGATTCGATTCCCGCAGATTTGTTCCAGGCGGTGGCCGAGGTTCTGGCCTATGTATATAAATTGAAAGGCAAAGTGAGATAAAAAGGGATCGGAGGCGCTACGAATGAAAATAAAAGATATTTCGATATTGGTAGGCATAATTGGCATCGTCCTGATGATGATTCTTCCGATCCCGAAAACGCTGCTGGATGTCCTCCTGGTGATCAATATCTCGATAGCCATGATGATCCTGCTCGTAGCGATGAACACGAAAGAAGCCTTGCAATTCTCCATCTTTCCTTCCTTGCTGCTGATTACTACGATGTTCCGGCTGGCGCTGAATATTTCGACGACTAAGCTGATCCTTGGTCAAGCGGATGCCGGACATGTGGTGCGTACGTTCGGCAGCTGGATTTCCAGCGGTCAGCCCGTTATCGGGTTTATTGTCTTTCTGATTCTGGTCATCGTACAATTCATAGTCATTACCCGAGGTTCGGAACGGGTGGCGGAGGTCGCCGCCCGCTTTACGCTGGACGCCATGCCCGGCAAACAAATGAGTATTGACGCGGACCTGAATGCGGGACTTATCAATGAGCAGCAGGCGAAAGAAAGAAGAACCAAAATCGAGCGTGAAGCGGATTTCTATGGCGCCATGGACGGCGCGAGCAAATTTGTAAAGGGAGATGCGATTGCTTCCATTATTATCTTGTTCATCAACCTGATCGGTGGTTTCATCATCGGCATGGTGATGCACGGGATGGAATTCTCCGACGCTTTGTCGACTTATTCGCTCCTGACGATCGGAGACGGCTTGGTAAGCCAGATTCCGGCCCTGCTGATTTCGACGTCTGCCGGTTTGATTGTGACGCGAGCTTCCTCGGAAGGCAATCTGGCTGAAGACATTACAGGCCAGCTGTTCGCTTATCCAAAACTGATCTATATCGTTTCCGGCATGATCGTGCTGCTGGGTCTTTTTACTCCAATCGGCATCATCTCTACCCTGCCGCTCGCAGGCGCGCTTGCTTATGCGGCGTGGAGGATGCAGACCAATCTCAGCAAAAAGATGGTCGAGATGGAGCAGCAGGAGGAAGAACAGCAGATCGAAGAGGTGCGGAGTCCGGAAAGTGTCATCAATCTGCTGCAGGTTGACCCGATCGAATTCGAATTTGGCTATGGCCTGATTCCGCTCGCCGATACTTCGCAGGGCGGGGATCTGCTGGACCGGATTATTATGATCCGCCGTCAATGCGCGCTTGAACTCGGGCTGGTTGTGCCGGTCATCCGGATTCGCGACAATATTCAACTAAAACCGAACGAATATGTCATGAAAATTAAAGGGAATACCGTCGGAAGTGGGGAATTATTACTTAATCACTACCTGGCCATGAGTCCCGGGTTTGATGATGAATCGATTACCGGAATTGAAACTTTGGAACCAGCATTTGGGCTTCCGGCCTTGTGGATCGATGAACCGACCAAAGAACGGGCCGAATTGTCCGGGTATACGGTTGTGGACCCTCCGTCCGTCGTGGCGACCCATTTGACGGAAACCATCAAGAAACATGCGCATGAGCTGCTCGGCAGACAAGAAACGAAGGCGCTGGTGGACAATCTTAGAGAAAATTATCCGGTTCTGGTGGACGATCTTATTCCTTCCGTCCTATCGATCGGCGACGTACAGAAAGTGCTGGCCAAACTTTTGCGCGAGAAAATCTCGATTCGCGACATGGTCACCATTTTCGAAACGCTTGCGGACTACGGGCAATACACCAAAGATCCTGAGGTGCTGACGGAATACGTCCGTCAGGCGTTGTCGCGTCAAATCACGCAGCAGTTTACGAATCAAGGAGAGACGATGCAGGTCATTACGGTCGGTCCTTCCCTGGAAAAAAAAATTGCCGAAAGCGTCCAGCAGACGGACCAGGGCAGTTATGTAGCGCTTGATCCCGTATCGACACAAACGGTTTATCAGAAGCTGAATGAACAGATTAACCGTCTGATCCAATCCGGTCAGCAGCCGATTGTATTAACATCGCCAACAATCCGGATGTACCTCAGACAAGTCATGGAAAGAACCTTGCAGGATGTACCGGTCCTTTCCTACAGCGAACTGGAGCCTAATGTCGAGATTCAAAGTGTAGGAGTGGTCAATCTGTGAGAGTAAAACGTTATATCGTGGAGACCATGCCTGACGCCATGCTCAAAATCCGTCAGGATTTGGGCGGAGATGCTGTGATTCTCAGCACCAAAAAGATCAAGGTTGGCGGATTTCTCGGCATGTTCGGAAAAGTAAAGCTGGAGGTGATCGCCGGAGTTGACGAGACGGCGCCGGCAGAACCTGCCGTATCTTTTGGAGCGTCTGTACCAAGACGGGAAACTCCTTTAGCGGCGGGCCGCCGGCCCCTAGCACCAGCCCGGCAGGGGGCTTTCCCTGACGGAACCAGGAGGGCGGGGGATCAGCCGAATCGTCCGGCTCCTCCTCCGCCCGCACCGCAAACCTCAGCGAGCCAGGAACAAGCTGCAGGGAGATTCGGCGCGCAGGCGTACCGAAGAACTTCCGAGCTGCTGGGCGGCGGAGAAGCGCAGACGGAGAATACCGTCAGACAGGAGCCGCCGGTGCTTTCAGCGCAGACGGTCACGGAGCAGCAGCCGATCTTGGAGCGGCAGGAACCGGAGCAGTTGTATGCTGAGCAATCGTCCTTGCCGGCACGGGAATCAGCCTCTTCCATTGAAGCGACGTTAAAGACCTTCAATACGATGATGGCCGCGGCCGTTCATCCATCCGACGAAGACTTTAGAAACCGTCTGCTAAACGACATTCAGCAGATGAAGGAGATGATGAACAAGCTGGCCAAGGAGCACGGTGAGGAACGGGTGCTGCCCGAACCGCTGCAGCGGATCTGGAACCGGCTGAAAGAGCAGGAGGTAGAGCCTGAACTGGCTGAAAGCTGGATCAAGCCAGCCTTTGAGGCGTGGGAAGCATCGGGTGAAAACCTTGATGAGACCGGTATCAAACAGAGGGTCAGGGACGAAATCGGCCGTTTTCTGGAAACGCGTATTTCGGACGGCATTTCCGATACGGCCAGAATGGTTTACGTTGCAGGCCCTACCGGGGTCGGCAAAACAACGACCATCGCCAAAATGGCGGCCGATCAAATTTTCCGCAAACATAAGAAAGTTGGGTTCATTACAGCGGATACTTATCGGATTTCGGCCGTAGAGCAGCTTCGCACTTATGCTTCGATTCTGAACGTTCCGCTTGAGGTGGTGCAGTCACCGGGCGACATGAAGAGAGCGGCGGCCAGACTGGAGAATTGCGACTTGATCTTCATGGACACGGCCGGAAGAAATTATTTGAATGAGCTTTACGTGGCCGAGCTTCACAGCCTTCTGACAGTAAAGGAGCAGAGCGAAACCTGCCTGGTCCTGAGCTTGACCTCGAAGCCGGGGGATATGAAGGCGATCGCAGAGCATTTTTCCAAATATGGCCTGGATAAAGTGATCTTCACCAAGCTGGATGAAACGGAAAACTGTGGAAGCTTGTTTAACCTTTTGTTTGAATATCCGCTTCAGGTGTTGTTCCTGACCAACGGCCAAAATGTGCCGGATGATCTGGTACCCGCAGACCGCGAGCTGCTCCTGAATGAACTGCTTGGGGATGAAGGCGTATGAACGACCAGGCCGAATCGCTAAGAGCCATGATTCAGTCGCGTCTCCAGCAGGAAAAGCAGTCCGAAGCCGTAGGGCCGGCCAAGTCGGCTAAAATCATTACGGTCAGCAGCGGCAAAGGCGGAGTGGGGAAATCGAACTTCACTTTGAATTTGGCGCTGGAGCTGCAAGCGCTGGGGAAAAAGGTGCTCCTGTTCGACGCGGATATCGGAATGGCCAACATCGATGTTTTGATGGGGGCCCGTCCTGCTTATAACCTCTATCACTTGCTCAAAGGCGAAAAAAAACTGTCCGAAATTATTGAATATGGACAAAACGGACTGCCTTTTATCGCCGGCGGATCGGGGCTAGCGGATTTATTTTCCTTGTCGGAACAGGATTTGGCTTATTTCACTTCCCAAATAGAGGCAGTTGCCGAGGAAATGGATTTTATTCTGTTTGATACCGGAGCGGGGCTTTCCAAGGAAACGCTGAATTTTATTACGGCTGCGGATGAATGTTTAATCGTGACGACGCCGGAACCGACCTCGATTACCGATGCGTACGCTCTGATTAAAGTGGTCAGCGGCCTGCAGCCGGATGTAACCTTCAGACTGGTGGTCAATCGGGTTGAAGGGGATAAGGAAGCCAGGTTTGTAGCGGATAAAATTACGCTCGTCGCCCAGCGTTTTCTGCATTTGAATATTCCTTTGCTCGGATTTATCCATGACGAGCCTTATGTCATGAACTCCGTAAAAAGGCAAATTCCGTTTATCATTGCCTACCCGCACTGCTCGGCTTCAAAGGATGTCCGGCAGATTGCGCAGGGAATTGCGGAGAACAAAGAAGAAGTGAAGCAGGAAGGCGCTCTGACGGGAATCAAAGGGTTTTTACACAAATGGCTTCGCACAAAATGATTCTTTACAAGGACAGAGGTGGACAATGAAACCTTACCGGATCTTGGTTGTCGATGATTCGCCTTTTATGCGCAAAATTATTACCGACCTGATTGAACAGGATCCCGCTTTCTGGGTGGAGCGGACCGCTGCAAACGGTTCGGAAGCGTTAAAGCTGATCAAGGAGTTATCGCCGGATCTCGTTACGATGGACGTGGAGATGCCGGAAATGAATGGTCTTGAAGCGCTTAAAAGCATTATGGAAGAACAACCTGTTCCTGTGATCATGTTGTCCGGCATCAATGAGCAAGGCATGAGAGAGACCATCATGGCACTTGAATTAGGCGCGTTTGATTTCATCCGCAAGCCGTCTATTTCCGGAAATTCGCAGAGCGTTGCAGAAATCGGAGAGGCGCTCCGGATGCAGATTCAAGCGGCCATGACCAGCCGGGAGAGACGCCTGGCCCGGGAAGAAGCGCTTCGCAAGCGGGCGGAGGAGCCGAAGGTTCTTCCGCAAACCAAACGGGAGGCCGAGCTCAAGCCGGCTCCCTTTCCTTCTCTTACTTCGGGAACTGCCGAAAAAGGGAAGGATGAAGCAACTCCCGGCAAGCGTACAAACAGGATGCAGGTGCCGTCTAAACCGGTTGAACCCGTTGAACGGGCTGAACGCAAGCCGGAAGGCCGTTCCACTGTTAAACGGAATCCTGATGGAATTTTCAGGGATAATCCAGTTAAAAAACCTGCGGAGTTGCCGGGAAAAGTTCAGCGGGAACAACTGAAGCCCGCGTCTTCGATTCCTCCTTCTTCATCACCATCGCCGACTGCGGATAAAGGAACAGTTTTACAACCGGTTCCTGCAGCAACAGGGAAATCCGCGAAGCCGACCGCCGTTACCGCAGCTTACCAGCACCTTGTAGCGGTCGGTTGTTCGACCGGCGGGCCAAAAGCGCTAAAGGTGCTGCTTGAGTCCATGCCGGCGGATTTTCCTGCTCCCGTTGTCATCGTTCAGCACATGCCGCCGAACTTTACTAAGTCGCTGGCCCAGCGTTTAAACAGTCTGAGCCCGCTGACGGTTGTTGAGGCGGAAGAAGGAATGGCATTGGAGAAGGGGACGGCTTACATTGCTCCGGGAGGGAAACATCTCCGTGTCAAGCTGGGGAATGACGGCATTTGCCGGGTTTCCCTCGGCGAAGACGAACTGAGAAGCGGCCACCGGCCCTCCGTTGATGTTTTATTCGAGTCCTTGCTTCCTCTGGAAATGCTGAAAAGGCACGCCGTGCTTATGACCGGCATGGGCAGCGATGGGGCAAAATCCATGAAACTGCTTTATGACAAGGGAGTAACCTCAACGATTGCGGAAAGCGAAGAAACCTGCGTCGTTTACGGGATGCCCCGTTCTGCTGTTGAACTCGGCTGCGTCACTTCGGTGCTGCCGCTTCAAGATATTGCACCAAAACTTGTTCAAATTGTGAAATAACATCTGATCCCTTGGAGGAGGTGCTCGCCATGGACATGAATCAATATTTATCCATGTTTATTGATGAGTCGAATGATCACTTACAGTCCCTAAACGAAAACATGCTCGAGCTTGAGAACAATCCGGAAGACATTGCTATCGTTCAAGTTATTTTCCGTTCGGCGCATACGCTGAAGGGGATGGCTGCCACGATGGGGTTTGAAGATCTGGCGTCCTTGACTCACCAAATGGAGAACGTTCTGGACCTGGTTCGTAACGACAAACTGAAAATGCAGGACTTTATTTTTGACACCTTGTTTAAAAGCTTGGATGCACTTCAATCGATGGTGCAGGATATCACCGAGGGCGGCGCAGGCAAAGCGGACGTATCTTCCATTGTGGATAATCTTCAGGCGATTGTCCGCGGAGAGAAACCAGGGGCGGCTGCGGCAGGAAAGACTGCAGGGACTTCTTCGGCAGACGACTCTATGAAAGCAGCACTTGAGCTTGATGAATTCCAGCAGTCCATTTTGGAGCAGTCCATTAGCGAAGGGCACAAGGCCCATTATATTGAAGTAACGATTCGTGAAGATTGTCAACTTAAAGCAGTACGCGCTTATATGGTGTTCGATCTCCTGGAACGTTTCGGAGAAGTGATCAAATCCTATCCGACTGTACAGGACATTGAGCAAGAAAAGTTCGACCGAAGCTTTTCCTTGTATTACATAACACAGAAGGATGCCGCCGACCTCGAAGGCATGATCATGAACGTTTCGGAAATCGGATCGGCTAACGTAGTACCTTTGGACAAAGAATCTCTATCCCAGCTGGTTTCGTCAGCCAGCAGCCAAGCGGCTCCGACAGTAGAAACGCCGGATGCACCTCCTGCTGCGGCTGCTCCGCAAACGGATGCGGCAACCTCCGCTCCTGCAGCCCAAGCCCAGTCTACGAAGGAAGCAGCAGCCAAGAAACCGGCTGCAGGCGGAGCGCCTGCACCTTCCCGCACTATCCGCGTCGATATTGAACGTCTGGACGTGCTGATGAATCTGTTCAGCGAACTGCTGATCGACCGTGTCAGACTGGAGCAGCTGGCTGGCGAAATCAAAAGGAACGACTTGACCGAAACGGTTGAGCACATGACAAGAGTCAGCGGTGATTTACAGAACGTGGTTCTGAAGCTGCGGATGGTGCCGGTGGATACCGTGTTTAACCGGTTCCCGCGCATGGTTCGGGACTTAGCTAAATCGCTGAACAAAAAAATCGACCTTGTGATTACAGGTGCTGAAACAGAGCTTGACCGGACCGTCATCGACGAAATCGGCGATCCGCTCGTCCACTTGTTAAGAAATGCGGTTGACCACGGCATCGAAACGATCGACGACCGGGTTGCAGCCGGCAAGCCGGAAACGGGTACTGTCCATCTGAAGGCTTTCCACAGCGGGAACCATGTCTTCATTGAAATTACCGATGACGGCAACGGTATCGATCGCCATCGGGTGGCGGCCAGAGCGATTAAGAACGGCATCCTCACCGAAGAAGAGGCCAGCACGATGAGCGACGATGAAGTAGCTTTGCTCCTGTTCGCTCCGGGCTTTAGCACTGCGGAGAAAATTTCCGATATCTCCGGACGCGGAGTAGGCCTCGACGTGGTGAAATCCAAAATTGAATCGCTGGGCGGTACGGTTCAGGTCACGTCAACGCTTGGACAAGGCTCCAAATTTTCCGTTCAGCTGCCGCTGACCTTGTCGATCATTTCGGCCATGCTGATTAAAACCGGTGACGAGAAATATGCGATTCCGCTTTCCTCAATCGTGGAAACGGGCCTGATCAAACGATCGCAGATCCGTGAAGTGCATGGCTACAAGATGATTCCTTACCGGAATTCCAATATTCCGATTATGTCTTTGAAACATATTTTTGATATTCCCGGCTTTGACGAAGAAAACGAAGAGGAAACCGAAATTGTTGTCATTCGAAAAGGGGACCGCGTTGCTGCATTGACGGTGGAAGAATTTATCGGTCAAAGCGAAATCGTCATTAAAACCCTGGGCAAATATTTGCCTGCGGTTGAGGGAGTTGCCGGAGGAACAATCCTGGGCGACGGCCAAGTGGCTTTGATTATTGATCCTAACGCATTTATCAAATAACAGGAATAACAGTGAGTTTAACCGATTGACAAGACGAGGAGGAATTAAGCATGGGACAGGAATTAAAGGTAATCGTATTTAAATTGGGTTCTGAAGAGTACGGGATTGACGTCGACAAGGTAGAAACGATTGAGCGCATGCTGCCGATTACTCGTGTACCTAAAACGTATTCTTTTGTAAAAGGGGTAGTCAATCTTCGCGGTGTCGTGATTCCGGTTATTGATTTGCGCGGACGTTTCGGTTTGCCTGAAACGGAAGCGACGGATCAGACGCGGATTATCATCGTTTCGGTGGAAGATATGCAGGTGGGCTTCATCGTCGATTCAGCGAATGACGTTATCGACTTGGATACGGATGTGATCGATACGCCGCCGGAAGTGGTCGGCGGAGTTAAAGCGAAATATCTGGACGGAGTTGCCCGTATTTCGGAAGATCGCCTTCTGATCATGCTGAATCTGTCCGAAGTGCTGAACAAAAGCGAAATTATCCAGCTTGAAGGCATTGAGGCTTAAGTTTGAAGGACCTTTTTAAAGGGTTTGCGGATTTCAAAATGGACGTGCTTAAAGAGGTCGGAAACATCGGCGCGGGCAACGCCGCTACCGCTCTTTCACGTTTGCTGGACAAACCCATCGATATGGCCGTGCCGAAAGTACAACTGCTTCCTTTTGACGAAATTGCCGAGAAAGTGGGCGGTGCGGAAAATATCGTCTTGGCGGTGTTTTTCCGCGTAGAAGGCGAAGCGCCGGGCAATCTGTTTTTCATCCTGACGCCGGACGCGGCTAAAAGGCTGCTCCACCGCCTTGCCGCCATCGAAGTATCGGATGAAGAAACGTTTTCAGAGATGGAGTGGTCGGCCATCTCTGAAATCGGCAATATTCTGGCGGGATCCTATCTGTCTTCCCTGGCCGATTTTACGAAACTGAGCATGAGCCCGACGGTACCTGCAGTGGCGATGGACATGGCTGGCGCCATTTTGAGCTACGGGCTGCTCCAGTTTGGGGAAATGGGAAACGACGCCCTTTTGATTGATACAACCTTTATTGAAGGACAACATGAAGTGGAGGGGCAATTTTTCCTCATCCCGGATCCGGAATCGTTCGAGCAGATCTTTTCAGCTTTGGGAGTACCTACGGACCATGATTGAGGAGCAGCCTGTCGTTAAAGTCGGAATGGCTGAGATGGGAACCGTCCGTTCCCAAGGTTTGATTCGAACAACTGGACTCGGTTCGTGTGTAGGCCTTACTTTATTTGATCCGGAGCTTAAGCTGGCGGGGATGGCCCATGTCATGCTTCCTTCTTCGGAAATCGCCAAAGAAGGGTCACTCAACCTGGCCAAATATGCGGATACAGCCGTACCGGCTCTTTACGAGCAGTTTTTGCAAATGGGGGCATCTGCCCGGCGTCTTGTGGCCAAAATGGCGGGAGGTTCTCAGATGTTTGCTTTTTCCGGCGGCGGGGATACCATGCGGATTGGCCCGAGGAATGTGGAATCCTGCAAAGCTTGCTTGGAAAAGCTGGGAGTGCCGCTTCTTGCGGAAGACACCGGAGGAAATTTTGGCAGAACGATAGAGCTGGATTGTCAAACGGGTATATTATTCATACGCAGTGTACAAATGGGAATAAAGGAATTGTAGCTTATGGCAGGAAAAATGATTTTTAACTGGTTATTTGGCGCAGCCGGTTTTATACTGACGTTTCTTGTTTCTTCATCTCATAACTTATTGATCACCTCAGTAATACGCAGCCTTATTGCTTTCGTAATCTGGTTCCTGCTTGCTTTCGCCGTTCGCTGGATGTTGGGTCTGTCCAAGACAGATCCGGCTTCTGGGGGAGAAAGCCCTTCATCCGGCAGGGAAGAAGAAAAAGGCCTCCGGGTTGATTTGACGACGCCGGACGAAAATGAGGCTATTAACGACATGCTGAAACCCTCCGAGGCGAATCAGGGTTCGGCAGAGTTTGAACCTCTTAATCCTCCGCGTCTTGTTAAAACCGCTGATCGGGATCCAGAAGAGCTTGCAAAAGCTGTCCGTCACCTGACAGAAGACTAGAGAGGGTGAAATTTAGTGAGTGAACGAAAAAATTCTCCTCTCGGCTACGCCGATTTATGGGAGAGATGGAAGGAAAACAGCGACCTAGAAGCGAAGAAAGAACTGATAGAAAAATATTTAAATATTGTGGACTATGTATCCGGACGTTTGGCTGTAGGTCTTCCGCGGAATATTTCCAAAGATGACCTGTTTAGCAATGGTGTCATGGGTCTTATGGATGCCGTCGAAAAGTTTGACTACAAAAGAGGTTTGCAGTTTGAGACCTATGCCTCATGGCGAGTAAGAGGCGCCATTTTGGATGGTCTTCGTCAAGGGGACTGGGTTCCCCGTTCGGTCAGAGAAAAGGCCAAAAAGATAGAAGAAGGTTATCAAAAGCTGGAACAGAAATATTTGCGTACGGTTACCGATGAGGAAATGAGCCAGTACCTGGACGTTTCCGAAAGAGAGTTTCAGCAGATGCTTCAGGAAGTGGCCGTAATGACGCTTTGTTCACTGGAAGATCCGATCCGTGAGGAAGAGTCGGAAACCCGGATGTCGATGCTTGTTGACGACAAGGCCAAAAATCCGGACTATAAAGTGCGTGAATTTTTTTTGCAGGAATCACTAACTAAAGGAATCGAGAAGCTGACGGAAAAAGAACGTACCGTTGTCTCTTTATTATATTATGAAGACCTTTCCCTGAGTGAAATTGCCGAAGTCATGTCCCTGTCTCCTTCTCGTATTTCACAGCTTCATTCGAAAGCTATCTTGCGGCTTCGTGCCACTCTGGAGAAAAGCAGAAATTTATTAATGCAGGAGGATTAATCTGGATGTAACCAATGGTCATTGAGAGGAGAAAGGGTTTATGAAGCAGCTTGAGGATCTTGAGAAATTGGTCAGCGTCGTAATATCGGACGATAAAATGAATGCTTACCTGGAATTATCCGAGATTAGCAGCGATGTCAACTTCAGCGAAGAGCAGCTTATTAGCCTAATTAGGGCTAATGGAATCCATTATGGCATTCAGCTTGAAATTGTCCAAAGAATCGTGCAGAATCCGGTGGACTACTCTCGCAGCCGTACCCCCATTGCTTTTGGCGAACCGCCGACAGACGGAATAGACGGGAAAATCATTTATGCGTTCGACATCCACAGCAAAGGTCCCCAACCCTTGGAGGTGGAGGACGGAAGAGTTGATTACAAAGAAATAACCCGACTCAATAATGTGACGAAAGGTCAGCTGATTGCCACGCGGGAGCCCGCGCTTCCGGGACGGACGGGAACCGATATTACCGGACAGGAGGTTCCTTTTAAAGCGGGGAAAGAAGCCCGTTTTAAAGTCGGTAAAAACGTAGTTGTCGTCGGTGATAATGAAGCGCTTTATGCAGCGATCGACGGCTTGGTCACGTTGACTGAAAAAGAAAAAATCAATGTTTTTCCCGTGTATGAAATTAACGGAGATGTAGATTACAGCATCGGCAACATTCATTTTGTCGGTACGGTAGTCGTGCGCGGAAATGTGCTCACCGGATTTAAAATCGCAGCGGCCGGTGATATCAGGGTAACTGGAGGCGTAGAAGGCGCTGAGCTTGAGGCCGAGGGATCCATTGAAATAGCGGGCGGTATTATCGGTTACAACAAAGGTCTAGTGAAAGCCGGTCAGAACGTGAGGAGCTCCTTCATCCAGGATGCTAACGTGGAGGCCGGCGCAAACGTGGTCGTTTCGCAAAGCATTATGCATTCCAACGTCAGAGCAGGCGGGGAAGTGCTGTGCAATGGCGCAAAAGGTTTGATTGTAGGCGGCCACATTCAGGCGGGCGAAACCGTAAACGCCCGTACGATCGGCAATCCTATGTCTACGACAACGGTAATTGAAGTCGGTGTCCTCCCGGAATTGCGGAATGAATTGACGGAACTGCGTGTACAGGTGAAAGAATTGGTCGAATCGCTTGATAAAACGGAAAAAGCTTTGGCCCTGCTGGACCAGCTTGCCTCTATAGGCAAACTGACAAACGATAAGCTGGCGCTCCGTTCCAAGCTCACCTTGACCAAAAAAACGTCAATAAGAGAACTGGCAGATAACAAAGAGCGTATTCTGGAAATCGAGAAGACGCTGGAGGATACAGGAAGAGCTAAAGTGAAGGTTATCAAAACCATTTACGGAGGCTCTAAAATTGTTATCGGAAGATACACCAAATTTGTTAAAGATCCTATTTCCAATATGAGCTTTTCCTACAGTGAAGGCGATATCAGCATGACTCCTAATATTTAAACGCCGCTGACTTGAAAGCTTTCAAAAGAGTGAGTTTGCAGGATTCATACACATCTAAACGTCACTTATCGGGGTGAGGGTATGGATTTAAAAGCGGTGGAACTTCAAATTGCCGTACCGCGGACAAGCGAGGCCGGCCGCATCCAGCAGGAGCAGCAGTCCAGACCCGCTGTAGAGCAGCAGCTGCTTGCCGCAGGGCATGCAAAGGAAACGGAATTGCAGAGAATTCGGAGCAGCGAGGTGGAGGATTCTCCTAAATCAGAGCTGAGGGAGCGAAACGAATCGGATTTTTCCGGCCGGGAAAACCGCCTTGGGGATCGAAAACAGGCGGGCCAGGAAGACGGAGGGCCTCTGCAGCCGCACCCGGCCGAACATCCGTATAAGGGAAAACATATTGATTTCTCTTTCTAATTTGAAATGCAAAAGGTGAGAATATTGTCTTGGAGCCCTTGGGTTTATATTGTTTTATTAGGATTGGCGGCCATTCTTTACGGCTGGATGCAGCCCAAAATCAGGCAGCAGACTTCCGCATCCGGGCAAGCCGCTAATGCCGCTAATATGGAAGAAACGCTGGAACAGTTCATGGCTGAAATGGAGCGGGACAACGAGGAGATCATCGGCCTGATCGCGGATATGAAGCAGGAGACCTTATCCAAGCAGCTCTCGCAGCAGGAACAGATCACGGAGCTCCGTAACCGGCTTCAGCAGTATGAAAAACAAAATCTTGTTCTTGAAGCGCGTCTGGAACAATGGGAAAAACAGTCCGGAGGTCCCGGTAACGACGTCCTGCAGGCTGCTGTCCTGCAGGCGGCATCTGCCGACGAACCTCTCTTGGAGGAGAAGCCGGACCAACCGGAGCCGGTGATTCCGACCGTACGCGAACGCTACCCCGAACTGTTCGGCTTGTATGATCAAGGGAAGTCCATAGATTTGGTAGCCAAATCAACAGGAATGGCCCGTGGCGAAGTGCAGCTGATTTTGCAGCTGGCTAAAAGAGAGGAGTCCTCTCTATGATGCGTAATCGTCAGTTCCTGTTTGGTTTGGGGGCCGGGCTTATTATCGGAGCCCTGCTGCTCCAATTGATGGATATTGCCCAGACGCAGCCGCAAACGCTGAACACGGAAGCCGAAGTGCGGGGCGCGGCTGAAGCTTTAGGACTTAAGGTATACGACAACAGTGATCAAGTACTCACCGAGCAGGAGTGGAAAGAGAAATCGGGTACGCCTTCCGCGCCGTCGGCGTCTGCCGCACCGCCAAGCTCACCGGCTGAGCCTTCCGCTCCAGCCGCACCTTCGGAGGCCGCCAAACCTTCCGCGGCATCCGTCGCCAAACCCTCCGCGGCATCCGTCGCCAAACCCTCGGCCGCATCAGCTGTGAAGCCGTCCTCTTCTCCGGTGCCAGCTGCGCCGACGAAGGTGACGGTCAAGATAGCTTCCGGCTCGAACCTTACGAAGGTGGCTGCCCAACTGAAAGAAGCTGGCGTCATTTCCGACCAGGCTTCTTTTATCCAGCAGGCTAAAGAATGGAATGCCTCCAGAAAAATTCAAACGGGCACCTACAGCTTTAAAAAAGGCGAATCGTTTAAAAGCATTACCGACAAAATTACGACTAAAGTCAAGTAATCGTTTCAAGGTTTCGGTCCTTTTTGTTGGATTTTGTTGCAAGGCCCAAGTTGTTATGATATATTAATTGATGGTGTTAAAACACACGGCTGACGGATTTCGTCAAGGGTGCTTTTCGCGTGATACCGAAGAGTCTTGGCGGGAGATGAAATCGCCGGAGGAGCATCAAATAAAACCAAATTAGGAGGTGCGTGAAGATGGCAGTAATCTCCATGAAACAACTGCTTGAAGCAGGTGTTCATTTCGGTCACCAGACTCGTCGTTGGAACCCGAAAATGGATCGTTATATCTTCACCGAAAGAAACGGTATTTACATCATTGACCTGCAAAAAACGGTCAAAAAAGTTGAGGAAGCTTACAACTTTGTAAAAAGCATTGCTGAAGAAAATGGTACAATCCTGTTCGTCGGCACTAAGAAACAAGCGCAAGATTCCGTTAAAGAAGAAGCTGAACGCGCTGGTCAATACTACATTAACCAACGTTGGCTCGGCGGTACTCTGACTAACTTCTCCACGATTCAAAAACGTATCGATCGTTTGAAAACTTTGGAGAAATGGGAAGAGGACGGCACTTTTGCAGTACTGCCTAAGAAAGAAGTTATCCTTCTCCGCAAAGAGAAAGATCGTCTTGAGAAGTTCCTGGGCGGTATCAAAAACATGAGAGGTTTGCCAAGCGCATTGTTCGTTATCGATCCGCGCAAAGAGCGTATTGCAGTAGCAGAAGCTCGCAAATTGGGCATTCCAATCGTAGGTATCGTTGATACTAACTGCGATCCGGACGAAATCGACTATGTAATTCCAGGCAACGACGACGCGATCCGCGCTGTTAAATTGCTGACTGGTAAAATGGCAGACGCAGTAATCGAAGCTCATCAAGGCGAGCAAACAACTGCTTAATCGAAGTTTTGTCCATAAACCGATAAATTAAATGAAAAAGGGTGGTTGGTAGGTGCAAAAACCTTTCACTACCCTTTTTTTAAAGCAAAAAATATATACTCATCTGGAGGTAATTTAAAATGGCAGTTGACGCAAAATCCGTAAAAGAACTTCGTGAAAAAACTGGCGCAGGTATGCTGGATTGCAAAAAAGCTTTGGAGGAAGCAAACGGCGACCTGACTAAAGCCGCTGAAATCCTTCGTGAAAAAGGTCTGGCAGCAGCAGCTAACAAAGCAGGCCGTATCGCTACTGAAGGCGTTGTTGAATCCTACATCCACGCTGGTGGACGTATCGGCGTTCTCGTAGAAATCAACTGCGAAACAGACTTCGTTGCGAAAACCGACCAATTCAAAGAATTCGCTCGCGACATCGCAATGCATATTGCGGCTGTAAGCCCTAAATATGTACGTCGTGAAGAAGTTCCTACCGAAGAGCTGGAGAAAGAAAAAGAAATTTTGAAAGCTCAAGCCCTGAACGAAGGCAAACCAGAAAAAATCGTTGAAAAAATGGTAGAAGGCCGCATCGGCAAATTCTACGAAGAAATCTGCTTGCTTGACCAGCAGTTCGTTAAAGATCCGGACAAAACGATCGCTACTTTGCTGAATGAAAAAATCAGCACGATCGGCGAAAACATCTCGATCCGTCGTTTCGTTCGTTACGAACTGGGTGAAGGTCTGGAGAAAAAAGTCGACAACTTCGTAGAAGAAGTTATGGCTCAGGTTAAAAACTAATCGCAACTTTACATGGGTTTACTTAGGAGATGGAACACGAAGTGTTCCTTCTTTTTTAAAAAGATTTCGGGATCCCGCGCAGCATCTGGGCGTTCCTTGGAGCCAAACCCCACTTTGTTTGGGGAGTTATCGAATATAATCTTTAATTGTTTAAGATCCCCACAAAGTAGTAGCATAAGCTTAAGGGCATTTGCGCCATTTTGTGGGGTTATTTTAACCTGAGGCGAACTTTGGGGTTCGCCGCTTGGAAAGTGGAGGGTTTGCATTGGAACAGCCTATATTCAAACGTGTTGTATTAAAAGTCAGCGGGGAATCCCTCGCCGGTCAAAACGGTTACGGAATTGACGCAGAGACCATAACATCGATTGCACAGCAGGTTAAAGATGTGGTAGAGCTTGGCGTTCAGGTCGCTATCGTATGCGGTGGGGGCAATATTTGGCGGGGCATCGCAGGCAGCGCCAAAGGCATCGACCGCGCTACGGCCGACTATATGGGCATGCTTGCCACTCTGATGAATTCGCTTGCTCTGCAGGATGCGCTTGAGCAAATTGATGTGCCTACCCGTGTGCAGACTTCAATTGCCATGCAGCAAATTGCTGAACCATACATTCGCCGCCGGGCGATTCGCCATCTGGAGAAAGGGCGCGTCGTTATTTTTGCGGCAGGAACAGGGAATCCGTTTTTCTCCACGGATACAACCGCAGCGCTGCGGGCCGCCGAGATTGAAGCGGAAGTTATCCTGATGGCCAAAAACAAAGTGGACGGCGTTTACTCTGCTGATCCTTTTGTGGATCCGACCGCCGAAAAATACGAACAGCTCACTTATCTGGAAGTACTTAACAAAAACCTTGGAGTTATGGACTCCACCGCATCTTCTCTTTGCATGGACAACAACATTCCGCTGATTGTGTTTGCGATTACAGAACAAGGCAATATCAAGCGGGTTGTGCTTGGAGAGAAGATCGGTACGATCGTAAAAGGGAGTGTAGACTAATGCCTCAATCGATTAAAAAAAGCGCTGAAGAACGGATGGACAAAGCCATCCAGGCTCTGAAGAGAGATCTTGCGACCCTTCGGGCCGGCAGAGCGACTCCTTCGCTGCTGGATCGAGTTCAAGTCGAATATTACGGTGCGCCGACACCGGTAAATCAGCTTGCGAATATCAATACGCCGGATTCCCGGACGCTGCTCATTCAGCCGTGGGATAAATCCTCCCTCTCAGATATCGAGCGCGCCATTATGAAATCCGACCTTGGTCTGACGCCGGCTAATGACGGAACTTCGATCCGCCTGGTCATTCCGGCCTTAACCGAAGAACGCCGCTTGGAGCTGGTGAAAACGACGAAAAAATTCGGCGAAGAAGCGAAAGTGGCTATCCGCAACATCCGCCGCGACGCGAACGACGATATCAAAAAACTGGAGAAGACGGACATCTCCGAAGATGAATCCCGCCGCCACCAGGAAGATATTCAAAAAACGACCGACAGGTTTATTGCCGAAGTCGATAAAGTGCTCGCTGCCAAAGAAAAAGAAATTATGGAAGTGTAAGAGACGAAGACGCCCCTCCTATTATGGTGGGGTTTTGTCTCTTTTTCGATTTTACTGGAACGGCTGCCCAGTTTCCGGAAGCTGCTACACGCCCGGGTACTGTGGCTGAACAGGCGGACGCCTGCCGTACTACTTGTCACCGCATGGAGGATTATCATGAAAAAACTATTTCGGCCAAGGTGGAAGCAAGAACAACAGGATTCGCCTATCAGCTTGGATCCGGCCAACATTCCTGAGCATGTCGCCATTATTATGGACGGCAACGGCCGCTGGGCAAACCGCAGGGGAATGCCGAGGATTGTGGGGCACCAAAACGGCATGAAGGCCGTAAAGAGGACCACGATCGCTGCCGACGAGCTGGGCATCAAGTATTTGACGATGTATGCTTTCTCAACGGAAAACTGGAAACGTCCCAAGGATGAAGTTGACTTTTTGATGAAGCTGCCGCAGGAGTTTCTAGCGCTTGAAATGGATGAACTGGTCGAAAAAAATGTCCAGGTCAAAATGATGGGACATATCGATGGCCTTCCTAAATATACTATCGACGCGATGGAAGAGGCGGTCAAACGGACGGAACACAATACGGGCTTGATCCTGAATTTTGCGCTGAATTACGGAAGCCGCAGGGAAATTGCCGACAGCATCCGTAAAGCTGCAGAGGAAGTGGCCAGCGGCGAAATTCGGCTGGAGGATCTGAATGAAGATTGGGTTTCCTCGCGGCTGCTGACTTCGGGATTGCCTGATCCGGATCTGCTGATCCGTACAGGAGGCGAAATCCGTCTCAGCAATTTTATGCTGTGGCAGCTCGCTTACAGCGAATTTTGGTTTTCCGATGTCTATTGGCCTGAATTCACCAAGGAGCACCTCATTGCGGCGGTTGCGGAATTTCAGCGCCGGACGCGCAGATACGGTGGATTAACCTAACCTGGAGAAAGGAGGGAAAGGCTTGAAGCAGCGTTTGATTACCGGAATTATAGCGGGAGCTTTTTTTCTGGGATTATGTCTGATCGGCGGGACCCCTTTTGGGCTGCTGGTTTTGCTGATGGCACTTATCGGATTTTATGAGTTTGTAAAAATGACGGGAGTATCTCCCTGGAATGCTTCGGCGGTTATAGGTTATATTGGCGTCGTTTTGTTTTTCCTGCCGTGGGGCCATTTCCATCTGCCTTTTCATTGGGATTCGTCCGCTTTGATCTGGCTGCTGATGCTGCTGTTCGGCTCGCTGACGGTATTCAGCAAAAACCGTTTTTCGATTAAGGAAGCGGCCTTGCTGCTGTTTGGTTCCGTTTACGTCGGAATCGGGTTTTCGGCTATTTCCGGCATGCGGGAATCGGGGGATGGACACGGCCTGTTTTGGACCTTTCTGCTGCTTTGCTCCATCTGGGCCAGCGATGCGGGAGCTTATTTTGTCGGTAAAGCGATCGGCAGAACGAAATTATGGCCGGCGATCAGTCCGAACAAAACGGTTGAAGGCGCTTTGGGGGGCGTCGTGATAGCCGTTGTGGTGGCCGTTATCTTTGCAGCGGCCTCGGGCGGTCTGCTGGGTATTCCAAGAGCAGTTTTGATCGGCGCTTGTGCGGCTGTGGTCGGACAGATCGGCGATTTAATCCAATCCGCGTATAAACGCGTATACGGGATCAAGGATTCGGGCCAGCTGCTGCCTGGACATGGAGGCATTCTGGACCGCTGCGACAGCTGGATCATCGTTTTTCCGTTTGTCCAGTTTCTGCTGCTGCTGCCGAATTAGTACATATCCCCAAGATGAGGACTGAGGTATACAGATGAAAAAGATTGCGATTATCGGTTCCACCGGCTCCATCGGTACACAAACGCTGGATGTCGCCGCGGCTCATCCCGATCAGTTTCAGGTTGAAGCGCTGGCTGGCGGTACAAACGTTAAACTTTTGCTGGAGCAGGTGCAAAAATTTAATCCGCGTATAGTATCGGTTGGCACCTCCGCGCTTGCGGATGAAATCAGACCTTATCTTCCAGCCGGTACACGGCTTTATTACGGAAATGAAGGTCTGATAGAAGTGGCGGCTGGATCGGATGCGGACGTAGTAGTGACGGCCGTAATGGGCAGCGTAGGTTTGCGTTCCACTTTGGCCGCCATCGAAGCGGGAAAACAAATCGGTTTGGCCAATAAAGAAACGCTGGTCACGGCAGGCCATTTGGTTATGGATTTAGCTGCCTCCAAAGGGGTATCCATTTTGCCGGTGGACAGCGAACATTCCGCGGTTTTCCAAAGTCTGAACGGAGAACGGATTCAAGACGTTTCGAGCATCACCCTGACGGCGTCGGGCGGGTCCTTTAGGGATTTGACGCGCGACCAGCTGGCGGACGTGACGGTGGAAGACGCTTTAAAACATCCCAACTGGTCTATGGGCGCAAAGATAACGATCGATTCCGCAACCATGGTCAACAAAGGGCTTGAAGTGATTGAAGCGCACTGGCTGTTTGGAGTTCCTTACGAACAAATTCAGGTGCTGCTGCATCCGGAGAGCATCGTGCATTCCTATGTGGAATTTATCGACGGCAGCATTATTGCGCAGCTGGGAACCCCGGATATGAGAGTTCCCATCCAATACGCTTTGACTTATCCGCGGCGGATGGCGTCACCGGGTCAGCGATTGTCTTTGGCCAAGGTGGGGCAGCTGCATTTTCGCGAAATGGACTATGATCGTTTCCCGTGTTTAAGACTGGCCTTTGAATGTGGTAAGATAGGTGGGACAGCTCCAACAGCTTATAACGCTGCCAATGAGGTCGCGGTTGCCCGCTTTTTGAACAAGGAAATTTCTTTCCTGCAGATCGAAACCATCCTTGAACAAGTGCTTGAAGAGCATCAGCGCCAGGTGGTAGCTGAACCGGATCTGGAAGCTATTGAAGCGACGGACGCGTGGGCAAGGGAGAAAGCGGGGCGTTTGTAACCTGTAACCGGGTTTCTTGATCCTCCGTCTGCCTGATTTGACCCTTAGAGGGCTGGAAGATAAATTCTCTGAAAGTCGTCGGCCGTTTGGACAACAGCGTTGGTATATCCAGGCTGTCACCAAGATAAACTTTATAGACAAGGCGGTTAAATCAGTTGACCTGACGGATTGGGGATAAACAATCCTGCAGGTCGCATAGGAACGAGACCCGAAGGAGGATGCTTTCGATTGGAAATGCTGCAGATTATTATATTGACGGTGCTGATGTTTTTCCTCATCGTTACCGTCCATGAATGGGGACATTATTATTTCGCCAAACGTGCAGGGATTCTTGTACGCGAATTCGCGATCGGTTTTGGCCCGAAAATTTTCTCGTATAAAAGAAACGAAACCCAGTTTACACTGAGGCTGCTGCCTTTCGGCGGTTATGCCCGGATGGCCGGGGAGGACCCGGAGCTTATTGAAATCGAACCCGGTCAAACGGTTGCCGTCAGACTGACCGGCGATGAAGTGACCAAAATTTATCTGGACCGTCTGGATACACGGAAAAATGTGATTCGCGGCGAAGTCGTTTCGGTGGATCTGGAAGAAAAACTGAAAATCGAGCTGGATGTCGATGGAGAACAACAAAGTTATCCGGTTCACAGACAAGCCATGCTGACGGTTAAGGGCAAAGATACGCAAATTGCGCCGAAAGACCGGCAGTACGGAAGCAAAACGGTAGGCCAGCGGGCTATGGCGATTTTTGCGGGACCGTTGATGAATTTCGTTTTGGCCTTCGTGCTGTTCGCGCTTCATATTCAAATGGCGGGTGTTCCCCTGGATCCGACGCATCTCGAAATCGGGGATGTTTCTGCAGGGATGCCGGCTGCGGAGACCGGCCTTAAGAAAGGCGATATCATAGAAAGCATCAATGGAGAGGCTATCGGCACCGATGCCGACAAGATGATCGGTCTGATCAGCGCTTCCCAGGACAAGCCAATGACCTGGAAAATCCGCCGCGGCGATCAGGAGCTTGAAGTCAAAATCACGCCTCGCGCCATGGCGGGCCAGGAAGGCGGCAAGGTCGGAACAACGATCGTCAGCTATCAGCCGACACGTAAAGCCGGCTTTGGCGAAACCTTCAGCATTGCC
The DNA here is from genome assembly GCF_058267595.1 of Paenibacillus mobilis. Classification (NCBI taxonomy): domain Bacteria; kingdom Bacillati; phylum Bacillota; class Bacilli; order Caryophanales; family Paenibacillaceae; genus Paenibacillus; species Paenibacillus mobilis. The sequence continues at coordinate 89,024 of NZ_JBZCMS010000001.1, forward strand.
GGCGTGCAGATGGTGGACACGACCAAAATGATTTTTCAGGGCTTCCGCCAGTTAATCAATAAATTCTCGATGGACGATCTGGGCGGTCCTGTACGGACGGCGCAGGTGACCGGCCAAATTGCCAAGCAGGGCATTGCCCAGCTGACGCAGTGGGCGGGGATTCTCAGCTTGTATCTGGGGCTGTTCAACCTGTTCCCGATTCCTGCTCTGGATGGAAGCCGGCTGGTTTTCCTCGGCGTCGAGGCGCTGCGGGGCAAACCGATTGATCCGAACCGGGAAGGCATGGTCCATTTCATCGGGTTTGCGATGTTGTTCCTGCTGATGATTGCTGTAACTTATAATGACATCTTAAGATTGATCAGCGGCTGATTCTAAGTTTTCGGGAGTCCGCAGCTGCGGAGTTAAACGCAAGGAATGGCGGTGAACGGCTTTAACAGCTGACATGGCCGTTAATAGGGCTTCCGGCATCATACTGCCTTAAGGCAATACAAGGCATGGGCCGGGAGCTTTTTTTGCAATAAGGGGGAAAGAGGATGAACGGTGTGAACGACAAGAGAACGCGACTGGAGCTGCTGATGAAGCAGGCCGATCTTTCAAACGCGATTGTGGATCCTTATTTTCTGGATGGATACATCGAGCAGGTGGAGGTGAGCCGGACCAATAAGGAATGGAGAATTTCGATTGCGAAAGATACGCTGGTTCCGGCCCAGGTATACCGGACCTTTTGCGTGCAGGTGCGGGACCGCTTGGAGCATATTGCAAAAATCACTTTCGAATTCCGCTACGGCTCAAGCCTGACGGCGAAATCCGTCGTTGAGGAATATTGGAAGCTGTTCATCGAATGGGTGCAGCGCGAAATTCCGTCGGTCAACGGCTGGATGACGCGTGCGGTATTTGAAGTGGATGGAGATTTGGTAACGGTCATTTTGACGGACTCCATGTCTCTCGAGCTCGCGCGCAAGAAAGGGATAGACCGGGCGATCGCCACCTTTTATGAAAAATATTTTGCCCTTCCTCTCCGGGTCAAGCTGCAGACGGGCGAAAACAGCGCCGAAGCGTTCGAAGAATTTCAGCAGCGGGTTCTCGAGGAGAACCGTGAAGCTATCCAGCAGCTGATGGAAAGCGTCGAGCAGGAGCTGGCCTACGAAGCCGAAGAAGCGGACGGGGAAGAAGTCAAGCTGCAGGTCGGCTATGATATCAAAGACCAGCCTATTCCGCTTCAAAACATTCAGGACGAAGAGAAGAAGGCAACGATTCAAGGGACGATTTTTGGCTTGGACAGCAAAGAGTTGCGCAATGGCAGCACCTTGTTTACTTTTTATTTGACCGATTTTACGGATTCCCTGCAGATGAAGATGTTCGCCAAAACGAAGGAAGACCTCAAAATCATGGGCAAGCTGGCCAACGGAAAATGGGTCAAAGCCCGCGGACGGATCGAATACGACCGTTTTATGCAAATCCCGGAGCTTGTGATGATTCCATCCGATCTGCACGAAGTGGGTGCCCCGGCTGCCCGTAAAGATAATGCGGCTGAAAAAAGAGTGGAGTTCCACCTGCATACGACCATGAGTACGATGGACGCGGTAACGCCGATTGATCAATACGTCAAAATGGCCGCTAAATGGGGCCATAAAGCGATTGCCGTCACCGACCACGGCGGCGTGCAGAGTTATCCCGACGCGGCCAAAGCCGCCAAGAAAAACGGCATCAAAATGATTTACGGCGTGGAGGCAAATATCGTGAATGACGATGTGGCCGTTGTGCTTAACCCGAAACCGCTGGAGCTGAAGACCGCGACTTATATCGTTTTTGATATCGAGACCACCGGCTTGTCGGTGACCCAGAATAAAATTATCGAAATTGCAGCCATTAAAATAAACGACGGCAAAGAAATCGACAGGTATACGACGTTCGTTAACCCGCATGTCCGTATCCCTTATCATATTCAGCAGCTGACCAACATTAACGACGAGATGGTACGGGACGCTCCCGACGTTGAACCTGTGCTGAAGGAGTTTGTGGAGTTTGCCGGGGACGGCATTTTGGTGGCGCATAATGCGAGATTTGATGTGGGTTTCATCAATGCCAAGCTGAAGGAGCTGGGGATGGAGCCGATGGACAATCCGGTGATGGATACGCTGGAGCTGGCCAGAATGCTGTTCCCGACCATGAAGAATCACAGACTCAACACGCTTGCCGCCAAATATAAAGTTTCCCTGGAAAATCATCACCGGGCGATCGATGATACCTTGGCCCTGTGCGACATCATGAATAACCTTCTGTCGGATGCGGAGAAAATCCAGGGCATCACGATGCTGGACCGGTTAAACGATTATGTAGGCAAAGACTTGTCCAATGTACGGCCGTTTCACAGCGGCATATATGCTTTAAACGCGATCGGCAAAAAAAATCTGTTCAAGCTGGTTTCGCTTTCCCATACCGAGCATATGAACCGGGTCCCTACCATTCCGAAGACGCTGCTGCAGGAGCTGCGCGAAGGCCTTCTGGTCATATCCGGCTGTGAAAAAGGCGAGTTCTTCGAAACCGTGCTGAACAAGTCGGTGGAGGAGGCCGAAGCGGTTGCGGAGTTTTACGATGTGCTGGAGATTCAGCCGCTGACCATGTATATGCATCTGGTCGACAAAGGACTGGTCGGCAGCGTGGAGGAGCTGGAAACCGCAATCCGCAAGGTATGCGACATCGGCGCCAAGCTGAACAAGCCGGTCATTGCGACCGGGAACGTGCACTACCTTGAACCGCGCGACAAGATCTTCCGCGATATTACGATTCACGGCATCACCGGGTTCAGCCCGCTGAAGGATATCCGCAAGCCGGACGCCCACTTCCGCACGACGGACGAGATGCTGAAGGAATTTGCTTTCCTCGGTGAAGACAAGGCGATGGAGGTCGTCGTAACCAACACGGCCGAGCTTGCCGACCGTTTTGAGGAAATCCAGCTGTTCCCGGACAAGCTGTTTACGCCGATTATCGATGGCGCGGAGGAGGAGATCCGCAATACCTGCTACAACACGGCCAAGTCGATTTACGGAGAGGATTTGCCGGAGGTGGTCGTCGCCCGTCTGGAAAAAGAACTGGAGCCGATCATCAAATACGGCTTCTCCGCGAACTATCTAATTTCGGAGCGTCTGGTTAAAAAGTCCAACCAGGACGGCTATCTCGTCGGCTCCCGGGGTTCCGTCGGCTCGTCCGTGGTCGCGACGTTCCTCGGCATTTCCGAAGTTAATCCTTTGCCGGCCCACTATATTTGCCGCAATCCGGAATGCCGCCACAGCGAATGGTTTTTGGATGGCAGCGTGCCGAGCGGCTTTGACCTGCCGGACAAGGACTGTCCGAACTGCGGACAGAAGCTGAAAGGCGAAGGCCAGGATATTCCGTTCGAAACGTTCCTGGGCTTTAAAGGGGACAAGGTTCCCGATATCGACTTGAACTTCTCCGGGGAATACCAGCCGCACGCGCACAACTATACCAAGGTGCTGTTCGGGGAAAAAAGCGTATTCCGCGCCGGAACAATCGGTACGGTCGCGGAGAAGACCGCGTTTGGCTTCGCGAAAAAATACGAAGAGGAACACGGCAAGAAATGGCGGGGAGCCGAGCTGAACCGCCTGGCTGCCGGCTGTACGGGCGTAAAACGAAGCACCGGCCAGCATCCCGGCGGGATCGTGGTCGTGCCGGATTATATGGAAGTTGACGACATTACGCCGGTTCAATATCCGGCTGACGATACCAGCTCGGAATGGAAAACGACCCACTTCGATTATCACGCCTTTGACGCCAACCTGCTCAAGCTCGATATTCTGGGGCACGATGATCCGACGATGATGCGGATGCTGCAGGATTTGACGGGCGTGGATCCGACCACAATTCCGATGAACGACCCGAAAGTGATGAGCATGTTCAACTCGACGGAAGCGCTTGGCGTCCGGCCGGATCAGATCCGGACACCGGTAGCGACTTACGGGATCCCGGAGATGGGAACCAAATTTGTTCGGCAGATGCTGATCGAATCCCAGCCGTCCTCATTTGCCGACTTGCTTCAGATTTCCGGACTTTCCCATGGAACCGGCGTTTGGCTCGGCAACGCGCAGGATTTGATCAAAAACGGTACCTGCAACATCAAAACCGTAATCGGCTGCCGGGACGACATCATGCTGTTCCTGATTTACAAAGCGGGCATGGATGCCAGCTTGGCCTTTAAGATTACGGAAAGCGTCCGTAAAGGCAAAGGGCTTACGCCGGAATGGATTGAAGAAATGAAACGGTGTAAGGTCCCTAACTGGTACATTGATTCCTGCCTGAAAATTCAATACATGTTCCCGAAGGCGCACGCCGCTGCTTACGTTATTTCCGCCGTCCGGACCGCTTATTTTAAGCTGTATCATCCGATCGAATATTATGCGACCTATTTCTCGGTCCGCGGCGAAGATTTTGATATCGAGCTGTTCTGCCAAGGGTACGAAGCCATCAACCGCAAAATCGACGAAATCGAACAAAAGGGCTTTCAGGCCCAGCCGAAAGAAAAAAGCATGCTGCCGATTCTGGAAATGGCGCTGGAAATGACGGCGCGCGGCTTCAGCTTCAAGAGCATCGATTTGTACCGTTCCGACGCTACCAAGTTTATCGTGGACGGGGACTCGCTGATTCCTCCGTTTGCGGCGCTGGCCGGCATCGGCGAAAATGCGGCCCGAAATATTGCCGCAGCCAAAGATCAGGGCGAATTTTTGTCCATCGAGGATTTCCAGCAGAAATCCAAAGCCAGTAAAACGATCGTGGAGCTGCTTGGTCAGCTCGGATGCTTCCGCGGATTGCCTGAAAGCAACCAGCTTTCCTTGTTTTAACAGGCCGCTGCATCCCGGCAGAGCGCGAAACGGGCGTGGGATAAGGCTTTGCGGGTTCCGCAGTCAAGTTCGTTCACTTGTCACTATTTACGGATTATGTTATAATTTTATTGTCAATCATGAAGATAGAACCGTTGTTTAAAGAGTGGGGAAACCCACTCTTTAATCTTTGGTATAGATGAATGAGGGTATGGAGGTTGAAAGATTGAGCACACCGAAGATTAAAGCGGCTGTGGAAGAAATGATTTTGCCCTATCTGGAGGATAACGGATTCGAACTGGTCGATGTCGAGTATGTGAAGGAAGGCAGCAACTGGTTTCTTCGCGTCTTCGTGGATAAGGAAGGCGGCATCGATATTGATGACTGCGGCCGGATCAGCGAGGTTCTGAGCGAGCAGTTGGACAAGAACGACCCGATTCCTGCGGCTTATTTCCTGGAAGTGTCTTCTCCGGGTGCGGAACGTCCGTTGAAGAAAGCGGAAGACGTCAAGAAGGCCGTCGGCAAAGACGTGTTCGTGACTACATACGAACCCGTCAACGGCCAGAAGGAATTTGAAGGGCGCCTTCTCTCTTTTGAGCAGGATGAGCTGCTTATTCAAGTCGGCAAGAAAGAGCACAACATCCCATACGGCAAAGTCGCCAGTGCACGACTGGCTATTATTTTTTAAAGGCGGATGGGTTTAACTGGCATATTTTGAAAGGGGGAGCTTGAGGCAAATGAGTATGGATTTTATTGAGGCCTTAAATGAATTGGAAAGGGAGAAAGGGATCAGCAAGGATATTTTGTTCGAAGCCATTGAAGCGGCGCTGATCTCCAGCTACAAGCGGAATTTCAACACCGCCCAGAACGTGCGTGTGGATATGAACCGCAATACGGGCGGCATCAAGGTGTTTGCCCGCAAGCTGGTGGTGGAAGAGGTGCTGGATCCCCGCACGGAAATTTCGCTGCCTGCGGCCCGTGAAATCCATCCCGGATTTCAGATCGACGATGTGGCGGAAATCGAAGTTACCCCGCGTGACTTTGGCCGCATCGCCGCGCAAACCGCCAAGCAGGTGGTCACCCAGCGTATCCGTGAAGCGGAACGCGGGTTGATCTACAATGCTTTTGTAGATAAAGAAGAAGACATCGTGACGGGAATTGTACAGCGCCAGGATCTCCGCAATATTTATGTGGATTTGGGCAAAGTGGAAGCCCACCTTCCGCTGAATGAGCTTATGCCTAACGAAAAGTTTAAACATAACGACCGCATTAAAGCTTATATCACTAAAGTGGAGAACACAACGAAAGGGCCTCAAATCCTGTTGTCCCGCAGCCATCCGGGATTGCTTAAACGTTTGTTCGAGCTTGAAGTTCCCGAAATTTACGACGGTGTCGTGGAGATCAAATCCGTGGCCCGCGAAGCTGGCTTCCGCTCAAAAATCGCCGTATTTTCCCGCAATTCCGAGGTCGATCCGGTCGGCTCCTGCGTCGGCCCTAAAGGCCAGCGGGTACAAACAATTGTAAACGAGCTGCGCGGCGAAAAAATCGACATCGTCCGTTATTCGGAAAATGTAGAGGAATACGTGGCTAACGCGCTGAGCCCGTCGAAGGTGCTTGAAGTGCAGGTTTTCGAAGCGGAGAAAATGGCCCGCGTGATCGTGCCTGACTATCAGCTTTCCCTGGCGATCGGCATCAAAGGGCAAAATGCCCGTCTTGCCGCAAAATTAACCGGCTGGAAAATCGATATCAAGAGCGAAACTCAGGCGGAAGAGGAATTTGGCAGACCCATTTCGGATGGCGAAGAAATGCCGCAGGATTCCGTCTCCGTAGATTAAGTTTATGTAGGACGGGGGCATAGTGATGAAGACAAGAAAAGTCCCGCTGCGCAAATGTGTAGCCTGCCAGGAAATGATGCCAAAGAAACAGCTTATTCGCGTAGTTAAGACGCCTGAAGGCGAGGTCATGATCGATCTTACCGGCAAAAAGTCAGGCCGCGGCGCTTATTTATGCGGCAAAGTGGAGTGCTTCAAGCTGGCGCATAAAAATCGTTCCCTCGACCGGGCGCTGAAATCTCCGGTGAATTCCGAGATTTATGAGCAGCTGGCCAAAGATTTTGTCGCCGTAGAAGAAGAGTTTATCAACTCCCAAAACGGGAGCGAAGACGATGATTAGTAAAGCTTTATCTCAGCTTGGGCTCGCCATGCGAGCGGGTAAAGTAATAACGGGGGATGAAATTGTCACCAAGTCCATTCGCTCATCGGAAGCCAAGCTGGTCATCGTGGCCGGCGACGCCTCACTCAATACACGTAAGAAATTCCGCGACAAATGCGGAACTTATCAAGTTCCTTTGCTGATTGGATTTGATCGGGAAAGCCTTGGAGCCAGCGTGGGCAAGCCGGAAAGGGTGGTTCTCGCGCTGACGGATCAAGGATTCGCAAACCTATTGCGTAAAACCGTGAGTATGACGTCGGAGGTGGAGTATATTGAGTAAACAAGAAAACAAAGATAAACTAAGAGTGTACGAATATGCCAAGTCGCTGAATATGAGCAGCAAGGAAATTATTACGATTCTTAAACGCCTGGACGTTCCTGTGAACAATCACATGAGCGTGATGGAGAATGACGCGGTCTCCAAGGTGGAACAATTTTTTAAAGATATCAAAAACAATGCGGCAGCCAAACGCGATGGCGCTGCGGCTGCGGGAGGCGCTCAGGCGAAAGCCGTTGTCTCCTCTTCGGGCGGAGAGCGAAAAGCGGAAGCGAAATCCTCTTCTCCGGAAAGCAAAGACCGTACAGCCATCAGAAGTGCAGGCAACAACAAAAATCAATCGGAAAAGCAGGTAAGCATGAATAACAATAAAACAACAAATCATTCGAAGAGCGCCGGAGTGGCGACACAAACCAGAAGCAGTCAATCTAACGGAAACAGCCAAAACAGCGGCGGCAACAGACCGTCTTCCCAAAACGGAGACCGTCCGGTTTCCTCCCGTCCGCAAGGACAAAACAACCGCCCTAATCAAGGCGGCGGCCCGAACCGCGGACCGCAAAACAACAGTGGACGTCCATCCCAAGGGGGAGGACAAGGCGGAAACCGTCCGGGTCCTTCCGCAAACCGCAGCGGCGGAGATTCCGCTCGTCCGGGTTTCACCCAGGACAATGATCGCAATAAACCAAGACGTGACGCCGGCGGTACGGGCAATAACCGCGGCGGCCAGAAACGTTTTGAAGATGGCAATAAAGGCGGTTTCCGCGGCAACAACAATCGCGGAGGCAAAGGGGGCCGCGGCGGCAGAGGCGGCCAGCAGCAGGAAAGACGCGAGAAAATCGACAATACGCCTAAGAAAATCATCGTCCGCGGTGAAATGACCGTAGGCGAAACGGCCAAACTGCTCCATAAAGATGCTTCGGAAGTCATCAAGAAGCTTATCTCTTTGGGCGTTATGGCGACGATCAACCAGGAGCTCGATATGGATACGATTCTGCTTCTTGCCGGCGATTTCGGCGTTGAAGTAGAAGTGAAAATCCCGGTTGAAGACGACCGCTTTGAAACCGTAGAAGAAAACGACGATCCGGCCGATCTGGAAGTACGCCCGCCGGTCGTAACGATCATGGGTCACGTCGACCATGGTAAAACGACTTTGCTGGATACCATCCGCTCTACCAGCGTAACCGCTGGCGAAGCCGGCGGCATCACCCAGCATATCGGTGCATATCAGGTCGAAATCAATCATAAGAAAATCACGTTCCTCGATACACCGGGCCACGAAGCCTTTACGGCTATGCGTGCACGCGGTGCGCAGGTAACCGATATGACGATTATCGTGGTAGCGGCCGATGACGGCGTTATGCCGCAAACCGTCGAAGCGATCAACCATGCGAAAGCGGCAGGTTTGCCGATTATCGTAGCGGTAAACAAAATCGACAAACCCGGTGCCAACCCTGACAAAGTTAAACAAGAACTTACGGAATATGAACTGGTTCCGGAAGAATGGGGCGGCGATACGATCTTCGTGAACGTTTCCGCGAAGCAGAAGATCGGCATCGAAGAACTGCTTGAAATGATCCTGCTGGTGGCTGAAGTAAATGAATACAAAGCCAACCCTAATAAACGTGCCAGAGGTACGGTTATCGAAGCCGAGCTGGACAAAGGCCGTGGTCCTGTAGCCCGCATACTCGTACAGCACGGTACGCTGAAGATCGGCGACGCGTTTGTTGCCGGCAACTGCTTCGGACGCGTGCGTGCCATGGTTAACGACAAAGGCCGCCGTCTGAAGGAAGCAGGTCCTTCCACGCCGGTGGAAATCACCGGTTTGACCGAAGTACCGGGTGCAGGCGATCCGTTTATGGTGTTTGAAGACGAGCGTAAAGCCCGTTCCATCGCCGATAAACGTTCGATCACCCATCGTCAGTCCGAGCTTAACAGCAATACGCGCGTTACGCTCGACGATCTGTTTAATGCGATCAAGGAAGGCGAAATCAAAGACCTGAACGTAATCATCAAAGGCGACGTTCAAGGTTCGGTAGAAGCGTTGAAGAGCTCCCTGGCGAAGATCGAGGTTGAAGGCGTACGCGTCAAGATCATTCACAGCGGTGCAGGCGCCATCACCGAATCGGATATCATTTTGGCTGCCGCTTCGAATGCTATCGTGATCGGCTTTAACGTTCGTCCTGAAGCCCAGGCAAAATCGACGGCAGAGCAAGAGAAAGTGGATATTCGTCTGCATCGCGTTATTTACAACGTAATCGAAGAGATCGAACAGGCGATGAAAGGGATGCTTGATCCGGTCTTCAAAGAATCTGTCATCGGCCATGCCGAAGTCCGGAACACGTTTAAAATCAGCAAGGTCGGAACGATTGCCGGTTGTATGGTCACCTCCGGTAAAATCTCCCGCTCTGCCGAAGCCCGCCTGATCCGCGACGGCATCGTGATTTTTGAAGGCAAGATTGATTCCCTCAAACGGTACAAAGACGACGCCAAAGACGTTGCACAAGGCTACGAGTGCGGAATTACGCTCGATGGCTACAACGATCTCAAAGAGGGCGATACGATCGAAGCGTTTATTATGGAAGAGGTTAAACATTAATCTCGGCTATTTTCCGGTGAACGCTTGGACATGATAATTGAAATTGCGGTTTGACCGCTTTGATGAGCACCGGCTGGCAGTACGGCCGGTGCTTTCAAGATAGATAAAGAGGTGTTATTTATGGCAAACAATCGTCCCGGCCGAGTTGGCGAACAAATCAAAAAAGAACTCAGCCTGCTGATTCAAAACGAACTCAAAGACCCTCGCATCGGTTTTGTAACCGTGACGGGCGTTGATGTCACCAACGATTTGTCGCAAGCAAAGGTGTATCTCAGCGTATTCGGCAGCGATGAAGAGAAGCAAGCTTCCCTGAAAGGCATCGAACGGGCCAGCGGTTTTCTGCGCAGCGAGCTCGGGAGGCTGATCCGTCTGCGCCATACGCCTGAACTGATTTTTAAATTCGATGAGTCCATCGCTTACGGCAGCCATATTGAGAAGCTGCTCGGTGAAATTTCCAAAGAAGATAAATAAAACTAAAGGAGAGGGCTATGCAAATTAGCGGACAGGAACTCCAGAGTGCTGTAGATTACATCAAAGAGCACGACGATTTTCTAATCGTTTCGCATGTGCAGCCCGACGGAGATGCAGTCAGCTCTACCCTAGCGGTAGGCTGGCTTCTCTCATGTCTGGGCAAAAAATACGTTATGGTCAACGAAGGTCCCATTCCCCGCCGGATGTCTTTCCTGTGGAATGCCGACCAAATCCTGGACCTTTCGGCACAGCCTCTTTCGCGTACATATAAACATGTGATTTGTGTGGACTGCGCTGATTTTAAAAGGGTGGGAACCACCAAGCAATATTTTGCGGAAGACGCCGTTTTGCTGAATATTGACCACCATCCGACCAACGATGCTTACGGCTCGGTCAACCTGATTGTTCCTGATGCGGCTGCTACCGCGGAAATTCTTTTCGACCTCATTGCCTGTGCAGGCGTTTCGCTCGATAAAGATTCTGCAACCGCCATTTATACCGGCATGCTGACCGATACCGGCGGCTTCCGGTATTCCAATACCTCGCCGAAGGTCATGGCAATCGCTTCTAAGCTGCTCGAATTCGGCATTGACGGTCCTTGGATTTCCGAACATCTTTTGGAACAGATGACTTACCCGCAGCTGCGTATTTTGACCAAAGCCCTTAACAAACTGGAGCTCAGCCCGGACGGCAAAATGGCCTGGGTCAGCCTTACGGATGCCGATATGCAGGAGGCGGGGGCGATTCATGAAGATCTTGAAGGAATCGTTAATTATCCTCGTAATATTACCGGCGTGGAAGTCGGGATGTTGTTTAAGGTGATTCACGAGCAAGCGGTCAAGGTCAGCATGCGCTCGGCCGGCAAAGTAGACGTTGCAGCCGTAGCCCAAAGCTTTGGCGGCGGCGGACATGTCCGCGCGGCGGGTGCAAGGCTGGAGACTACGCTGGAAGAAGCTGTTGCTGCAGTTGTAGAGCGGGTGAAGCAGGAATTATGATGGAATATGAAGGCATTTTGCCGGTGCTTAAACCGGCAGGTTTTACGTCCCACGACGTAGTAGCGAAGGCCAGGGGCATTTTGAAAATGAAACGGATCGGCCATACGGGCACTTTGGATCCGCAGGTGACCGGCGTGCTGCCGCTTTGTTTAGGCAGAGCGACCCGCATGGTTGAATACTTGCAGGAGCTGCCCAAGGAATATGAGGCTACCTTGGTCCTCGGCATTGCGACAGATACCGAGGATATGACCGGAACCGTGACGGAACGTTTAGAGGAGGGCGTCCAAGTCAGCCTTGAACAGGTTCAGGAGGTTTTGCAGAAATTCCGGGGCACCATCTCCCAGGTGCCGCCCATGTATTCGGCTTTAAAGCAGGACGGGAAGCGGCTTTATGAGCTGGCCCGGGAAGGGAAAACGGTGGAAAGGAAACCTCGCGAGGTGACGATCCACGAACTGGAGCTGACCGGATTTAATCCGGACCTTCCTTATCCGGAGATTTCGATCCGGGTTTTGTGCTCCAAAGGGACCTATATTCGCACTTTATGTGTGGATATAGGCCAAGCCCTTGGCGTTCCGGCCTCCATGTCCGTGCTGAAACGGACTGTTTCCGCCGGGATTGCCGACGACCGCTGCCTGACTTTTGAGGAGATTCAGCAGTATGCTGCGGAAGGTACGCTTCAGCAGCATCTGATCCCCGTTGACGAGGCAGTCGGCCATTTAGCCTCCGTCCAGGTTGCGGATGAAAAAGTCAAAGCGGCTCTGCAGGGCCAGCGTTTATCTCCTTCGGTCGTTCAGCCGCTTCCCGAGCGGGATGAGATCATCCGGCTGTATGACTCGGAGCGGCGGTTTCTTGGCATTTATAAGCGGGAAGCCGACTCGGGTGCTATTGCCCCGGTTAAAGTATTTGCCCAGAATCAATGAATCGATAGATAGAAAGACTGATTAGTCTAAATTTCCGCAACGCCGGCCCACTAGGATGTACGCCGGTTTGCCGGGACAACTTATTGGAATGCAGGTGAGAGGTTTATGGAAACCGTAAATTTGTCTTATCCGTTATCGGAAAATGCGGCGGAACGTTTGGCGGCTCCGCAGGTTTTGGCGCTAGGCCAGTTTGATGGCCTGCATCTGGGGCATTTAAGCGTCATTAAAACCGCAATATCCATGGCCCGGGAAGCCGGATTGCCGGCTGCGGTCATGACGTTTTACCCTCACCCCAAAGAGGTTATGAAAAAAGGGGACTACGACGGGTATTTAACGCCCCCCGTAGAGAAAGAACGCCTGCTCCGCGAGCTGGGCATCGATTATTTTTATGTCGTCGAATTTAACGAGGAATTTTCGCGCATCAGCCCGGAGGATTTTGTGACCGGCATGCTGCTGCCGCTGAACATCCGGACGGCCGTGATCGGCTTTGATTTCCACTTTGGCCATAAAGGCGCAGGAGACGCCGACAGGCTCCGCGAGCTTGGGGCGCAGCGTTTTACGGTGCACACCGTTCCTCCCTTTTTGAAAGACGGCGAAAAAGTCAGCAGCTCCGGCATCCGCAAATGGCTGCATGAAGGGCGGGTTGACCTCGCCGCCAACTGGTTTGGCCGGCCTTATATTTTGCGGGGCATCGTCGTGAACGGCGAGAAGCGGGGCCGCAAGATCGGATTTCCCACAGCCAACGTCGAGCCCTCCGAACATTTTGTACTGCCGGTAAGCGGCGTTTATGCCGTAAAAGCCCAGCTGGCTGGAGAAGAGCGCTGGTTGCCGGGCGTTATGAACCTTGGGGTTAAGCCGACTTTCCATGAGGGCGTCACGAAGCCTTCCCTGGAGGTCCATCTGTTTGATTTCAGCGGAGATATTTACGATAAGGAATTAACCGTGCAGTTGGTCTCTTACATTCGTCCTGAACGTAAATTTTCCTCCATTGATGAGCTGATCTCCCAGATCGGCCGTGACGCGGACACCGCGAGAGAATTGCTGAAGTAGCGCTGCTTTACTTTCATCATGGCAAGTGGGAATGCTTTTTTCGGCTAATAGGAAAAAGTTTCATATAACCAGCCGTGCGAGTTTACTTTTACTCTCGAAGTATGCTATACTTTTCAAAGTGTTCTTTCGGAGCACATAACCTTGGCTTGGTTGTCCGTTCTCACCGGCGGCTACGAGGCTAATGGCGATTATAATGAAGGAGGTGAACAGGATGGCATTGACTCAAGAACGTAAAACTCAACTGATCGAAGAGCACAAAACTCACGAGTCCGATACAGGATCTCCAGAGGTGCAAATTGCTATCCTTACTGAGAACATCGTTAACTTGACTGACCACTTGCGTACACACAAGAAAGATCATCATTCCCGCCGTGGATTGTTGAAAATGGTCGGACAACGCCGTAAGCTTTTGGCTTACTTGAAGAACAAAGATGTTAGACGTTACAGTGCTTTGATCGAAAAACTCGGTCTGCGCCGCTAATCTTTAACCTTACTTTGGAAGCAGCCTGGTTGCCGCTGTTACCGCTCGTATGAAAGCGAACGGCGGCCTGCCTGGTTGCTTTTTAGCGTAGCCATGAATTACGCGATGTTTGCAGGAAATAATGGTATAGAACCGAATATAAAAGGTAACCTTTGAAGGAGGGATTTCATGGAGAAGCAAGTGAAAATGCAGCTTGGAGGAAGACCTCTTGTGCTGGAAACCGGCCGATTGGCCAAGCAGGCTAACGCGGCTGTCATGGTACGCTACGGCGAAACGGCCGTGCTTTGTACGGTGACGGCGTCTTCGGAGCCGAAGGACCTCGATTTTTTCCCGCTTACGGTCAACTATGAAGAGAAATTGTACGCGGTCGGCAAAATTCCGGGGGGCTTTATTAAACGTGAAGGGCGTCCAAGCGAAAAAGCCATTCTGGCCAGCCGTCTGACGGACCGTCCGATTCGTCCGCTGTTTCCGGAAGGATTCCGCAACGACGTACAAATCGTGAACCTGGTTATGAGCGTGGATCAGGACTGCGAGCCTGAAATCGCCGCCATGATCGGTACTTCGGCAGCGCTGAGCATTTCTGATGTTCCGTTTAACGGACCAATCGGCGGTGTGGCAGTGGGACGCGTTAACGGCGAGTTTGTCATCAACCCGGACATTGCCCAGCAGGAAGCCAGCGACATGTACCTCGTGGTTGCAGGAACCAAAGACGCCATCATGATGGTGGAGGCGGAAGCCAACGAGGTTCCGGAAGAAGTGATGCTGGAAGCGATCATGTTTGGTCATGACGAAATCAAAAACATCGTAGCCGTCATCGAAGAGTTCGTACAGATTGCCGGCAAGGAGAAAATGGAAGTCAAACTCCATGCGGTAGATCCTGAAGTCAATCGTGCGGTTCGCGAATTCGCGGCTGAACGTCTGGTGGAAGCGGTCAGAATCGCCGAGAAACATGCCAGACAGGATGCGATCGATGCGATTAACGATGATGCCGTAACTTTCTTTGAGCAAGAGTACATAGAGTCTCCTGAGCTCTTAAACGACGTCAAAGAAGTGCTGCATGATATTGTCAAAGAAGAAGTACGCCGTCTTATTACGCATGACAAAGTGCGTCCGGACGGTCGCAAGCTGAATGAAATCCGCCCGATTGAATGCGATATCAACCTGCTGCCGCGCACGCACGGCTCCGGCTTGTTCACGCGTGGACAAACCCAGGCCCTCAGTATTTGTACGCTTGGCGCGCTTGGCGATGTGCAAATTCTCGACGGTATCGATCTGGAAGAAACCAAACGGTTTATGCACCACTACAACTTCCCGCCGTTCAGCGTGGGCGAAGCCCGTCCGCTGCGCGCACCGGGCCGCCGCGAAATCGGCCATGGCGCTTTGGGGGAACGTGCGCTTTCCAAGGTTATTCCTTCCGAAACGGAATTCCCCTACACGATCCGTCTTGTTTCCGAGGTACTCGAATCCAACGGTTCGACTTCCCAGGCAAGTATCTGTGCCAGTACGCTGGCCATGATGGATGCGGGCGTACCGATTAAAGCTCCGGTTGCCGGCGTTGCGATGGGTCTGATCAAAGACAAGGATCATGTTTCGATCTTGACCGACATTCAAGGCATGGAAGACCATCTGGGCGACATGGACTTTAAAGTGGCCGGTACAAGAGAAGGCGTAACCGCTATTCAGATGGATATCAAAATTGACGGCATTGACCGCCAAATTTTGAATGAAGCTCTGGAGCAGGCTAGAGAAGGCCGGATGTTCATTTTGGACAAAATGACCGAAATCATTTCCAAACCAAAAGAAAACCTGTCTCCTTATGCGCCTAAAATTATGGTTATGCAAATCAACCCGGACAAAATCCGTGACGTTATCGGCGCAGGCGGCAAAGTCATCAATAAAATCATTGAAGACACCGGCGTGAAGATCGATATCGAGCAGGACGGCCGCGTATTTATCGCTTCCTCCAACCCGGAAATGAACGATAAAGCCCGTTCGATCATCGAAGGCATCGTGAAGGAAGTCGTGGTCGGAGAAATTTATACCGGCACGGTTAAACGGATCGAGAAGTTTGGCGCATTCGTTGAAATTTTGCCGGGCAAAGATGGTTTGGTTCACATCTCCCAATTGTCCACGGAACGTGTAGGCAAAGTGGAAGACGTAGTGGCCATCGGCGACGTGATTACGGTAAAAGTTACGGAAATCGACCAGCAGGGCCGCGTTAACCTTTCCCGCAAAGCTACGCTGACACCGGAAGCGGTTAAACAAGACTAAATTTATCATCGCCAGTTATCCGCAGGATGACCGGGAAAGAAAGAGGCAGAACACTGATTCTGGCTCTTTTTTTAGTTTGAGCAAAGTCTTCCCCGGGGCGTTTGCACTTGCTGCGGAACAGGGCTGGCTTTAAAACCGAAGTTCCGGCGGGCGACCCGCCGACTCATATTCCTTTCAAGGCTGACATAATAAT
The DNA here is from genome assembly GCF_058267595.1 of Paenibacillus mobilis. Lineage (NCBI taxonomy): Bacteria > Bacillati > Bacillota > Bacilli > Caryophanales > Paenibacillaceae > Paenibacillus > Paenibacillus mobilis. The sequence goes on from NZ_JBZCMS010000001.1 coordinate 105,324, forward strand.
GGGACATACAGGGTGAAAGGGAGAATGATCGGTGAAACGGAACAGGGGAAAAGCAGTTGTCATAGTTGCGGGGGCAGGGGCGGTTCTCCTGCTCGGACAAGCGGCGGGACTGAGGGATTATATTCAGGAAGCCTGGTACCACTCCGGACAGCCTCAGGCCGTGGCCGTATTTGCCTTGCAGTCCAAGGGGGAGCAGGGAGAAAAAACGGATGATCTGAAAAAGGAGATTGAAATCCAGGCTCAAAAGTTAAACGAAAAGCCGATGGACGCGGTGATCGACCGGGTCTGGAAAGCCATTCCGGGTTACAATGGCCGCGAAGTGGATGTGGAAGCCTCTTATTTAAAAACGGTGGATAGGAGAAAACAGGCGGCACCGGGCAGCCCCGAAGCCTCAAAAATCTATTATGTCTACCGGGAGACCAAACCGCAGATTTCCCTGGACGATTTAGGTCCCCAGCCGATCTATAAAGGCAATCCCAACAAAAAGATGGCCGCCCTCATGATTAACGTGGCCTGGGGCAACGAGTACATAAAACCAATGCTGGATACGCTGGATGAGGAGCAGGTGAAAGCCACCTTTTTCCTCGATGGAAGCTGGCTGAAGAAAAATCCGGATGTGGCCAAAGAAATCCAAGCCCGAGGACATGAAATTGAGAATCACGCCTATTCTCATCCGAATATGAGCAGGCTCAGCCAAGAACGGGCAACGCTGGAGATTACCAAAACCAAGCAGCTGCTTAAAGATACGCTGGGAATCAACAATACCTGGTTTGCCCCGCCTTCCGGAGATTTCAACCAGCGAACCGTGGAGATTGCAGCCTCCCAAGGATTAAAGACGGTGCTGTGGACGGTAGATACGGTTGATTGGAAAAACCCCGATCCGGCCTCCGTCATCGCCAAAATTTCGAGGAAAGCGGAGGCGGGTTCGCTCATTCTGATGCACCCTACGCCCTCCACCAAGGCCTCGCTGAAAGGGATCATAGAGACGCTTAAAGCCAAAGGGTTGAAGCTGGGAACGGTAGCGGATACGTTGTCTCCGGACCGGATAGATGCAGAGGAAGGTTGAGCGCACCGTCTTTTTTTGGTACGATCAATAGGATAATCAATAGTAACCATTTTGCCGCTGAGACAGTTGGCAAGGAACTCTAGGAGGTCCTTTCGTGATCAAGACGCAGCTAACAAACGGCCTTAGAGTCGTTATGGAGAAAATTCCGACCTTCCGGTCCGTTTCCTTTGGCATTTGGGTCAAGACGGGATCCAGGAACGAACAGCTTGAAGAAAACGGAATATCTCATTTTATTGAACACATGCTTTTCAAAGGCACTGACCGTTTTTCGGCCAAAGAAATCGCGGAGCGGTTCGATGCTATTGGCGGAAACGTCAATGCTTTTACTTCCAAAGAATATACGTGTTATTACTTCAAGGTGCTGGACCAGCATTTGGAGATTGCCGTGGACGTTCTTTCGGATATGTTTTTCCACTCCAAGTTTGATGAAGAAGAGCTGAGAAAAGAGAAAAACGTCATTCTCGAAGAAATCTCGATGTACGAGGACACGCCCGATGACATGGTGCATGATCTGCTTGCCGAAGCGGCTTACGGCGGACATTCCCTTGCTTTTCCGATCCTGGGCACGGAGGAGCGTCTGCAGCCGATGGACTCTGCCCGGCTGCACCGCTACATGAAGGAGCACTACACGCTGGAGAACACGGTCATCAGCATCGCGGGCCATTATGACGATGGAATCATGGACCTGCTCGAGAAATATTTCGGCGGTTTTAACGTAAGCGGCGGCGCGCAGCAGTTGGCCGCACCTGATTTTTTGGGGGAATTGAAATTTTACAAGAAAAAAACCGAGCAAAACCACATCTGTTTAACCTTCCCGGGCCTTCCGACCGGTCACGAAAAACAATACGCGATGATGCTGCTGAACAATGCGCTCGGCGGAGGCATGAGCTCGCGTTTGTTCCAGGAAATCCGCGAGAAACGCGGCTTAGCTTATTCGGTTTATTCCTATCACAGCTCTTATGCGGACAGCGGCCTTTTTTCGATTTATGCCGGTACCGCTCCTAAACAGACCAAAGAAGTGCTGGATTTAACCAAAGAGCTGCTGTTTGAGGTCCGCGAGAAAGGGCTGACCGAAGACGAGCTGCACAAGGGCAAGGAGCAGATGAAGGGCAGCCTGATCCTCGGTTCGGAAGGAACGGGCAGCCGGATGAACCGGCTTGGCAAAAACGAGCTGATGCTCGGCAAACACTATACGTTGGATGAACTGATCAGCCGTATCGATGCGGTTAAGATGGAGGATGTCCGGGACGTCATTGACGGGATGTTCAAACAGCCTTACGCGCTGGCGATGGTCGGTTCCTCGGACAAAGTAATATCAGGATTAAGGAGAGATGAGCTTGTCGTATCTGGTGCAAATTAACCGCCTTCCGGGGTATGAGGATATTGAACTTCCACGCAAAATGTCGGAGCTGGCTTCCGGGTTTGACCTTTATGCCGCCGTGGAGGAAGACGTCGTATTGAAACCGGGGGAGCGCGGCCTGATTCCGACGGGTTTTGCGATTGCGATGCCGGCCGGGCTGGAGGCCCAAATCCGTCCGAGAAGTGGACTGGCGCTTAAAGCGGGTATTACCTGCCTGAACACGCCGGGAACGATCGATGCGGATTACCGCGGCGAAATTAAGGTGCTGCTGATCAATCTCGGCCAGGAGCCGTTTACGATCAAACGGAACGAGCGGATCGCGCAAATGGTGTTCCAGACGGTCCCGGCCGTGGAGCTGCAGCAGGTGGAGGTATTGTCTGAAACGGTGCGCGGCAGCGGCGGTTTCGGGCATACGGGCCGTAATTAACGGTCAGAATTAGGATAGAATTAAGGATTAATATGGAGTAATCCTTAAACGTACAGGAAAAAGCGTCTGTGCGGTCAACGGGGCATCGTTGGCTGTGCAGGCGCTTTTTTTTGCGAAGTCCGGACCGTTCAGCCGTTGATCGTTTGGATCGGGCGCTCACCCCAAGACGCCAAACTGCATAAGATACATCGTTAACAGTTAGTCTGAAGGGAGTGACATCCTAATATGCTTACCGGGCTGACGATTGTAATTCTGGGTGGCGACGCTCGCCAGCTGGAGGTAATCGGTAAGTGCGTGGAACTGGATGCGACCGTCAAGCTTGCGGGATTTGATCAACTGGTGCCGCTGCCTCAGGGAGTTTCACGGGTGGAGCTGACCGAAGAACTGCTGTCGGAAGCGGATGTGCTCATTTTGCCGGTGCTTAGCTGCAGTGACAGCGGTACCGTAAGCACTTCTTTTTCGGAAGAAAAGCTGGTGCTGCGGGAAGAGCTGGTTGCCGCACTCCCCAAGCATGCCTTGATCTATACGGGTTTGGCTAAGCCATACCTGCTTAAGCTGTGCGAAAAGCACGGCATAAAGGTCATTCAGGTGCTGGATCGGGACGATGTGGCGATTTACAACTCCATACCAACCGCTGAAGGCGCGTTGATGATGGCGATACAGAATACCGACATCACCATACACGGGTCAACATGCGTGGTGCTCGGCATGGGGCGAACCGGCTTCACGATGGCAAGGACGCTGCAGGGCATCGGAGCAAAAGTGAGGATGGGCGTCAGGAGGAAAGAGCATTTTGCAAGGGCGGAGGAAATGGGCTGGAACCCTTTTCTGACGCAGGATTTGGCCGATGAGGCGAGCGGTGTTGACTTGATTTTTAATACGATTCCGAATATGATTATCACAGCACAAGTCCTATCAAAATTATCACCAAAGGTAGTTATTATCGACCTAGCTTCCGCTCCGGGCGGCACCGATTTCCGGTTTGCCGAGAAGCGGGGTATCAAGGCGATATTGGCTCCTGGTCTACCCGGAATTGTCGCTCCCCGAACGGCCGGCATCATCATGGCCAACAGCATTTATCAGTCCTTGGAAGAGGAGTTAACGACACGGGGGGATGAACGGTGAATTTTGAAGGAAAAACGGTAGGATACGCGCTTACAGGCTCGCACTGTACGCTTGAAGAGGTTATTGAGCAAATTTCGCGTTTTGTGGAGCTGGGAGCCAAGGTCATTCCGATCGCTTCCCAATCCGTGATGACGACAGACACAAGATTCGGGACTACGGCCCAATGGCAAAAGCAGTTGAAAGAATTGACAGGGAATGATATCATTTCTTCAATTGTAGATGCCGAGCCGCTTGGACCTAAAAACATGCTTGATATTATCGTGATTGCCCCGTGCACGGGGAACACGACCAGCAAGCTTGCCAACGCGATGACGGACAGTCCTGTTCTTATGGCGGCCAAGGCGATGCTTCGCAACCACAAACCCGTTGTTATTGCAATTTCCACGAATGACGGCTTGGGGTTGAATGCGGCCAATATTGCCAAATTGCTGGTGGCACGGAACTTTTATTTTGTGCCGTTTGGCCAGGATAATCCGACCGGCAAGCCGAATTCGCTTGTAGCGGACATGAGTTTGATTCCCGAAGCTTGCTATGAAGCTTTGCAGGGCAAACAACTTCAGCCAATGCTGATTCAGCGGGTTCAAGCCTGATCCAGGGTTTCAACGCACTCCGCATAAATACAATTAGAATTTATACCATTAGATAGTTGAGGGGAGACGCACCAGATGAGCAAAACGAAGTGGAATGTCGCTGTAGTAGGGGCGACGGGAGCCGTTGGAGAACAAATTTTAAAACTACTAGAGAAACGGGATTTTCCGGTTGATAAGCTTAAGCTGCTGTCCTCCGCCCGTTCAGCGGGAACTGCCGTAACCTTTAAGGGACAGGAAATTGTCGTTGAAGAAGCTCGTCCGGAAAGCTTTGAGGGCATTGACATTGCGTTGTTCAGCGCAGGCGGAGATGTTTCGAAAGAGCTGGCCCCTCATGCGGTCCGTCATGGCGCGGTGTGCATTGACAACACCAATGCCTTCCGGATGGATGAAAACACCCCGCTTGTTGTTCCTGAAGTCAACGCAGAGAAGATTTGGGAGCACAAGGGGATTATCGCCAATCCAAACTGCTCTACCATTCAAATGGTTGCGGCGCTTAAGCCGCTTTATGATAAGTATGGCATTGACCGCATCATCGTATCGACTTACCAGGCCGTATCCGGTGCAGGAGCGCGGGCGATTGACGAAATGCGTCGTCAAACCAAAGAAATTTTGGAAAACGGAGCAACTACTCCAGATATCCTGCCGGTAGGTTCGCTGCCGGTAAAACATCAGATCGCCTTTAACGCCATTCCGCAAATCGACAAGTTCCAGGATAATGGATACACGCTGGAAGAGATGAAAATGGTTCGGGAAACCAAGAAAATTTTCGGTGACGACACGGTTGAGGTAACCGCAACCTGCGTCCGGATTCCTGTCGTATACGGCCACTCCGAGTCCGTTTACGTGGAACTTAAGCAGGATTACGAGCTGGAGGAAGTAAAACAGCTGCTCGCAGACGCGCCGGGCGTGGTCCTGGTGGACGATCCGTCCTCCCAGGCTTACCCGCTTGCTTCCGAGGCTGCCGGCAAAAACGAGGTGTTTGTCGGACGCCTGCGCCGGGACCTGACGAACAGCCGTGCGCTTAATCTCTGGATCGTATCGGATAATCTCCTTAAAGGAGCCGCTTGGAACGCCGTTCAAATCGCCGAACAATTTGTAGCCAAATCTTAATTTGGGATGAACAAGACCGGCCGAGCAATCGGCCGTTCTTTTCTTAATAACGAAGATCCCTATAATCTATGAAAACTGAATAGAAGGTTTTACTTATTTTTGGAGGTTGGTTCCATGCGTGTTTTGGTACAAAAATTCGGCGGCACGTCGTTAGCTACACCGGAAGCCAGAGAACATGTGGTCAAACATATTGAAAGAGAACTGGCGGAAGGATACCGGCTTGTCGTTGTAGTCTCAGCCATGGGCCGCAAGGGGGACCCTTATGCAACGGACACGCTGCTGGGTCTGGCAGCGGCTAACGGCAATGCGCTCCCTGCCCGGGAGAAGGATTTATTGATGTGCTGCGGGGAGATCATTTCTGCCGCAACCTTGTGCAGCCTGCTGGAAGCCAAGTCGATCCCATCCGTTGTGCTGACCGGCGCTCAGGCCGGCTTCAGAACGGATGAGCATTTTGGCAGCGCCCGTATTCTGGACGTGGTTCCCGATCGCATCCTGAAGGAATTCGAAAGCAAAAACGTCGTGATTGTCACCGGATTCCAGGGAATAAGCGAAAACGGCGATTTTACGACGCTCGGCAGAGGCGGAAGCGACACTTCAGCGACGGCGTTAGGTGCGGCTTTGCGTGCTGAAATCGTCGATATTTATACGGACGTAAACGGTATTCTGACCGCGGATCCGCGGCTCGTTGAGGATGCCAAACCTTTGGCTTACGTCAGCTATGCCGAGATTTGCAATATGGCCCATCAAGGGGCGAAGGTAATTCATCCCCGCGCCGTGGAAATTGCGATGCAGGCCGGTGTGCCGGTTCGCGTAAGATCTACTTTCAGCGACGGGAAAGGAACGCTTGTCGCCAACCCTGAGGGCTTCAAGGATGTCCAGGCAGGCGTGGTGGACCGTTTTGTAACGGGAATTGCTTATGTCGGCAACGTGACCCAAATTGTGGTCGAATCCGGCGAAGGAAGCTACAAACTTCAGTTGCAGGTATTCAAAGCTATGGCAGAGAATGATATTAGTGTTGACTTTATTAACGTTACCCCAAGCGGCGTAGTTTATACCGTGTTTGATTACGAAGCCGACAGAGCGGTAGAGAAACTTAGAGAGCTGGGCTTTAATCCCAAAATTTCAAGCGGCTGTGCCAAGGTTTCCGTGATCGGCGGCGGGATTAACGGCGTTCCGGGGATCATGGCCAAAATCGTGGAGGCTCTTGCCGAAAAAGACATACAAATTTTGCAGTCTGCGGACTCGAACACCACGATCTGGGTGCTGGTTCATAAAGAAAACATGGTTCAGGCCTTGCGGGCGCTTCACAAAAAATTTGAGCTTCATATCTAAGCCCTGATTCATCATCCGGCAGCTTGGAAGTAAGTCAAATACAGATTAGGAGGACGAATTGTGGATTTCGGAAGATTAGTCACTGCGATGGTCACCCCGTTTGATCAAGATGGCCAGATTGATTGGGATCAGACCGCAAAGCTTATAGATTATTTAGTGGAAAACCAGAAATCCGACACGCTTGTGATCAGTGGAACCACGGGCGAATCGCCAACGCTGTCGACCGAGGAGAAACTGCTGTTGTTTGATTTTGCGGTCAAGCACGCTGCGGGCCGCTGCAAAATTATAGCGGGCACCGGCACCAATTCCACCGAAGCATCCATTAAGATGACGAAGGAAGCGGAAAAACTTGGCGTGGACGGTGCGCTTCTGGTGGTCCCTTACTACAATAAACCGAATCAGGAAGGTATGTTCCGGCATTTTGAGGCGATTGCGTCTTCAACGACCCTGCCGATCATGCTTTACAACGTTCCAAGCAGAACGGTAGCGAGCCTGAGCATGGAAACCATACTCCGTTTGGCTGAAATCCATAATATCGTTGCGGTAAAAGAATGCGCCCCGCTTGAGCAGGTGGCCAATGTGGCCGCTGCTGCCCCTTCCGGATTTCGGGTTTATTCGGGCGAAGATGCGGCTACTTTGCCGGCGCTTGCGGTCGGCGGATATGGGATCGTCAGCGTGGCTAGCCATCTTGCGGGCAAGGACATGAGAGAGATGATTGAAGCCTATTTGGGCGGCGAAGTGGCAAAAGCGGCAAAGCTGCATCAGAAGCTGCTGCCTCTTTTTAAAGGATTGTTTGAAGCCCCTCATCCGCTTCCGAATCCGGTGGCGGTCAAGTTTGCTTTAAATGAGCTGGGCATTTCCGTCGGCTCTGTCAGACTGCCTCTTGTTCCGGCAACGGAAGAAGAACAAATGTTTATCCGTTCGCTGATTTCTTAAGTAAGATCAATCTACAAGGACTAATTCCAGGTTCTGCTGTTAAAAACCGGTGCCCCCTGCGGGCATCGGTTTTTTTAATCTTGTAAGGGATAGCGCGTCTGGGTCTTGAGGGGGATGCGGAACGCCCGACTTGTTTTTTAACAAATTAATCATGTATAATGGGTTCAAGTGACTGGGTGCGGTATATTTTAGAAATTTAAATATAAGAACAAACTTCCAACAGAAAGTCTTACATGCGCATTGGGGCCGCCGGCAACGGAAGTTTATTCTTCAACTGCGTTTATGTTGTCTTTTAAAGGGAGTAAGTCCTTTTCTTATATCGTTTACAAAAAATATGACGTCCAAATTTTTAGGAGGGTTAGATCGTCTTGTCCAAAAAAAATAATAATGACAAACTAAGCATCTTCGCGCTTGGCGGCGTAGCCGAAATCGGGAAGAACATGTACGTAATTCAGTATGCAAATGACATCGTTGTCATTGATGCCGGCCTTAAATTCCCGGAAGAGGACATGCTCGGCATTGACATCGTCATTCCCGACATTTCTTATTTGACCGAGAACCGCGACAAGGTCAGAGGCATCGTGCTGACGCACGGCCACGAGGACCACATCGGTGGTTTGCCGTACGTACTGAAGAATTTGAACGTTCCGGTTTACGGAACAAAGCTGACACTCGGACTTGTTGAGAACAAATTAAAAGAAGCAAACCTGCTTGGGGAAACGAAACGTATCCTGATTGATGCGGATTCCGAAATCCAGCTTGGCAGCACGTTGAAAGCGACGTTTTTTGCTACTAACCATAGTATTCCGGATTCGGTTGGCGTATGCGTGGAAACTCCGGAAGGCAATGTGGTACACACCGGTGACTTTAAGTTTGACCATACCCCAGTGAACGGCCAGTTTGCGGACTTGCAGCGGATGGCTCAAATCGGAGCGCGCGGCGTATTGGCGCTGTTGTCCGACAGTACGAATGCAGAGAAACCAGGTTTTACGCCTTCGGAGAAAAATGTCGGAGTCGTGCTGGATGATATTTTCAGCAAAGCTGCCCAGCGTGTCGTTGTTGCCACTTTTGCTTCCAACGTGCACCGGATCCAGCAGGTTATGGATGCCGCTTACAACACGGGTCGTAAGGTAACCATCATCGGACGCAGCATGGTGAACGTGGTTGGCATTGCCTCTGATCTGGGTTACCTGGAAATTCCTGACGGCTTAATTATCGAGCCGGAAGAAGTGAACAAAATGGCCGCGGACCGCGTCGTTATTTTGTGCACGGGTTCCCAGGGAGAACCGATGTCCGCTTTGACCCGCATGGCTCGTTCGACACACCGGAAGGTAGATATTTTACCTGGTGATACCGTTATTATCGCCGCAACGCCGGTTCCGGGCAACGAGAAATATGTAGGCCGCACGATCGATGAATTGTTCCGTCTTGGCGCAAATGTAATATACAGCGGTTCCAATTCCGGGGTTCACGTTTCCGGGCACGGCAGCCAGGAAGAATTGAAGCTGATGCTCAACCTGATGAAACCGAAATATTTCATTCCGATTCACGGGGAATACCGGATGCTTCGCAGACATGCTTTACTCGGTGAGAGCGTAGGCGTGGAACATGACAACATTTTCCTGATCGATATCGGGGATGTCGTCGAAATTCAAAACGGAGCTGCCCGCAAGGCCGGGAAAGTACAGTCCGGCAACGTTCTTATCGACGGTTTGGGCGTAGGTGATGTAGGGAATATCGTCCTCCGTGACCGAAAACTGCTCAGCCAGGACGGCATTTTGGTTGTCGTGGTGACTTTAAGCAAGCAGGATGGCAAAATCGTTTCGGGACCGGACATCATTTCGAGAGGTTTCGTTTATGTTCGTGAATCTGAAGGCCTGCTGGATGAAGCGAACCGGATCGTCAGCAGCACGCTTGAGAGATTGATGAGCGAAAAAGTCAATGAATGGGCTTCGCTTAAAACGAATGTCAAAGATTCACTCGGCCGTTTCCTTTATGAGCAAACCCGCCGCAGACCGATGATTCTTCCAATCATTATGGAAGTGAATTAATGATCTGCTGCCAGAGTGATCTCAGATTTCATTCTGCATAACCAGCACGCATCAGCCTCTTCTCCACCTGTAAGCATTGGACGGCTTCGGGAGAGAAGGGGCTTTTCTATTTTAGCTTAGAAAGAGCCTCGCCCCACTTCGTGGGGTTATTTTGCATGCCTTGATAAGATTGTCGGCATACTAACCGGCAAAGAGAAACCGAAAGGATTGAGGACATGAGCGAACGTGCTTATACGCAAAATTCAGAAAATGAAACGCCCGAGCAGGCTCCTGCTCCCGCGCCGGCTGCTCCGGAGACAACCGGGGCCGGAAATGCAGCCGTCGAAGCCATTCAGCAGCTGGGGCAAACCTCCGTGCCGGTTGCAGAAACATCCAATATTTATTGCCTGACGATTATCGGCCAGATTGAGGGGCATATCATGTTGCCTCCGCAGAACAAAACGACAAAATATGAACACCTGATTCCTCAGCTCGTGGCAGCGGAACAGAATCCAAAAATTGAAGGAATTCTTGTCATGCTGAATACCGTGGGCGGAGATGTAGAGGCGGGACTTGCCATAGCCGAAATGATTTCTTCTCTGACCAAACCTACGGTTACGGTAGTGATCGGCGGCGGGCACAGCATCGGGGTTCCGATCGCGGTTTCCGCCGATTATTCGTTGATCGCGGAAAGCGCCACGATGACCATTCACCCGATCCGGATGACCGGTCTGGTCATCGGCGTTCCGCAAACCTTTGAATATATCGAAAAAATGCAGGAGCGGGTCGTCAAATTCGTAACCGGGCATTCTGCCATCACCGAACAGAAATTCAAAGAGCTGATGTTTAAAACCGGCGAATTAAACCGGGACATCGGAACGGCGGTCGGCGGATTTGATGCCGTGAAATATGGGCTTATCGACGGGGTAGGGGGAATCGGCGATGCTTTGCTGAAGCTGAATAGCCTGATCCAGGCCAAGAAAACGCTTGCGGCCCAAGGAGGGCTGACCCAATGAGCATTTATACGATTATGCCGGAAGAAGCTGTGTGGGAAAATTATGACTCTACTGAAAATTACATGGAGATGGAGGTCGGCGGTGTATTGATGCAGGTCCGTTTGGAAGCGGATCATCGGGCGACGATTGTTCGCCTGCTTCGCTGCGGTTTGGACGATTATTTGAACCCGGCTTATGCACCTGGACAGGAAATCGCCTTTATGCCTGTCCTGATGAAAAAGCAATAACGGCGCGGGATTCCTTCTAGGTTGCCTCCGGAGAATATGGTATAATATTCATCTGGAGGTGTTCCTGTGGCCGGTAAGAAACGCAAAAAGAAGAAAACAGCTTTAACCCGAACTTTAAAATATGAAATCTACGGGATCATCCTGATAACGCTGGCGATCATTGCCTTGTCGGGAGAAGCGGCGGTCGGCAGATCGTTGTCCAAAATGGCAGCCCTGCTGCTTGGCAAATTTTATTTCGTAATTCCGCTTGTCGGCATTTATGCCGGATTAACGGTGATGATTCACCGCCATTGGCCGAACAAATGGACTAGCAGAAAAAGCGGCATGGTCGTGGCCGTGTTGTCTTTTGCGCTGATGAGCACGATTTCCGCTATGGAGCTTAAACTTGCGCCCGTAGGCGCTTTGACACCAAGCAACATTTTTAACCAGACCCGCATCGATTTGCAGCAGGCTTTAAGCATGCCGGGTTATGGAGGCGCCGTTTCCATTTTTAAGCTGGATATCAGCGGCGGTTACATAGGTGCGGCCGAATTTGCGCTTCTTAGCCTGCTTTTTGGCCTGACAGGCAGCAAGCTGATTTTGATCGTCATGTTTGCAATCAGCTTTATGCTTATTACGAATCTGTCGTTTGTAGAACTGGGAAGGCTGATTCGTACAAGGGTGTTCCGTATCGGCGAAGTCATTTCCCGTAAATTGCGGATGTTCAGAGCTGTTCCGGCGGGTCAGAAGCGTAAAGCAAAACCTGCTGCGATTAAGGTGCCCTCTTCGGCCCCCGCCGGGGATGATGATCTTGACGACGATGACGAGGATTTCGTTCCGGCGTCCGAAGCTTTGACGGCTAAACCGAAAAAGCCGGTCTTTTTCCAACTGCTGGGCTTTAAGGGGAGCCAGGAAGAACAAGCTTCGCAGCTCTCTGAAGAAAGCTTCGAGGATGCCTTTGATGAAAACAGCTCGCCTGCCATTATAACCGGACCAGCCAGTCAGCCGGTGAATTGGAACGAGGTCGGCATAGGCATAGGGACGGCCGAGCGTCAGAATCCGGTGCCTGCGGCCGAGCTGAGTCCTCAGCAGGAAGAGGAGCGGGGACTTATTATCCGCGATTTCTTTGATCATATTCGCAAAGAAAACGGAGATGATGAGGACGAGGATGAGGGAATGGCTTATGGGGCGGGTCTGCATGCTCGGACTGCCGCTGAAAGCTCATTTGCCGGAGTAGCGGATCAGGACGAATCCGGTGATTCCGTATCCGGCGGCTTCGGCGAAGCAGAGGTTTTGCATAAGCACGATTCGCAGGATGAAGCGCAGGATCCCGACGACTTGGCAGATCCCTATGAGAGCCCGGATGGCGCATTGGGAGAGGCTGAAGCCGGAAATGCCGGCGGTGATCCTTCAGCCGCACAAACTGCTGCGGCAGAACCGCCGAAACCGAAGCCCAAACCGTATAAACTTCCGCCGTTCCGTCTGCTGGCCAGACCAAGCGCCGGCAATAAAGCCGGGGATCAGGCCGATTACATGAGTACGGCCCGTAAGCTGGAAGCGACGCTGGAAAGCTTCGGCGTCAGAGCCAGAGTGCTGGAGGTGGTAAGGGGACCGGCGGTCACCCGGTATGAAATTCAGCCGGATATCGGCGTCAAGGTCAGCCGAATCGTGAATTTGACCGATGACATCGCCCTCGCGCTTGCGGCCAAAGATATCCGGATGGAGGCTCCGATTCCGGGCAAATCGGCCATTGGCATCGAAGTGCCAAACAGCGAGGTATCCGTAGTCACAATGCGCGAGGTTATGGAAACGCCGACCTTCCAGGAGGCGGAATCCAAATTGTCCATCGCTTTCGGCCGGGATATTTCCGGACAGACGATTGTCGGCAACCTGGCGAAGATGCCCCATTTGCTGGTGGCGGGGGCGACAGGTTCGGGGAAATCGGTTTGTATCAACGGGATTATTACCAGCATCCTGTTTAAAGCTAAACCGGATGAAGTGAAATTTATGATGGTCGATCCGAAGATGGTGGAGCTTAACGTCTACAACGGAATTCCGCATTTGCTCGCACCGGTCGTTACCGACCCGAAACGGGCTTCCCTGGCGCTGAAGAAAATCGTCGTCGAGATGGAGAAACGTTACGAGAAGTTTTCCAAATCAGGCACCCGGAATATCGAAGGTTATAATAACCTGATGAAGGACAATCCGGACGCTCTCCTGCCTTACATTGTGGTTATCGTGGACGAGCTTGCGGATTTGATGATGGTCGCGGCAAATGACGTCGAGGATGCGATCGCCCGCCTGGCCCAGATGGCCCGGGCAGCCGGCATCCATTTGATCATAGCTACCCAGCGGCCGTCCGTTGACGTTATTACCGGGGTTATTAAAGCCAATATACCTTCCCGCATCGCATTTGGCGTATCCTCTCAGGTCGATTCGCGGACGATTCTTGACATGGCGGGCGCAGAGAAGCTGCTGGGCCGCGGCGATATGCTGTTTATGCCGATGGGGGCCTCGAAGCCGGTACGTGTCCAAGGCGCCTTTATGAGCGATCAGGAGGTAGAAACGATTGTCCATTACGTAAGCGAACAAGGCCAAGCGGAATATGATGAAAGCCTTGTTCCGGAAGTGGACGATACCCAGCAGGAACTGGAAGAGGTGCTGGACGAACTGTACGACCAGGCTGTTCAGATCATTTTGGAAGCCAAGCAGGCTTCCGTTTCCCTGCTGCAGCGCCGTATGCGGATCGGTTATACCCGGGCTGCACGGCTAATCGACTCTATGGAAGCCCGTGGGATTGTGGGGCCTTATGAAGGCAGCAAACCACGCGAGGTTCTTGTATCCGTAGAACAATATAACCAAAACCGGATCAGTTCCTGACTTGCCGGTGTAACCAAGCCGCTCAGCATTCACCTGCCGAGCGGCTTTTTGCTGAAACAAATAAAACCGCCGACTCCCCGCAAAACCTTCGAAACGAAAGCGCTGGCGCGGTTCCGGAATAAGCAGCATACCCCCGCATAGCGGGGGTATGCTGCTTGCTTTAGCTTTAAAATGATGCATAGGAAACGGAAGGGGTTGTCATACTAAAGTTACCCACACTTGGTTAAACCACAGAGAAAGGTAGAGCTAAAGCGTATGACAAACATGAAAAACTGGATTTCAGCCGGTTTGATGCTTACTCTCGTCGGCATGGTTTTGGGATCGTTATATTTCCATAAGCCCGCAAGCACCGCTGCGCAGGAAGGTCAGCCGGATTCCGGCCAGTCCAAACCCGCGTTCACTTCCCAGGTTATGCAGACGGGCGCCTATGGCCAGGATGTATACGAATTGCAAGGACGTTTAAAGTTTCTTGGTTTCTATAAAGGCGACCTGGACAGCCATTATGGGACAACCACCCGCGATGCCGTTTATACGTTTCAGAAAAAATTCGGCATGAAGCCGGACGGCATTGCCGGAGCCAAAACCAAGTTGAAGCTTTATAACGCTACAAAAAACTGGAAGCCTGAGGCCTCCTCTTATAATCCGAATCCGAATCAAGGCGCACCCGGCGGCCAGGCCGGCGGAGGGACAGCCAATCAAGGAGGAGGCGGGGGAGACGACGATACCGCATCGCTGGGATCGGCCAACGATTTAAACCTGACCGACAACGACCTGAAGATTATGGCGAATGCCGTCAACGGCGAAGCGCGGGGGGAACCTTTTGAAGGGCAGGTTGCCGTAGCAGCGGTGATCCTGAACCGTGTAAAGTCGCCAAGTTTTCCAAATACGGTTTCCGGCGTTATTTTTCAGCCGGGCGCGTTTACGGCAGTAGCGGACGGACAAATCTGGCTTACACCCAACGAATCTTCGAAAAAAGCCGTCCGGCAGGCTCTTAACGGATGGGACCCGTCCGGCGGATGTTTGTACTACTTCAACCCTGAAACCGCAACCTCAAAGTGGATTTGGAGCCGCCCTCAGGTGAAGACGATCGGGAAGCATATTTTCTGCATGTAGCCATGCTTGGACTGAAGCAGCCGGGAATTCCTCTTGGTTGCTTCTTTCCTGTTGATTGGTATAGAATGGAACTACATTTTCGGGGCCATATTGAATTTCAGTCTCTTGTAAAGGGGTTTTGACTCTTGACAACTACCTTGTTTGAACGGGGCCAAGTGAACCAAATGCGGATTCACGTGCTGCCCACCAAACGTTTCAAAACATTTGCCGTTTCGTTATACGCAGGGATTCCGCTTAAAGAAGAGCGGGTCACTCCCACGGCCTTGACACCTTTTGTGCTGCGCAGGGGAACGGCTTCTTACCCCGAAACCACGCTTTTCCGGGAGCAGCTGGAGCATATGTATGGAGCCGGCTTCGGCTTCGATGTTTATAAACGCGGAAATTACCAGATCGTAACGTTCCGCATGGATACCATCAATGATTCTTTTGTGAAATCCACGGATTCCCTGCTGGCGCAATCCTTTGCTTTTCTTGGCGAAGTCGTCACGAATCCGCTTACGGAAAACGGCGTTTTCCGGGCTTCCTATGTGAAAGCGGAGAAAGACAATGTGCGCAAAAAGCTGGAAGCGATCATTAACGACAAAGCCCGATATGCGGCCGAACGCTGCATGGAGGAAATGTTCAAAAACGACGTTTACCGCTTGAACCCGCTTGGCAGCCGGGAAAAACTGGAGTCCATCACCGAGCAAAACTTGTATGAATCCTATAAAGAGTGGCTGCAGCAGGCTCATTTGGACCTTTATGTGGTAGGGGATACCTCTTTGGAGGAAGTTTCCTCCCTGGTAGAAAAACATTTTAACCTGAATCGCTCCGCCTCTCCGGAATATGGCCATGAACAAGCAACGTTTGAACCAAGAGGCGTTAACAGCGTAACCGAACGGTTGAACGTAAACCAAGGCAAGCTGAACATGGGCCTCCGGACGCCGATTACTTACGGGGATGACCGTTATGCCTCCGCTTTGATGTACAGCGGCATTCTCGGCAGCTATCCGCATTCCAAGCTGTTTGTGAATGTGCGCGAGAAAGCCAGCCTGGCTTATTATGCCTCTTCCCGATACGACGGTCATAAAGGACTTGCGACCATTCAATCCGGCATTGAAATTCAGAATTATGAGAAAGCCCTTGGCATTATCAAAGAGCAGCTGGAGAGCCTTCGACAAGGAGAAATCAGCGAGCTCGAAATGAGCCAGACCAAAGCGATGATCCGCAACCAGCTGCGTGAAATGCAGGATTCGGCTTTCGAAATGATCGCTTATGATTTTAACCGTGTTTTGTCAGGCAAAGACCGTCCGGCGGAGCAACTGTTGTCCCAGGTGGAGGAGGTTTCCAAACAGGATATCGTGGACGCGGCCCAGACCTTCCATTTGGATACGATTTATTTCCTGACAGGCCAGAAGGAGGAATAACCGGTGGAGAAAATCACTTACGACAAGCTTCAGGAAACGCTCTATCATGAGAAAATGGAGAATGGGCTTGAGGTATACGTATTGCCGAAGCCGGGTTTTTCCAAAACCTACGCCACCTTCTCGACGAAATACGGTTCCATTGACAACCATTTTAAAGTGGAGGGACAGGAAGAAATCAAGGTTCCCGACGGTATTGCCCACTTTCTGGAACACAAAATGTTCGAGGAGCCGGAGGGCGACATTTTTTCTACGTTTGCTTCCAACGGAGCTTCCGCCAATGCTTTTACAAGCTTCAACCAGACGGTTTATCTGTTCTCCGCCACGGATCATGTTTACGAAAACATCGAAACGCTGGTGAATTTCGTTCAAAATCCTTATTTCACGGACCAGAATGTAGAGAAGGAAAAGGGCATCATCGGCCAAGAAATCAACATGTACCAGGACAATCCGGACTGGCGGGTTTATTTCGGCTTGATCGAAGCTTTTTATAAAATCCATCCGGTGCATATCGATATTGCCGGTACGGTAGAGTCCATCGGCACCATTACCAAGGAGACACTCTATACTTGCTACAACGCTTTTTACCATCCAAGCAATATGCTGCTGTTTGTGGTGGGAGGGGTGGACCCGGAGCAAGTGCTGACGCTGATCAGAGAGAACCAGGCGAAAAAGGATTATAAACCCCAGGGCCGCATCGAGCGGCTGTTCGATCAGGAACCGAATGCAGTGGCGGAAGCTAAAAAAGTCATCAAACTGCCGGTATCCCTTCCGAAATGCCTGTTTGGTTTCAAAGACAGCAAGGTGGGTTATTCGGGAGAAGAGCTGATCCGGCGGGATTTGATCACCAAGCTGATGCTGGATCTGTTGTTTGGCTCAAGCACCAAACTGTATCAAAAGCTTTATGATATGGAGCTTATTTCAGACAGCTTTGGTCATGAATATAACAGCGATGTCAATTATTCTTTTTCTGCGGTTGGAGGAGATACCCGAGATCCCGATCTGCTGATTTCGACCGTTAAAGAGGAAGTCGACAAGCTGGCGGCAAGCGGTTTTGAGCGTACGGATTTTGAACGGGCCGTGAAGAAAAAAATCGGCGGCCATTTGCGCATGCTGAATTCTCCCGAAAACATCGCTCATGAATTTACCCGTTACCGGTTCCGCGGCGGCGATTTGTTCTCCATTGTGCAGCTGTATGAGTCCGTTACTCTGGATGAAGTCAACGAACGTCTGCGCGAGCATGCCGACTGGGACCAGCTGGCGATCTCGCTTGTGGTGAGTCCGGAGTGAACGGAAGCGGGGGGGAGAAAGGGATCGGGGAAATGACCGTCCTTGTGACGGGCGGCAGCAGGGGAATCGGCGCAAAAATAGCCGAACGTTTTGCCGCGGTTGGCATGAACATCGTGATACATTACAGCAAATCGCATGAGGCGGCCAACGAAGTCGCCAGGCGCTGCATGGAGCTTGGAGCGAAGGTATTTACCGTCTCCGCGGACCTGCGGAAGAAAGACGAGATCGTCAGAATGCGCCAGAAGCTGGAGGATCACGGTTTGTATCCGGATATTCTCGTAAACAATGCGGGTATCGCCAAATACGGGATGCTGGCTGATGTTGCGGAGGAAGACTGGGACGAAGTGATGGATGTCAATTTGAAAGGCGTATTTTTGTGCAGCCAGGTCTTTATGCCTTATATGGTCAGCCAAAAATATGGACGTATTATCAACGTCAGCTCGATTTGGGGAATATCCGGCGCTTCCTGCGAAGTGGTCTATTCCGCCGCCAAGGGTGGGGTAAACGCCTTTACCAAAGCGTTGGCCAAAGAGCTGGCTCCGTCCGGGGTAACGGTTAATGCCGTTGCGCCAGGAGCGGTCCAGACGGATATGATGAGCGGCTTCTCGGCGGAGGAAATCAGGCAGCTGGAGGAAGAAATTCCAGCCGGCCGGCTGGCTACCGCCGAGGAGATTTCCTCGCTTGTTTATTTTCTGGCCCTGCCTGAATCGGGGTACATTACGGGACAAATTATTAGCCCGAACGGCGGCTGGCTTACTTGAGGCCGTCCCGGCGGATTGAACTGCAGGGGCACATTGTTAAAATTGTGCGGCCGTTTTATTTTACCAATGCCAAGCTTTGTTAAAGGACTGTATAAATAAGCTCCTATTATCACATATTACGGGTGTTGACCAATTCCATTCGCAAAGGTGATAGGAGGAGTAAAACATGTCTTCTGTACTGAATAATTTCGATTCCTGGAAAAAGTTCCTCGGAGAGCGCGTTAAACATGCTGAAAACACCGGCATGAGCGAAGATACGATCGCGAACCTGGCTTTTGAAATCGGGGGTTTCCTCGAAGATAAAGTCGACCCGCAAAATCCTTCCAACCGCGCGCTGAAAGAACTTTGGGAAGTCGGCGACGAAGAAGAGCGCAGAACCATCGCACGTTTGATGGTCAAACTTGCAAAGAAAAACGCATAACCGGCCGCTGTCTTCAATTATAAAGCGAATTTCCGCTTTCGTTCGGGCAAGGGTCCGAATCGTATACGGTCTGATATGCGGCGGAGAGCTCCCGAAAGGGAGCTTTTCGTATTTCTTTATTTTCCGTGCCACGCTTGCCTTTCAAAACCATTTTCTATATCATTAAAAATGATGTGTTGTTCGTGAAGATTGCTGACTTTGCTCGAATGGGAAGGAATACTGTCCGGAGATGTCGAATGATTCATGAAGAGGGAAAGGGTGGATGTTTTGGGAGAAAAAAGACAGTGGTATCTGGAATATACCATACATAACAATCGACCAGGCCTTTTGGGGGATATCGCCTCCATGCTCGGGATGCTTGAGGTCAACATTTTAACGATTAACGGTGTGGAGGGGAAAACCCGCGGCATGCTGCTCGAAACAGACGACGAACGGAAGATTGAACTGCTCGGCGAGATGCTTAAAACCGTCGGGAGCGTTACGGTTTCGGCACTGAGACATCCCAAGCTTGTCGATATTTTGGCTGTACGCCACGGCCGGTATATCGACCGCGATTCGGACGATTTGAAAACTTTCCGTTTTACGCGCGATGAGCTTGGGTTGCTTGTAGACTTTTTGGGTGAATTATTTAAAAGGGAAGGACATCAGGTCATCGGTCTGCGCGGCATGCCGAGGGTAGGCAAAACGGAATCGATTATTGCCGGCAGCGTATGTGCGATGAAGCATTGGACCTTTGTCTCCTCGACTCTGCTGCGCCAGACGGTCCGCAGCCAGCTTTCCGAAGAAGAACTTAATCCGTCCAATGTGTTTATCATTGACGGGATTGTGAGTACTTTGCGTTCCAATGAGAAACACCATCAGCTGTTGCAGACAATCATGTCCATGCCGTCGACGAAGGTAGTGGAGCATCCGGACGTGTTCATGAAGGAATCCGATTACAGTTATGACGATTTTGACATTATTATCGAATTGCGAAACAATCCGGACGAGGAAATCGTTTATGATACGTTTGTTACCATTTATAACGAAGAAATTTGATGAAGATTATCAAGTTTCAGCCATATTAAAAGCAGGAGGTGATGGTTATGTCAGATTTAGGCCAGCAACTAAAGGAAGCGCGTTTGGCACGCGGCTTATCGCTGGATGATGTACAAGAAATGACAAAAATCCGCAAACGATATTTGGAGGCCATCGAGGCCGGTGATTATAAAGTTCTTCCAGGCAGCTTTTACGTTAGGGCTTTTATCAAAACCTACGCGGAAGCTGTAGGCGTAAGTTCGGATGAACTGCTTACCGAACATCAGAAAACCGTGCCGGCAGCGGATCCGGAACCGGTGATGGAGCCCGTGCTTCAGCGCAGAAGAACGAAATCAGCATCGGAAGGCAACCCCAAATGGCTGTCCACCGTTCTGATGTGGTCCTTTTTGGTCATTATCGTTGCGGTCATTTATTTAGTTGTTATTAACAACAAAGGCGACGGCAATCAGACGGCGGACCCGACTCCGGTTACCAGCGATGAACTGGATCCTAGCGCGGCGGCAGGAGGCACGCCTTCGGCGAGCCCCGATCCGTCTGCTCCGGCAAGCAGCGATGTTTCATCGGCTCCCCCAGCTTCGTCTTCGCTTGATCCTTCTTCCTCGGATGCGGACGGAAATCCTGACAGCTCTGCTCCTCCTGCAACCGATGGTGTGATTGTGACTCAAGACGGTAAAGCAGGCAGCGCGCTGCAGTTTAACGTTCAAAGCCCTGAAGGGGCTTCAGTACCGGTTGAAATTACGGCGAGCGGAGGCCGCAGCTGGGTGGAGGTCCGCAAAGGCGATAAAAACGGCGAAAAGCTGTATTATCAAACGATGGAAGACGGGCAATCTTTTAGCGGTAATTTGGACAGCGAGGGCATGTTCATCAAGTCCGGCGCTGCCCCTTACACGACCATAACGGTTGGCGGCCAGCCGGTGGTGGATGACCGCAACACGGCCAGAATTCAGCTGAACCTGGTTGCTCCAGGAGACGCCGGCACGCCGGATG
This sequence comes from Paenibacillus mobilis, assembly GCF_058267595.1. Lineage (NCBI taxonomy): Bacteria > Bacillati > Bacillota > Bacilli > Caryophanales > Paenibacillaceae > Paenibacillus > Paenibacillus mobilis. The sequence goes on from NZ_JBZCMS010000001.1 coordinate 126,415, forward strand.
CAAATAATACGGCAGACAATGCCGGAGATGGCAGCGGCAACGAATCTTCCGCACCTTAAACTCTTTTAAGCTTCGAATAACGCTTTTCTTCACTGGAAAGAATAACATTGCTACCGCCTTGGATCAGCCGGTAATGTTATTCCTTGGATGAAGAGAGGTGTTAATCGTGACGACAAGCTGGATTGTGGCGGGGATCGGGATCATCGTATCCTTGATCGGTTATTACCTCACACCCAATGCCTGGGGTTATGGGATTTTAGGATTCGGGTTGGCTCATATCGTACTCGGAATTCTGAACATGTTCAGAACTCCGGCCAGAAGCACGCGTTGAGACCGAATGCAGGATAAGCAGGCGCTTTTTCTAAGCAGAAAAGGCGTCTGTTTTGTTTTTTTTGCGGAAAAAATTTGTTAGGTTCTTCGGGAAAATGGACTTGCCCCGCAGATTTTTCTATAATAGATAACACCATAACAGAGAAAAGGAAAGTGATTCCATGGCTTCAGAAAGCTCATTCGACATTGTTTCTAAATTCGATATGCAGGAGCTCAGCAACGCGATTAACCAGACGGAGCGCGAAATCGATAACCGTTTTGATTTTAAGAACAGCAAAAGCAGCTTGTCGCTGGAAAAGGATGCGCTTGTCATCGCTTCGGACGACGAATACAAGCTTGGAGCGGTTATCGACATTTTACAGTCCAAAATGATTAAACGCAGCTTGCCCATTAAAAATTTGGATTATGGCAAGGTGGAACCGGCCTCCATGGGGACCGTCCGTCAGCGAATCAAGCTGAAGCAAGGCATCGAACAGGATGCAGCCAAAAAAATCAATACGCTCATCCGCGACTCGAAGCTAAAGGTTAAAAGCCAGATCCAGGGGGATTCGATCCGAGTCACCGGGAAAAGCAAAGATGACCTTCAGGCGGTAATGACGCTGCTCCGAAATGCCGATATTCCATTGGACCTGCAATTTACGAATTTTAAGTAATGAGGGTTTAAACTCATTTTTTAAGCCGTTTTTCCTCAGCCTGGTGTTTTTTGACTCTCATTTTGCCGTATATTATACTTGGTAAGGTATATTTGGCTAATTTTAGTCCGCACCAATGGGGGAGACAGGATGAACGGTTTACATGAGAGAGACAAAAGGACAAGCAAAATCCGGAACTTTAACAGGGAGGATGAGTTGTGAATTTACCTAATAAAATAACGATGTCCCGGATTTTTTTGATTCCGCTGATGCTGGTGTTTCTGCTGATCGACGAAAAAAGCTTCGGAATCCTGCAATGGGGAACCTACAGCCTGCCGGTCAATCAGCTGATTGCCGCACTGCTGTTTATTTTGGCGGCGAGCACAGACGGCATTGACGGTTATTTGGCACGCAAAAACAATATGGTGACCAATCTGGGCAAATTGCTGGACCCGCTGGCTGATAAACTGCTGGTTGCGGCGGTTCTGATTTCGCTTACCGCGATGGACAAATGCAGCGCCTGGATTTCCGTGATCATCATCAGCCGGGAGTTCGCCGTAACGGGGCTCAGGGAGGTTGCTTTGCTGGAAGGTTCAGTCATTGCGGCAAGCAAATGGGGAAAAGCCAAAACCATCACGCAAATTATCGCGATCAGCGCTTTATTATTGAATAATTTCCCTTTTGAATGGATGAATATTCCTTTTGACGACATCGCGATTTGGCTTGCTGCGATTATTACCATTTACTCCGGCATAGACTATTTTGTGAAGAATAAAAGCATACTTTCTTTATCCAAAATTTAAATTCATCTTCACCACTTGCAGCGAAGGGATTGACGCAGATGAAAGCCGAAATTATCGCAGTAGGAACCGAGCTTCTGCTTGGTCAAATTGTAAATACCAACGCCCAGTATTTATCCCAGGAGTTGGCGGCTCTCGGAATTGACGTTTATTTTCAGACCGTTGTTGGCGATAATATGGACCGTCTTCAGCAGGCTATCCACACGGCTCAAGGCAGAGCGGATATTCTTCTTTTTACGGGAGGACTCGGCCCCACTCAGGATGATTTAACCAAAGACGCGCTTGCGGCGGTGCTTGGACGTTCTTTGCATATCGACCGGCTGGCGATGGACCATGTCGAGCAATTTTTTAAAGACCGTGCCCGTCCGATGACGGAAAACAACAAACGCCAGGCTTTATCCATTGACGGAGCGACACCTCTTCCGAATTCAACAGGTCTTGCGATCGGGAACGCTTTGTCCGAGAACGGCAAACATTACATACTTCTGCCCGGTCCGCCTAAAGAGCTGGTTCCGATGTTTGAAGAACAGGTCAAGAACTGGATTTTGCAGCAGGTGCTCACGGAAGAGAAACCTCTTTATTCCAGAATGCTTAAGTTTGCCGGAATCGGCGAGTCGGCGCTCGAAACGGAATTATTAGATCTTATTGAAGGCCAAAGCGATCCGACCCTAGCTCCTTATGCAAAAGAAAGCGAAGTGACGGTCCGCATTTCGACCAAAGCTTCTTCCGTTTTGGAAGCCGCGGAGAAATTGGACGCCATGGAAGCTCAAATTCGTTCACGACTGCCTGAGAATCTTTATGCGAGCGAAGATGTGCCGATTGAAAAAGTGATCGTGGATCTGCTTACGGAATTGGGTCTGACGGTAGCCATCGCGGAAAGCTGCACGGGCGGCTTGCTGATGGGCAATTTGACTTCCATTCCGGGATGCGCAACGGTGTTCAAAGGGGGAATCGTCTGTTACTCCAACGACATGAAGGAGAAACTCTTGAATGTGCCCCATGACCTGCTTGAAGGAGAAAATGCGCCGGGAGCAGTGAGCAAGGAAACGGCTGAAGTGCTGGCCGAGCAGGTCCGCATGGTGATGGATGCCGACTTTGGATTGTCCGTCACAGGCGTAGCCGGGCCCGCCTTCTCCGAACGCAAACCCGTCGGGCTTGTTTATCTCGGTTTATCCGAACGGGGCGGGGAGACGACAACCTTTGAATTGCACTTGAAGGGCAACCGCGATACGATCCGGGTTCGATCGGCGAAATCCGTGTTATATCAATTGTGGCTTAAGCTTAATGAAAAAACTAAGGGCTGATGCTGGAAACGTCCGGCTTTGCAAGGCGCCGTTTTTTTCTTTATAATGGTTTTAGCGGAAGAACCGCAGCAACTGTTTAAATTGCTGCGGTTCTTTTTTTTAGGGATTCAGGAAAAATCTTGCTGTTTAGGCGTTTCGGAAGGGGAGTGGCTGGAGACTTCAAAAAAACGAATGTATGTTCGAAAAATGCTTGGCAAACGCTCTGAAACAAGGTATAATTTATTGTAGGAAGAACAGTTAAGTATTTTATCTCATTAAGGATGTGAGCTGATTGTCAGATCGTCGTGCAGCGTTGGAAATGGCGCTTCGTCAAATAGAAAAACAATTCGGTAAAGGTTCCATTATGAAACTGGGAGAATCCACTCATATGCAAGTGGAGATCGTCCCAAGCGGATCTTTGGCTTTAGATATTGCACTCGGCACAGGCGGATTTCCGCGCGGCCGTATTATTGAAGTGTATGGACCGGAATCCTCCGGTAAAACAACGGTAGCCCTGCATGCGATTGCAGAGGTTCAAAAAATCGGCGGACAAGCTGCTTTTATTGATGCGGAGCATGCGCTTGATCCTTCTTACGCCAATAAACTTGGCGTTAATATTGATGAATTGCTGCTTTCCCAGCCGGACACCGGCGAGCAGGCTTTGGAGATTGCCGAAGCTCTCGTGCGCAGCGGCGCGGTAGACATTATCGTCATTGACTCCGTTGCGGCATTGGTGCCTAAAGCGGAAATCGAAGGGGAAATGGGCGATTCCCACGTAGGTCTGCAAGCGAGACTGATGTCTCAAGCGCTGCGTAAATTGTCCGGTGCGATCAGCAAATCGAAAACGATCGCGATCTTTATTAACCAGCTTCGCGAGAAAGTTGGCGTGATGTTCGGTAACCCTGAAACAACGCCGGGCGGCCGCGCCTTGAAGTTCTACTCCACCGTCCGTCTGGATGTGCGCCGGGTAGAAACGATTAAAATGGGCAATGACATGGTGGGTAACCGTACCCGCATTAAAGTCGTTAAGAACAAAGTGGCTCCTCCGTTTAAACAAGCAGAGGTTGATATTATGTACGGCGAAGGGATTTCAAAAGAAGGCAGCATCGTCGATATCGGCGTAGAGCTGGATATCGTCGACAAAAGTGGTGCCTGGTACTCTTATGCAGGCGAACGTTTGGGCCAAGGCCGTGAAAATGCGAAGCAATTTTTGAAAGAACATAAAGAAATTGCTGACGCTATTGAACTTAAAGTTCGTGAAGCAAGCAGCTTGACCACGGTTGTACCGGCTTCTTCTGCAGAAGAAGAGGAAGCGGATAAATTGGAAGAACAGGCGCTTTTTGAAGCCGAATAACAATCGTGAATTTTGCGATCTAGCGCTCTGCGATATCTCAGAGCGCTTTTTTGCATGAAATCGTAAGAAATGCCAAAGTTATAAATAAAGGCAGGGTAGCTGCGGAAGCTCCATTCAGGCGCATCTGCTCCCTGCCGACAGAATTTCACGCAGGGAGAGGATCCGATGCCGGAACAGCATGAAGAAACATTCACGGACGCGCTGGCTTCTTTTCCGGAGCATCAGCAGCTTGAAATTACCAGCGTGAAGCAGCTGCAAGGCTGGAAAAATAAACAGAGGTACCAAATCTGCTTTATGGAACACTGCCTGGAGGTACACGAAAACACGATGATCAAGTTCCGGATGCTGAAAGGCGGCCGTTTCTCCCGGACGGAACTTGAAGAAATCGTTCAGGCGGATGAGAAGCAGCAGGCCTATGCGGCCGGTCTGGCCTTTTTGGGACGCAAACCCCGTACCGCATATGAAATGGTTGTCCGGCTGAAAGAAAAAGGCTTTGGAGAATCCATTGCCAAGCAAACGATGGAACGTCTGGAGCGGGAGGGTTATCTCGATGATGCCCGGTACGCGGCGGAATGGGCACAGCAGCGCTTGGAGGGCAAAGGCAAGGGGAAGATGTGGATCAGGCAGGAACTACTCCAGAAAGGCGTTTCCAAGCCTCGTATCGAGGCAGCCCTGGAACAGGTGGATGAAGAAACCGAATTTGAAAGCGCAAAAAAGCTGGCGGAAAAGCGTTGGCAGCGTTTGGACGGGGAGCCTGCCGAACGAAAGCGCAAGGTCGGCGCATTTCTGATGCGCCGGGGTTTCAAGGGAAGCCTTGTGTCTAAAGTCATAAGAAATTTGGGAGAGTTTGACACGTGGGAAGAAAATGAGGATGAATTTTTCTGAAAATCCACTGAATCTGCGGCCCGGCTACTTGTCACAGCTTGACAATTTCTTTCGCGAAATAATAAAATGAACAAGAATCCTATAGACATTTTTCTTTCCAAAATGTAATTTCTATAATGATTCCTATCGTATGCATCCTGCATTTACCAATCTTCCGCAGGATGTGGCCGAACAGCACATGGGCAGCATGTGCGACTTACCGAATCGTCTTATGTTTCGATTCTTTGTATGAGAAGACTAAAGGGAAAAGTAATTTGACAACTGCACTCTCCCAAGGAATGCCTTGGAGAAAACAACGGGGAGGTGAAAGACATGCCAATATGGCTTTCGATCATTCTCGTTGTCGCCGCATTATTCTTTGGGTTCGGGATCGGATATTTTATCCGCAAATCTCTTGCAGAAGCTAAAATTTCCAGTGCAGAACAGGCCGCACTCCAGATTGTGGATAATGCGAAGAAAGAAGCAGAAGCACTGAAGAAAGAAACGGTTTTGGAGGCCAAGGATGAAATCCACAAGCTCCGGACCGAAGCTGATAAGGACATTCGTGAACGTCGGAATGAAGCCCAACGACAGGAAAGACGATTGTTGCAAAAAGAAGAGTCGCTGGATAAGAAAATTGAATCATTAGAACGCAAAGAAGAACAGATGGCCGGCAAGGAGAAACGTATTGAAGAGACCCAACAGCAGATTGAACTGCTGTACAAGAAACAGGTAGCCGAGCTTGAACGGATTTCCAACCTCACGATGGAGGATGCCCGCAGCATTATCCTGAACAACGTGGAGCAGGAGGTTCGTCATGAAACCGCTCAGATGATCAAAGATATTGAGCAGCAGGCGAAAGAAGAAGCGGACAAGAAATCCCGAGAAATCATCACGCTGGCTATTCAGCGCTGCGCAGCGGATCATGTAGCCGAAACTACGGTATCGGTGGTAACGCTGCCTAACGAGGAAATGAAAGGCCGGATCATTGGCCGCGAAGGCCGCAACATCAGGGCTCTTGAAACGCTGACCGGTATTGATCTTATCATTGATGATACGCCTGAAGCGGTTATTTTGTCCGGTTTTGACCCCATCCGCCGGGAAATCGCGCGCAATGCTCTTGAAAAGCTGGTTGCGGACGGACGTATCCATCCGGCCCGCATCGAAGAGATGGTGGAGAAATCCCGCCGCGAAGTGGACGAACGGATTCGGGAATACGGCGAACAAGCTACTTTCGAGGTTGGTGTTCACGGCCTGCATCCGGATTTGATCAAAATTCTGGGCCGCCTGAAATTCCGGACAAGCTACGGTCAGAATGTGCTTAAGCATTCGATGGAGGTCGCTTATCTGGCTGGACTGATGGCCGGAGAGCTGGGCGAAGACATCGTTCTTGCCAAACGTGCGGGTCTCCTGCACGATATCGGCAAAGCACTTGACCACGAAGTGGAAGGTTCGCACGTTGAAATCGGCGTTGAACTGGCCAAGAAATACAAAGAGCATCCTGTGGTCATTAACAGTATTGCTTCCCACCACGGGGACGAGGAAGCAACCTCTGTGATTGCAATGCTCGTAGGAGCTGCTGACGCCTTGTCCGCAGCCCGTCCTGGAGCCCGCCGCGAAACGCTTGAAACTTATATCCGGCGGCTTGAGAAATTGGAGGAAATTTCCGAATCGTTTGAAGGCGTCGAGAAATCCTATGCCATCCAGGCCGGCCGCGAGGTGCGGGTTATGGTGCAGCCGGATAAAATCGATGACGCTGAAAGCTTCCGTCTTGCGCGCGACATCACGAAGACGATTGAAAATGAACTGGATTATCCGGGACATATTAAAGTCACCGTTATTCGCGAAACACGGGCGGTTGAATACGCCAAGTAAAGGAAATTGCCCAGGCGGCCCTTCAGGGCCGCCTTTTTCTTTTTTTATCACAGAAAGATTAATGGAAAACAATTAGAGGGGGATTTAACGTTGAAGGTGCTGTTTATCGGAGACATCGTGGGCCAAACCGGCCGTAAGGCACTTAAAGAAACGCTGCCTCAGCTTAAAAGCAAATATAACCCGGACATCATTATAGCGAATGGGGAAAATGCGGCTTCAGGCCGGGGAATTACCGCAGCCATCGCCAAGGAATTTTTTGAGTGGGGCATTCATGGCCTTACGATGGGCAACCATACCTGGGATAACAAGGAGATTTTTGAGTTTATCGACGATGAACCCAGAATGATCAGACCGGCCAACTATCCTCCAGGCACACCCGGAAAAGGGCATACGATCATTAAAAATGGCAGCAAAGAGCTCGCGCTCGTCAATCTGATGGGCCGTACCTTCCTGCCGCCTTTGGACTGTCCGTTCCGCGCAGCCGATGAAATCGTGGATCAGTTGAAGAAGAAACACAAGTTTATTTTCGTTGACTTCCATGCCGAAGCAACATCGGAAAAAATCGCGATGGGCTGGCATTTGGACGGCCGTGCATCGGTGGTCGTAGGCACGCATACCCACGTCCAAAGCAACGATGATATCGTTTTGCCGGAAGGAACGGCTTATATTACCGATGTCGGGATGGTCGGTTCGCGGGAAGGCATTTTGGGGATGGAGCGTGAAGCGGTGCTCCGTAAGTTTAAAACCCAGCTCCCCGTACGGTTCCAGGTATGCAATGGCAAATGGCATTTCCATGCCGTCGTCGTTGATCTGGACGATCAAACCGGAAAAGCGAAGTCGATCCGCAAAATTCGTTTGCTTGAAGACGAGTGGACAATGGACTAAGCCAAAGGTTCCAGACGCGCCTAAGAGAAGGGGTATAGGTGCTGAGACTCTTTTTTTTCTGGCTGCTTCCAAAAAGAAGGAATTAATCCTGATCTCCCGAATATGATCTAACAGATCATCTGTCAAGGTAGTGGAAACCAAACTATTAATCACAGGGAGGTACTTACCATGGAAGTATTAAAAGTTTCAGCAAAATCCAACCCAAACTCCGTTGCCGGTGCACTTGCGGGTGTACTTAGAGAACGAGGCGCTGCTGAACTTCAGGCGATCGGGGCAGGTGCGCTTAATCAAGCCATCAAAGCGGTGGCAATTGCCCGGGGATTTGTGGCTCCTAGCGGAGTCGATCTGATTTGTGTTCCTGCTTTTACGGATATTGTCATAGACGGAGAGGACCGGACAGCAATCAAGCTGATCGTGGAGCCAAGATGAACGATTTTTAATAGGACCTGTTTGCCCGGGGGCAGGCAGGTTTTTTGCGTTTCGTCGCCAACTGCGGTTGTGCTGCGCCAAGAGTGGACTAACCTTAACTTGTCTTGATTACGGGCATCCTTATCACGGTCGATTATATTTACCAAAAGTATGTCCAGCGTTAGAGCGACAGTTGATTATGAACTTGATGGATGAAAGGTTGTGAATCGGTTGAAATTTGGCATCATCGATTTTCATTGTGACGCATTAAGCAAACTTCAAGAGCAGCCGGGTCTTCGCTTTGAAGAGGATGAACGGCTTGATGTTACGGCTAAGAAGCTGAAGGAGGGCGGGGTAGGCCTTCAATGCTTCGCCGTATTTCTTTCCGATGAGCTTGAAGAAGCCCGGATTGGCCGCGTGCTGGAGCAGATCAGCTTGTATCGTACGGAAGTGGCGAAAGCCGGAATTCCGCTGGTTACGAGCAGGCAGGAGCTTGCGTCATTAATGGCGGTAGGAGGGACAGGCGGCCTGCTGTCGCTCGAAGGCGCGCACGGACTTGAAGGCAACCTGAAATATGTGCAGAACTGCTACGATCTGGGCGTACGTTTTCTCGGGATTACATGGAATCATGCGAATTGGGCGGCAGACGGAATCATGGAGCCGCGCGGGGGCGGTTTTACGCAGAAGGGCCATGAGCTGGTCAAACTTTGCCATGAGCTGGGCATGATTCTGGATGTATCGCATTTATCGGTTAAAGGGTTCTGGGAGCTGACCGAAGCTGCGGAAAAAGCCGGCAGGCCGTTTATCGCTTCCCACTCCAACAGCTTTTCGATCTGCGACCATCCGCGTAATTTATCCGACGAGCAGATTCGTACTATCGTTCGTCTGGGCGGAAGAATCGGACTGACTTTTGTGCCTCCTTTCGTAAAAACCTCCGGTCCGGTCAAAATGACCGATCTTCTCCCGCATCTGGAGCATATGTGTTCGCTGGGCGCCGAAAACCATCTCATGTTTGGATCGGATTTCGACGGAATCGATACGCATATTGAAGGCTTGGAGAACTCGGCCTGCTATACCGGGTGGAAAGAACTGCTGATGAAATACTACTCCGAAGCGCTCGTGGACAAGTGGTTGAGCCTGAACGCGCTGCGCTTTTTGCAAACCTGGCTTCCAGCAACAAAGAAAGCGCTTTAATCTATAACGAACCGAGAACGGTTTAATCGAAAACTACTATATGAATTGGGCGCGAAAACGCTTGCTTTTTACACCCCGTCGACATAAAATTGACATGATTATGAAACAGATATTTCATATTTTAGCGGTGGTTAACACCTCCGCAGGCTTGATTTTTATGAAATCATCATGCACTTATTAATCTTCTGATGCGATACGATTAAAGGGGTGGGCGGTTTGATTAGTCAATTGTCATGGAAAATCGGCGGACAGCAGGGTGAAGGCGTAGAAAGTACGGATCGGATTTTTTCTACAGCTTTAAATCGTTTGGGATATTACTTGTATGGCTACAGGCATTTTTCATCCCGTATCAAAGGCGGACACACCAACAACAAGATCAGAATCAGCACCAGTCCGATCCGGGCCATTTCCGATGACCTGGACATTTTGGTGGCTTTCGACCAAGAAAGCATCGACCTCAATGCCCATGAGCTTTGTCAGGACGGGGTAATTGTGGCGGACGCCAAATTCAATCCAACCGTTCCTGAAGGCAGCAGCGCCAAGCTGTTTGCGGTTCCTATCACGGCTATTGCAGAAGAACTTGGCACTTCCTTGATGAAAAACATGGTTGCTTCCGGCGCATCCTGGGCGCTGCTCGGCTTGCCGCTGGAAGTATTTAATAAAGCGGTAGAAGAAGAATTCGGCCGTAAAGGCCAAGCGATTGTGGACAAAAACGTCGAAGCGGTCAAACGCGGCGCGGAATACGTGCTCGAGCTGGCCGGCGGTCCGCTTGAGCGCTTTAAGCTGGAGCCTGCGGACGGCAAAGAAAAGCTGTTCATGATCGGCAACGATGCGATCGGGCTTGGCGCCGTTGCGGCGGGCTGCCGTATCATGAGCGCTTATCCAATCACGCCGGCTTCGGAGATCATGGAATACCTGATCAAGAAGCTTCCTAAGTTCGGCGGCACGGTTGTGCAAACGGAGGACGAAATTGCAGCGATCACTATGGCGATCGGCGCTAACTATGCCGGTGTGAGAACGATGACGGCATCGGCCGGTCCGGGCCTCTCCCTGATGATGGAGGCCATTGGCCTCGCGGGCATGACGGAAACGCCGGTCGTGATCGTAGATACGCAGCGCGGCGGACCTTCCACAGGCCTTCCGACGAAACAGGAGCAAAGTGATATCAATGCCCTGATTTACGGAACGCATGGTGAAATTCCGAAGATCGTTTTGGCTCCAAGTTCGATCGAGGAATGTTTCTACGATACGATCCAGGCCTTTAATCTGGCGGAAAAATATCAGGTTCCGGTCATTTTGGCCACCGACCTTCAGCTGTCTTTGGGCAAGCAGTCCTGCGAACTGCTGGATTACAGCAAAATCTCCATCGACCGCGGCACGCTGGTTGATGAAACGCCGGAACGCGAAGACGGCAGCTTGTTCAAACGTTATGAGCTGACCGAAAACGGCGTATCGCCGCGGATCGTTCCCGGCAAGAAAAACGGCATTCACCACGTAACCGGCGTTGAGCATGACGAATCCGGCCGGCCGTCGGAAAGCCCGGTTAACCGTCAGAACATGATGGATAAACGCTTGCGCAAGCTGGACGACATCCAGGTCGACAATCCAATTCATGTTCAGGCTCCGCACGAAACGCCAGACTTGCTCATTATTGGCATGGGTTCGACAGGCGGAACGATCGACCAGGCCCGTGTTAGACTTGAAGAGGACGGCGTAAAGACGAATCATATCACGGTTCGCCTGATGCATCCTTTCCCGGCCAAGGAGATCCAGCCTTACCTGGAGCAGGCGAAGCAGGTCGTGGTGCTTGAGAATAACGCAACCGGTCAGCTTGCGGGCCTGATCAAGCTGAACGCCGGCTTCAGCGAGAAAATCGTAAACATGCTTAAATATGACGGCACGCCGTTTCTGCCTTCCGAGGTTTACGGCAAATGCCTAAACGTATACAAACAGTCATCGACGGAGAAACAAAACGGGGAGTTGGTTAAAAATGGCAACTTTTAAGGAATTCCGCAATAACGTAAAGCCGAACTGGTGTCCAGGATGCGGGGATTTCTCCGTACAAGCGGCTATTCAGCGCGCAGCGGCCAACGTCGGACTGGAGCCTGAGCAGCTTGCGGTCATTTCCGGGATCGGCTGCTCCGGCCGGATTTCTGGCTACATCAATGCTTATGGCCTGCATGGCATTCACGGACGTGCGCTTCCGATCGCCCAAGGCGTGAAGCTGGCGAACCGCGACTTGACCGTAATCGCTTCCGGCGGTGACGGGGACGGATTCGCTATCGGCATGGGGCATACGATTCATGCCATCCGCCGCAATATCAACCTTACGTATATCGTTATGGATAACCAGATCTACGGGTTGACCAAAGGCCAAACCTCCCCTCGCAGCGCAGAAGGCTTCAAAACAAAAAGTACGCCGGAAGGTTCCATCGAATCGGCGCTTTCCCCGCTGGAGCTGGCGTTGTCCTCCGGAGCCACCTTTGTAGCCCAATCGTTCTCCAGCGACCTGAAACAGCTGACCTCCTTGATTGAGGAAGGCATTAAACACGAAGGATTCTCCCTGATCAATGTGTTTAGTCCATGCGTAACCTTTAATAAGGTCAATACGTACGACTGGTTCAAAGAAAACATTACGAATCTGGATACCGTCGAAGGTTACGACTCCAGCAACCGGATTCAGGCGATGACCAAGCTGATGGAAACGGGCGGACTGCTGACAGGGCTTATTTACCAGAACAAAGAACGGAAAAGCTACGAAAATCTCGTTCCAGGTTTCCGCGCGGAACCGCTGGCTGCTCAAGACCCGTCAATCACGGAAGAGCAGTTTGAGAAATTGGTAGCGGAGTTTAGATAAGAATAAGGGCCAGGCTGATTTTAAGCCTAACAATATTGTCACAAGGCACCCTGTCGGGTGCCTTTGCCTTTTGTGTCGAAAGATGTATAATGATTGAGGATGTTTTGTGAGTGAAAAAAAGTACAGTATAGGAGTGAACCCTGCGATGAGTAAAATCGTACCTGTTGGCGTTTCCGGACGTCATATCCACCTTACCCAAGAACATATTGAAGTTTTGTTTGGCGAAGGTTATCAGCTGACTGAATTTAAACCGTTGTCCCAACCGGGACAATTTGCTTCTAATGAACAAGTGGCCGTAATCGGCCCTAAAGGTGAATTTGCCAAGGTACGTATTCTTGGACCGGCCCGTCCTGCTTCCCAGCTTGAAATTTCCCGTACCGATTCTTTTGCGATCGGCGTTCCTGCTCCTGTTCGGGAATCCGGCAACATTGAAGGTACACCTGGAATCAAAGTGAAAGGACCTAAAGGCGAATTGGATCTGGACAAAGGGGTTATCGTGGCGGCCCGCCATATTCACTTCCATACTTCCGATGCCGAAAAATGGGGTATTGCCGACAAACAGCTGCTCAAAGTGCGTGTAGGCGGCGAACGCGGCGTTGTGTTTGAAAACGTGATCGCCCGCGTATCCGATTCTTTTGCTTTGGACATGCATATCGATACGGATGAAGCGAATGCAGCCGGCGTGAAAAACGGCGACAGCGCTGAAATCGTAGAATAAGATCATACCCGGAAAATAACCAAACGGCAGCCCGCTGACCCCGGCGCTGCCGTTTTTGTTTTTTACGTACTAAACATGCGGCAGCGAATATAAGATTTATATACTACGAGCCAGTAAGAGACGGTCTGCGACCGGGAAGCGGCTAGAAATAGCAGTCCGTGCATGTTATAATTTGATGTAATGCATTTTTAAACTATTGTCCCGAAGGGATAAAGATAGAAGTAAGGAGTGAGCCGCAACATGGCTAAAGAAACGAAGGATTACTCCAAATATTTTGATTTCTCGGATGCCAAGGTCATCTCTGAGGATGAGAACGGGAAAAAGATCCGGATCCGCGGCCGGGAAATCCACATTTTCTCCGAACCGAATCAGAAGCAGGAGAAGCAGCGCGGCAAAGAAAACGTTCAGGTCCATTATGATACGGCTGTGCCGGAAGAGCTCCGCCGGATCGGCGCCGGAAAACACTATATCGTATACACCTTTGGTTGCCAAATGAATGAGCACGACTCGGAAACGATCAAAGGACTGCTCGAGCAGATGGGGTACCAGCCGACGGAAGACCGTAAAGTAGCGGACATCATTTTACTGAACACATGTGCTATTCGCGAAAACGCGGAAGATAAAGTGTTCGGCGAGCTTGGCCATCTCAAACATCTGAAAACCGAAAAGCCGGACATGCTGCTCGGCGTATGCGGTTGTATGTCCCAGGAAGAAAACGTGGTGAACCGGATTCTCCAGAAACATGGTTTTGTGGATATGATTTTTGGAACGCACAATATTCACCGTTTGCCTTTCCTGATTCAAGAGTCGCTTATGAGCAAGGAAATGGTTGTGGACGTTTGGTCCAAGGAAGGCGACATCATCGAGAATTTGCCTAAAAAACGTGAAGGCATGCGCGCCTGGGTAAATATTATGTACGGCTGCGATAAGTTCTGCACGTACTGCATTGTGCCGTTTACCCGCGGCAAGGAGCGCAGCCGCCGACCGGAGGACGTCATTGCGGAGGTACGCGACCTGGCCCGTCAGGGCTTTAAGGAAATTACGCTGCTTGGGCAAAACGTAAACGCTTATGGCAAGGATTTTACGGATATTGCGTATTCTTTTGCTGATTTGATGGATGATATCCATAAGATCGACATTCCGCGGATCCGTTTTACGACTTCGCATCCACGCGACTTTGACGACGAGTTGATCGCCGTTTTGGCCAAAGGCGGCAACCTGGTCGAGCATATTCATCTTCCGGTTCAGTCCGGCAGCACGGAAATGCTGAAAATGATGGGACGCAAATATTCGCGTGAGCATTACATGGAGCTGGTGCGCAAAATCAAAGCCGCGATTCCGAACGTTTCCTTAACGACGGATATTATCGTCGGTTTCCCCGGCGAAACGGATGAACAGTTTGAAGAAACGTTGTCCCTTGTTCGTGAAGTGGGTTACGATTTTGCTTATTCGTTCATTTATTCCCCCCGTGAAGGGACGCCTGCAGCTTCGATGAAAGACGATATTCCGATGCAGGTGAAAAAGGAACGATTGTACCGGCTGAACAACGCGATTGAAGAGAGCAGCCGCGGTATTAACGAGCAGTTCAAAGGACAGGTAGTCGAAGTGCTCGTGGAAGGCGAAAGCAAAAATAACGCCAAGGTGCTCGCGGGAAGAACCCGCAGCAACAAGCTGGTCCATTTTGAAGGCGGACCGGAGTTGATCGGCTCCTTTGTGCATGTAGAAATTACTGATCCGATGACTTGGTATATCAAGGGCAAAATTGTCAGCCAACCTGTGGCTGCCGTCTGATTTTTCCCATAGGTGAGAAATTGGACCTGAGCGGAGAATCCAGGCAAGCTGCAGAGTCATAAACCATAGACGCGAAAGGGAGGAATTCAAATGGCAGGGATGCAGGACATGTCTGACGCTAAAGGCGGAATTCCGGATTCCGCATCGCGAACATTTTCCAGAAATGAAATTTTGGAGAAATCGAAAGAGCTGGCCGAGTTGATCGGCGGAAGCGAAGAAGTGCAGGTTTTCAAAAAAGCGGAGCAGCTAATCCAGAACCATCAGCGCGTCCAGTCGCTGATTTCGCAAATGAAGAAAAAGCAGAAGGAAATCGTCGCTTTTGAAAGCATGCGCAACCAGGATATGGTCAGCCGGATCGAACAGGAGCTCGACGAGCTGCAGGCCGAGATCGACGCCATCCCGCTTGTGACCGAATACCAGCAAAGCCAGGCGGATATCAACTATTTGCTTCAATTCGTGATGTCCGCGATTCAAGACACGGTTTCGCAGAAAATCAACGTGGAATCCGGCACGGAGGCGCCTCCAAGCCGGTGCGATTAAAGCAGCAGGCCAAGTGCGGGAGAGAGCCTTCCGCACTTTTTGCTGCATGGAACGAAACAAACTTCAGGTCATAAACTAAAGATACTTACATACCTGCCGGGAGAGCGGGGACGACATCAAGAAGAACTACACGATTCAGGAGGGGAACGCGGGACATGGATTGGACAGATATGATGAGCCGCAACGGCAAAACATTTTGGGGATTTTTGGGCATGGAGCTGCTGCATGCCGATGCTTCACGGGTAGACATTGGTCTCGAGGTGGAGGAAAAGCATTTAAATTCGATGGGCATCGTGCATGGTGGGGTTTTATCTTCGCTGATGGACCAGGCCATGGGTGTTCTCGTTTCGGCTGCAAAAGGCGGAGTCGAGGGCGTGACCACTCATTTAAACGTAAACTTTTTATCGGCAATGGGAGCCGGCAAGCTGATTACGAGCGCTTTTCCCGTGCATGAAACGTTCCGTACGATGACTATGCGAGCTGAGGTCCGCGATGAAAAGGGACAGCTCGGCTGTGTGGCTACATCCACCTTCCGGCTTCCGAAAGCGCAAGCTTAAAACTAATCCGACAGTGTGGGTGATGGAAATGAACGATGACCAGGAGAAAGCGAAAAACTACAATCCGAAAAAATACCGTACACCGGATGGCATTCCTGCGGATATCGTCATGTTTACTTTAACGAAGCAGGAGCGCCGCTCCTCGACTAAATCCCTGCCGCTCTTTGAGCTGAAGGTGATGCTGATCCGCAGACGGAGCTGGCCTTTTGCCGGCGCTTACGCGCTTCCCGGCGGCTTCTCGCAGGAAAACGAATCGCTGTATGAAACGGCAAGCCGCGAACTGCAGGAAGAGACGGGCGTTGACGGCGGCCATCTGGAATATTTAGGAGTCTACAGCACGCCGGGACGAGATCCGCGCGGGTGGATCATTTCACATGCTTTTTATGCGCTGGTGGAAGAATGGGTGCTGGAGAAGCGGCGGGCGGCGGATGATGCCCAGACCGTTGGTTTGTTTACCATTCAGGAGGCGCTTGAAGAGCTGGAGCTCGCTTTTGACCACAGGGAAATCATTAAGGATGCTTACCAGAGAATCCAGGAGCAGATGCTGCAGACGACGATCGCCAAGCAGTTTTTGCCTCCGCATTTTACACTCAGCGAGTTATATCAGGTTATTCGTACCGTGGTGCCCGATTTCGAGGAATTGAATTTCATTCGTAAAGTTACATCAACAAGAAGCAGGCAAGGCATACTGGAGGAAGTGGTGGACGAAAACGGCATCAGGCTGGTGTCCAACCAATATTCCCAGCGTCCGGCCCAGCTTTACCGGTTTACGGACTTTACGCCGCGCTTGAGTATTTATACTTAAACTGATTAAATATAGAGCAAGAGCCTCGCAAGCGTACAGCAATAGACCAAACTGCAGCCAATCTTGATCAGTCAGGAGCTGAGGGAAAATGAAAGCTTTAATCGTGATTGATTTCACGAATGATTTTGTCGATGGGAATCTGCCGGTTGGGGAACCTGCGATTGCCATAACGCCGGCCATTGCCGGCTTGACGGAAACCTTTGTGAATAACGGCGATTATGTCGTCATGGCGGCTGATCTTCATGAGAAGGATGATAGTTATCATCCGGAAACGAAACTTTTTCCTCCCCACAATATTCGGGGAACCGAAGGCCGTGAGCTGTTCGGCGAGCTGAAGCCCGTTTACGAAAAATACCGGGACCAAATCGACTGGATGGATAAAACAAGATACAGCGCTTTTTGCGGGACGGATCTGGAGCTAAAGCTGCGGGCAAGAGGCATTAACGAGGTGCATTTGATCGGGGTCTGCACGGACATTTGCGTGCTTCATACGGCAGTAGATGCCTATAATAAAGGATTTGCCATTACCGTCTATGAGGATGCGGTAGCCAGTTTCAATCAGACCGGGCACGAGTGGGCGCTCGGGCATTTTGCCGGAAGCTTGGGCGCGCAGGTTCTATCCAGCGCAGGTGTGGTGAAGTAAATGGCAGCGGCAGAGAGAGGAAGGAATCAGATGCAAACGACAGGTTTGGCGCTGCATACCGATAAATATCAGATCAATATGCTTTATGCGCATTGGATGAATGGAAGCCATTTAAGAAAAGCGGTGTTTGAGGCTTATTTCCGCAAGCTCCCGTTTGGCAACGGGTTTGCCGTGTTTGCGGGGCTGGAGCGCATCGTGAATTATATGCTTAATCTTCATTTTACCGAAGAGGATTTGGCTTATTTGGCTAAACAAGAAGAAAACTATAAACCCGAGTTTCTGGAAATGCTGAAGGAATTCAAATTCCGCGGCACCCTGCTCTCCATGCAGGAAGGGGCTTTGGTGTTTCCAAACGAACCGTTAATCCGGGTAGAAGGAACGATCATGGAAGCTCAGCTTGTAGAAACCGCACTGCTGAACTTTATGAACTTCCAGACGCTTATTGCAACGAAAGCCGCACGGATCAAACAGGTGGCACCTGACGACATACTGCTTGAGTTTGGGACGAGAAGGGCGCAGGAGGCCGATGCGGCGATCTGGGGAGCCAGAGCGGCTTACATCGCCGGCTTTGATGCCACTTCCAACATGCTGGCCGGCGAATATTTCGGCATTCCGACGAAAGGCACGCATGCCCATTCTTGGGTGCAGGGCTTCGAATCCGAAGAAGAGGCTTTCGGGCTGTACGCCAAAGCGCTGCCGAACCAGGTAACGCTGCTGGTAGACACTTACGATACGCTTAAGAGCGGGGTGCCTAACGCCATTAAAACGGCAAAGTGGCTGGAATCACAGGGTAAAAAAATGAGCTCTATCCGTCTGGACAGCGGAGACTTGGCTTATTTGTCCATTCAGGCCCGCAAAATGCTTGATGATGCCGGGTTATCTTACGTCAAAATCGTCGCATCCAACGACCTCGATGAGAATACGATTTTTAACCTGAAGGCGCAGGGCGCAAAAATCGATATATGGGGTGTCGGAACGCAGCTGATTACGGCGGCGGACCAGCCGGCGCTTGGGGGCGTTTATAAACTGGTGGAGCGTCAAAAAGGCGACGAGATGGTACCGACGATCAAAATTTCGGCGAATCCGGAGAAGATCAGCACGCCGGGCAAAAAAGAAATATACCGTCTGATCAGCCGCAGCGACCGAAAAGCGTTGGGCGACTATATTACCTATCCATCGGAACATATTTCGGAAGAACGCAATAACAAACTCCGGCTCAAGCATCCGCTGAACTCCACCCTGCAGAAAACGGTCAAAAACTTCGAGGTCATGCGTATGCTTGTACCGGTTTTTGAAGAGGGGAAACTGGTTTACGAGCTGCCTACCCTGGAAGGAATCCGGGCATACCATAAACAGCAGCTTGGATTGTTTTGGCCGGAATATTTGCGCAAGCTGAATCCGGAGATTTACCGTATCAGCCTGAGCGAAGCGGTTTGGAATCAACGGCAATCGATGATTGAAGCCTACTTGGAACAAGATGAGGAATAAATGAATCAAACGGAGCTCTTTTCGAAACGAAGAGGGCTCTTTTTTGTCTGCACAATCCAAGACCCGCGGACGCAAGGGAAGGAGAATCGAAATTATTTCTCGGGAAAGCGCAGGAAACGATAAGAATAGACGAAAGGCGCAGAGGATTCGACAGAAAGAGGAAAGAACATTTTTATTAACGCCATGAAGAAAAGGGATGCATAAAACGTATAAATTCTGCTCATGAAAGACAAACTGTAGATGAGGCCTTTCCATGCATTTCCTATTTATAAAAAGGCCAATTTTCGAGAGGATGATGTTCATGGGCAGTTGGGTAAGTATCGTCAAGTTCATCACCGTTACGTTCATAGCAGGAGCAGCTTTCTCGGGAGGGCCGCCAGGAATGGCAGGAGCGGAAGAGAACCGGCCGAATTCTCATCTCTATAGTGTTCAGCGGGATAATGCTTTATCGGAATCCTCAGCGGAAAGCTTGATGAGCAGCGAATTTTACGGCGGGGGACAAACCTTGAATTTGCTGAAGCAGCTTCGTGCGGAATGTGCCCGGCTTGGTTTGCGTTTGACTCACGAGATGAATTCCGAAGATTTGGACGGCAACCGAAGCACAAGTTATTTCGTGAACGGAGATTCGCATCATTATATAACGATTTACCGGTTCAACAAGGAGAGCACTCGCCAGGAGAAAATCCGCAGCTTGTACGGCACGAATAAAAACAGCCAAAGCCCGCTTGTTCTGACGTCCGGAAAGCTGGCGTTGGTATACGTTTCAAGCGGGAGCGAAAAGGATAAATATAACGATCAGCTGGCGCCGATCTTCAGTGCTCTGATCGACGAGGTTAAATAAATAAAACGCCTGCCCGGATCATTATGCGGCAGGCGTTTTTGCTTATGTTTTTGCTTATTCTGAATGCTGCGCTTTCTGAATAAAACGGGCAGCCGGCGAAGCCGCGGCCCTGGTTATTTTTTGTAAATCTCACGCATGACATGACGAAGCTCCGGCAGGATAATCCGTTCCATCGCGAGCTTAACCGCACCGCTGGAACCCGGCATGGAGAAAACGGCGGTTTCGCCCATGACTCCGGCAATGGCCCGGCTCAAAATTGCGGCAGAACCGATATCCTCCGCAAAACTCAAGTAACGGAATATTTCGCCGAAGCCCGGCAGCTCTTTGCCCAGCATGCTGCTTACCGCTTCATAGGTGGTGTCGCGGGGCGCGATTCCGGTGCCTCCGTTCAGAAGTACGGCCTCGATCCGGCTGTCTTCGGCCGATTCATGGAGCAGATTGCGAAGTTCGTCGTATTCGTCTTTAACGATTTTATAGTCAACGACTTTGTATCCTTGCTCCTGCAGCAGCTCCATAATCAGCTTGCCGCTTGCATCATTGTCCGGGGTGCGGGTGTCCGACACCGTAATCACCTGGCAGGAGACGGATGCGGGAGCTTCCAGTTTGTGTTCGTCTACTGATCTCATTGTCGATTACCTCGCTTTATGTTCCGCAGAAATAGGTTCAACGTTTATTTTAGCATACCGTCGGCGGATTTCCATTTTGTTGCATAGTTCTTGCACCTATAGTAAACTCGCTTTCAGTACAGAAGAAATTGAGACAGCCTTTGAGGAGGAGCCTAAATTGCACGCAGCAGAGGAAACTTTCGTCACCCCGATATACATATTGTCAGGTTTTTTGGGCAGCGGCAAAACGACGCTGCTCGCCAGAATGATTGATTATTGGCAGGAGACCGGATTAAAACCCGCTGTCATCATGAACGAGCTGGGCGACGTCAATCTTGACGGCCTGCTCGTGAAGCAGGAAGTCCCTATGGAAGAAATGCTCGGAGGATGCATTTGCTGCTCGATCCGCGGAGATCTGGGCGTATCTTTGAGCACACTGATCCAGAAACAGCACCCGGACGTGATTGTGGTGGAAGCAACAGGGGCTGCTAATCCGATGGAAATTTTAGATGCCGTAACGGAAACGGCGCTGTACATGAGGCTCGAAATCAAACCGGTAATCACCGTGGTCGATTCCGCTTATTTGATGGAATTATTCGATAAACAGCAGGGAAAAACGTACCGGTTGATGCAGGAGCAGATCCGCTGCGCTTCCGTGCTCGTTTTGAATAAAACAGACCGTCTTGATGAAGCCCGGATGGGCGAGCTGGTTGACCTTCTGGATCAGGCTAATCCATTTGCAAGCAAAATTCCAGCCGTGAAATGCGACGTGAATTTGGAGGTGCTGCTTTCCCAGGAAGCCGGGAATCACCGGCATGAGCATGAACAGGGTCAAGGCCAGGAAGCTAACGGTAAAGGAAACGGACACGATCAGGAGGACGATCATAACTATAAACATAATCACCAGCACCATCACGACCATCAGCATACCCAGCATGGCAACAAGCATGGCGATAACCATAACGAGCACCATCACGATCATCAGCACGGTCATGACCATCATCATTCGCACAGCCATGTCATGGTTTATACGCATTACCTGAAAGGCCCGGTGGACAGCGTGGCGTTTGAACGGTTAATCGCTGAGCTGCCGCGCGATGTCTACCGAGCCAAAGGGGTGCTGAGCTTTTCCGACACGGGCAGCCGGTTTTTATTCCAGTATGCTTACCGCGAACCTGATTTTATGAAAATTACGCCGCATGGAGACATTCCGGACGTAGTTGTTTTTATAGGCGAGCACTTCGACCAGGATGCTTTGGCGATCAAGCTTTTTGAACTGGAAACCCCATCTCTCCCCCTTAAAGACTAGCTGGACGGAGGGAAACCGAGACTTGCGAAAGAGCCTGAAAGCTGCTGATTTGTTTCAATCAGGTTTTTAAAAGGTAATAACAGTACGTTAAGCAACGATCCAATCACGATAGAAACCCTAAATGCCTGGCAGGAGGAGAACATGATGATGATGCTGAATCAAAACCGATACGAAGAATGCATAGAAGCATGCCTCGACTGCATGAATGCTTGCAATTATTGCTACGTTTCCAGCCTGAAAGAATATGATTTGGCCATGCTTAGAGAATGTATCCGTCTGGACCGCGAATGTGCGGAGATTTGTATGTTTGCCGCTGATGCGATGAGCAGGGATTCCATGTTTGCGGCGGAAATTTGCGCGCTTTGCGCAAAAGCGTGCGAGGCCTGCGCCGAGGAATGCGGCAAACATGAACATGATCACTGCCAAAAATGCGCCGAGGCCTGCCGCCGCTGCGCCGACGTTTGCCGTTCCATGTCTGCGGCCTAAGCCGATTCTGGCTGCAGATGTTGGATAGAGCTGAACGCGGTCTTTGGCCGAAATGGATAAATCCGGTTATGATCTGGTGAAACGGGTTGAATAACCGGATTTGTTTTTGTGTCCCCTTTCCCCTGAAAAAGCCCGGAAACCTTGATCCATCAAGGGAAAATTTAACTCGTTAATTATGATAAAAGTTGTCAACAATATTCATGACGAAAGTGAGTTTTCATTTGATTGAGAAAGAAAGCGCTTTGACTTAACATTGAGTCAAGGATAAGTAGATTACACCCTATGACATTTATCCTATTCAGTTTGATTTAAGGGGAGGCTCCTAAAATGGCAACATCTGCAGTAAGCGAAAACAAAAGCGGAGGATTAAGGGTTGGCGTTCAAAAGTTTGGTCGTCTGCTAAGCGGAATGGTTATGCCGAACATCGGCGCTTTTATCGCCTGGGGCTTGATTACGGCCCTGTTTATCCCGACCGGCTGGATTCCAAACGAGTATCTGGCAAAACTGGTTGATCCTACGATCAAATATTTGCTTCCACTCCTGATCGGTTATACCGGCGGTGAAATGATCCACGGTAAACGGGGTGCCGTTATCGGCGCGATCGCGACCATAGGCGTTATTATCGGTTCAGATATTCCGATGTTCCTTGGCGCTATGATCGTGGGTCCGATTGCCGCCTGGATCTTGAAGCAGTTTGACCGTGCGGTCGACGGCAAAATCCGTGCCGGCTTCGAAATGCTGGTGAACAACTTCTCCATCGGGATTATCGGCGGTTTGATTATGCTCGGTACTTATTCCGGTATCGGCCCTGCCGTTGAAGCTTTGACTACCGTTCTTTCGAACGGCGTTGAATTCCTGGTAAATAAAAACCTGCTTCCGCTCGTAAACATCATCATTGAACCTGCGAAAGTGCTGTTCCTGAACAATGCGATTAACCACGGCATTTTGAGCCCGATCGCTGTTGAAGAATCGGTACGCACGGGCAAATCGATCCTCTTCATGCTGGAATCGAATCCGGGTCCTGGTCTTGGCGTCCTGCTGGCTTACTGCCTGGTTGGCAGAGGTTCGGCTAAACAATCGGCTCCAGGTGCGGTAATCATCCACTTCCTGGGCGGTATTCATGAAATCTATTTCCCTTATATTTTGATGAATCCTCGTTTGATCCTGGCTGTTATGGCGGGCGGCGTGTCCGGTACCTTTATGTTCCAACTGCTTGGCGCAGGTTTGACAGGTCCGGCTTCTCCGGGCAGCATCATCGCTTATTTTCTGGTAACGCCAAAAGGCGGATACTTCGCGATGCTTGCCGGCGTAGTGGTAGCGGCAGTTGTATCCTTCCTTCTGTCGGTCTTGCTGCTCAAAACGACTAAACAAAAAGAGAGCGACAACATCGAAGAAGCTGCAGCCAAAATGAAAGACATGAAAGCTGCTGGCATCACTTCTTCTACGGCAACAGCAACCGGCGCCGATCAAGCTATCAATGATGCGGTTGTTCAATTGAATCCGGAAGATGTTCACAAGATCGTATTTGCCTGCGATGCAGGGATGGGTTCCAGCGCGATGGGCGCCTCGGTACTGCGCAAGAAAATGCAGCAGGCTAACGTGGATGTTACGGTAGTAAACTCGGCTATTAGCGAAATCCCTTCGGACGCCGATATCGTCATTACGCAAAAAACATTGACGGATCGGGCGAAAGCAAAACTTCCTACAGCCGAACATATCTCCATCGACAACTTCCTGAAAAGCCCTGAGTACGACAAGCTTGTCGATCGTCTGAAAGGCTAAAGCAAGGAAATGAGGAAGCGCCGGCGCCAGCCGGCGTTATTCTCCATTTTACGGGAGGTGCGGCCTTGAACAAACTCACCGCAAGGCAAAGGCAGATTCTGACCTTCCTGCTGGAAAGGAAAGAAGAAACCACAGCCGCAGAGATTGCAGAAGAAGCTCGGGTGAGTGTCAGAACCGTTCACCGGGAGATGGAAGGGCTGGAGCAGTTTCTGGCCGGATTTGATCTTCATCTCAAAAAAAAATCAGGTAAAGGTATGGAGCTAGAAGGTTCGTCAAGCTCCATGGATAAACTTGCAGCCGCGCTTAAAGAAGAAAAACCGGCGGAATATTCAGTGGAAGAACGCAAAATCTTCATTTTGGTTTCGCTGCTGCAGGCTGATGAACCCGTCAAACTTTTTTCGCTGGCTCATTCCCTAAAGGTGACGGTCCCGACGGTTACAAACGATTTGAACGAATTGGAGCTCTGGATTAAAAGATTCCGGCTGGAGCTGATTCGGCGGCGCGGTTACGGTGTCGAAATCGAGGGGCGGGAGGAAGATAAACGGAGGGCGATCTGTCAGCTTGCCGAAGAAAACCTTGATCCGTCGGACTTGGTAGGCGCCAGCGAAAATCATCCGCCCCTCATGCAAAAGCTGCTTAATCTGGCAGGCAAGGAGTTTTTCATGTTTGTGGAAAACGCCTTGTGGAACAAAGGTTCAGAATGGTTAGACGAACTCAGCGAGAAGGCTTATACCCACTTGCTGATTTCGTTGTCTGTAGCGGTTTCGCGGATCCTTCAGGACAAAAAGGTGGAGGATTCCGCAAACGCCGGCGGCTTCTATAACTTCCGGCCCAGAAATTTGCGGGATGCCGAGGAGATTGTGGAGGAGCTTTCGAATGTGCTGGACATTCATTTTTGCAGCTTTGAGGTTAATTATATCGCTCTAATGCTGGATACGCTGCAGGAGACCGCTTCTTCGGAATATTTGACGCCAGCGGATTTGCTTCATATGGAAATTGTACAGCAGCTTATTATGAGGGTAGCCGAAAAAACGGGGTATCCGCTGCAGGGAGACAAATCGCTCCGCGAGGGACTGCTGTTGCATATTGACCCTGCGCTGAAAAGGCTTAGAGAGGGCTCGCGTATCCGCAATCCGCTGCTCGCTTCGATCCGCAAGGATTATGAGCCGCTTTTTCAAATCGTAAAAGAAGCGGTAACCGGACTGGAGTCCACCCTGCAGGTCCCGGATGAAGAGATCGGTTTTCTGGTGATGCATTTTGGGGCATCCATTGAAAGGCTAAAAAGGCTTCACCAGGATGTCAGGGCTATTCTTGTCTGCAGCAGCGGAATCGGTTCGGCCAAGCTGCTGGCAACCCGGCTTGCCAAAGAAATTCCGCAAATCGAAATTGTTCGGAACAGCTCCTGGTATGAAGCGGCGAGAATTCCAGAAGAAGATTATGACCTGATCATTTCAACCATCGATTTGCCGCTGCCCCAAAACCGTTATATTCGGCTGAGTCCTTTATTAACCAGGGAAGATATTGAACGGTTGATCGATTACATTAAAAACACAACCTTCAAGCAGATGAACGGCGGCGGGAAACCCGGGCACCGCGGTGAACGGGGGGAAGAGGACACGAGCTGGGCCGTAGGGCGGATCAAATCCCTGCATACTACCCTGACGGAAATCCTTGTGCTGATCGATCAGTTCAGTCTTGAATCCATTACTACAAAAGACAAGGATTTACGCGATGCGCTGCTTGAAGCCTGCAGGATGCTTGCGGAAGATTCGGTGCTGACGGATCCGGAAGAAGTGACTGATCTTTTGCTGGAAAGGGATTTGCTCGGCAGTTTGGTGATCCCGGACAGCTCCCTTGCGCTTTTTCATACCCGGAGCACTGAAATTTTGCAGCCTTCCTTGTCGCTGTACCGATTAAGCGATCCCGTTAAAATGGATGGAGAAACCGATATTCAGGTGCTGCTGATCATGCTAGGACCCCGGGAGCTTCCCAAAGAGTCGCTTGAAGTCTTGAGCGAAATCAGCGCCCTGCTGCTCTGGCCGGAGTTGATTACTTTGATGGAGAAGGGCAGCGAGCAGGAAATCAAACAGTTTTTATCGACCGAATTAATGAGTTTCTTCAAAAACAAAGTATAGAAAAAGGTGGAGTTTAACATGAGTATACTGTCTAAAGATAAAATTTTGTTGTCCGCAACTGCCAGCGATAAATTCGAAGCGATCCGCATTGCCGGTGAACTGCTTGTCAAAGCCGGCCATGTCGAACCCGCTTATGTGGACCGTATGATCGACCGCGAAAATATCGTATCCACCTATATGGGCAACGGCCTTGCCATCCCTCACGGTACCAAAGAAGGCAAAGACCTGATTCACTCCACGGGATTGTCGATCGTCCGTTTTCCGGAAGGCGTTGATTTTGACGGCGACGAGCCGGCCTTTGTGGTGATCGGGATTGCGGGAGCCGGCGGCGACCATATGCAGATCCTGACCAATGTAGCGATGATTTTCAGCGAAGACGACAGTCTGGAGCACGTCATGAACGCTCCTACCGAAGAAGCGATTATGGCGATCTTTGAAGGAGGTCTCGAAGACTGATGAAAGCTGTACATTTTGGCGCAGGGAATATCGGACGCGGTTTTATCGGACTTCTGCTTTCGCAGGCCGGTTACGAGGTTACTTTCTTAGATGTCAATGAAAATCTGGTCAATCACCTGAAAGAGAAACGTGAGTACCCAGTCGTTTTGGCCAGCGATCAGCGTGAAACGATTATAGTTCGCAACGTAACGGGCATTAACAGCGCCACGGAAACGGAGGCGGCGGTTCAGGCGGTAGCGGAAGCCGATATCATTACGACTGCTGTCGGCGTTAACATTTTGAAATTTATTGCCCCAACGATTGCTGAAGGGTTAAAAAATCGTCTGGCAAACGGATCGTCTGCTCCGCTGCATATTATTGCCTGCGAAAATGCGATCGGCGGAAGCACCCAGCTCAAGGAGCATGTGTATGGCCTTCTTGACGAGGAAACCCGCAGCAAAGCGGACAGCCTGGTGGCTTTCCCGGATGCGGCTGTTGACCGCATTGTGCCGCTTCAGCAGCACGACAATCCGCTGGAAGTGGAAGTGGAGCCTTTTTACGAATGGGCCGTGGACACCTCTCAGATGATTCCGGGATATACGCCTATCGAAGGCGTACATTATGTGGATCGGCTGGAGCCCTACATTGAACGTAAATTGTTCACCGTTAATACCGGTCACTGCTCGGCAGCTTACCGCGGGTATCTGAAGGGGTATGAACTGATCCAACAAGCGATGGACGATCAGCAAATTGCGGATGAGTTGTACGGAGTTCTGAAAGAAACCGGCGCCGTAATGGTAGCTAAACATGGCTTTGACGCGGCAGAACATGAAGCCTATATTCAAAAAATCATGGAGCGCTTCCGCAATCCGGCGCTGAAAGACGAAGTGACACGGATCGGCAGATCGCCAATCCGCAAGCTGTCTCCTAACGACCGTCTGGTGTCTCCGGCGCTGCAGGCTTTTGAGCGTGGCTTGTCTTATGACGGATTAGCCAAGTCAATGGCAGCAGCCCTGCTGTTTGACGTTCAGGAAGATCCGGAAGCCGTGCAAATTCAGCAAACTTTGAAAGAACGCGGGGTTCAGGAAACGTTGACCCACTTTACGGGTATTGCTGCTGATCATCCGGTTCACCAGGCGGCGGTGAAATATTTCGAACAGCTGCAAAAAGCGTAAGACGAATCCGAATCCGGTGGAATTCGTTTGAAATAGAAATCCTAGAATCCCCGTGGGCGTAAGCTCCGGGGATTTTATTTTTTTCCAGGGCGACCGGGCAGAGTGGCTATGTTATGATAAAGGCAGTTTGAGATACCAAGTCCAAAATCATAAAAAAGAGACTGGAGTAGTGGAATATGATTCGTTTTGATGAGTTATGGGACTACAGTCAGCCTGGACAAACGGAACAGAAATTTATTGAAATGTTGGAGCAATCTAAAGATAGCGGAAATACTGGATACATAGCCGAGTTATGGACACAGATCGCACGGGCGCAAGGGCTGCAGGGCAAATATGATGAGGCTCACGGGTCGCTGGACTATGTCCTCGTTCTGCTGGAGGAAGAGGAGCTTCCGCGGGTGTGCGTACGATATTTGCTGGAAAGAGGGCGGGTGCTGAACTCGTCCGGGACGGCCGCGATGGCCGTTCCTTTGTTCAAAGAAGCCTGGGAATTGGCGCAGAGCTGTGAGGAGCATGATTTTGCCGCAGATGCCGCCCACATGCTTGGCATTGCCGAAACGGATGCCGAAGTTAGAATGGCATGGAATCTGCGCGCCCTGGCTTATGCGGAAGCCCATCCGGAAGCTGAACGCTGGCTGGGTTCTTTGTATAACAATATCGGCTGGGCGCAAGTGGAGTCAGGGCAACTCGAAGAAGCTTATGAGATGTTCCTCCGCGCGCTTGCCTTCAGGGAGAACAAAGGGAACGAGGAAATGATCTCTGTTGCCAAATGGTGTTTGGCCAAGGTGATGCGGCTGATGGGACGGGTGCTGGAAGCGTTGGACCTTCAAGCCACTCTTTATAACAAGGCGCTGGAAAACCAGGGGCCAAGCGGTTACGTCTATGAAGAAATGGCGGAATGTTTGCTGGCATCCGGCAAAGCGGAGGAATCGCAAACATTTTTTGGACAAGCCTATGAGATCCTTTCGCGGGATGCCTGGCTGGTCAAGCATGAGGCAGAAAGATTGAAGCGTTTGGCAGAGCTGTCCCGTTAAAGGGCGGCCCGCCGTGGAAGATACCCACAAGGAGGAAAGGAGAGAGGTTATGCCCTATCGCAGCGGCCGGGAGGTCATGACGGAACAGAAGCAGTCCAAGGAGCTTTTTTCCTATTTCGGTTTGGCTGTTTATTATGGACAGGCTTTGGAGCAGCAGCTGGTCAACCTGATTATGATGATGAAGCTGGCGGAAGGAAAAGTGCCTACGGAACAGGATTTGGAGGAGCTTTATCACCGCAAGCTCGGCAATTCCCTCGGCCAGCTGGTGAACGAAATCCGGCACCACTTTACTTTTACGGAGGAAGAGACGGAAGAGCTGGTTTCCATCTGGAAAGACCGCAACCGGATTGTCCATGACTATTTCAAGGAACGTATCCTTGAAACCTTCAGCGAAGAAGGAAGGAAAGCGATGATTCGTGAGCTGAAGCAGTTCAAAGACCGGGCCAAACGGCTGGAGGACAAGCTCCAGCTGTATACACGGCAGCTGTATGAGCAGGTTGAAGGGCTGGAGGAGAAGGAGATGGAGAAGGAGCATGAAATAGAGGAAGCCGGTAAGCTGGATTAAAGGGTGAATGCTGAAGGTCCGATCCATATTTAAATACAAAAAGGCTGATCCTCCTATGGGATCAGCCTTTTTGTATGAACAAATCAAGGAAGGAATGCAATCGAACCTTCCTGTTGAAGAATGGTTCTTGGGTCAGCCTCTTAGGACAAATTCGGCAGCGGCGAAGCTGGTGCCGACCGTTTAGGTTTGGCCACTTCGGCAGACCCGGCAGCGGGTGCCGGCGATCCCTCAGTCTTCGGCACATCCGAATCTCTATCCGTGGAGCTGGAGCCGCCCTCTTGATCTTGCCCGGAGCCATTCTCTGCGGCATCCGCTATGCCGCCCTGCAGGCGGTACATTTGGTAATAACGTCCGCCGAGGGCAAGCAGCTCATCGTGGGAGCCGCGTTCCACGACTTCGCCTTTGTGCAGCACCAGAATCTGGTCGGCGCTGCGGATGGTGGAAAGGCGGTGGGCGATGATAAACGTCGTGCGCCCTTTCTTCAGCACCTCAAGCGCGGATTGGATCAGCGCTTCGGTTTCGGTATCGATGTTGGCCGTGGCCTCATCGAGAATGAGGATGGCCGGGTCGAAAGCCAGCGCCCGGGCAAAAGAGATCAGCTGCCGCTCGCCTGCGGAGAGCGTGCTGCCTTTTTCCACGACCGGCTCGTCAAGGCCGCCCGGCAAATGGGCCAGGATGCGGTCGGCGCCGACATCCTTTAACGCTTTCTCGACCGTTTCGCGGGAGATTCGGCTGTCGCCGAGGCTGACATTGCTGGCGATCGTTCCGGTGAACAGATAAGGATCCTGCAGCACGATGCCCATATGCTGGCGGATCCACTGCTTCGGCAGGCTGGTGACCTCCTGGCCGTCGATGCGGATGGAGCCTTTCTGCGGATCATAGAACCGGAACAGCAGGTTGATGATCGAGCTTTTTCCCGAGCCGGTGTGGCCGACGAGCGCTACGGTTTCGCCCTGCTTGGCGGTGAAGCTGATGTTTTTCAGCACATAATCTTTCTTATAAGCGAAGGATACGTCGTCAAATTCCACATTGCCTTTGTAACGCGGCATGCCGCCGTCCGTCACGTCCACGCCAGGCTGATCCATCAGCTCGAACACCCGGCCTGCGGATACGAGGGAGGAGTCCAGCGCTGCCAGCTGGTTGACCATGCCGGTAATCGGCTGGAACAAGCGGCCGAGAACGTCGACGAAAGCGTACAACACGCCAAGCGAAACGATGCCCGTTGCAGACAGGTACGCCCCGCCGAAATACCAGAGCACCACGGCAAAAGCGAGGTTCCGGATCACGTTAACCAGGTTGTGGGAGGTCAAGGCGTTCAGGTTCAGCATTTTGTTCTGGTGTTTCATATAATCGTCGTTTAAGGCTTCGAATTCATCGCTTGTTTGCTGCTGGCGGCGGAATACCCGAATCACCGGCATGCCCTGGATGGATTCGTTAATGATGGCGTTGATTTCGCTTAGCCGGGAGCGGATGATCGTGTTGTATCGGGTCGCGAATTTGCGGTACAGCACCACCCAGGCCGCGATGACCGGAATGACGAACAGGCAGATAAGGCCAAGCCGGAAATCAAGCAGGAACAGGGCCACATAAACGCCGAGCATATTGACGATCCCGGAGAAAAAGTTGGATAAAACCGCGATAAACAAATCTTTGACGGCTTCGGTATCGTTTGTCACCCGGGAAACGACTTTACCGGCGGGAAGATTATCAAAATAGTTGACCGGCAGCTTTTGAATATGCCCGTATACATCGATGCGCAGCTTTTGAATGACTCTGTTCGCCGACGATTGCAGCCAATACGTTTTGCCGAACTCCATGATGATGGAGACGAGCAGGAAGCCGAAATAGGCGAGGACCAATGTCCGGATGCCCGGCAGCTCAGGTTTGTAGAAGGCATACAACTCTTTGGCCGACAGCTTAATGGCCGGGTATTGCAGGCTTTCGCCGCCTTTGGCTAGGGTCAGTACGCCGCCTTCGAAGGAACGTTCGCCCGTCGTGTCCGGGACCGCCCCTTCAACGAAATAAAACGGCCGGCCGGCTTGAAGCAGGTGCACCTCGCCGCCTTTCGTTTCATCCGCAGCAAAACGGTCGCCGCGTTTATACAGCTTGCCGTTGTAGCTGACCGTTTCGCCGGAAGCGGTGTTTGTTTCGTAAAAAGGTTTCTCAATCGCCAGCATGTGATTGTCGATCATGTTCCTGGCGATAAAGGGGCCGGCCAAATCGGCCGCCACGCCGATCGCCAGCATAACCAGCGCCAAAATAAACGTCCTTTTGGCGGTTAAAGCGTATTTAAACAAGGCCTTGCCTGTTTTTGTTTTCATTGGGGGAAACACCTCTCTAGTCTGTCAGGTTGGATTCAACCTGCTGCCGTTCATATTGCTCGCGGTACCAGCCGCCTTTCGCCAGCAGCTCTTCGTGCGTCCCTTCCTCGATGATCCGGCCTTTCTCCAGCACGACGATATGGTCGGCGTGTTCGATGGCGGAAAGCCGGTGCGTGGCGATCAAGGTCGTTTTGCCGGAGCGTTTGCTGCGGATATTTTCAATGATCCGGGCTTCGGTTCTTGCGTCCACGGCCGATAAAGCGTCGTCAAGGATCAGAATTTCCGGATCGGCGATAAACGCCCGGGCCAGCGAGACGCGCTGCTTCTGCCCGCCGGAAAGGGCGACGCCTTTTTCGCCGACAAGCGTCTCCAGCCCATCGGACAACGTGTGCAGATCGCCGTCGAAGGAGGCGGTGCGGATGGCGTCCATGATCAGTTCGTCATCGGCGTTTGGCCGTCCGTATTGGATATTCTGCCGGACGGTTTTAGAGAACAAAATTTGCTCCTGCGGCACATAGCCGATCCAGCCGTGCAGCTGGTCTTTGGCGATCGACGGCATCGGCACGCCGGAAATGAGCAGCTCGCCAGTGCCCAGCGGATATTCGTGCAGCAGCTGTTTCAGCAGCGTCGATTTGCCGGCACCGGTCCGCCCGACGACGCCAAGCGTTTCGCCGCGTTTCAGGTTCAGCCGGATATGCTCCAGGTTGTTTACAGTCGAAGTCGGATAACGGAACGTCACGTCATGAAATGCAATGGAATCCGGAGCAGCCACAGCTACGGGTTGTTCGGCGTCTTCCACGTCCGGCTTTACGCTGAGCGTTTCGTTGACGCGGTCCAGCGAAGCGCCGCCGCGCTGCATGATGTTGATCAGCTCGCCGATGGCGAACATCGGCCAGATCATCATCCCGAGATACATATTAAAGGAGACGAGATTGCCAAGCGTCAGCTCGTTGTGGAACACGAGATACATGCCGTACGTCAGGCTGATCACATAACTCAGGCCTACGCAGAGGCGGATCGTCGGCTCGAAATAAGCGTCGACTTTGGCTACCGCAAGATTTTTCTGATAAACATCGTTGGTGATGTTCTCAAACCGGGCTTCGTCGTTCCGTTCCTGCACATAAGCGCGGATAACGCGTACGCCGGCTACCGATTCAAGCACCTGGTCGTTCATGTCGCCAAAGGCGTCCTGGGCAAGCGTATACCGCTCGTGAATGATTTTGCCGTAAATTTTCATCGCGAGAGCGATGAAAGGAAGCGGGATAATGGCCGCCAGCGTCAGCTTCCAGCTGATCAGGGTGGCCATGGCTACGAAGATCGTGGTCAGATAAGCTGTTGAATCCGTCAGGGTCAGCATGCCGAAACCGGCCGTCTGGGCGACGGAACGCAGGTCGTTTGTGGCCCGCGCCATCAGGTCGCCGGTCCGGCTCCGTTCAAAGAACGGCGGCGTCATCCGCAGCAGATGGTTCATAAAACGGGTCCGCAGCAGCCGTTCCACCAGATTGGAGCCGCCAAACAGCTTGTGCATCCATACATAAGTAATGAGGTAAATCAGGACCAGCAGGCCTACGATCGATAGAATGTACATCGTCAGCAAATTCCACGTAATGGAGCCGCTGACGATGTCGTCAATGGCGCTGCCGAGCAGCCGTGGGGGAGCCAGCTCCAGAACGCCGACCACAATCAGAAAAATAAGCCCGATCGTGTAGCGCTGCTTCTCCCGGCGGAAGAACCAGCCTAAATTTTTTAGTACCGAAAACATGAATCAAAACCCTCCTCACGCGTCTTTCCGTCCGTTTGTGTTTCTAACCTTTTCACCGGAGCAGAATAAAACTTTTAGCCTGGCAGCTGTTCTCTGTAGTTTGCCTGCCAGAACCCTAAAATGTAAAAAGGGACATATCGTCCTATGACGATATGTCCCTGGATAACCAAACATATGCCGGATTGCGATTGTAAGCAATCGCATCCGCATGCTGCAGCCCAAAGCGGTTCCTCGAATAGGAATCCGGTTCCTTGGACCTGTTAAAGTCCTGCTGGCGGGATTGCTTCGATATTCAGTTGCTTCAGCCAATCGGCCATGGACATATGACGTTTAAAATAAATTGGATGGATCAACATCGCAGCGCACCCTTTCTTCCGTTTGGAAATTTTTGAAAACCTGATACTGACACTGAAATCTTAACATCGCCTTTTCCGGATTGTCAAACGTAAAAAATAAATATAGTTAATTTGCCCCGTTTGGCAAATCGAAGCTTCATAGGCTAAAATAAGGGTACAAATAGAAGAGACAGCCTGCTTCGGAGAAACGAAAGGGCTGATTGAGAAGGAGAGAATCGCATGATTCACGTAGCTCAGGATGCAGCCGAATGGTATAAAAAAGAACTGAACCTTGCGGAAGGGCAGTCCGTTCGTTTTTTTGCCCGTTACAGCGCCGGCGGCCATATTCATCCAGGGTTTTCGCTTGGGATCGACACCGAGGAGCCGAAGAAGCCGGGATTATCGACTACAGTCGGAGGCATCCGTTTTTATATGGAAGAACAGGATTTATGGTATTTGGACGGTTATGACCTGAAAGTGAGCTATGACCCGGCAGCCGACGATATTCTGTACGAATATGTTCAATGACGGGCAGAGACTGGAGAGTAAGCTTCATCTCTGGCGCTATAACCGTTTCGGGTAGGGGAAAAACGGCAAAAAGCCCGCTTACGCGGGCTTTTTCCATGATCAGCTTGATTCGTTCTTAGCGCAAAGCTAGCTGAATACATTGTCTTCCATGGCGAACTCGAAATCCTGAATATCAAACACCTGCACGGGTACTTCGGCTTCGATAATCCGGCGGATCAGCTCAAATTGATCGGTCAGAATCGGAGCGCTTTCTTTCTGGGCGGTCAGGATGATTTCCGTTTCGATAGGATCGAGATATTCGCCGTACTGCTCGTTATCCACGGCATTGACGACCGTCCACGTAATGTGTTCGTCCAGCAAAATGGACGCGGTTTTCCCCCAGGGCATGATCAGGATTTTCTCCAGCCGTTTCCGGTTTAAGGGCTCTTCCATATAAGCGATCAGCTCATTGATCTTGTCTTTGACGTAACGGTCGTCCTCAGGATCGTTCATGAGCGGTTCTGTACTGTCGCGGAATTCATACAATTCCATAATCGTGTTGTAAGGCACAATATATTCTACGGGGCCGGAAGGTGCCAAAAGTTCACCGTATATCGCGACCATTACAGCTTCAATGACAAATCGGCGTGTCATGGTTACCCTCCTAAAGCGATTACATCGTTATTCGGCTGTTGCCGTGCGGGGCAGGCAAGAACTGCAAGTTTTACTAAGCAGTATAACATACAAGGGAAGTGCACTCAATTGAATCCGTTTAAAGCTTATTTCGTTTTTGTCAAACCTTATTGGAAATGGATTTTGGTCACACTGCTGATCGGACTGCTGAAGTTCGGGATTCCGTCGCTGCTGCCTCTATTACTAAAATATGTAGTGGATGATCTGCTCATGAACAGTCATATGGCGACCGGCGAAAAGATCCGCAGCCTTGAGCTTGCGCTCGGAGCGGCACTGTTCCTCTTTATCGTGGTGCGGGGGCCGGTCGAATATTTCCGCCAATATTTCGCCCAGTTCATTACCGCCAAAATTTTGTTTGATCTGCGGAGCCGGCTTTATGACCATCTGCAGAGGCTGTCGCTGCGCTATTACCAGAATACGAAGGTCGGCGAGGTGATATCGCGGTTTATCAACGATGCCGAACAGACGAAAAACATCGTCGAAGTCGGCATGATGAACGTCTGGCTCGATTTGTTTACGCTGGTGTTTGTGCTCGGCTTTATGTTTTACCTGGACCCGATCCTGACGCTGGTGTCGATTTCGGTGCTGCCGCTGTATGCCCTGTCGGTAAACCTGCTCTATAAACGGCTGAAAAAGCTGACCAAAGAACGCTCCGCCGCGCTGGCCGGCATTCAGGCTTACCTGCATGAACGGATCCAGGGCATCTCCATTATCCGCAGCTTTGCGCTTGAACGCCATGAAGGCAGAAGTTTCGGCGGCATCAACGGTCGTTATCTGGACAAAGCGCTGAACCAAAGCCGCTGGAACGCCTGGACATTTGCCATTACGAACACGCTGACGGATATCGCCCCGCTGCTGGTCATCGGATACGGGGGTTACCATGTCATCCAGGGCGGATTGACGCTGGGCACGTTTGTGGCCTTTTTCGGTTATCTCGACCGTTTGTATGCGCCGCTGAGACGTTTGATCAACTCCTCGACGGTGCTGACGCAGGCCTCCGCTTCCTGGGAGCGGGTGCAGGAGCTGCTCGATCAGCCGTATGACATGGTGGACGCCAAGGATGCGGCGGAACTTCCGGCCGGACAGACGGGCATCGAGTTTGATCGGGTCTGGTTTAAATATCAGCCGGAAAATGACTGGGTTTTAAAGGACATTACGATGAAAATAGAGCCGGGCCAAACCGTCGCGTTTGTCGGCATGAGCGGGGGCGGCAAATCGTCGCTGGTCGGGCTGATTCCCCGGTTTTACGATATCCAGAAAGGGTCGATCCGCGTCGGGGGAACCGATGTCCGCAGCTTGACCATGCACAGCCTGCGCAGCCGGATCGGCATGGTGCTGCAGGAAAACTTCTTATTCAGTGGATCCGTTAAGGAAAATATTTTGCTCGGCAGACCGGGAGCCGGCGACGAGGAGATCCGGGAGGCAGCCATTGCAGCCAACGCGCATGACTTTATCATGCAGCTGCCGGCCGGTTATGAAACCGAGGTGGGCGAGAGGGGCGTGAAACTTTCAGGCGGCCAGAAGCAGCGGGTTGCGATTGCCCGCGTGTTTCTGAAAAATCCGCCGGTGCTCATTCTGGACGAAGCCACCTCGGCCCTCGACCTGGAATCCGAAAACCTGATCCAGCAGTCCCTGCAGCGGCTTTCAGAAAGCCGGACGACGCTGATCGTCGCCCACCGGCTATCGACCATTACACATGCTGACCGGATTTACGTGATGAACCATGGCGTTATCGCGGAAGCCGGCACCCATGCGGACCTGATGGAGTTAGGCGGGATTTACGCAAGATTGTACAGCATCCAGCATTTGAATCTTGGAGAAGCAGAAGAGGCAGAGGCTGAAATTGAGGCCGAGGCAGAGGAAATGGAAACGCTGCAGCTTGCGTCTGCGGCCCGGGAGACGGCCGGAAAGTGATCAACCGGACGAAACTATCTATGTAAATGCTGGGATTGCGAATAAACCTTTCCTATGAAAAATAAACCGGAAAACGCCCGATCCGCTCGGGTTGTTTTCCGGTTTATTTGTTGCCGTTATTTGTTGCCGTTAACGGCTGGATTTGTCCGGGCCGTTATAAGCTTATGATTCTTCTATGTCGGAGCGAAGAGGCTGGAAAGAGTGAGTGTTCTCAAGTACGCCAATCCATTTGCCTCACCGGCCGGCCCACCGGATAAGAATCGAATCGGCGCGTTTACCCCTTCCCGATCAGCAGGGACAGGATGCCCGCCGCGATCAGCGGGCCGACCGGCACGCCTTTGAAAAAAGCGACGCCGAGAATCGTGCCGATCAGCAGGCCGGTCACTACGATAGGCTGGCCGGCCATCAGGCTGGCGCCGCGGCCTCCCAGATAGGCGACAAGCATGCCCACGGCGATGGCCAGCAGCGACTTCCAGTTGAGGAAGGACTGCCATACCGTATCAAGCGGGATTTTTCCGCTGGCCAAGGGGGCCATGACGCCAATCGTGAGCACCAAAATGCCGATCGTAAGGCCGTATTTTTCAAGAAAAGGAAAAGCGGCCTGAAGTTTGGTTACCCTCAGAAACAGCAGAACCAAAACGGCTACCGTAACCGGCATGTTGCTGCTGAAAATGCCAAGCGCGGCAAGTAAGAGCAGCAGCAGGGAGGTGACGTCAATTTGCGCCATAAGGAGCCTCCGCCGTGCGGACTGCTGCTGAAGGCTCTGACGACCGCCGTGCGGCGATGTGGGCGGCGATCAGCTTGCCGTGGCCGCGCCCGGTTTCGATAAACACTTCATTGGCGTTGCGTCCCGACGCGACCACGCCGGCCACATAGAGGCCAGGGACGTTGCTTTCCATTGTAGCCGGATCAAACACCGGCTTATCCTGGTCCTCGGACATTTCGATGCCGGAAGCCGAAAGCAGGCCGCGGTCCGGCCGGAAGCCGGTCATCGCTACGACAAAATCGTTGGCCAGCCGCTCCTGGCTGCCGTCCTCCATGGATTCTACCACGACTTGGTCAGCTAGAATCTCCACGATGCGGGACCCTGTGATCGTATGGATTTTCCCCTTGTTAACCAGCCCGTCAAACAGCGGCCTTACCCAAGGCTTGATATTGCCGGACAAATCATCGCCCCGGTAGACGACGGTAACCTCGGCTCCCACCCGCTGCAATTCCATGGCGGCGTCCACTGCGGAGTTGCTGCCGCCGATCACGGCAACCTTCATCCCTGCATAAGGATGGGCTTCGCGGAAATAGTGAGTGACCTTGTCGCTTTCTTCTCCGGGGATCCCCAGCATATTCGGATGGTCGAAATAACCGGAGGACACGACCACGTTCCGCGCCTTCAGTACGCGTCCTTCGCCGAAACGGCGCAACGTCCGGATGCTGAAGGTACCGTCCGTTTCCTTCGTAATCGCTTCGGCTTCTTCGTATGTAGCGATGCGCAGTGCGTAATGCTCGGCAACCCTGCGGTAATAAACGAGCGCTTCATGCCTGTATGGCTTTTCGTTGGAGGAAGGAAAAGGAATATCCCCGATCTCCAGCAGCTCCGCCGTGCTGAAAAACTGCATGTTCACCGGATATAAGAAAATGGAATGAACAATATTGTGTTTTTCAATGATTAGAGCGGATAAGCCCCGCTTTTGACATTCTATGGCTGCGGACAGTCCGCACGGACCCGCCCCGATAATAATCACGTCTTCCATGTTTGTGAGCCTCCTTGTACACGTCCTGCTTCGCCTTTATGAAAAATAGGCATGTAACTATTTTAGCGTATTGCAGCGCATTTTCAAACCGTTTCAGCTTGACATGCTTCATTCATTTTATTAATATCTAATTAGATATTTGTCTAAAATTAGTTGAGGGGTTTTTAATATGCAGCTGGAAAAAATGGTGGCCTACCACAAAGCGATGGGGGACCCGACGCGAATCCGGATGCTGATGCTGCTCGCCGAGCGGGAGCGCAGCGGTCAGGAGCTTGCCGAGCTGCTTCATTTGTCGCAGCCGACGATCACGCACCATGCGGCCAAACTGCGGGAAGCGGCCCTGATCAAGGAACGCAGGGACAAAAATACGGTTTATTTCAAGGTCGACCGGTATTTCGTGGAGAACGGAGCGGAGGCTTCGGTCGCTTATATTTTAAACAGGAAGGAGGAGGGGCAAGTGGAGGATTCCGTGCGGCAGGCGGAGCAAGAAACGATGAAACAAGCGGTGCTGCGCAATTTTTTTGCCAAAGACGGCCGTTTGAAACAAATTCCCGCTCAACTGAAGAAGAAGGTCATCGTGCTGGAGCATTTCGCGGAGCAGCTGACACCCGGGCGCAAGTATGAAGAGAAGGAGATCAACGAGTTTATCAAACGTTATCACGAGGACTACGCGACCTTGCGGCGTGAGCTGATCATGCACCAGTTCATGTACAGGGAAAACGAAATCTATGAATTGAACCCCAAAACGATGTGGACCGCTTGGCAGCAGCTTAAATAAGGCGTTATTGGCCAGGTTATGAACGTTTTGTGACGATTGCCAGATGAAGGGACTTGCGGCAGGGAAAGCGGATATAATATAAGTGTAAGCGTTTTCTAATAGCGGTTTGGCAAAGGAGGTTAAAGTCATGCTGTTTTGGAAAAAGAAAGAGAAATTTATCGAACCCGCAGCGTTTTCGCTTGAGCAAGTCCGCAAAGCAGTCCTCCAATACGAGGATGATACGCCGGACGCGGTCAACCGGCTGACGCTGGTCCAGCCCGACGGAAGTCTGGATACGAACCGGCTGGCCCGTTATTTGGGCGGCCCCAGCAAAAACAAATTTTATTTATCCCGCGAAACGTTCGAAATATTTGAAGAAGCCGATCGGCATATTCCTTATTATTTGGATCTGGTGCAGATTGCGGTGGACGACTATGTAAATGAAACGGGCCGGCTGCCGCTGATCGCGGGTTCCCGCGAGGGCGAAGTCGATTACCGGGCTTTGATGCAGGATCATTATCTGAAAGAGCTTCCGCCGCTCCCGCTGTATTTGACCGACCAGGAGCTGATGCTGAGCCGTTTCCCGTTTCAGGCTCAATAAGTACTGATAACACTGACAACAATTAAGCAAACAAGAAGCAAACAAGAAAGCAATATCAGTTTTTCATAGTTTTAACTAGTAAAAGCTGCCGGCAGGGCGGCTTTTAATTTTGTAGCGATCAGAATCAAACGGGTATTCTTTTTGTTAAATCGAAACGTTTCGAACAAAAATATGTATATTTGTACATATAAAATGAGCTTTGTTACATCCATTTGCTTGGTGCGGGGTGTTATAATCAAAAAACGGGTAATTTGTTCATGGAACGGATACAGCTAACAAACGAGGGGGTGACACCATGAATTTGCCCTGGAAAAAAAACCTCTATGTGCTTTGGTGCGGCGTTTTTTGCACAAGCACGGCCTATTCGATGGTCATTCCTTTTTTGACTCTGTTCATTAAAGAGGATTTGGGCGTAGAGTCGCATGTTTCTTTCTGGTCGGGGCTTTTATTCGGGATGACCTTTCTGGCCAGCGCGCTGATCGCCCCGTTTTGGGGTTCGCTGGCGGATAAATACGGGCGCAAGCCGATGCTGCTGCGATCCGGATTTGCCTTATGCGCGGTCTATATCCTGATGTCGCTGGTGCAGAATCCCTATGAGCTGCTGGCCGTCCGCATTTTGTCCGGACTGCTCGCCGGTTATGTGCCTTCGGCGATTGCGCTGGTCGGAACGAACACGCCGGAGAAACATGTCGGTTACGCGCTGGGCATTATGGCTACCGCCGGCGCTTCGGGCAGCATAGTAGGACCGATGCTGGGCGGCGTGTTCAGCAAATTTATCGGCTACAGGGAATGTTTTCTGATCGCGGCGTTTGTGGTGCTTCTGTCGGCTATTATCGCCTGGATCGGAGCCAAGGAAGACAACTTTAACCGGAACCGTGCAAGATCCCATGTTATGGACGATCTGAAGGAAGCTTCGGCGAACCGTCCTCTAATGGGCCAACTTGTCATTGTGCTGATCGTAACGGCTTCGGTCATGGTGCTTGAACCGCTGCTGACGCTGTACGTGCTGGAGCTGGGTTCTTCAAACGACAACGCTTCCCTGAGCTCGGGCATCATTTTTTCGGCGGTTGGCGTAGCCACCGTCGTAGCTGCTCCGTTCTGGGGCAAAATCGGTCAGAGAATCGGCTACCAGCGGACTTTGATGATCGGCCTTCTGGGAGGCGGCATAGGCAACGTGCTGCAGCTTTTGTTCCACAATCTTGTCGGGTTCGGCATTTTGCGATTTGTTTACGGACTGTTCTTTGCGGCGGTTTATCCGGGGCTGAACGCTTTGATCGTTAAAGCGACTACCCCTGAATTCCGCGGCCGCGCCTTCAGCCTGAATCAGTCGTCCAGCCAGCTTGGCAACATGGTCGGCCCGATTGCCGGCGGCGCTTTGGGAGGGGTTATGCCGATCTCCTTCGTCTTCCTGCTGAACGGCGTGCTGCTGACGGCAACGGCGGCAACGCTGAAGCTGAAGCAGCTGAAAGTACGCAAAACAGAGAAACAAGCAGCGGAAACCTGATTTTTTTTAAAAAAAATTATCGTCAACCTTTGACGGCAGGCGCCGGCAATCGCTAAACGCGAGGGCCGGCGCTTTTTCTTTCCGATGGACCAGGAGTGAAGTTTTGAAGCGTTTCACGGCAAATCCGCCTTTGGCGAAAAAGGGCGGGCAGCCCCGGAAATGTCGGCTGGAGTCGGAGGTTTGAAGCGCTCCGCGGAGTTTTAAATCGAACAAAACGGTTAAATAAGAAATACCTGAAGAACAGGAAAATAGTTCCTGTCCGGCAGGCTACAATTCAGGATTAGGGGTGCTTATTATGGCCATCGACCGATTTATTCTGAGAAAGCTTGAATATTGCCAGGAAGAGAGCGTGCGGCGCAACCTGCTGAACCTATTTTTAATCCGGATCGAAAAAGCGTGGTACGAAGAAGAGGCCCACAGAACGGCTGTTTGACCGTTGCCTGTGGACCTCTAGGGAAATGCGGCTC
This sequence comes from Paenibacillus mobilis, assembly GCF_058267595.1. Lineage (NCBI taxonomy): Bacteria > Bacillati > Bacillota > Bacilli > Caryophanales > Paenibacillaceae > Paenibacillus > Paenibacillus mobilis. The sequence continues at coordinate 168,415 of NZ_JBZCMS010000001.1, forward strand.
TATGAAAATCGTTCAATAGAGTGACAGCGCCAGGGAATCAAATTCGCTTTTGCTGTGCAAAATGGCTTCAGAACCTTCAATTTCGATGCTGATGAGAGAATGCAGACATTTTTTCAAAGCTTGCTTGCCGTTGCGGAATTTATTATCGAGTGCGCTTGTAAGCAATTTAAGGGTACGCTGCATAGGTTGTTTGTTCTCGGAGCTGAAATAGACGGGAATGAGTTTGTTATCAAAATGAATGACCGTTTTCACTCTAATCACCTCTATAGTTTTAATTTCATTAATTAGATTGTAAAACCTTTTGCTTAAAACTAGCTTAAGAAAATATAACAAATTGATTAAATCCTGGAACGGGGCGGCCGATGCCGTCCCTTCTTGCTGTTTGTTTACCCGCTGCGAAAGGATGTGACGCTGCTGTTCCTATACTTTAGTAACGATCAAACAAGCAAGTTGGTTTCATTTTTTTTAGGTCTAAGTGAAAAAAATTCCAATAGACAAGCAGGCAGGTGCGAAGCTTGGAAAATATTTTCATTCCATAGAACGAAAACCCAATTTAATTGCCCCTGTTTCCTAGATTGTAAGCGCAATCCCGAAACGCGTGTTGCGCCAAAGAGACTATTTTTGTGGGCCGTTTGTAATGGATTTACAATTTTGACTGCCCGTTAGCAAGATAAACAATGTTATTATGGTAGAGAAGTAAGGAGAAACGGGTGAATCAGGCATGATCTTAACTTTAATAGATGGAAGAAGAGACGAAGAAATTTGCGACCTGGATATACCGGAAAACCTTAGCGCGTCAGGCTTCAAGAAACAATGGATGCGGGAATGGGCGGCCGAAGGCGATATGCCGGATGAAGCCGGATATCTCTTGGAAGGGAGAGAACCGGGCGGAGCCTGGTTCCCCATACCGGATGAGATGTTTTTGGCAGACAGCGGTCTGCAGGAAGGTTCATTTATTCGCGTGAAAAATAGCTATGGCACGGTTTCCGTGCCTGTCCAGGAAGAAAGCAGCGTCCCTTTGTTCCGGGACCGAAACGTATAGATAGAAGGGGGAAGGGGTGCAAGCCATGGGATTTATTTATCAAAGGTCTCCCCGGATCAAACCGGAACTTAAGTCCAGCCGGCGCAAACTTCCGGCTCCGCCCAGAGTAACAGCTAAACCCTCGGTAGGTCTTTCGTGGATGGTTCTGCCGGCACTCGCGGTTTTGGCAGGATTGGCTATACTGGTCTACGTATTATTTTCAAAGGAAGCGGCGGGAGGGCTGCACGGTCTGCTTGCATGGACAGCGGGGATTGTTATCCTGCTTGCCTTGGCCTCCCCGGCCGTGTACATTTGGCGGATCAGGACCCGGTATGCGGAAGCGCTCCGCCTGCGGGAGCAAGCCTATGCGGAGCAGCTTGAACGTCTGGAAGCGGAATGGCAAGAGGAAGCGGATCAACAGCGGGAGAGGCTGCAGCAGATCCACGGCGACTTTGAACGGTCGGAGAGCATCGTAAGGAGAAGATCGCCGTCGCTGTGGGAACGAACCTTTTCCGACTCGGATTTTCTGCATGTCCGGGTCGGTTCCGGCCGTGTGGAAGCGGCCATTTCCTTTTCGCCGCCTGACGAGACGGCTTCCGAGCAGGATCGTTTATTAGAGCGGGCCGGGCAGCTTGCGGAAAAAACGCGGTATGTGGACGACTGCCCGGTGGCCGTTCCGCTGTCGGAGTCCGGAGTCATAGGCATTGTAGGGGATATACAATCCAGCCTGCAGGCCATGCGTAATTTGGTTGTGCAAATGACAGTACGCCACTCCCCGGACGAAGTGAAACTTTCGGCCTTTTACAGGGCGGACTGTGGGAAGCAGTGGGATTGGCTGCGCTGGCTCCCGCATATATGGGACGAGGACGGACAATACCGGAGGATGGCCTGCTCTTCGGAAGACAAGCAGCGGCTTGCCGAACATTTGCAGCTGGAACTTAGGCGGCTTTTTGAGCTGTCTGCCGGTAACGGTAACGGTTTATCCCGCCGCTCGGGAACAGCGGTTAAACATGTGGTGCTGATGTCTGATCCCGAGGTTTTGGAAAATGATCTTTTATTTGCCATGCTGACGGAAACCGGAAAACTGGCCGGGGCGCATACCGTGGTGCTGGCCCGTTCCGTGGACCAGTTGCCGAGACAATGCCGCCTGATTATCGAATGCGAGGAAGAACACGGCAGCTATATATGGAAACAAGAGGAAGGACAAGTGGAAAATAAAACGTTCCAGCTTGACCGCATCTCTTTGCAGCAAAGCGAGCATTTGGCCCGGCTGATGTCGAGAATCAAGCTGAAAAGCCCTAAAGCGGACGGGCTGCCCGTCCGGCTTGGACTCATTGAACTGCTTGAGCGGCAGGAAGCCGGCGGGAACGGAATTGCGGCAGCCTGGGAGGCCGGACGACTTCCGGTCGGCTTGCCGGTTCCGCTTGGCGTCAAGGCGGGAGGCAAAACCTTTGCTTTAAACTTTCATGACCGGCTTGATCTTGGCGGGCAGGGCCCCCATGGCTTGATAGCGGGCACGACGGGATCCGGCAAAAGCGCTTTGCTGCAGACTCTTGTGGTTTCCGCAGCCGTGCATTATCACCCGCACGACGCGGCTTTCCTGCTGATCGATTACAAGGGCGGCGGCATGTCCGGCGCTTTAAGGGAACTTCCCCATGTGGTCGGTTCACTGACCAATCTGGACGGGAAAATGGTGGAGCGGGCTAAAGCCGCTTTAAGGGCCGAGCTTGTGGCGAGACAGAGGAAACTGAAAGCTGTGGGCGGTTTAGAGCATATCGACGAATATTACCGGCTTGGCGCTCCCCAGGGACCGCTGCCTCATTTGTTTGTTATCGTTGATGAATTTGCGGAGCTTAAGCAGGATTATCCGGATTTTATCGATGAACTGGTCAGCGTGGCCGCTATCGGACGTACCCTTGGGCTGCATTTGATTTTAGCCACCCAAAAACCTGCCGGAGTGGTCGATGATAAAATTTGGAGCAATGCCCGCTTCCGGATTTGCCTCCGCGTAGAGTCGGAAAGCGACAGCCGGGAAATGCTCAGAATGCCTGACGCAGCCTGGCTGACCGTCTCCGGGCGGGGATTCGTGCAGATCGGTCCTGAACTGACCGAAGAGGTGCAGTTTGCGTGGCCGGGCGCTCCGTATGTCGGGGATAACAAAAGTACGGCGGATTCGCCGGACATGCTGCTGCAGAGGGTTATGCTGAATGGCAGCCGCAGGCCGGCCGTTTCGGAGGGGCCGGCCGAAGCCGGGCCGGTTGCCCGGAACCGTCCGGAACGGCGGGAGATGGATGTGCTGACCGCGGCGGTGAACAGGGCGGCGGCGGAATTAGGCGCGGCACGTTTGCCGGGACCATGGCTTCCACCGCTACCTGAACAGCTGGATCGGGCGGAGCTGCCTGAGCCGGCAGGAGAACAAACGCCGCTTACGGGCGTCATCGGTCTTGCCGACGATGTTCCCGGACAACGGCAATTTGCCGCGGCTCTCTCTTTGAAAGAGGGGCATACCGCGATCTACGGCATGCCGGGTTCCGGCAAAACCACTTTGCTGCAAACGATGCTGATGTCTTTAGCTACCGATACGGCCAGCAGCTGGTACGGGTATTTGATCGATATGGGGCGGATGCTGGGGGACTTCGCCGCTTTGCCCCAAGTCGGAGCGGTCATCGCGCCGGATGAAAGCGACCGGCTGCCGCGGCTGTTCCGCTTCCTCAAGCGGACGGCGGCGGAGCGGCGCGAGCTGCTGTCGGGCGCCGGCATCAAGCAGGCGGATCAATACCAAGGCGCCTTCGGGAGAAAACTCGAGGATATCATCGTAGTGGTCGATGATTACCGGCTGTTCCAGTCCCGTTTTCCGCAGGAGGCTGAATTGCTGGACGAACTGCTGCGGGAAGGGGCGGCAGGGATTCGTGTCGTCGTTACGGCAAGCCGATTTGGCGACATTCCGGAGAAAACCCGCAGCCTGATTCCGCAAGCAGCCGCGTTGGAGCTTGCCGATCCCGGCGATTATTATTTTGCCGTAGGCAAAACTGTTTCAGGGGTCCAGTCCACGAAAGGCAGAGGATATATGAAGGGGCATCCGCCGTTTGAATTCCAGACCGCACTGCCCGTTCACGGATCGACTGCCTATGAAAGAGCCGACCGGCTCAGAGCTGAAATCGGCGAGATAGCGGACGGATGGAAAAGCGGCAGGGCGCCGCGGGTTCCCTCGACGCCGGCCAAGGTGAACTTAAGGGAACTGCTTCCTGTCGGCCGGCAGTTTGGTCTCCAGCCGGCTTCGGTACCGGTTCCGGTCGGTCTTGATGCTGAAGATTTGACCCCGGTCTCCGTTCAACTGGGCAGCGGTCCGCATTTCATAGTCGCGGCTCCGATGGGCGGCGGCAAAACGACCTTTTTGCAAAGCTGGATGTTGTCCTTGTCCTGGCATGCCGCTCCGGAGAATTTGGCTATTTATATCCTGGAGGCCCGGGCGGCGCAGCCGGACAGCCCCCATTTGTCGATGCTTTCAAAACTTCCCCATGTACGGGGAATTGGCTTGGGGGAAAGCGGGGCGGCCGATATTCTCGGTATGCTGCAGGAGGATATGCGGCTTCAGGAAGAGAGCGGAAAATCACGGCCGGTAAAATTGCTGGTCATCGATGATGCGGATCTGCTTGCCCGAAGACTGACCGATTTTACGGTTAAGGACCGGCTGACGGAGCTGGTGCGGGGAAGCCGCGACAGCGGGCTGCATGTTGTGCTCGCGGGCGTGCCGGCGGATTTCCCGGCATACGGGACCGATTGGGTGGCCGAAGTGAAAGCTTGTCAGACCGGTTTTATCCTGGGCACCAAGGATCCTTCCGATTTGGCATTTATGCGGATTCCGATGAAGGAATCGGCGTCGGGACAAGGGGAACTGCCTGTGCTTCCGCCGGGTGAAGGTTTTTACGTGAACCGGAGATATATGCGAATTAAAACGGCGGTTCCTTTCGACAAAGTCTGGACGCCCGAAACTTGGGTTACACGGGTCTGCGACCAATGGGAAATGAGCGTATGAAGGGAGGTGACCTAGTGCTGACTACAAACGATATACGCAAAGAGGCAATCAACCTGGAGACGAAGGAACTTTTTTTTCTGGCCGGCATTTTGGGCTCGGACCGGCTGCTCGGGGTGGAAGATCCTTTTTTGGGTTACCTTTCGGATGAAATTGCAGTGGAGTGGGAGCAGGCGAAAAGTTCTTTGCTTGCCAAAGGGTATTTAACCAGCGGGGCCACGGAAAATGAACTGACGATGAGGCCCGAGGTGTTCGCGAGAGTTGCCATCGCGGGATTTGCCGAACGTGCCTGCTGGGTGCGTTACGAACATGACACGGAAGCCTTCGAGGGATACCTGCATATCACGAATGAAAAAGTCGTTGAAGTGGCTCGCGAAGGCGAGACAGACGATATTTATACCCTGAAGGAATTGGGTAACGTGGAGGAAGCATCGGGTTTGCTGGTAGAAAGAATGAAATGGAGAAGGGAATCTCTCTCCGATCTGCCGGCACTGCTGCTTTCACGGCGCAAATTTAACGAACTGTACGAAAAAAGCGGCACGATGGATCTGGAGGAGCTGAGCAATGAGCTTTCCCAGTCTACGGGGGATATTGAAGCTTCCTGGGCGCTTGCCAAATGTTTGAAGGACCGCGTCTGCGAAGGGGAGCTGCAGCTTTCCATCTGGAATGAAGAGGGATGGGAGAGCCAGGGGGCCGCTTTTATTGTAGGACAATCGATGAATTGGTTAATCCGGATGAGTCTCCGGGATGAAGAGGATTGGCTGGTGGCTACGCCGGCTACAAAAAAACAGTTTCAGGATATGCTGCTGCTGTGGCTGGAACAGCCGCCAGAAACAGATGAAAGGGGATAATCCATGCGTATCAGTTTAGAACCCGAACAACTCCGGTCTGCGGGCAGCGGCCTGCAGCGCTCTGCGGAGCAGCTTCATACGATTGCCGAGCATTTAAACCGCCTTCTGTATTCATTCAGCCAGGAAAATGAATCCGCATGGGCCGCCGTCCACGCCAAGTGGGAGCAGGCTCGCCGCTTGTCCGATCAGTTCGGACAGGAGCTGTTCCGTTTGGGACAAGGCCTGCAGGTGAGCTCCCTATCTTTTGAAGAAGAGGACCGGCATTTTGGCGGCGCGTTGTCCAGAGGAAGAGGAAGCTATGGACAGGCGGCAAGCCTGTACCGGACACTCCGGCTGGGAACGGAATCGCTCATTCTTCCGTCGGCCAAATTTTCTCCGGGCATCATCTCCAATCCCAGATCGGCCGTCGATGCCGTGCGCAGGGAGCGGAACGAAACAAAATATAGCGCCGCAGAGCTTCCGGCGGTATGGGACACCGATCTGCCGGGTCAGCCCGGATCAACGGAAGAGCCTGCGTGGAATCCAGCCGTTTATTCAGGACAGGTGCGAAAAAAAGCGGCAGACAGAATGCTTCTGAAGGAAGCTGCCTTAAATCCGCAGCCTTGGGTATTTACCAATCCGGCTTCCGGGTTATAGCACTACCGCTGAGGATTATAAAGTGGAATGATTTAAAAAATCAAAAACCACTGATTCATTTTATTCGAATTTGGTTAAATGTTTTCGATACTCTTCCGTCCGAGGATTCCAATGAAGGGAGTAAAACCATGCCAGGTAGAATTACGGTTAATCCGGAACAAATTGAAGAGATGGCTCGTCAATTTCTTCAAGGCGGCGAGCAAAGCCGTCAGATTATCGCCGGGCTGACCAAAATGGTAAGCAGCCTGGAACAGGATTGGGAGGGGCTGTCTAAACAGCGCTTTTTCCATGAATTTCAGGAAGCAGACAAGCAAATGAAAGCTTTCGTGTACATGCTGGAGTCGATAGGCGAAGAGCTTGCGGCTATGTCAAACAAGTTCAGGAATTTGGATCAGAAACGTTTTTAGCATGGGTAAAAGCTTGAGGCCATTGCTATTGGCCTATAGTTAGTCAACGGCACGAAGCGGGCTTGCAGCCCGATACATACAATACCAGGTTTGCGCCCGCAGGATAGAGCCTTCTCTGCCGCAGCGGGCGGACAGAAAGAGGGAAAGAGGAATGGCTTTTAATCCGAATCCGGGAGATCAACTTCAAATTGGCGGAAGGGCCTACATCATTGGAACTCATCCGGCGGCTCCGGGCATGGCTTACGCGCAGGCCGGGCGTCAGGGCGTTGTGTACCAGCTGATCCCGGAAAATGGAGAAGCCAGCCTGACGATGGCCTTAAAAATCTTTTTGCCCAAGTTCAGGATCCCTTCCCATGTGCATTTATCGCAAACGATGGATGCGTTCAGCCAAATTCAGGGCTTGAAAGTTTGCAAACGCGAGGTGCTTACCCCGGAGAGGAACGGCGAACTGATTGCGGAGTATCCGGATTTGCTGTACGCCGTCCTTATGCCCTGGATCCATGGCTGGACGTGGATGGACAAGATCGCAGGAGGAGAGAAGCTTTCCCCGGCGGAAAGCCTGAATGCGGCTCGAGCGCTCGCATCGGTAGGTTCTGCCATGGAGCAGAGAGGGTTGGCCCATTGCGATTTGTCCGCGCCAAACGTCATGTTTACGGGAAACGGACAGGCAAACATCGAACTGGTTGACGTTGAACAGATGTTCAGTCCGCGGCTGGACCCTCCTGATCTGCTGCTCGGAGGATCGCCGGGATATGCGTCTTACCGGACGTCTTCGCCTGATTCTGCCCCTCACTGGAACGCTTATGCGGACAGGTTTCCCGGCGCGGTGATGATCGCCGAAATGCTGGGCTGGTGCGAACCGGAAATCCGAGCTCAAGCCTTTGGGGAAAGTTATTTTGACCCTGAAGAGATGCAGCGTTCTACGGAAAGATATCTCTTGATGGTCAAAACGCTTGACAATCGGTGGGGGAAGGAACCGGCGGAGCTGTTCGCAAGGGCCTGGGGCAGCGGGGACGCGCGGTCTTGTCCGACTTTCGGCGAATGGGTCGTTGCCTTGTCGAAGGCTTCCGTCCGCTTAGCAGCGGCCGGGCTAAAGGAAGAAGAGGTTTCTCCGGGCATTTCGGCGTCTGAAATTGAAGCCGGGGTTCCGTTTCCGGCACTGCCGGTCAAAGAAGGAGCAGATATTTTGGATGAGATTCCTCTTTCTACGTCTGCAGCGCGTTATGGCCCTGAGAGGGAAGCTGTTTTAATGGCGGAAAAGGCAAGGAAGCTGGAGCGCCAAGGCCAAAAGGAGGAGGCGCTGGGGTTGTATCGTCAAGCCCTGAAAGCTTCCGTGCAGAACAGCCCGCTTTACCACGAAATCGATGCTGCGGTTATGGAGCTTAAACAGCAAAGCCGTGAAGCCGACGTCCGGAACGAAACTTCCGGGGCAGGAAAAGATCCTAAGGACAGCCCTTGGCGGCTTCATGCCGCGCAGCGTTCGGCAGCGGTCCTCTCCCGGCGCCGTCTTTGGACCGGCGGCGGAATCGCAGCGGTTTTGCTGCTGATTTTGCTTGGTGTTCTGCTGGTTGAAGGATATCCGCCAGGAACGGCCAAACCGCTGGCCGATCCGTCAGGTTCGTCTTCTGCGCCGCCGAAGGCTGCGGGATCTCCATCCTCCGGCCAGACGTCCGGTACGGAATTGGCCCTGCAGGATGAAACGAAACAGGCTGAAGCCGACCGGATCGCCCGCGAAGAGGAAGAGAAACGGCTCGCGGCCGAAAAAGCGGAATTGGACAAGGAAAAACAGCAGGCTGAGATTAAAGCGGCGCTTCAAAAGAAATATGATCAGCAGGCCGTATATAATAAATACCTTGAATGGAAAGCAAACAAAGCGCAGCAGCAGGCCCAGGAGAAAGCGGCAGCCGAGGAGGCCGCCAAAAGGGAAGCGGAGAAAAAAGCAGCACAGGAAGCGGAACAGAAAAAACTTGAGGCCGCCAAGCTGAAGCAGGCCCAGGCTCTTAAAGCGGCAAGGCAGCAAAAAACGGTCAAAATGATCGCTTATTATAACTCGGCTTATAACGCCCAAACCGGAGGACACCGGGATATGGCGGAGAAGTACTGCCGGGATTTCCTGGCTATTTATGACACGGATGCCCAATACTTCGTTAAAACCGGCGAGATAGGCAAACGTGTCGGGCACATTTATAAGTATCTGCAGAGCTCGACTTACGAGCTGCCGGATGTTTAAGGTGCAGGCTTACAGCATAAGAAAAGAAGGGAACAAGCATGACATATACGGTACAAGCGTCACAGCGAACACCCGCATTGATCATTTACCTGATCGACATCAGCGCTTCCATGAACATGCTGATGGAGGGCAAAAGAAGAATCGACATCGTTTATGAGGCGCTTTCGCTGGCCGTCCGGCAAATGGTGTTCCGCTCCACGAAAGGCACCCGGCTCACTCCCCGCTACCGGGTAGCGATGCTGGCCTACAGCGATGAAGTGTACGATTTGCTCGGGGGAGTCAAAGGGATTGATGAAATCGCCGCATTGGGGACGCTCCCCTGGATGTCGCCCAAACGTTTTTCGGACAGCGCGAAGGCGTTTTTGCAGGCTGAAAAAATTTTGCGGGACGAGCTTCCTTACATGCAGGATTGCCCGGCGCCGCTCATTTGCCATATGACCGACGGCGTGCATACCGGACAGGACCCGCTGCCGATTGCCAAGCGGATTATGGAGCTGGGCGTTCCGGACGGCAACGTGCTGGTCGAAAATATTTTTATTACCGATCATTTGCTGAACGAACCTGTCGCGGAGCCGCGCAGATGGGGCGGAATAACGGCCGGAACAATCCTTAAGGATGACCACGGCGAGCTGCTGCGGCAAATGTCCTCCCCGCTGCCGCCAAGCTACCGCGAGATGCTGCTTGAAGCCGACTACCAGCTGTCGGAAGAAGCGCTGATGCTTCTGCCTGGTACTTGCGCCGAGCTGGTGTCCGTAGGTTTTCAAATGTCTGCGGCGACGCCGGTCAGATAGGAGGCGGTGACTTGAAGCTACCATCCAGGGGAAACGGCGGCAGAAAGCATCCCGAGCCTTTTATATGGGTCAGCCGGCAGGATAAGCTTCAGCCTATAGCCTCTTGGACTAACGGAGGATTAACCTGCCGTTATGGTTACAGCCCGTCCGCCGAAAGCAGCAGCTACGGAGAACCCGGACAGGACTTCGGGGCGGTGGCCGTCGAGGAAGGCGCAGTCCGTTTTGTCTTGTGCGACGGGGTGTCCTTAAGCTACCGGGGAGATTACGGCGCCAGGGTTTTAGGCGAAGGATTGTTTGACTGGCTGCGCAAACCGCCCGTGATGGAAAGGGAGCCGGTCGTCCGTCTGCTTGAGAAGCTGTCTTCAAAGGCGAACCGGGGATTGTCGCGGCTGGAGCTTCCGGAGGAGCTTCCACCGCTCGTTCGGGACGTTTTGCTGGAGAAGAGAAGCAGAGGCACCTCGGCCATGTTTGTTTGCGGCCACCTTATCCGTCCTTCGGGCGGAAGGGGCGGTTTGCTGCGGCTGCTTTGGCAGGGGGATTTGCGCATCCGTCTCTGGAAAGAGGGGGAAGAGAATCGAATTTTCCCGGCGGCCAGCTTCCGGACAGACGAGAGCTGGACAAGCCAGGAACCTGAACGCAAGACGGGGCAAGCAGCTGCCGCGGCGAACCTGCCGCATATGTTGACCGTGCCCCTTTCGCCGGGAGAAACAGGCGGCCTGCTGCTGTACACTGACGGTCTGGAGTCGCTTGACGTTTCTAACCTCCCGCTTTCCGAACACAAGCTGGCAAACATTTTTAACGGAGAGCCGCCTGCAGGGGAGCTGGAGGACGACGCTTCGCTGCTTGAGCTGAGCTGGAGTGCTCAACCCGTTGGTTCTTTAAACAGAAAAAAGCCGAAGAAAAAAAACTGAGGTTGCATCCAAGCAAACAGAACGTATTGGAATCTTCTCAATAAGCGGAGCGAAGGCTCTGGAGAGGTTTCAGGCTGTTTGCTTTTTTTGTTTGTCTTTTTTTTTGCGTTTTTTAGATAGGGAATTTTTAGATATAAATCTTTTGAACGGATTATTTCGAGCCTTATGATTTAGGAGTTACCCCTTTTGGGTAATACTGAGTTAGCAGGTTAGAGCTTACAGGCATTTGTAGAATATAACATCCAATTACGAAGGAGCGCGCGCATATGACAGGATTTTCTCGTAACCACCCCCGTTTTCACGGAAAAACGGCGATCGTAACCGGCGCGGGGTCGGGAATCGGCAAAGCAACGGCCATCCAGCTGGCGAAAGAAGGAGCGAAGGTGGCGCTTTTTGATTTGAACAATCAGCGGACTTCTTCGACCGAATCGGAAATTAATACGATTTTCCATGGCGTTTCGCGGGCTTTCGATGTCGATGTGGCGGACGAAGCCAGAGTGGCTCAAGCCGTCAGGGAAGCAGCCGATTATTTCGGCGGCGTGGACATTTTGTTTGCGAATGCCGGCATCAACGGGGCCTGGGGCCCGATTGAGGATATGAAGCTCGAGGATTGGGAGAAGACGCTGCGGATTAACTTGAACGGCACCTTCCTTTCGGTCAAACATGCCATCCCTTATATGAAAAAAAGAGGTGCGGGCAGCATTGTCATTACGAGCTCGATCAACGGGCTGGACCGTTTTGCCGGCTGGGGGGCTTCCGCTTACAGCACGACCAAAGCGGGGCAGGTCGCTTTCGCCAAAATGGCGGCGCTGGAGCTGGCCAAGTTCAAAATCCGCGTGAACGTCATCAGTCCGGGGGCCATAGCCACCAATATTGACGAATCGACGGAATTCAGCGACGAGCTGAAAGAAATCGTGATCCCCGTTGAATATCCGGAGGGCAGTCAGCCGCTGGCGGACGGCCCGGGGCAGCCGGAAGACGTGGCTGAGCTGGTCTGTTTCCTGGCTTCGGACGCTTCCAAACATATTACCGGAGCCCGGGTGCGGATCGACGGGGCGGAGGCTTTGCTGTAAGCTTTCAGGAGTCGTGGACATTAAAATAGACCTCGAGGCAGCCAGCCGACGGGGACTAAATAAAATAAGCCGAACATGGAGGGCCCCAGCCTCTTTGTTCGGCTTATTTATTGGTTATTACGGGTACAGGCTGCTGTCCGCAACAAGGATTTCAAGACTTTCCCATTTACTTTCCGCTGCTTAGCGGGTCCCCTCGATCAGTCGCCGGATCATTTCGGAAGTAAGCGTAAACGGCTTGCCGGAAATCCGTTCAAGCTTAAATCCGGAAATCAGTTCGGAGGCTTTAACGGCTTCCGGTCTGTCCGTCAGACCGCTGATATAAGCCAGCCATCCGATGACCTTCTCCGCCGGCACTCCGGAGCGGCGCAGATGAGCCAGGCTAAGATCTCCGTGCCGTTTTGCCAGCCGGCGCCCGTCTTCCCCCATAATCAGCGGCGCATGGGCGAACCGGGGAGGCATCCACCCCAAAGCTTCATATAAGGCCAGCTGGCGAGGGGTAGAATCCAGCAGATCGCTTCCGCGCAGCACATCGGTAATTTCCATAGCCGCATCGTCCACCGTAACGGCCAGCTGATAGGAAAACATGCCGTCCGCCCGTTTGACGATAAAATCGCCGCCGCTTGCCTCGGTGAAATGCTGAGGGCCGGCAATGCCGTCGTAAATGTCGTAGCGTTCGTTCCGGAACGCAAAACGAAGGGAAGGCCTTTTAAGCTGCGCTCGCAAATCGCGTTCCTCCGCGGACAGTCCCCGGCAGGTGCCGGGATATGCCGGGCCTTCCGAAGCCAGCCCGTGCGGAGCCCCGGCTATTTGCAGCAGCTCCGTCCGGCTGCAAAAGCAGGGATACAAACGATCCTTCTGCTTGAGCTGCCGCAGCGCCGCTTCATACCGTTCCAGCCGTTCACTTTGCGTATACGGAGCGAAAGGGCCTCCCTGCCCGGGGCCTTCATCCCAATGGAGCCCCAGCCATTCCATATCCTCAATAATCGTTTGAACCAGCTCGGTTTTGGAGCGCTGAAGGTCGATATCCTCAATCCGCAGCACAAATACGCCGTTTGCGGCCCTGGCTTGCAGCCAGGACAACAAGGCGATTTTGGCATTGCCCAGATGCATCATCCCGGAAGGGGTGGGCGCAAAACGTCCTCTTACCATAACCATCACTTCCTATCGAGTCTTTGCTTAAGTGAGCGAGGTTCGTCGTGCAGACGGAATCTGCGGTTAAAACCTGCCTGCTCTACCATTTCTCATCCCATTATCATAGCAAAAGCGGCCCCGACTTGCACGGCCGCCGGGTTTTGACAGGATTTTGCGGCCCGCTTATGATTAGAACAGCAAACCAGGAAGAACAGGAGAAACAAAGATGAAATTACCGGTTGACGATTGTTTGCCCGAGCTGGTCCAGGCGCTTGCGGAAGGCGCAAATGCGGTATTGATCGCGGAGCCGGGAGCGGGCAAAACGACAAGAACGCCGCTTGCGCTAGTCAAGGAGTCCTGGCTGGACGGTCAGGGCATCCTTATGCTGGAGCCCCGGCGCCTGGCGGCCCGTTCTGCCGCTGCTTATATGGCGCGCGAGCTCGGGGAGCAGGTGGGAGAAACGGTCGGCTACCGCATCCGGATGGAGAGCAAAACCGGCCCTAAAACCCGGATTACGGTGGTTACCGAGGGGATTTTAACCCAAATGCTGCAAAATGACCCGGCCCTGATCGGGACCGGATTGATTATATTTGATGAATTTCACGAAAGGAATCTTCATTCCGACCTTGGACTGGCGTTGGCCAGACAAAGCCAGCTGCTGCTGCGGGAGGACCTGCGCCTTTTGGTCATGTCGGCTACCCTGAGGGAAGGGCCGGTGGCGGAGCTGCTGGGCGGCGCGAAGGTGGTTCGCAGCGGAGGACGGGTGTTCCCGGTGGAAACCCGCTATTTGCCGGAGCGCAGCGAAGCGCCGCTGGAGATGCAGGTTCGCCGGACGGTTCTTGCGGCGCTTCAGGAACATGCGGGGAGCCTGCTCGTTTTCCTGCCGGGCATCCGCGAAATCCGCAAAGCCGAGCAGCTGCTGGGAACCGGCGGTCTAAATGGCGCGAAGGTGGTCAGGCTGTATGGCAGCATGACGCAGGAGGAGCAGCAGGAAGCGATTAAAGCCCTGCCGGACGGGCGGAGGAAAATTGTGCTGGCGACCTCCATTGCGGAGTCGAGCTTAACCGTGGAAGGAATCACGGTGGTCATTGACAGCGGGCTGCGGCGGACGGAGCTGTTTTCGCCCCGGACCGGGATGGGGCGGCTGACGACGGTGCGGGCGGCCCGGGACTCGGCCGACCAGCGGCGCGGGCGCGCGGGCCGGACCGCGCCCGGTGTGTGTTACCGCCTGTGGACGGAAGAGGACGACAGGCAGCTTCGGGAGGAGACGCCGCCGGAAATGCTGGAGGCGGATCTGGCGCCGCTGGCCCTGGCGCTGGCGGTGTGGGGTTCGCCCCCGTCCGAGCTGGACTGGCTGACGCCGCCGCCGCAAGGGCCTTTTGCTGCGGCGGTCCAGCTGCTCCAGGCGCTTGGCGCGCTGGACGAGGACGGGAAGCTGACCCGGTCCGGCCGGGAAATGGCCGGACTGGGCCTGCATCCGCGCCTGGGCCGGATGCTGCTGGAGGCCGGACGCCTCGGTTACGGGCGTCTGGCCTGCCTGCTCGCCGCGCTGCTCGAGGATTCCCGCCAGCTTCGCGCTGGCGGGAACGACGCCGACGTGCGGCGGGCGCTGGCCGCGCTGCTGGCGGCGGAGCGCAGCGCGGACCCGTCAGGCGCAGACCATGCCGCGCCTGGCCTGCCGGCGGCTGCCTCGCTGCAGCCGCTGCTGCGCCAAAGCCGGCGCTGGGCGCAGCAGCTTGGCGCCGGCCGGGAGCCGCTTCCTTCTAGCGCGGAAGCGGAAGACGTCTGCGGACTCCTGCTGTCGTTCGCCTTCCCGGACCGGATCGGCCAGCTGCGTCCCGGCGGTCGATACCTGCTGAGCGGCGGGCGCGGCGCGGTTTTGCCCGCCGCTTCGCCGCTTGTGGGCAGCCCTTATATCGTGGCTGCCGACGTGGACGACGAAGGGACGGAAGGCCGTATCGTCTGGGCGGCCCCCCTGGAACAGGTACAGATCGAGCAGTACTGGCGCCCGCTCATGAAGGAATCCAAACGGGTCGTTTGGGATGAGGCTACCGAATCGGTCAGGGCCTGGCATACGGTGATGCTGGGAGCGGTCGTATACAAGGAAACCCCGGATCCGAAGCCTTCCCGGGAGGATATCCAGCGAGCGCTCCTGGAGACGATCGCGGGCGGCGGCATCGGCCTGCTGCCTTGGAACGCCAAATCTCGCCAGCTTCAGGCGCGCATCGAATTTCTTGCCCGTTATGCTCCCGAAGAATGGCCGGACGTCTCCGACGAAGCGCTTCAGCGGCGGGCCGTGGAATGGATCGGCCCTTATGCCGCGGGTTTCAGGCGCAGGTCGGATTTGCAGAAGCTGAACCTGGTGCAAATGCTGGAAAGCCTTCTTACCTGGGAGCAGAAGCGGCAGCTTGATCAGGAAGCGCCTTCTGCCATCCAGGTGCCAAGCGGCTCCAGAATCGCCGTAGCCTACGAAGGACCGCAGGCCCCCTATATTTCGGTGAAGCTGCAGGAGATGTTTGGCCAACTGGATACGCCGAAGCTTGCTTTCGGCCGCGCGCCTTTGACCATTCATCTGCTTTCGCCGGCTGGGCGTCCGGTTCAGGTTACATCAGACCTGCGGAGTTTTTGGGAAAATACCTACTTTGAGGTTAAAAAAGACCTGAAAGGGCGTTATCCCAAACATTATTGGCCGGACGACCCGCTTGCCGCGGAAGCTACCCGGAGAGTGCGCCCGAACGGAAGCAAATAACAAGCGGGAATCACGATAAGCGTTTAATCCTGCTCCTCCTGGGTAAAAGTAGGTTGTACGACCTACTTTTAAGGAGGCGGTAAAGATGGCTAAGAAAATCGTAGGTGTTTTTGAAACGGAAAAAGAAGCGACGGCTGCCATTTCGGCGCTGCAGCAGCAAGGATATAATGCGGAGGGCATTTCCGTCATAACCCGGGACCGCCGGGACAGCGAAGCGATCGCCGAGGATACCGGGACCAAAGCGCCTGAAGGCGTTGCGACGGGGGCGGCTACCGGCGGCGTATTGGGCGGGGTAACCGGCCTGCTGGCGGGTCTTGGCCTGCTGGCCATACCGGGAGTAGGTCCGATTTTGGCGGCGGGACCTATTGCTGCTGCTTTAACGGGGGCGGCCGTAGGAGCCGGTGCAGGAGGCATTGTAGGCGGTCTGGTGGGTTTGGGCATTCCGGAAGAGGAAGCCCGCGAATATGAAGGTTACCTTAATGAAGGTAAAATCCTGGTTCTGGTCGATGAAGAAGAGGCAACCCGCCAGACCCGGGTGTATGATGCTTTCCGCGACAACCGGGCATTAAATGCCAGCCGATTTGACGATATCGACCCGGGAGAGGTCGGGGCGGGCGCCCATTATGGCGTAAATGACGCTCCTATAGACGGCTACACGCGGAAGTAATCTCGCGATCCGGTATACCGTCCAAGTTTTTATAGGTTCATAAAATTATTGAAATGCTTTTGAAATAAGCTTTTCAGCATTTTAAGCCCTGCGCTGGCGCAGGGCTGTTTTTTTCATTAAGAGGTTAGTTCATTAGCGATCCATTTATTAGCAGTCAGCCCACGAAATCCTGAAGAGGCGTTAATGAATCAGCCGGCTGTCCTTCACCTTTTTGACGAAAGACGAAGATACCGAATTGATGATCTCCTTCAAGCCGATGCCTACAGCGAGGGCGCTGGCCGCAAACAGGAACAGCATCAAAGCGGAGGAGCCGACGACATCCCATAAAATCCCCCCGACCGCCTCGCGCATCATGCGGATGGCATAAGTGAAAGGGAGGAACGGATAAACCGCCTGGAAAAAGGGCGGGGTCACCTGAATCGGAAAGGTGCCGCCGGAGCCGGCCAGCTGAAGCACCAGCAGCACGATCGCCATCGCTTTGCCGACGTTGCCGAAGACGGAGACAAGCGTATAGATCATGAGCATAAAAACGCTGCTGAGTACGGCGCCGAACACCACAAACCAAACCGGAGAAGCGACATAGGTACCGAGCAGCAGCAGATCCCCGGCCGTTACAAAGACGGACTGCAGCACCGCCAGCGTCCAGAATGTGAGGAACCGTCCAAAATAGACCTCATAACTGCGGTAGGAAATCCCGGGTTCATGGACTTCCACCGTCAGAAGCGAAACCAGCAGCAGGCCGCCGACCCAAAGCGAAAGAGTGGAGAAGAAGGGGGACATCGCCGAGCCGTAATTCGGAATAGGAAAAAGCTGATGCTCCGACAACGTTACCGGTTCGGCAAAAAATTGGCTTTCCTTCTGAAAATTCAGCTTCAGCAAATCGATCAGGCTCTGCAGGTCTCCTTCTTTGGCGAGCGCCCGGAGCTTCTCCGCTAATTCATGAACCTTTTGCTCAGCCTCGGGGAGCTGTCGGTTCAGAACGGCCGCTTCCCGGCTGCCGATCATAATGCCTGCGGCGGCATCGCCCAAAATTTTGCCCACCTCGGGCAAGGTTTTTTTGGCTCCTGTCAGCAGGTCGCCGGCTTCTTTCGCTGACGTTTGCGCTTCGCTTACCGTTTTTAAAATCGCCGGCTGAATGTCGCTGTCGAAGCGGTCCAGCATATCACTGGCTGCTGCCGAGATTTCGTTTGATAAGAGAGCGAAACGGTCCAGTTGGGCAGGGGGAATCGAAGCCCCGGCTTTAGCTGCATTGAGCAGCGTGCCGTTCAATTCCTCCAGCTTGCCCAGCTGGTCCGCGATTTGCGTGACCCGGCTTGCAGTCCGGCCTAAAACGGCTGATGACGCCTCGGTGCGGCTCCAATTCCGCAGGTTGTTCAGCAGCACGGCCAAACTTTCGGAAGCCTGGCGTACGGCCGTTAAGGCCGCCTGATTCTGCTCCAGCCGCGGAAGGGCTTCCCGGACCGAATCGCTTGCTTCTACGGTTTTCAGCTCCTCCGCCAAGGCGGCGGAGCCGGCCGCCGTCTGCCGGATTTGCGTTAAAACCGCTTTGGCTGCAGGGCCGGTGGACCCCAGCACAGTTTGGCTGTTTTGCAGAAAATCGGACAGGGCGGAAGCCGCCTTAAGCCCTTTGTCCGCCAAATCCTCCGCTTCCGGCAGGGCCGTTTGGACGCGCGACACGATGCTGCCTGCCTCGTTCAAATCGGTCTGAGCGGTTTGTGCGGCGCGGTTGATTTCCGGAAAACGGCTCTCCAGCTTAAAAACAAGCGAGGTGAGCTTCTGAATCAGAGGAAGCTGCTCCTGCAGCTCGGCTCCAAGTTCGTTAAACATTTTAAAAATGGCCCCGTTAGCGGTTTTAACGAAATTTTTGCTGACCTCTTCGACAATGGAGCTGGCCCCTTTGGAAGTGATTTTCGGGGCGACGGCATTTATTTTTTCGTTCACGTAATAGTTGATTTCCGCTTTCTGCAGGTTTTCGGTCAGGACGGAAGCGATCCGCTCCGAAAAATCGGCCGGAATTTCGATCGATGCGTAAAATTCCCCTCGCTGCACGCCGCTTAAGGCCGCCTCGGGGGTCGTAAATACCCAGCCGATGCTGTGATTTTCTTTTAAGGAACCGATGATTTCATTTCCGACGTTGATGTTTTTGTTCTGGACAACAGCTCCGGAATCCAGGCTGGCCACGGCTACGCTGAGCCCTTTGGTCTGACCGTAAGGATCCCAGGAGGCCAGAATGTTGAACCAGGCGTACAGCGAAGGCAACAGGACCAGTCCACCAATCACCACGGCGGCGGCCCAGTTGCGGGTCATTCTGCGAAGATCCCCGGCATAAATGGAAAAAATATGGCTCATCATGTTCTCCGATCCGCTTTTTTGCTTATTGTTTGTGAGCGGAAGGGATAATATGCCTGCTTGTTCCTTGGGACTTTGAAAGTCCTAAAGGAAAATAAATCGGATTTTTTATATTGACGAATAGAAAAGCCTGATTTATGATGGACACAACAAAAAGCAAATTTTCTGATGGCGTGTTACCATGGACGTATAAATGGGCATGAGCCAAGGAAAACTTCCCTTTAATCCCAAAGGCGCAAGTTTATCCTTGGCTCTTTTTGTTTTGCTTTTTGGGTTTTGAACGGTTGCTCTTTGAAGCGCGGCATTTATTTTTTTATGCAGGGGGCGGTGACGATGAAAGAAGCTGATGTTTTACAAGTCCAGCGGATTATAGGCAACAATGTCGTCATGGCGAACACGGTCAACACCAACAAGGAGTATGTACTGCTGGGCAAAGGAATCGGCTTTATTGTAAAAAATGAGGGTACGATAGACGTAAACGATCCCAGGATTGAAAAGAGGTTCAGGCTCGAGGACCGGGAACAGTGGAGCCAGTATCAGAGTATTCTTGAGGATTTTGATCCTAAAGTCATAGAAATCACGGACAAAATCATCGATAACATTTCCAGTGAATTTCCGGGCAAACTTAATGACAAGGTTTATCTGGCGCTGCCAAGCCATCTTCAGTTTACGATTTACCGCATCCGCAACGGCATGGACATTATCAACCCTTTTCTGCTGGAAACCAAGCTTTCTTTTCCAAAGGAATTTGAGATCGCTTCCAGAATTGCCGAAATGATCGGGCAGGAATTTGAGCTTGAAATCCCGGAGGACGAAATCGGTTTTCTTACCTACCATGTTTATTCTGCGGTAAGCGACGTCCCCGTCGGCCAGCTGGTCAAGGCCTCCAACATCGTCGGAAGGCTGCTTGAAGCGATCCAGCAGGAGAAAAACGTTGATTTCGAGCAAGGCAGCTTAAGCCATGTGCGCCTGATGCTGCATCTGCGATATTCCATTGAGCGGATTCTGCAGGGGCACTCAGTCGATAATCCCTTTGTCAACCATATCCGGTTTGAATACCGGGAAGAATACGCCCTGGCCCAGAAGCTTGGACGCATTATGGCTGAAGAGCTGGATGCCAAGGTGCCCGAAGAAGAAATTTGTTATATGGCCATGCATCTCTACCGGCTGTTTCAGAGAATCCGCAAGTAGAGACAGTTAAAGTCCGAATCATTAAAAGAAAAAACAACTTAGTCCATCTGGAGGTAAACTAGCATGTTCTCAAAATGGAGAAATAAAAGTAATACTAAACAAGCCGTCGAGATTCTGGCCCCCGTCAGCGGTGTGGCTGTACCGCTCTCCGCCGTTCCGGACGAAGCTTTTGCTGCCGGACACATGGGAAAAGGGCTTGCCGTCGAGCCGAATGAGGGCAGATTGATTTCTCCCTTTAATGGTACCGTAGCGCATGTGATCAAGTCAAATCATGCCCTCATGCTTGAACAGGAAGGATCGGGACTTCAGTTCCTTTTCCATATAGGCATCAACACGGTTTCCCTGAAAGGCGAAGGTTTTACCAGCCATGTCTCCGTAGGCGACCAGGTAAAACAAGGCCAGCTCCTGCTTGAGTTTGATCTTGAGAAAATCAAGGCGGCAGGTTATCCCGTCATCACGCCGATTATCGTGACTAACGCGGATGAACTCGTTGAAAGCCTGACGCAAGCTGAAGGTCCGGTAAAAGCCGGGCAGGATGCCGTTTTAACAATGGTTTTACGAAAATAAATTATAGATGAAAGGGTGTTGATCACATGTTGGCTTTTCTTCAGAAAATCGGGAAATCCCTCATGCTTCCGGTTGCCACGCTGCCAGCGGCGGCCATCCTGCTTCGTTTCGGCAACATCGATTACGTCAAGGATTTTCATTTCGGTGAGGTAGGCAAGTTTTTAAACCAATACGTCGCACCTTTCCTGGCTGCCGGCGGGGGGACGATTTTTGACAACCTGCCGATGATTTTTGCGATCGGGGTTGCGATCGGACTGGCCGGCGACGCGGTAGCCGCATTGTCGGCGGCGCTCGGTTACCTGATTCTGCTGCAGGTGCTTGCCAAAGTGCCTACGGTATTCACCGGTGTTATGAGCGCTGACGCCAAGCTGGATATGGGTGTTCTCGGCGGTATCTTTACCGGCTGCATCGCAGCGTTCCTGTACAGAAAATATTACAATATCAAGCTGCCGGACTGGCTCGGCTTTTTTGGCGGCAAACGTTTTGTGCCGATGGTTACTGCCGGCGCCATGGTTGTATCCGGTATTATCTTCGGTTTGATCTGGGGTCCGGTGCAGGAAGCGCTGGATACCTTCGGCAACTGGATCGTGTCTCTTGGCGGCGTCGGCGCAGGCATTTACATGCTGGCAAACCGTTTGCTCGTCCCTTTTGGCCTTCACCACATCATCAACTCGATCGTCTGGTTCCAAATCGGTGATTTCACCGACGCTGCGGGCAAAGTCATCCACGGCGACCTGAACCGTTTCTTTGCCGGCGACAAATCGGCGGGCATGTTCATGACCGGTTTCTTCCCGATTATGATGTTTGCGCTGCCGGGTGCGGCTTTTGCCATCATTCATACGGCAAGACCGGAAAGAAGAAAAGCGGTAGCTTCGATCTTTATCGGTGCCGCGGTAGCTTCCTTCCTGACAGGGATTACTGAACCGCTTGAGTTCTCCTTTATGTTTGTTGCGCCGTTCCTGTACGTGATCCACGCGATACTGACCGGTGTAGCCGGATTTATCATGTATGCGCTTGGCGTGAAATTAGGTTTTGGATTCTCAGCCGGTTTCATCGACTATGCGCTGAACTTCCCGCTTTCGACCAAACCGCTGGTGCTTATTCCGGTAGGGCTTGTGTTTGCCGTCGTTTATTACTTCTTGTTCAGGATCCTCATTGTGAAGCTGAATCTAAAAACGCCGGGACGCGAAGACGACATCGAGCTGTCCGCAAACGGAGAAGCGGCTTTGGCCGGAGCGGTAGCTTCCGCCGACAGCCAGGCGGCTAAAATTCTGGCGGCTATCGGCGGCGCCGATAACGTAGAATCCGTTGACGCCTGCATTACCCGTCTGCGGCTGGTCGTTAAAGACGATAAGGCTGTCAGCGATCCAACGCTGCGCGGCTTGGGCGCTTCTGGCGTCATGCGCCTTGGCAAAGGCGCCGTGCAGGTCGTGTTTGGACCAAGATCGGAAAGCATCAAAGACGAAATCAAGAAACTGCTGTAATCGCAGCAGCCTGCCTATTCTAAACTGCGGTTAGGCTGTGGGCCTGAGCGGTATGTGTCAGGCGAAAAACATGTAAAACCGGCGTCCACGTGTCGCCGGTTTTTTATTTTTGCAAGCATTGTTCAAGATCCTATGAAGAGGTTCAGCGGCTTCGGGGCACGAACTTTCCGTTTTGCCTTCTACCCATTATTGTCGTATATTCGTAAAAGAGCAGGAACGTCTTATTGCAAGTATAATAGAGGTTTTTTATAGCTGGAGGATTATTTGCGATGTCTTATAAACAGGTCAAATGGCTGATACTCCTGTTTCCGCCTTTGCTGGTCGGGTTGTGGGAGCTGGTGCGCCACACGCTGCTGATGCCTTATTTTTCGATGAGCATGGGGAATGCCGTTACGCCGGTCCTGCTTTTTCTGGTCAGTCTGGCTTTTTTGTTTCCTTTATTCAGGCGGTTGGAAAGAATTCAGGAGGAGCTGCAGCAGGAACGCGCGGCCAATGCCAGGCTTGAAGCGAGAGAACAGCTCGCAAGAGAACTGCACGATGGAATCGCGCAGTCGCTGTTTCTGCTGGCGGTCAAGCTGGAGAGAGCGGAGAAGCAGCGTCAGAAAGGCGAAGATATCCCGCTGGACGAACTCAGGAAAACGGTTCACAAGGTGAATGATTACGTCCGGCAGGCCATTTCCAACCTGCGGTACCCCGCGGAGGAAACGCCGCTTACGGGGGAAACGATGATCAGCCTCATTAACGATCTGGGCCGGGAAGTGCAGATCGGGCTCCACCTGCAGTGGGGGCTGGAGGAGAGACGGCTGACGGTTCAAGAGAAGGTTGAACTTCTGGCTTGTATTCGGGAAGCCGTCATGAATGCGCAGAAGCACTCCGGGCAAAACGAGGCCTATATAGAAGCTTGTCCGGTTGGCCCGGGTTGGAAGGTTACGATCCGGGATTACGGAAAAGGCGTCGCCCCCGAGGAGCTGGACAAGCCGGGAAAATACGGTCTGAGAATTATGCGGGAACGCGCGGCCAACATGGGCTGGCAGGTTTCGCTGGACACCCTTGAGGGGCAAACCGAGATCAGGATCATAAAGCCGTGACGGCTAAAGGAGAACTTGGATCATGAAAGCAAGAATATTGGTAGTTGACGATAATGCGCATGCGAGGGAAGGAATTTTCGAAATTCTGGCTGATGACGAAGCTTTTGAAGTGATCGGCATGGCTTCGGGCGGGCGGGAGGCGATCACGCTGACCGAGCAATATATGCCGGATTTGATCATCATGGATATCGGCATGCCGGATATGGACGGTCTCGAGGCGACAAGAACGATCAAGCTGCGGTTTCCCTATATCAAAATCGTGCTGGTGACGGTGTCCGATGACGCCGCTTATCTGTTTGAGGCCTTAAAACAAGGGGCCCAGGGTTTTTTGCTGAAAAATCTTTCACCCTCTACCTGGCTTGAATATTTGCATGCCGTCCTGAATGACGAAGCGATGTTTTCCAGCGAGCTGGCCCTGCAAATTTTGCGGGAAATCCCGGCGGCATCCCGTACCGAGCAGGAGAGAGAACATCCTTTAACGGCGCGGGAGCGGGAAATTCTCCAGTGGGTCGCCCAAGGAATGACCAACCGCGAGGTGGCGGAAGTGCTGGAAATTTCCGACCAAACCGTAAAAAATCATCTCAAGAACATCATGCACAAGCTGCAGCTTGAAAACCGGGTTCAGCTCACCCGCTACGCCATGGAACGGGGGTGGGTCAAAGCCCGCCGGGACAGCAAGGAGCAGCGCAGAAAACGTTAATAGTAATAAATAACGTTAGCAATCGATAAACAACGATAATAATCGAAAAAAATCATACGGACGGCCGCCTGGAACAGGGGCCGTTTTTTGCTGCCCCGCAATTTTAATGGAATCAAAAGGACTTTATTTTTGGAGATTATTCGCATGATTGCAACCCTATTTATATTATTACAACATATGAAAAATTCATAATAGTAAAAGCTATACTCCCAACTCCTTTACTACTTTCCATTAAACCTTCACTTTACTCTCCCTGGATTCTAAAAGCCCCGAAAAAAGCCTGAATTGAACCTGTTTCTAATTTTTCATATAATAAAAGAGCTTGGATTATTACCGGAGATAAGAAGGGGGAAAATCATGGCTTTTATGATTGCCCAACGGGCTTTTTTGAAGCTGTATCTGTTGAAGCTGGTGGAAGAGCACAGAGGGTACGGCTATCAGATGCTGGAAGAATTGAAAAGCGAATTCGCACCGCTGGGTTACGTACCTCCGCAAAGCGAAATTTATCGTGCTCTGCACGAGCTTGTCCAGGAAGGCGTGTTATACCGCACCAAAAAGCTGAAAGGCGGAGATCCGGGCGTCGATTTCCAGGAAATCGTTTTATACCACTTTACGGACGGGGGAATGGAGAAAGCGCAGCTGTACCGCAAACAGGTCAAAACAGATTTGGACCGGTGCCTGGGCCTTTTGAACAAGGCGACCCGCGATCATTTTGTTTGAGCGTAAGAAACTGGGAGGCCGCTTTCTTTTCTGCTGTAAGCTTATGATTTGAAATTAAAAAAAATTTAGTTGACAAGTGACTAATGACCACTTACTATAATAAATATAGTTATAAAATAAATTTTAGTTAATTCTCAGGAGGGAAACCATGGCACACGTTTTGTTTATTAAAGCTAACGGCCGCCCGGCCGAGCAATCCGTTTCCGTTAAATTGTACGAAAGTTTTCTGCACAGCTACAAAGCTGCACATCCAGAAGACGCAGTAACCGAGCTTGATCTGTTTGCAGCAGACCTTCCTTACTACGACAACGATATGCTGACTGGCCTGTACAAACTGGGCAACGATATCCCGGCTACACCGGCTGAGCAAAAAGCCGCTGACCTGGCTAATACTTACCTGGATCAATTCCTGGCTGCCGATAAAGTCGTATTTGCGTTCCCGCTCTGGAACTTCACGATTCCGGCACAATTGCTGACTTACCTGTTCTACCTGAACCAAGCCGGCAAAACTTTCAAATACACGGCTGAAGGTCCAGTTGGCCTTGTAGGCGAAAAGAAAATTGCCCTGCTGAACGCACGCGGCGGCGTTTATTCCGAAGGTCCTATGGCCGGTCTGGAAATGTCCCTGAACTATGTGAAGAACGTGCTTGCATTCTGGGGCGTTCAAAACCCTGAATTGGTAGTGGTTGAAGGCCATAACCAATTCGGAGACCGCGCTGAAGCCATCATCAGCGAAGGCGTTAAGAAAGCTGCCGAGCTGGCTGCTAAATTCTAATTTTTGACCCTTGTATAGCCTTTGTTATTAACATAAGAAAGTTAAGAGAGAGCCGTCTGAAGACGGTTCTCTTTTTTTATTTTTATAAGAAAGAGTATAAGTTTCCCGGGCTTCCCGTAAAGTAAGCTAGAAGGCAATTTGCAACATAATGAAATCAACTTGCCAATACATGGTGAATACAATTATACTCAGGTATATTTTAGGAGGAGTTGCAGACATCATGGACTTGAACTGGGAAATCGCCTTAAAAATGGGGATAGCGCTTCTATTCGGGCTGCTGATCGGGATCGACCGGCAGTTAAAGCAGAAGCCGCTTGGCATAAAAACAAGCATGGTCATCTCGATAGCCAGCTGCTTGATTACGATCGTGTCGATCGAATCCTTTCATAAATTTGCCGGACCGGACCATCCGAATATGGATCCAATGCGCCTGGCTGCGCAAATCGTAAGCGGAATAGGTTTTCTGGGCGCCGGCGTCATTCTGCGCAGGAACAATGACGCTATCTCGGGATTAACTTCGGCTGCGCTGATTTGGGCGGCTTCCGGCCTCGGAATCGCCGTAGGGGCAGGATTCTATGAAGAAGCGGCTATAGCGGTGATCCTGCTGATTATTTCCGTGAACTTCGTCCCGTATATGATAAAAGTAGTCGGCCCGACGAATTTGAATAAAAGAGACGTTAATATAAAAATCGTCTTAAAAACGAACGACTCTTTAACCGATATGATCCGTACCATTGAAAATACCCATTTCGTCAAATTGGAAGATATCTCAAAGGAACATCGCATCCGGCATTTGAAGATTAAAGACCTGGACGGCGAGCGGCAGCAGGTCAGCATGGTTTTGTCCGCGCAGCGCAAGGAATTCGCCACGGAGATTTATTATTTTATCCGTCATTTGGATTACGTGATCAGCGTGGAGGTGGAGCAATTATAAACTCTGCACCCGGTTCCCGAAGCAGCCGGGCAGCGGCGACCGACGAAAAAAGAGGGCTGGACCACGGCTCTGGACGATGCTGCACCATATATTTCCGGAAGCTTTTCGGGAGAATGAGTTCGGTAATTTGAGTTATAGGTGTGTCCGTTTCTAGGAAACAGAAGGCGAATTTGCTGTCCAACGGGATCATGTTAGAATAGAAGCTATCAAAGAACTAAAGGATGGTTGTTTCCCTTGGACAAACAAATTCTGATTGTGGATGATGACGATAAAATTGCAAGACTGGTCGAGATTTATTTATTAAATGAAGGTTTTTCGGTGGCCAAAGCCTCAGGAGGCGCCCAGGCGCTTGAAATTATGAGTAGAGAAGAGATCCAGTTAATCATTTTGGACGTGATGATGCCCGGTATGGACGGCATTGACGTTTGCATCCGGATCCGCGAAACCCATACCACGCCGATTCTGATGCTTAGCGCCAAAGACAGCGACATGGACAAAATCAACGGACTGATGACCGGCGCGGACGATTATATGGTCAAGCCGTTTAACCCCCTGGAGCTGGTTGCCCGGGTGAAGTCGCTGCTGCGGCGTTCTTCCTATCAGGCAGTGCCTTCTTCGTCGTCGGAACATGTCATTAAAATCGGCCCGCTGCAGTGCGACAAAGAGACGCATTCGGCGACTGTATACGGTTCCCCGGTCAAGCTGACTCCGATTGAGTTCGGGATTTTATATTTGCTGGCGAGCCACCCGGGGCGGGTATTCAGCTCGGAGGAAATTTTTGAGCTGATCTGGAAGGACAAGTATTTTGATTCCAACAACTCCGTTACCGTGCATATCAGCAGGCTGAGGGACAAGCTGGAGAAAGAGATGGAAGGCGAAAAGCTGATTCATACGGTGTGGGGGGTAGGTTATAAACTTGAAGGCTAGCTTACGTGTACTGGCATGGCTGTTTTGGACCGCCATTTCGTCGGTCATCGCTTTTTTGCTGTTTATTTTACTGGCGAAATCGGTCTTTATGTTTTATCCTTCCATCAACGTTCAATCGGTTCTGATTTGGGTCAACCGGTATATCGGTTATCCGGAAGCTTATTATTACGCGGCTTTCCCGATCGTGCTGCTCTTCTCTGTCTATTTCTTCCGGAGGGAGATGCGGCGCAGGGAACGGAGCTATCTGGATCAATTAATCGATGAAGTGCACTTGATCGGCCATGTTGGCCCGGATCATAAAATTACGGTACGCTCCATCGGCCAGCTCGGTCAACTGGCGGCGGATATCAACAGCATGCTGGACCGGCTGAAACTGTCGGTTGAGGAGGAACGGCGCGCGGAACAGACGAAAAACGAACTGATCACGAACATTTCCCACGATTTGCGCACGCCGCTTACCACGATTACCGGCTATCTCGGTTTGGTGGAGCAGGACAAATACCGCGATGAGGTCGAGCTTCGTTATTATATGAACATGGCCTACGAGGAATCGATCCGTTTGAAGAAGCTGATGGAGGATTTGTTTGAATATACCCGGCTCAGCAATAAAGGCAATAATATGCAGTGGGCCCGGATTAACGTCGCTGAGATGCTGAACCAGCTGGTTGCCCAGTTTGGCTGGCAGCTGCATGAGCACGGGATGGAAGCCAGGCTGGCCATTGAGGGGCAGCTAGTCATATGGGCGGACGGCGACAAGCTCAGAAGGGTTTATGAAAACCTCATTACGAACGCCATTCGTTACGGCCAGGACGGTTATTTTCTCGATATCCGCGGACGGGTGCAGGGGGACGAAATTGTTACGGAGGTCGTCAACTATGGCGAGCCGATTCCGCAGCGGGATCTCCCGTACCTGTTCGAGCGGTTTTACCGGGTCGAGAAGTCCAGAGCCCAGCATACGGGAGGATCGGGAATCGGCCTGGCGATTGCGAAAAATATCGTCGAGCTGCATCATGGCTCCATTTCCGCGGACAGCGACGAGGAACGGACGATTTTTACGGTGCGTCTGCCTCAAAAATACAACCAGCCGGAGCAGGAGAACACGTAAAAAGCGGCAAAAAAGTTACCGTTCCTCGCAAATCTTAATAAATTCTTTATAAATTCTTAGCGGTACAGTAAGCTCTGGTCGGCATAATAGAAGCTGAGCCTGGAGAAATCCGGGGGAAGCGGCGCCGTAACGGCGCCCGGATTGGATCAGAGGAGGAAACCGAAATGAAATCTGACAGTCTGGATACGATTTACAGGGAATATCAGATGGACGTGTACCGCTATTTATTGGGATTATGCAAGGATCACTATACAGCAGAAGACTTGATGCAGGAAACTTTTTACCGTGCTTTTATACATTTGGATCAAACGCAGAACGACAGGGTGAAACCCTGGCTGATCCGGGTGGCTTACCATGCCTTTATCGATAAAACCCGGAAGGAAAGCCGCATGAAAACATACGACGCTGATTACTTCCGTTCCCTGCCGGATCTAGATACGCCGGAAGCCCGGCTGATGAAGTCGGAGAACAAGGAAAACCTTTACGAACGGCTCGGGCGGTTGTCGGAGCAGCAGCAGGAAGCGATTTACCTTTATGATATCCTGGGCTACTCTTACCGTGAGGCGTCGGAAATGATGGGCATGAAGCTCTCCCGCTACAAAATCGTTTTGTATCGTGCCCGACAGCGTCTGAAACAGGATTGCCTCAAAGGCAGCCAAACCTTTTTGGAGGTCATTTAGCCCTCCGGCCATAGTTGTGCTGGGATGCAAATAATCTGTCATGTATAATAGCAATCATAACCTTTTAATAGGCAGATTATAGCAGGGAAAGAGGCGGGACGGAATGAGCGAGCAGTATCGCATCGAATCGCTGAATGTCGGCAAACCCCAGCCGCTGAAAGCGAATGCCCGGGAAGTAATGTCAGGTTTCGGAAAACGGGCGACCGAAGAACGTTTATTATTGGCTGAAACCCAATTGGAGGGAGACGGCCAAGGCGACACGGTCCACCATGGAGGCGTGGATAAAGCCGTTTGCGTGTACTGTTTTGAACATTATCCGTATTGGGAGCAAAAGCTGAACATACCGCTAAAGCCAGGTGCTTTCGGCGAAAATGTAACCCTTGCCGGAATGACGGAAGAAGACGTTTGTATTGGCGATATCTTCAAGTGGGGAGAGGCCGTCGTACAGGTAAGCCAGCCCAGGCAGCCCTGCTACAAAATTGCCGTCTACCATCAGATTCCGGAATTAACCGCATACGTCGAACAAACCGGATTCACCGGATTTTATCTGCGCGTTTTGAAGCCGGGTATAGTAAGCAGGCAGGACCTTCTGTTGAAATCGGAAAAGGATCCGCTGGGAATAACGATTGCCTATGCCAATGACATCATGTACCGCAGCAAGAAGGATCAGGCAGGACTTTTAAAAGTTCTGGAAGTGAAAGCCTTGTCGGAAAGCTGGAGAAAAACGTTGACCAAACGGCTGGAAAAGCTGGATTAAACCGCTCGTCAAACGTTTAAAGAATCGTCTGAGTTGTCCAAAATGAAGAGGGTGCCCTTACCAGTCCGGTAGCGGGTTCCTCTTTATTTTTTTGTGGAGAACCGCGGACAAGGTTTGAACAAGCCAAGACGTTAGCCTATAATGATGGATGATTTTGGAATCTGCGCAAGAAGAGAACCAGTGAATAAGGGAGGAACAAAGAAAGGTGAAAAAAAACGAAAATAACGCCAGTGGAGAGCCTGCGATAGAGGACTCAGACTCTTTATACTGGATCAAGAGGATGAGAATGACAAGCGAGGAGATTCTTTCGCACAGCTACAGGGTTTCTTCCATAGCCGAACGGCTCGGGGAGGAATTGAACCTGTCGGAATCCGAGCTTGGGGAGCTCCGGAGAGGGTGCTTCCTTCATGACATCGGGAAGGTTATGGTTCCCGGAGACATCCTGCACAAGCCCGGGAAGCTGAACGAAATGGAGCAGAAAACGCTGGGACTGCACCCCATTTTGGGCGAGCTGATTGTGTCCACGATTCCCGGCCTCGGGCCTGCCGTTTCAAGCACCGTTAGATCCCATCACGAAAGGTGGGACGGCAGCGGGTATCCCGATCACCTGAAAGGGGAGAAGATCCCGCTTTTTGCACGCATTTGCAGCATTGCCGATGCGTTTGACCATATGCTTCAAGAAAGGACCGTACATAAAAGGAAAGCGCTCGAGGAAGCCAAAAGTAAATTGCAGCAAGGCCGCGATCAAAAGTTCGACGCGGAATTAGTTTCGGTATTTTTAAATCTTCCAGATGAGATGTTAAGCATTTATTCCCTTTAATTAGCAATTATAGAGCCATAAACTTCACTTTAGCTGTCAAAACGTTCATAATAGGAAATGTAACCCAATTTAAAGGAGGATTTCTGAATGCCTACTTCCCTGCAGGACAGAGTTGCGCTAAACAATGGAGTTGAAATGCCTTGGTTTGGTCTTGGTGTCTTTAAAGTGAAAGAGGGCAATGAAGTCGTGGAATCGGTGAAAGCCGCCATTAAAAATGGATACCGCAGCATCGATACCGCTGCCGCCTACAAAAACGAAGAAGGCGTTGGACAAGCCATCGCGGAATCAATCCGGGAATATGGCGTTCCCCGCCAAGAGTTGTTCATTACCTCCAAGGTTTGGAATTCGGATCAAGGTTACCAAAGCACGCTGGATGCGTTTGAGCTTTCCCTGAACAAGCTGGGTCTCGATTACCTGGATCTTTATCTGATTCATTGGCCGGTGAAAGGCAAATATAAAGAAACCTGGAAGGCGCTCGAGAAAATTTATAACGACGGCAAAGCACGCGCTATCGGAGTAAGCAACTTCCACGTCCATCATTTGGAGGATTTATTGACTGATGCTTCAGTCGTGCCGGCGGTGGATCAAATTGAATTCCATCCGTATTTGTCCCAGCCGGAGCTGCGTGAATATGCGCCGAAGAAAGGCATCCGGCTGGAGGCCTGGTCTCCGCTTGCTCAAGGCCATATTTTGAAAGATGAGGTAATCGGCAAAATTGCGGCAGATCATGGCAAAACGCCGGCCCAGGTCGTGCTGCGCTGGGATCTTCAGCAGGAAGTGATAACCATCCCTAAATCCATTCATGAGGCGCGGATTATCGAAAATGCCAATCTGTTCGATTTCCAACTGTCCGACAGCGAAATGAAAGCCATCAACGATTTGAACAAAAACCAGCGGATCGGTTCAGATCCGGATAACTTTAATTTCTAATCCCGATGATCTTTGGGATCGGAGCGGCCTTAAAAGAGAAAACGAACCGGAGCAGAAGAATTGCCTGCTGCCCGGCTCGTTTTTTTGTTGCGCAGATAACCAGCGATGGGAGCCCCCGGAAATTCCTCTATTCTCTACTGCCGAAATGCGAACAAAATGGTATATTTAATGAAGATGGCTGACCGGCGCTGCCAAAGGCAGCTGGCGGACAACGTACATAACTAGTGATTTTATGCAGAAGGAGGCCAAGGGCATAAGACGAAGTTTTCTGCTTAAGAAGCGTTCTAAGGCATTCCCGCAGCGGGTTGTGAGGATAGAGGTGCTGAAGGTTAACCTTTAAAATCCAATTTTGCAGGAGGAAGATAAAAAATGATTGTCATAAGAAAAATGAGGCCGGAGGAGCGGCGTTTGGAGCTTACGAAGGCGAACGGCTGGCGGGTTTCGCCGTGCTTGCGCCTAAGTTTCGCGGAATCAATCGGGACCAGCTGCAGCTGGATCTGATGTACGTAACCCGCTCGCATCGCAGAAAAGGACTGGGCAGCCAACTGATGAACGAGATGAAACAGGAGGCTTTCCGCCGAGGGGCCCGTTACCTGTATATTTCATCTACGGAAACGGATTCGGCCGTTAATTTCTAACGGTACTCGGGCAGCGTACCCACGGATGAAGTTGATCGTGAGCTGTTTGAGCTGGAGCCTGAGGACATCCATATGCTCATGAAGCTGGATCCGTCCGAAGCGGACAGTTCCCGGCCGGATATGGAGGAGAACGATATTGAGGAGCAATAAGGGGTATTTTTATCTTTTGGTATGGATTGCGGTAGCGGTCCTGCTGCTTTATTACGGAAATTCCTGGCTGGGCCAGATGAAGCACAAGACGAACATAGCGGGCGATAAAAATTTTGCGATTATCGGCGAAACCGCTTATGCCTTGGTGCTTGGCGCCTGCCTGAGTCTGCTTGTTGGCATACCCGGCCGCTTCAAGCCCCACAAGCCGCTGCTGCTGGCTTTGTTTGCACCCAGCTTTATTTTGTTTATGTATGCTATAGCGGGTCAATATATGAAATTGCCGGAAATTCCGTGGTATTCCGAGGTTACTCAGTATGAGGGCCGGTTCTTTTTCGGGATCGTAAGCGGATTTTCCCTGATTCAGGGTTTGTTCGAAAGCAGGAGAAGATAGTCCAAATATTGGGCAAACTAAGGAAGGCAACCGGATGGAAGAATTCCAACGGAGTTAGCCAAAGGAGGCGAAGACATGTCCTTCGAGAACAAGAAGGTAGTGGTAACCGGAGCCGGACAGGGAATCGGCAAAGGGGTAGCGGAGGCTTATGCGAAAGCCGGAGCTCATGTCGTGCTGGCCGATGTCCATGCGGAACTGGGCGCGGCAGCGGCGGCAGCTATTCGGCAGGACGGAGGCAAAGCCGATTTTATCGTTTGCGACGTCAAGTCCGAAACTTCCGTTCGGGAGCTGATGGAGCAGGCCGCCGGGGAAGACGGTGCCTTGGATATTTTAATCAACAACGCAGGGTTAGGAATATGGAAATCGCCGCTCGAGCTTGAAATCGCCGAATGGGACCATGTGCTGAATACGAATGCGCGGGGCTGCTTCCTTTGCGCGCGTGAAGCTGCGAAATACATGAGAATATCGGGCGGGGGCTCCATCGTGAATCTGGCTTCAACGCGTGCGCTCATGTCGGAGCCGAACAGCGAGGCGTACGCCGCTTCAAAAGGCGCTATCGTGGCTTTAACCCATGCGCTGGCGGTTTCCCTCGGACCGGACGGCATTACGGTCAACTGTATCAGTCCGGGGTGGATCGAAAACGGAGATTACGAAGCCCTTCGCCCGGAAGATCATCAGCAGCATCCGTCCGGACGTGTCGGCAAAGCCGAGGACATCGCCCGGGCTTGTCTGTATTTGACTTCTCCCGACAACGATTTTGTGACGGGCGTTAATTTGGTTGTGGACGGCGGTATGACCCGAAAAATGATCTACGAGGAATAGACGAAAACCTAAAGTTTAGAATCAAATAGCTTGCTTAAAACTTCGAACGGTAGTCTTGAATCATAAAAAAAGCCGGTCCGGAAAATTCCGGAGCCGGTTTTTTTGTTTATCTTTGGCAGCGCCTTTGTTTAAATAAAGGCGCTGCCTTTTTGATTTACGTTAAAGGCGTTTGAACGGCCCGCGCGGCGTTAACCCGCCCGTTTCTCCACAGCGTTCCCGTGCCGGAAACAGGATCGGCGGAATGGAGCAGGGCATTTTGAATCTGGATGTTGGATCTTCCCTGGGCAGCCGACGCTCCAATCCATAACCACATACGAAATTCCTCCCTAACTTTTGATAGAAACTAGAGCACGGAGTATTCTATGCGGTTTTGATAGAAGAGGTTTGGGTTTGGCTTCCCCTTAAAAAACCTAATGAAATTGTAGAAGATGATGGCGAGTTTGAATGTTAAGAATCCGGAGAAAGCTCTAGACTTGAGATAAGGCAGATTCAATCGATTTTGGGGAGGTGATTTCAATCACAGAACAGATCTACGCCGGCACGGTGTTTGCCGCAGGGATATTATCTTTTTTTTCGCCATGCATCCTGCCCTTGCTGCCGGTCTATTTGGCTTATCTCGGCAGTTCCGGGACAAACGGGGTTAAAGCAAGCGAAGGATTGCGCGGAGGGATCGGCTTCTCGCCGATGCTGGCCGGAAGAACGCTGGTATTCATTTTGGGTTTGTCGACCGTATTTGTTTTATTGGGATTTGGAGCGGGGGCGCTTGGAAGCGTGCTGAACAGTTCCGTTTTTATAACGGCTTGCGGAGTCGTCGTGATCGCTTTCGGTCTTTACCAAACCGGAATCATCCATCTTCCTTTCTTAGAAAGGGAAAAAAAGATGCAGGCTGATTTTCAGCATAACCGCGGATGGTTTGGCGCCTATTTACTTGGCTTCACGTTCAGTTTCGGATGGACTCCCTGCATCGGTCCGGTGCTGGCTGCCGTCATCAGTTTTTCCGCCAGCGGCGGCTCCTGGGTGCAGGGCGTGATCTATATGAGCATTTACGCATTGGGTTTGGCGGTTCCATTTTTGGTGATGTCCTTGTTTTCCGGGCTCCTGCTGACGCGAATCCGCGGTCTTTACAAACATATGAACAAGCTGAAGATTTTATCGGGGGTGGTCCTGATGGTCATGGGGCTGCTGCTGGTAACCAACAAACTTAATGCGATTACGGCTTATTTTCAATTTTAGAAGGAGTGGAGAGAGATGAACGGTAAACGAAAAAAATGGGTATGGGGAG
The DNA here is from genome assembly GCF_058267595.1 of Paenibacillus mobilis. Lineage (NCBI taxonomy): Bacteria > Bacillati > Bacillota > Bacilli > Caryophanales > Paenibacillaceae > Paenibacillus > Paenibacillus mobilis. Next base: position 203,225 of record NZ_JBZCMS010000001.1, read on the forward strand.
CGGCGGCGGTCGCCGCTTTGGCGGTTGTTTTTGTCGGAGCGGAAGGGCTCGATAAACAAGGGGGGATTTCCCTCAACAGTTCGGCAAGCGCTGCAGAGACGGCAGGTCAGCCGCTTAATCAGGGCAAACCGGCCCCCGAGTTCAACCTTAAGGATACGAAAGGCAACTCCGTATCCCTCGCCGATTTTAAGGGGGAGAAGGTTTATGTGAAGTTTTGGGCTTCCTGGTGCCCGATCTGTCTGGCAGGGCTGGATGAAATCAACCAGCTTTCCGGCGAATCGCATGATTACAAGGTGGTGACCATCGTGAGTCCCGGGTACAACGGAGAGCAGTCGGAAAAGGATTTTGTCGACTGGTTCTCCAAGCGTGGCTACAACAACATGGAAGTGCTGCTTGACGAAGGCGGTTCTTTGGCCAAACAATTCGGGGTCCGGGGTTATCCAACTTCCTTTTACATCGGCTCGGACGGCGTTTTGGCAAAAAGCGTGCCGGGGCATAACCCCAACGATCTGATTGCGCAAACCATTGATTCGATCCACTAGCCTTACAGAAACATAATAACGAATTTGTTCCAAGGAGGACGAATATGAAACGAATCAAGTTGTTTTCCGGTTTAGCAAGTGTTTTATTTCTTATCATGGCGATTACGGCTTGTTCCCCTTATAATCAAATAAGCGGAGCCGCCGAAACTGTTGCCGCCGCCGCAGGAAGCGCCTTGGACAGCAGCGCGCGTGTTACGACGGCTTCTTTGCCCAATCCGAATAAAGAAGTGGACTACTCCCACAGTCAGCTGCGTACGATTTATTTGGCCGGCGGGTGTTTCTGGGGAATTGAGGCTTACATCTCTCGTATTTACGGCGTAAGCGACGCCGTCAACGGTTATGCCAACGGCACGGGAGCAAATCCGACATATGAAGATGTGGAGAGAGGGAACCGGGGGTTCGCGGAAACCGTCAAAGTCACGTATGACCCGTCCCGGGTATCGCTCAAAATGCTGCTCGAGGATTATTTCAAGGTTATTGATCCTACCAGCCTGAACAAACAAGGAAACGACCGCGGTGTTCAGTACCGTACAGGCATTTATTTCGATGACAAAAACGACCTGCCCGTCATTCAGGCCGCCGTTGCGGCGGAGCAAACCAAATACGACAAAAAGATCGTGACCGAGGTGCTGCCGCTCGGCAACTATTATATGGCGGAAGAGTACCATCAGGACTACTTGGAGAAACACCCGGACGGTTACTGCCACGTCGATTTAGGCATCCTGAAGGATCAGACCGTACAAATCGATCCGGCCAAATATCCGAAACCCAGCAATGAAGAGCTGAAGAAAAAGCTGACCAGCGAGCAGTACCAGGTAGCCGTGCTTGGGGATACGGAGCATGCATTCTCCAATGAATACTGGGATAATTACGATCCAGGCATTTACGTGGATGTTACGACAGGCGAACCGCTGTTTTCCAGTGCGGATAAATACGATTCGGGCTGCGGATGGCCCAGCTTCACCAAACCGATCATTCCTGAGGTTGTTAATTATAAAAAAGATACCAGCTTTGGCCTCGTTCGGACCGAGGTTCGCAGCCGTGCGGGAAATATCCACCTTGGACACGTATTTGATGACGGACCAGCGGACAAGGGCGGAAAAAGATACTGCATCGACAGCGCCTCGATCCGTTTCGTACCTGAAGCCGACATGGACAAAGAAGGCTACGGCGATTTGATCAGTGTCGTAAAATGAAGCCGAAGGAGCTCATTCTTTCATGTATAAACTGCTTCTTGTTGAAGATGAAGAGTTGATCCGAAATGGAATCAAACGTTTTGTGCCTTTCGAAGAACTGAACATCGCCGAAATATTCGAGGCGGAGAACGGGGAAGAGGGGCTGCAAATTTTTCAGGAGCACAAGCCGGATCTTGTGCTCCTTGACATTAATATGCCCCGAATGAACGGCCTGGATTTTGCGTCAAAAATCAAGGCAATGAAACCCTCCGTCAAAATTGCGATCATTACCGGCTACGATTATTATGATTACGCGGTTACCGCGCTTAAGCTCGGAGTGGACGATTATGTGCTAAAACCCGTCTCGCGGGCCGATGTGTTTGAAGTGCTGGGCAAATTGGTCCGTAAGCTTAAAGGGGAAATCCAGCAGGAAGAACTGCTTAACCTGTTAAAGGAATTTAATGCCAAACCCGCAAGCCCGCAAGAGGAAGCCGAGCCGGATAACGAAAGAAAACTCATCGATGAGGCCGTGGAAAGGAATTTGGCCAATCCGGAGTTTTCCCTGACGGTATTGGCGGAGCAAATCGGGTACAGCCCCGGTTATATGAGCACGCTTTTTAAAAGGTTATACAACGCATCCTTCCAGGACTACGTGGCACACGAAAGACTGGAACGGGCCAAGCTTCGGCTGCTGGCTACCGATAAAAAAATTTACGAAATTTCCGAAGAAGTCGGGTTTGATAATCCCAACTATTTCAGCTCCTCGTTCAGAAAAAAATACGGCATGTCGCCGCTTCAATATAGGGAAAGGATTAAAGAAGGATGAAGCTGTTCGTTCGTTCGCTGCAATTTCGCATTTCCTGGATTTATATGCTCATCAGCATCCTGACGATCGGGATCACCGGGTCCGTTCTGTACGCTGGCATATCCCGCGTAGTTATGCATGAATCCGTGGAATCCAGCCAGATGACGATCTCCAAGGGCGGCACTTATGTCGTGATGTACCTGGACCGCCTTAAAGTGCTTGCCCAAACGCTCGCTGACAGTCCCCTGACGAAAAGAACGCTGGCGTCAAAGGACAAAACCGGAGAGCGGGACGTTCTCGTCTCCATAGATAATGTGCTGGCCGCGGACCCTTTCATTAAATCGGTAATCGTGATCGGCAAAGACGGTTATGTGCTGTCGAACGAAAAAAATTTAAATATGACCCGCTCTTCCGACATGATGAAGGAGCCTTGGTACGCCGCCGCCGTACACAGCAGCGTGCCCTCTCTGACTTCCGCTCGGATGCAAAATTTTTCGATGAACAAAAACGATTGGGTCATTTCTTTGAGCCGGGAAGTCCGGGATGATGCCGGTCAAAACCTGGGTGTTGTTTTACTGGATGTAGATTATAAGGGTTTTGAAGATAATTTGAACAGCCTGAATCTCGGAAGCGAAGGATATGTCTGCATCCTAAACGCGCAGAACGAGGTGGTTTACCATAAGGATGTTTCTTATTTTACCAACGCCTCCAAAAAGCAGGAGCTTATCGATCTGAAGGAAGGCTCGCAGGGGTATGACGAGAAACAGAACAGGCTGGTTTATCAAACCAAGCTGGAAGGCACGGATTGGACCCTGATTGGGGTCAGCTCCCTGGACGGACTCCGCCAGATCCGGACTCAGCTGCTGAGGACGTTTCTGATCGTGGCGGCCGCTTTGCTGCTGTTCATGTTCTTGACGTCGCCTTGGATCGCCAAAGGGCTTACGCGTCCGGTCCGGCGGCTGGAGGCAGCCATGCAGCAGGTGCAAAACGGACGGCTTGCGGTCAGCGTTCCCGAAACGGGCGTGACGGAAGTCCAGGGACTGGCCCGGCATTTTAACGTCATGGTTCAGGAAATCAGCCAGCTCCTTGAAGACAAGGAAGCTAAAGAACGGGCTCTGCGGATGCATGAGCTCAGCGTGCTGCACAGTCAAATTAATCCTCATTTTCTCTATAACACGCTGGATACCATTGTATGGATGGCCGAATTTCAGGATACCGAGCGGGTCATAGCAACAACGAAAGCTTTGGCGGAATTTTTCCAGTTGTCCTTAAGCGGAGGCAGTGAGTTTACTACCGTCGAGAAAGAGCTGGCGCATGTGACCCAATATCTGTTTATTCAGAAGGAACGTTACGGGGAAAAGCTTTCCTACGAAATCAGCTGCGATCCGGAGCTTAAGGAGATTACGATTCCGAAAATCATTCTGCAGCCGCTGGTCGAAAATGCGGTGTATCACGGCATAAGGGAGAAAAAGGGTCCCGGATCGATCCGTATCGGCTGTGCAAAAACGGAAGACGGCAGAATTGAATTTTCCGTGAAGGACGATGGGGAGGGTTTTGATCCCGGCAGGCTTGAGCATTCTTCAGGCTTGTCCAGGCTGGGAGGCGTAGGCATCCGGAATGTGGATGAGCGGTTAAAGCTTTATTATGGGCCCCATTACGGAGTTACCCTGCATTCCATGCCGGGCAAGGGCACGGAGGTGCTGGTCCATATTCCTTATCGGCAGGAACTTAAAAGTTCATCTTAATCCTTTCTATGGCAAGTCTTTGGCAAAGCCTGCGGGACGCTGGATAAAAACAGCGGTTTTGCAGGCTTGTTTTGCTGTGTTTAACGGTTATATTTTTTGCAGCGGCGGCTTCCTGCCGATTTTAAGTTATTAGCTTTCCTAGAACTGGTTAAAAATAAGAAGAGATGCGAACCCTAACTTTTCAGACATGCACCTCTCTTCAGAGGGGACACGGAAACAAGGACCGCGGCCTGATCAGGCTATCCGGCGGTTCGTCGGCAGGAGGAGGCAGAAAGGATGCAAGAGAGATGGTGGAAGGAAAGCGTTGTATATCAAATTTATCCGGTGAGCTTCCGGGATACTAACGGGGATGGCATAGGCGACCTTCGCGGGATTACGTCCAAGCTGGATTATTTGAAGGACCTTGGCGTAGACGTCATCTGGGTATGCCCGATCTACAAATCTCCAAACCACGACAACGGTTATGACATAAGCGATTATTGCGACATTATGAAAGAGTTCGGCACCATGGAAGACTTTGACCGGATGCTCCGGGAAATCCATGCCCGCGGGATGAGGCTTGTCATGGACCTCGTCCTGAATCATACTTCCGACGAGCATCCGTGGTTTCTCGAATCCGCATCCTCAAAGGATAATCCCAAAAGGGACTATTATATTTGGCGCAAGGGCAAAAATAACGGCCCACCCAACAACTGGGAATCCTACTTCAGCGGTTCGGTATGGGAGTATGACGACAAAACGGATGAATATTACCTGCATCTATACTCCAAACATCAGCCGGACCTGAATTGGGAAAATCAGACTGTTATCGATGAGCTGCACAATATGGTGCATTGGTGGCTTAAAAAAGGGGTCGACGGCTTCCGCTTTGATGCGGTTGCCCATATCGTAAAAGCCCAAGGCCTTCCCGACGCCCTGAATCCGGACAATTCGAAGACGGTCCGTGCTTACGAGATGTTTTCCAATCTGGAAAAGGTTCATACCCTCTTGCAGAATCTCAATGATAAGGTGCTTTATTTCTACGACATCATGACGGTTGGCGAAACGTCGGGTCTAGGTCCCGAGCAGGCTTTGGATTATGTGGGCGATACGCGGCGGGAGCTGAATATGGTGTTCCAGTTTGAGCATATGTTTCTCGACGCGGTGTCGCCCGGCAGCGGCAAATGGGATTATAAAGCGTGGAATCTGCTGGATTTGAAGAAAGTGATGAGCTTGTGGCAGACCGTTCTTCACGGCAAGGGCTGGAACGCCAATTATCTGAATAATCATGATCAGCCAAGATCGGTCAGCCGTTTTGGCAATGACGGCGAATACCGGGTCGAATCCGCCAAAATGCTCGCCACCTTCATCCATACGCTGGAAGGGACGCCGTATATTTATCAGGGCGAGGAGATCGGCATGACCAATGCGGATTTCGCGTCCATCGGGGATTACCGGGATGTCGAGACGCTGAACCTGTATCAGGAGCGGAAATTGGAGGGAGTGCCGGAGGAAGAGCTGATGGCGATGATCAAGCGGAAAAGCAGGGACAATGCCCGCACGCCGATGCAGTGGGACGATACGGAGCATGCCGGTTTTACGGCTGGCCGGCCATGGATTAAGGTCAACGACAACTATAGAGAAATCAATGTGGCCCAGGCCGTCAAGGATCCGGATTCCATCTATCACTATTACCGCAAACTGATCGCTTTGCGCAAGGAACATAAAGTCATCGTATACGGAGAGTACAAGCTGCTGTTTCCTCTGCACACGGAGATATACGCCTATACCCGCACGCTGGAGGAAGACGGACTGCTGGTGCTGCTTAATTTCTTTGATGAGGAGCCGCCGTGCGAGCTGCCGGCCGACCTGCGGGACAAGGAGCTGGAGCTGCTGATCTCCAATTATGAGCAGGCTCCGGGAGAACAAATCAGTAAGCTGAAGCTAAGGCCTTACGAAGCAAGGGTTTATAAATATAGGGTGTAAGACGCTTTAATGAACAGGTAATGACGTATAGGAGAGAGGGAAAGAAAATGATATATGATTGCTTGATCATCGGGGGAGGCATTGCGGGATTGCAGGCCGCCATTCAGCTTGGCCGTTATTCCGCCCACAAGATTCTGGTGGTGGACGCAGGGAAGGGCCGTTCGACGTTATGCCGGGAATACCATAACCTGCTCGGGTTTCCGGACGGGATTTCCGGAGAAGAACTGCGGAGCCGTGGCAGACGCCAGGCCGAGTCTTTTGGGGTGGAATTCACGGAAGACCGGATCGTGCAGGCGAAGAAGGAAGGAGAGATATTCAAGCTGACAGGGTCCGGAGGGGCAAGCTATGCTGCCCGCACGCTGCTGCTTGCTACCGGACTTCTGGACCGTTATCCGGCCATTCCCGGCCTTGAGCCTACCTTCGGACGGAGTGTGTATGTATGCCCGGACTGCGACGGGTATGAAATCGAGGGCCGGAAGACGCTGGTCATCGGCTCGGGAAATCCCGGGGCCAATATGGCGCTGCTGATGGCGGAACGCGCCGAAAGCTTGATTTACATTAACCACGAGAAAGAGCATGTGGATGAAGAGAAACACCGCCAGATGCATCAGGCTGGCATTCGTTACATGGAGCAGGCCGTGACGGAGATCCTCCACGAAAATGACGGCTATATCCAGGCCGCCATGCTGGAAGACGGCTCTTTGGTGGAGACGGAGCGGGGATTTATCGCTTTTGGCGGCAATCATGTGAATGCTGAAATTGCAGAGCAGCTGGGCATCGAGCTGCATCATAACCGTCATGTGGAGTCCAATCCCCGTTCCAAAATGACCAACGTGGACGGTGTATGGATTGCCGGAGACCTTGGCGTGCACTCCGAGCTGGTCACCGCAGCTATGGGGGACGGGGCCATAGCTGCTGTCTGGATCAATAAAACGCTCCGCAAAATGAAGCAAGAGCAGTCCCATTAAAGAGGAGGCCGATTAGGAACAGCCCGGTCTTCGTTCCCAAAACAAAAAGCCGGATCCCGCAAATGCTGCGGTCCGGCCTTTTGTTTGCTTATTTTTCCCGAAGGAAGGTTTATCCCTGTACGATCAGGTTCTGCGGTTCTCCACGCTTTTCATCCGGTTTTGGTCGTCATCCTGACGGTCGGTACTGAATTCCTGTCCCGCAGGCGCTTCCCCGTCTTCACTCACGCTTCTTGCAAAGCTGGCAAATTCCTCTTTCTGCTGAATCAGTTCCTGCTTGTGCTTCAACAACTCTTTCGGATCCTGAGTAGTCATAAGAACTCCTCCTTTGAAGTTTCGATGCACATTTATTATTACCCGAGGGCGGTCGGTCCAAACTTTCCTGCTGGAGGCTGCGGTTTTATGATATATTGAAAATATTTAATTCAGCAAAGGCAAAGCAGGCGGGGTTACGCCCCCTTTCGACGTGAAGCGGAGGAGAATAGCATGTCAGAACTTATTTATGAAATCAAAGATGCCGAACTCGGTGATTTGGGACGGATCGTGGAAATCTACAACTCGACGATTGCGGGCCGGCAGGTGACGGCCGATCTGGAGCCGATCACGGCGGAAAGCCGGATCCCGTGGTTTGAGCACCATAGTCCGGATCATCGCCCTTTGTGGGTGCTTAGAATAGATGGTCAGATTGCGGCCTGGCTCAGCTTTCAGTCTTTCTACGGCCGGCCGGCTTATCTCGGGACGGCGGAAATCAGCATTTACACAGCCCAAGAATTCCGATCAAAAGGGCTCGGCAGCATCCTTGTCCGGCATGCGATCGACAAATGTCCGGAGATCGGGGTACATACGCTGCTTGGTTTTGTATTCGGCCATAACGAGCCAAGCCTTGGTTTGCTCCGCAAATTCGGGTTTGAAACCTGGGGCCATCTGCCGAAGGTGGCCAACATGGACGGAATCGAGCGGGATTTAGTCATTGTGGGCCTGCGAGTAACGGACTAAAGAGCCTGCTGGCGGTTAAAAAAGAAGACCGAAACGCGAACAACCGCCTGGAGCGCTCCGGGCGGTTGTTTTTTCGTTCCGGTTTTTATTTTGGCGCTGCTGCTGTGTTCCTGTCTGCGGCTTCCGCGCTTGCTCTCCTGCGATACAACAGGATCAGCAGCGCCGAGCCGGCAAATGCGGCGGTTACAAGCCACAGCGGGATGCGCGGATCGATGGTGTAAGCCCAGCCGCCGATGATGCCGGCCGGCGAGGTCAGCAGCAAAATGAAAACCGAAAGCATGGAAAACATTTTGGCTCTTTTTTCGTCGTCAATGGCATTCTGGACCGCCGCTTCCAGGTAAGGCGAGCTGATCATCAGCCCTACGGCGGACAAAACGGTGCTGAGTCCCACCCAAAGGAGATTGCCGGTCGGGAAGACCGCAAGCATGACATTCGACGCTACGGAAAGCCAGAAGCCGGCGGTCATGGCCCGAGTCTCCGCAGAGGAAGAAATTTTTGGCATGATCAGCCATAGGGCCAGCAGCATGACGGCGGAAGAAACGGCCGGGAACAAAGAAATAATGCCGCTGCTGATATGTAAATAATCCGCAAGATACAAGGACAGGTACGTAGTTTTGAGCGTAGCCTGAAAATTAAACAGGATGTAAACTCCGAAGATCAGCAGCAGGCTTCTGCTGCGGAAAATCTCCCGGGCCGAACCCCAGTAGTCCTGCCAAATCTCTTTAAATCCGAGCTCACGGGTTTCCCGCATTTTCCGAAGCCCGATTTCGGTTTCACGGGTCGTTAAATGGCGGCCTACAAACTGAATCGTCATCATGACGCAAGCAAGCGCATACATCATCCGGACGCCGCTAACAAGCCCGTAATGTGCCACAAGCAGGCCGCCCAGCGGGGCGAACAAACCGCCGATCACGCCGATAATTTGCAGCAGCGTAAACACATAGGTCCGGTCCTCCGGTTTGGAGTCCTCGACGATCAGGCAATAGAAAGCGGTGTTTGGCACGCGCTGAAACCCATTCAGCAAAGCGGCGATCAGGAAAAACCAGACGTTTTGGGAAACGGCCCACAGCAGGGTGGCCATGGTCCAGCTAAGCAGGTCGAAATACAAAATCGAGCCCTTCCGTCCCATCCGGTCCGTCAAATACCCGCTTACCAAAGAGGAAAACACCTGAACCACCAGACCGAGGGTCGTAATCCACCCAATGGCGGTCTCCGTTATCCCCAGCTCGTACATATACAAGGTAGCGTAAGTCGAAAACATGCTGTAAGGGATCAAAAACAGCGGCTCGAAAGCCAAGCTTCCTCGGCTGTTCCCCTTCAGCCGGCTAAAAATAGGTCGCATTCATAAGGTCCTCCGGTCAAAAAAGCTGAATGGGTCATGGCTGGCAAAAACTACGTAAATGGTACTATAGTCTCTCCGGAAGCACAACCCGATTTTTTAGACACCTTTTCCGCAGGAGCTATACGTTGTTAACAGCCAAGAAGCGGGTAATGTATAAAACAGATAAGGAAACAGGAACCCGAAGCAGGGAACCAGGAAACAGAAGATGGGCAGACGGGAGGTGTTCCTCCGGGCCTAACGGGAACCGTTTCAGGCCAGGGAGGAGTTTTCAATGGACATCGTTAAACTGATTGTGGTCATTTTGCTGATTTTATGTACGGCCTTTTTTGTAGCATCCGAATATTCGGTGATCCGCGTGCGGATCTCCCGGATCGAGCAGCTTGCGGCCGCGGGGAATAAAAAAGCGGCTGCGGTGCAGAGCATTCTGAGCAGGCTGGACGAATACCTATCGGCCTGCCAGCTGGGCAACACGCTGACGGCGCTGGCTTTGGGCTGGCTCGGGGAATCTACGATCGAGCACCTGCTCGCGCCGCTGTTCGAGCTGCTGAACGTTCCGGCTTCGGTCGAATCGGTCGTTTCTTTTCTGATTGCCTTTATGCTGCTGACGTTCTTCGAAGTTGTGGTCGGCGAGCTTGTACCCAAATCCTTTGCTATTCAGCTTGCCGAACCGATGGCGATGTTTTTCAGCCGGCCGCTGATCATTTTTTATAAACTTACTTATCCGATTAACTGGTTTCTGAGCCGCTCTTCCCGGCTGATCACCGGGTGGTTTGGCATAAAGCCGGCTGGAGAGCACGAAACGGTGCAAACGGAAGCCGAGCTGCGCCTCGCATTATCCGAGGGCTACAAAAGCGGTCAGATCAATCCTTTTGAATACCGCTACTTAAATAACATTTTTGAGCTCGACAAGCTGGCGGTGCAGGGCATCATGGTGCCGAGAACGGAAATCCAGTCGGTGCCCCGGGACATGCGTCTATCCGATTTCCTGCAAAAAGAAGACAGCACCCGGTACGCGTATTATCCGGTGACCCTTGACCATGACAAAGACCGGATCGCAGGGATTGTGGATACCCGTGAGCTGCTCGGAAGTTATATCCGAAGGCAGTCGGACGGATCGGAGCCGGTCGGCCAATTCGTCAAACCCGTCATCCATGTGATCGATACGATCCGGGCCCAAAACCTGCTGCTCAAGATGCAGAAGGAAGGGATTAAAATGGCGGTGCTTCAAGATGAATTCGGCGGAACTACGGGGATCGTCACGATTGAGGATATTATCGAAAGCATCATCGGCGATATCGGGGACGAGCCCTACGCCGGCGTTCACGAAGAAGAAATTATAGAGCTTGAGGAAGGTCTCTACCGGATTAATCCGAAGGTGCCGCTCTATGAAATCAACAACCGGCTGCATGCCGGCCTGGAAACCGGGGAAGCCCATACGCTGGGCGGCTGGATGCTGACCCGGAAATACGATCTTGTGACCGGCGGCATGATTTCTTCCAAAAATTATGTGTTTACCGTTAAGGAAATGGAACGCGGGCAGCTTAAATGGATCGAAGCGCGCAAATTAACCCGCGAAGAGCAGGTGGAGATGAAAAATAAGCAAAGCGGCGTCCAGCGCCCCGCCCACTGATCTTAACGGGACGGAGCCAGATCTGACGGCTATCAAGCCGAGCTCCAAAGCTTTGCAGCAAAAATCCCGGAAGTGCTCCGTTTGCGGCACATCCGGGATTTTTGCGAAAGATCTCCGTCCGCCCTCTTTCGCTTATTTCGCTTTATGGTCCTGTTCAAACGCGGCAACGGAATCCGCGCTCGGGTAAACGTAAGGAACGGAAGGTTCGGCTTCAGGAGCGATTTGGTCGGCGTCAATCCGCAGCACTTCCTGTCCCCCGACGGTTTCCACATTGATTTTCCCCGTTACTTTGATCCAAGCATCCTTGGCGACCGGCGCGGCAGAAGCCGGGGTTTTGACCAGGACGCCGAACGGAAGAGCGTCGGCAGTGCAGCATAATACCAGGAAACGGCCTACCGCAAATTCGTCTGCCGATTTGCCGACAGCGGCATCTTTATAAACAAAACCGGTAAGGGAGATAGATTTGCCGATGAAATCCTGCTTAAAAAGCTCGATAGCCCCGATCGTTTCTGAATAAATATCCGGCGTAACTTGAATGACGGGCTCCGCATACAGAAGACCGGCAAGCCGGGCGAATTCTTCGTTATATTCGTCCGGAGCGGTAAACGTTTTTGACGGCTTGACGGAAACCTTCTCCGTTGCCGTTTGAGCGGTTTGATCCGTTTGCGCCGCTTGCGGCGTTTTGCCGCCAGTCCCGGCTCCGGCTGCGGCTTTCAGGGCGGCCTTTTCCTTGCTGACATGCTCCTCCTGAAGCGGGGTGGTCAGCGAGAATCCTTTGGTGGAAGCGGCGGCGCTGCCTAAGGGCCGGTTCGGAAACAAGGCGCCGAAAGCAACCGGCAGGAGAAACAAAACGTAGACGGCGGTTCTTTTAAATAAGGATTTGGGCACCTCATGGCTGCAGCCGCAGACCGGATCGTCGTCCGGCGCAATAGCGCGGTAGGCGGTAAAAACCGCCATCAGGCCCAGCAGGATCGGGCAGGGCAGCATCCATTTTTCCATGCGCGGAGCCAAATAATATTGAAGGGAACCGGTTTTGACCAGACTGCCGATCAACAAGGCCAAACCCAGCAGCAGCACGGCCTGTATCGCATGGTGGCGTTTTGACGAAGGCGCGGCGTTCATAAGGAGCCTCCTTCCGCAATAATTGGTTTAAGGGATCAGGAAACGGTCTGCGAGCAGACATCCGATCAGCACCAGAGGAGGGACGACAAGCATAAGGATCAGAACAAATTTAGCCTTGAAGGCGGAAAGCAGCATCAGCATGTTTTTGAAATCCAGCATCGGTCCCAGCACCAGGAAGGACAGCAGGGCACCGTGCGAAAAGGTATGCATAAACGTGGAAGCCACAAAAGCGTCCGAGGTGGAACAGAGCGAAAGCACAAACCCGAGACCCATCATAAAGGCATAGGAAGCCGCGGGGCCGCTGGCAAAAGCGGCAAGTGAATCGCGGGAGACGAAGGTTTGCAGCGCAGCCGTGATCAGGCAGCCGATAATGAGATATTTTCCGGCGTCCAAAAAATCGTCCGAGGCGTGCTGGAACAACGAAATCGTTTTGGTCTTGAACGAATGACCGCCTCCGAACCATTTGACCTCGGCATGCTCGTGACCCGAACTGTCGGCCAGCGTATGGCGCAGCGGATTTTTACGAACGACCAGATATAGCACAAATCCCGTTGCGGCCGCAACGAACAAGGCGATGCCGAGCCGGGCGTAGATCATTTCCGGATGCCCCTGGAAAGCAAGGGCCGTTGCCCCGAAAACGATCGGATTAACGATGGGGCCGGACAACAGGAAAACGGTAGCGGTGTAAGCGGGCATGCCTTTTTGCACGAGTCTTTTCACCAGCGGAATCATGCCGCATTCGCATACGGGGAACAGGGCCCCGAGCAGACAAGCCATGGCAATACCTGCCAAAGGATTTTTCGGCCACTTGCGTGCCAGAAAATCCTCCGGCATGATAAGATGAATCATAGAAGAAGCGAGCGCTCCGAAAAGGATAAAGGGCACCGCTTCGAGAAATATACCCAGGAAATGGTTTTTAAAGGTGGCCAGCTCGGCATTTCCGGTCAAGGACCCCCATTTGGGGAGCAGGACCACCAGGCAAGCCAACAACAAAGAGAAAGGGAGGATCAGGGAAAACCGTTTCAAAACCACAGCAGCACTCATCATTCACACTCCGATTACGCTTTTCAAAGTTCTTGTCCTCTATGAATTGTATTTGCGCAGCAAGCCGAATATGACAATCCATTCTAGTATTCTTTTAACACCAGTTTTTCTTGCCTCTTCAAATGTTAGTTACCGATTAACGAAACTCCGCAAAGGTTAAACATTAGTATTGGCAGTCCCGTACCTTGAGGCTCCCCAGTCATTTTTAGAAGAAGGTGTATCTTTGACCGCAAACAGCGGTTGAATTCGTGGAAGAGTTTGAAGGGTTGAAGAAACTGGAGGAGGCGCAATCAGGATGAAAAAAGAAGTCGTAGCTATGCTGTTAGCCGGCGGACAGGGGAAACGCCTGAAAGGGCTAACTAAATCTCTTGCCAAACCGGCGGTTTATTTTGGCGGCACATACCGGATCATAGATTTCCCGCTCAGCAACTGCACGCATTCCGGAATAGACACGGTGGGGGTACTGACCCAATACGAACCGCTGGTTCTGCATTCATATATCGGAGTAGGCAGCGATTGGGACCTCGACCGCAGGGGCGGGGGCGTGTACGTTTTGCCTCCCCATGAAAGGGAGAACGGCAGCAGCTGGTATCAGGGAACGGCGGACGCGATCTACCGGAACCTGAATTTTATCGAGCAGTTTGACCCCGAGCACGTGCTGGTCCTTTCCGGCGACCATATCTACAAAATGGATTACAATGAAATGCTCCGTTTCCATAAGGAAAAAAACTCGGACTGCACCATCTCCGTGATAGACGTGACGGCGCAGGAGGCAACGCGTTTCGGCATTTTAAATACAAACGATGATTTAAGCATTTATGAATTTGAAGAGAAACCGCAGGTGCCGAAAAGCACGCTGGCCTCCATGGGCATCTATTTATTCAAGTGGGAGGTGCTGAAGCGGTTCCTGATCGAAGACAAACAGACGGAAGCCTCCTCGTATGATTTCGGCAAGGACATCATTCCGCTGATGCTGGCGAACCAAAAGAAGCTTTACGCTTATCCGTTCGACGGTTACTGGAAGGACGTCGGCACCATCCAAAGCTTGTGGGAAGCCAATATGGACCTGCTCTGCGAAGAGCCTGAGCTGAATCTGAACGATCCGGCCTGGCGCATTTATACGAAAAGCCCCAACCAGCCGGCGGAGTTTATCGCCCCGGATGCCCGGCTCAGCAACTGCATGATCAACGAAGGCTGCGTCGTGAACGGCGAGGTGAGCCGCTCCATCTTGTTCTTTGGAGTAGAGGTGGGAGAAGGCAGCGTCATTAAAGATTCCGTCATTCATCCGAAAGTCAAAATCGGACGCAACGTCCGCATCCATAAAGCGATCGTGAACGAAAGCCTGGTGATTCCGGACGGGACCGTCATCGGTTCCGAGGATGCGGCCGACATTGTGCTTGTCCACTCCGACGATTTTGCCTACAGCCCGGATGGCGGAAAGGAAGCGATGAAACGATGAAAAAGCTGATCGGTGTCATTAACCTGGACGACGAGCTGGATCAATTAAATGAACTGACCTATTTTCGCTGCGGCGCCGCCGTTCCTTTTGCCGGGAGATACCGGCTGATCGATTTCGTGCTGTCGAACATGACCAACGCGGGAATCGTGGACATTGCCTTGTTTGTCCGCCGGAAATACCGTTCGCTGATGGACCATTTGGGGGAAGGCAAGTCCTGGGACCTGGACCGCAATCACGGCGGATTGTTTATTTTGCCTCCGGACTGGAACGACCCGACGGATGTTTCCCTCGGCGACCTTCAGCACGTTCACAACAACATGGACTTCTTCTACCGCAGCTCCGGCAGCCATATGGTGCATTCGGGCAGCCGCCATATCAGCAAAGTGAATTTGCGCGAGGTTTATCAGCAGCATATGGAAAGCGGCGCCGACATTACGCTTATTTACAAACCGGTGCCGGAGCTCCGTCCCGAGCATGAAGCCTGCCTCCGGATCGATACGGACGGTCAGGGCTGGGTGACGGACATTCATAAGGAGCTTGATCATCCGAATATATACATGGAAATGTTTATAATGGATAAATATAAATATTTGGAGCTGGTTAAGGACTGCATTGCGCATGGAAAAAACCAGTTTTTCCGCGACGCGATCCAGGAAAACCGCGACCGCCTCAAAATCGGAGCCTATACTTATACGGGTTATCACGCCGTCATCAACTCGATTGAAAGTTATTTCGCGAACAGCATGGATTTGCTGCGGCGTGACCACTATGAAGACCTGTTCCGGGAAAATCCGATCCGCACCAAAATCAAATATGAGGTGCCGGCCAAATACCAGGAGAGCGCGGATGTAAAGAGCTCGCTCGTAGCCAATGGCTGCATGATCGCCGGCCAGGTCGAAAACAGCATTCTTTTCCGCGGGGTTCAGGTAGGCAAGGGGGCCCGCATTTCGAATTCCATCCTGATGCAAAAATGCGTGATCGAAGAAAACGCGGTGATCGAAAATGTCATCATGGATAAAGACGTTCGCCTGTCCCGCGGGGTCACGCTGATGGGCGATTCCAAAAAGCCGTTTGTCATAGCGAAAAGCAGTCACATTTAAGGACGCAGCGGGCAGGAGGAATAGACCTTGTTTAAAGACAAAGAAAGCTTTAAGCGCGCTTTTACGAAACAGCTGGTGGATAAACTGGGCGTACCGCTGGAGGAAGCGTCGGAGGCCGACGTTTACAAAATCATCAGCGGCATGATCCGCGAACAGGTCGGCCGGGATTGGGCCCAGACCAATACGTTGTATAAAGAGCAGAAGGAGAAGCAGGTATATTATTTCTCCATGGAATTCCTGATCGGGAGGCTGCTGGGAAACAATCTGCTGAACCTGGGCGTGCTGGAAACGGTTAAGGAAGGCCTGGCCGAGCTGGGTTATCCGTTTCATGAAGTCGAAGAGCAGGAAAGCGACGCGGGACTCGGGAACGGAGGACTGGGCAGGCTTGCCGCCTGCTTCCTGGACTCGCTGGCTTCCCTTCAATATGCCGGGCATGGTACGGGTATCCGTTATAAATACGGATTATTTGAGCAGAAAATCATGGACGGCAATCAGGTGGAGCTGCCGGATTATTGGCTGCAGAAGGGCAATGAATGGGAGATCCGCCGGCCGGATAAGCAGGTCGAGGTTCGCTTCTGGGGCAATGTCGTGACCCGCGAGGTCCAGGGCCGTTTGATCTTTGAAACCGTGCAGTATGAGGCGGTCCGGGCTGTTCCGTACGATGTGCCGATCATCGGCTACGGGCACCCGCATATCAATACGCTCCGGCTCTGGAGCGCCGAATCGATGATGGACCCGTTCCGCCAGCCCTCCGGCCAGGACGGCAGCTACTACCGATATCTGGACTATAACCGTTCGGTAGAGTCGATCTCCGAGTTCCTGTATCCGGACGATTCCCATTATGACGGCAAGCTTTTGCGGCTAAAGCAGCAGTATTTCCTGTGCTCGGCCGGCGTGCAAAGCGTGCTGCGGACGTTCGGCAAGCTGAACCTTCCGCTTACGGAGCTGCCGAGCAAAGTCGCCATTCAGATCAACGATACGCATCCGACCCTGGTCATTCCGGAGCTGATGCGGATCCTGATCGACGACAACGGTTTCGGCTGGGACGAAGCCTGGGACATTACGAATAGAGTGGTCGGGTACACGAACCATACCATTCTAAGCGAAGCATTGGAGAAATGGCCGCAGCAGATGGTCAAGGAGCTTGTCCCGCGCATTTACATGATCATTGAAGAGATCGACCGCCGCTTCCGGATCCAGTTAAACGAACGTTATCCGGATCAGCCGGAACGGGTGGCCCGCATGGCGGTCATAGGCAACAACCAGATCCGGATGGCGCATCTGGCGATTCACGGCGGACATTCCATCAACGGGGTGGCGGCGCTGCACACGGAGATTTTGAAGAAACGGGAAATGAAAGATTTTTACGAGCTGTATCCCGAACGCTTCAACAACAAAACAAACGGGATTACGCACCGCCGCTGGCTAATGTACGCCAATCCCGGGCTGGCCTCCCTCGTTACCGAATGCATTGGCACAAGGTGGGTCAAACATCCCCAGGAGCTGAACGGCCTTATCAAATGCTGCAAGGATACCGCCTTTCAGAACGAGGTCGCCAAGGTCAAAAATCAAAACAAAGAACAGCTGGCGCAGTATATTTTTGAGAAGCAGGGCATTACCGTCCATCCGGGTTCCTTGTTCGATATCCAGGTCAAACGCCTGCATGCCTATAAAAGGCAGCTGCTGAACGTGTTCCACATCATCCATTTGTACAATCAGCTTAAGGAAAATCCGAATATGGACATCGTGCCGCGGACCTTTATTTTTGGAGCCAAAGCCGCGCCGAGTTATTATTTGGCTAAACGGATCATCAAGCTGATCAATACGGTTGCCGCCCGGATTAACAAAGATAAATCGGTGCAGGAGGTGCTTAAGGTCATTTTCCTGG
The DNA here is from genome assembly GCF_058267595.1 of Paenibacillus mobilis. NCBI lineage: Bacteria > Bacillati > Bacillota > Bacilli > Caryophanales > Paenibacillaceae > Paenibacillus > Paenibacillus mobilis. The sequence continues at coordinate 221,003 of NZ_JBZCMS010000001.1, forward strand.
AAAATTACTCCGTCTCCCTTGCCGAAAAAATCATTCCGGCCGCCGACGTCAGCGAACAAATTTCCACCGCCAGCAAGGAGGCTTCGGGAACCGGCAACATGAAATTCATGATGAACGGGGCATTGACAGTCGGCACCATGGACGGCGCCAACGTGGAAATGTATGAGATGCTGGGTGACGAAAACATGTTTATCTTCGGCCTGAGCGCGGAACAGGTGCAGAATTTCTATCAGTACGGCGGATATTCTGCCTGGGATACGTACAACAGCGACTCCCGTATTCACGAGGTAATGGACCAGCTGATCACGCCGGGATTAATCTGTTCCCAGGAAAATGAATTCAGGGACATCTACCAATCCATCCTGGACCACAATGACGAATATTTTGTGCTGAAGGATTTTTCGAGTTACATCGAAGCCCATTTGAACATCGACCTGGCTTACCGCAACAAACCGGATTGGCAGAAAAAAGCGATATTGAACATCGCCCACTCTGGCAAATTTTCCAGCGACTGCACGATCCGCGAATATGCTTCTGAAATTTGGAAGGTGAATCCGGTGCGTCGTAATCCGTAACGTCATTACAAAGAGAGGTGCCCCGGCCAGGTGATGGCCTCGGGGGGGCCTCTTTTTGCCTGTGCGAGCAAAAAAGATTGACGCTGAGAATGATTATCAATAAAATGGAAGTTGCATGGTTAAATCAGCTTGTCATGTATACATAATTGACAGCAAGGCAGATAGGAGCAGATGGATGATGGAAGCAACCTCATCAAATCCTGCGGAGACGAGAACTGAAGGCGCTCCGGAGCATAATAAACCGAAAGGACGGCCGCTGGCGGCCGTTACGATATTGATCGGCGGAGCGGCGCTGCTTGTCCTGGCGCTGCTGTTTTCCATTTCGGTAGGTTCGATTTCCATTCCGCTCAGGACGGTTTGGCAGGCCTTGTTTCACTTTAATCCGGATGTGACGGACCACCAAGTGATCCGCGAAATCAGGCTGCCTAGAGCTCTTGCCGGCGTTCTGGTCGGCGCGGGCCTTGCGGTTTCCGGCGCGGTCATGCAGGGCATGACCCGCAACCCGATCGCCGACCCGGGGCTGCTGGGGCTTAACTCCGGGGCGGGATTTGTGCTCGCCGCCGTGTTTGCTTTTTCCCCGAATATGTCCTATACAAGTTTGATCTTATTTTCTTTTTTGGGTGCCGGAATCGGGGCAGGGCTGGTATTCGGGATCGGCTCTTTGTCCAAAGCGGGGCTGACGCCGATGAGGCTGGCGCTTTCTGGCGCGGCCGTCAGCGCGCTGCTCTCCGCCCTGGCCGAAGGCATCGCCGTTTATTTCAAAATCGGGCAGGACCTGGCCTTCTGGTATGCGGGCGGCTTGGCGGGCATTCATTGGACCCAGGTGAAAATTATGTTCCCGTGGGTGGCCGCCGCTTTGATCGGGGCGATCTGCTTATCCCGCTCCATAACGGTGCTGAGTCTGGGCGACGAAGTGTCCTCCGGGCTCGGCCAGCGGAACGGGCTAATCCGTCTGGGCGGCACGCTGGTTGTGCTGGTGCTCGCCGGAGCGGCGGTTTCCGCCGTAGGGGTGATCGGTTTTCTCGGTCTGCTGATTCCGCATATCGTACGTTACCTGGTCGGGGTCGATTACCGGTGGGTAATTCCCTGCTCAGGCATGTTTGGCGCTTTGCTGATTGTCGTGGCGGATATCGGCTCCCGGGTCATCAACCCGCTGCAGGAAGTGCCGGTCGGCGGTTTGATCGCGTTGATCGGCGTTCCGTATTTTCTGTATCTGGTCCGTAAAGGAGGCAGAGAAATGCGATGAAAAGTTCTCCTTACAGCCACCTGAACCGGCGGTCCAGGACAGCGATAGGAATCGCCATCCTGCTTGTGGCCGCTATTATAGCGGTTTTTCTGATCAGTATGAATCTGGGCGCCGTCCGGATGTCGCCGGGGGAGGTTGTCCAAACCTTGTTCGGCGGCGGGGACGCCCGTCAGCACCTGGTATTGTTCAAGCTGCGGCTGCCGAGGATCGTCATTTCGGTGTTGATCGGCGCAGGGCTTGCCGTCTCCGGTGCCATTATGCAGGGCTTGACCCGCAACCCGCTTGCGGAGCCTGGCATTTTGGGCATCAACGCCGGTGCGGGTTTGGCGATTATGCTGTACGCGTCGTATTTTCCGGTTGTGACGCTGGGGACGGCCTTTATGATGCCGCTGTGCGCGCTTGCCGGCGCGGCGCTGACGGCCGTGCTGATCTACAGCCTGGCTACCAAGAAATCGGAGGGTTTGTCTCCGACCAGCCTGGTGCTTAACGGCATCGGCATAGCCGCCGGCATCAGCGCGGCGATGATCGTTCTGGCCGTGCGGCTGACGCCGGAGAAATACCAGTCCATTTACATTTGGCTGGCCGGGAGCATCAGCGGCACCACCTGGGATTACGTGCTGGCCCTGCTGCCTTGGATTGTGATCCTTATCCCTTATGTGATCTATAAATCACAAGTGTTGAATATCCTGATGCTTGGCGATAAGACCGCTTTAGGACTTGGAGCGAATCTGGAAAAAGACCGCTTCGGCCTGCTCGCCGCGGCCGTCGGCCTCGCGGCTGCCTGCGTGGCCTCCGGCGGAGCGATCAGCTTTGTCGGCTTGATCGGTCCGCACCTGGCCAGACGCCTGGCTGGTCCGAACCACAAGCAGCTGCTGCCGATTTCGGCGCTGCTGGGCGCGCTGCTGGTGCTGGTCGGCGATTCGATCGGACGTTCCGTGATGCACACCGGCGAGGTGCCGACCGGGATCGTAGTCGCCGTCATCGGCGCGCCTTATTTCCTGTATCTGCTCGCCAAGGCCAAAGCCTAGCCGACAGGAAGGCATAGTTGAAGGTTTTCCGCGCTCACGAAGCCGCCCGTTCCGACAGGACTACGGACGGCTTTGTTATATTTTTATTACACAGTCACGGATCCGATTTTGCAAAAGAGGCATGTTCAATCCGCCCGAAGTGGATATAATTGAAAAGAGAACATTTCAAAATTGAGGAAAGGGGCCCCATCCGTCCCATGGAGATATTTTTTACCGTTTTGATTTTGTTGGGGCTGGTCGGCTTATCCAATCTGCTGAACCGTTTTGCTCCGTTTGTGCCGGTGCCCTTGTTTCAGATTGCGCTGGGTGCAATCATCAGTATTATTCCGCCGTATATTCATCTGCCGTTGAATCCGGAGCTGTTTTTTGTGCTGTTCATCGCTCCGCTGCTTTATAATGACGGCAAAAAAACGCCGAGAGGCGAGCTGTGGAGCCTGCGCGCGTCCATCCTGCTCATGGCGCTCGGCCTTGTATTTGCGACAGTTGTAGTCGCCGGCTATTTCATTCATTTTCGGATTCCGTCGATTCCGCTGGCTGCGGCGTTTGCGCTCGCGGCCATCCTGTCGCCGACCGATGCTGTAGCGGTCAGCTCGCTGGCCGGCCGGATCAAGCTGCCGAGACGGATCATGCGCCTGCTGGAAGGCGAGTCGCTGATGAACGACGCCTCCGGCCTAGTCGCGTTTAAGTTTGCCGTGGCCGCGGCCGTCACCGGCGTATTTTCGCTTGCCGACGCGACGCTCAGCTTTTTCCTGATCGCGATCGGCGGGCTGCTGATCGGGGCCGTGTTGGCGCTGCTGATCTTTCGCCTGCAGGCCTGGATCCGCAGCCTTGGCATGGAAGACGTGACGCTGCTGATGCTTGTGCAGATCCTGACTCCGTTCCTGATCTACATCAACGCCGAGGAGCTCGGCGTTTCCGGCATCCTGGCCGTTGTGGCCGCAGGCCTTGTCCATTCGATGGATACGGACCGGATCAGCTCGCCTCATTACCGCCTGCGGGTAACGTCCGACAGCACCTGGTCCGTCATCCTTTTTCTACTGAACGGCCTGGTGTTTGTCATCCTGGGCCTGCAGCTGCCGGATGTCGCCAGGGTGATTTTCCAGGATCCGTCCTTCAGCAACGGACAGGTGCTTGGTTATATCGCCGAAATTTCCCTGCTGCTGCTCGCTCTGCGGTTCGTTTGGGTGTATTTGTTCTGGAGAGTGGGGAACGGCGACAACCAGGAGCATACCGAGCTGGATCAGCACCGGTTCAAAACGTCGCTGTTGACGGCTTTGTCCGGGGTCCGGGGGACGGTTACGCTGGCCGGTGCGTTTTCCATTCCGTTTTTTCTCGGAAGCGGGAACGCTTTTCCGGAACGCAACCTCATTATTTTTATAGCCGCCGGCGTTATTCTGTTTACCCTGCTGGTAGCCAGCATCGTGCTCCCGCTGCTCTCCCGCAGTCCTAATGCGGAAGATGTCCAGGAGGAGAAGGAGCAGGAAGTTACGGCACGGGTAGCGCTGCTGCAGAAGGCGATCGCCGTCACCAAAGACGAGATGACGGACGATAATAAGCGTGCCGCTATGGAGCTGATTTCGTATTACAATCAGGAAATCCGCGAAATGCAGTCCCTCGTGGTGCAGGACATTGACGAGTTCCGGGAAACGGAATGCGAGGTCCGGCTGCTTGGCGTCAAAGCGGAACGCGCTGAAATTGCAGCTTTGGTCAAACGGGGAGAACTTGACGAAGAGGTTGCCTCCAAATTTTACGATATGATCGACGAGATGGAATATATGCTGACGACACGGAGAAAGTTCAGAATGCGTTTTTCTTTCTTTGTGCTTTTGTTCCGGAGGGTCTTTAACAAGCTGTTCCGCCCGTCGGCTCTGCACAGGGAGAAAGCCCGGTTTGCCGAATATAAGAATGCCAAGGTCAAGACCTGCCAGGCGGCCATCCAGGCCATTTCCGACAATCTGTGCGCCGAGAACCGGATGATCTCCACCGGAGTGATTACCCGGTACAAGGAAATGATTTACCGGCTGACCGCCACAAGAGAGCTCGATGATTCCCCTGAACTTAAGGAGCATAAGAAAGAGCTGAGAATGAAGGCCGTACAGGCCGAGCGGGACGAAGTGCAAACGATGTATGAGAAAGGCAGCATCTCCCGTTCGGTCGCGAACAAACTGCGCCAGTTTATCAATATGGTGGAGGCGTCCCTGCTGGACGAAGAACCGGAGCACGGCTGATCGAAAAAGCTAGAAAAAACCGCAAGGCTAATGCCTTGCGGTTTTTTTGCTTATTGCTGTTTATGCAGGGGAGGGAGAGGTTCCTTTTGCCGATGCCGGAAGAAGGGAAAACGAATCCCGGAAGGATCCGTGATCTGTGTGCCCCGTGATCCATGCGTGCTTTTCCTATTGCTGCACCTGTCGCTGGTGCTCCAATACCTTCTTGTGGGAGGGCAGCAGCAGGGAAGAAAGGACGATTGAAAGTCCGATAAAAAAGACCACGATAAACACGATATGCATGCCGTGGGCCAGCGCTTCTATGCTGACATTTTCCCCGTGGGCGGCTGTCCCGCCCGTGTTTTCTTTTCCATAATTCAGAATGGAAGTGTTGAAGATCGATCCGAATACGGCGATCCCGACGGTTTGTCCAATCGAACGCATGAAGGTATTCGACGCGGTTGCCGCCCCGCGCTGCTCCCAGCCGACGGCGGATTGAATCAACACGGTTGTTGGCGTGGTGGCATATCCCATTCCGAGCCCGATCACAATCATGATGCCGACAAAATACCAATACGGCGATCCGAGCTCCAGGGCCATCAGCCAGGTGCTGCCAAGGGCGATCAGGACGGAACCGGCTACGGCCGTGAATTTTGACCCGATTTTATACATATAACGTCCGGCAAACGTAGCCGCCAGCGGCCATGCAACCGACATTGGCATCAAGGTCAGGCCGGAACTTGTGGCGCTGTGGCCCAAAATGGACTGAATCCACATCGGCAAATAAACGTTAACCCCAATTACGATAGCGCTCGTAAGGAAACTCACGAGGTTGGAGACCGAAATAACCGGAATCCGGAACAAGGAAGGCGGGAGCATCGGTTCCTTCACTTTGGTTTCGATGTAGCCGAAGAGGGCCATAAACACGACCGCTACGGCCAGCAGGGTGTAGATCGGGCCTGAATTCCAGGCGTATTTCTGTCCTTCGCCGGCGTTAAGCAGCGCGTACAAAAGAGCGGAAATGCCGATGGTAAAAGTAAGCGCGCCCCAATAGTCGATGTTCCGGGTCGACTTCTTGTCCAGCGACTCATGAAAGTAGAGGACGATAAGGACAAGTGAAATCAGCCCGATCGGCAGATTGATATAGAAAATCCAGCGCCAGCTGACCTGGTCCACAAAAAATCCGCCTACAAGCGGCCCGAGCAGGCCGGCAATTCCCCAGACCGAGCTGAATACGCCCTGCATTTTCGCGCGTTGTTCGCCCGGATAGAGGTCCCCGATAATGGTAAAGGTCAAGGGCATAACGGCTCCGGCGCCAATTCCCTGAATCGCCCGGAACCAGATCAATTGGCTCATCGTTTGTGCCGCCCCCGACAGCATGGAGCCGGCGACAAACAAAACGACGCCGATGATAAAAATGTTTTTCCGCCCGAACAAATCGGCTAACTTCCCGTAAATCGGAGTGGTAACCGAAGTGGTGAGCGTATAAATGGCGAAAACCCAGCTGATTAAGGACAATCCGCTGAGGTCGCTTACGATTTCCGGCGTTGCCGTGCTGACGACCGTAACATCGATGGCGACCAGCAAAATGGCCACAAGCATGGCGACGGTCACCATTTTTCGATTGGTTGTTTTCTTGGACATGGTTGTTATTCTCCCTATTTTGTTGTTCTTGTTTTCTCCCTTTCCCTGCGCTGCTATTAAGCGGAGAATCATCCCACTTATATTAATCGTGGAATTCTCCGATTGTCAATGTGTGCCAAAAGGAGCGAAGGAGACAGCGCGGTGGCTCGGCCGAACTAGAAACCGGTTTTTGCGGAGGCAAAAATGGGTTATAAAAAGGAAAGGCAAACCAAAGCGGGTGAAGGCGACCGAGGCTTTAAGCGCAAACCGCCTGCATGGTCCGGCTTTTTTTCGGTTTCACCGTGAATTATAATGTACATATTGTAAATGGAAGAGATCAGCAGCAGGATTCATGCACAGGAGATCAGCAGCGGCATGGAACTGATAAAGGGGAGGAAACTTAGCGTTGTCCGTTCAGAAGGAAAGGCAGATGACCAGCAATTACGGAGATCCCGTCATTACCGGGGGAGTGAGCGTATTTGACGCCGCGTTTGATGAAGCCTATTTTTATGACGGAAATGATCTTGGCGCTGTTTATACGGAAGAACAAACCAAATTCCGTTTGTGGGCCCCTACGGCGGGCGAAGCCTGGGTGAATGTGTACGAGAGCTGGGATTCGGCCGCCGCGGATAGGCGGAGGATGCGCAGGGACGTTAAAGGGACCTGGGTACTGGAAGCCGGCGGAGATTTGGCGGGTCTTTATTATACTTATACGGTAAAAATAGGCGACGAGCTGCACGAAGCCGTGGATCCTTACGCCAGGGCGGTCGGCGTCAACGGCGATAAGGGCTGCATCCTGGCTCCTGAAAGTACGGTTCCGCCGCGGTGGACAAACGACAAGCCGCCTCTTGACTCGCATCTGGATGCAGTGATTTATGAAATCCATGTCCGGGACGCCACTATCCATCCGGCCAGCGGGGTTCGGCATAAAGGAAAGTATTTGGGCCTAAGCGAAAGCGGCACCCGTGGACCCGGGGGGATTCCGACCGGATTGGACCACATCGCCAACCTGGGGGTTACGCATGTTCAGCTGCTGCCGGTCTACGATTACGCGACAGAAAGCGTAGATGAGACCCGGCTGGATGAACCCCAGTATAATTGGGGATATGATCCCAAAAATTATAACGTGCCGGAAGGCTCCTACGCCACGGATCCTTATGATCCGGCCGTGCGGATCCGGGAGCTCAAACACCTGATCCAGACCTTGCATGACCGTGGACTGCGGGTTGTAATGGATGTGGTCTATAACCACGTTTATGATGGGCATCTGATTCACTTTACCCAGCTCGTACCCGGTTATTATTTGCGTTATACGCCTGACCGGCACTTTTCAAACGGTTCGGGCTGCGGCAATGACGTGGCCTCGGAACGCCCGATGGTAACCAAATTTATAGTCGATTCTGTCTTGTATTGGGCAAAGGAATACCATATTGACGGCTTCAGATTTGATTTGATGGGACTGCTGGATGTGGAAACGATGAAGGAGCTCCGTCGGCGGCTGGATGAGCTGGATCCGTCGATCCTCCTCTACGGGGAAGGCTGGAACATTCCGACCGCGCTTGCGCCCGAGCGTCAGGCCTCCATGGCGAATGCGGCCCGGCTGCCGGGCATCGGCCATTTCAGCGATTTAATCCGCAATGCCGTTAAAGGCGACGTGTTTAATCCCCATGACGGAGGTTTTATTACGGGGACCGGCGGCCTTGAGAATCAAATCCGTAAAGCCATAGTCGGCAGCATTCCTTATAATGAAGAAATCAGAGGGTTTGCCCTTGAGCCGGTCCAATCGGTCAATTATGCGGAGTGCCATGACAATTATACGATGTGGGATAAAATCGTGATGTCCACCGGCAGCGAAGCGGCTTTGCTCCGACCGGCGATGCACCGCCTCGGTTCGGCAATTATCCTCACCAGCCAAGGCCTCCCTTTTATTCACGCGGGACAGGAATTTCTCCGGACAAAAGACGGCGTGGAGAACAGCTATAACGCCGAGGATTTGGTCAACCGGCTGGACTGGGACCGCTGCAACGTGCATCGGGAAGACGTCTCTTATTTGAAAGAACTCATTGCTTTGCGTAAAAAACATCCGGCTTTCCGGCTTCAAAACGCCGATTCGATCCGTCAGCATCTGCGCTTCGAGCTGTCTCCCTACCATTCCGTAGCCTACACGTTAAGGGAGCATGCGGGGGGAGATCCGGACCGGCATTTATACGTGATTTATAACGCCAATAGGGAGCGGATTACGGTGAACCTGCCTGAGCTGGGCAAGTGGGAGCTCCGGTTCGGAGAAAACCTGATTGTCGGCCTTGAGGAGGGCCGGCTCGATCTGGAAGGCATAGGTATGGTTGTTTTAGGAATTCGATAAAGCAGCTTGCCGGCCGCCCCTGTTTTGGCTCAAGCCCGAACCAGTGGAAGGAATAAATAGAAAAATGACAAAACATCAAACAGACAATGAGGTGCGGCCGCTCCGGCTGAGCGTGCTGGACCTGGTGCCGCAGGCGGAAGGGGCTTCGGCGGAGCAGGCCGTATCCGAAGCGGTAAAATTGGCCCAGCTAGCCGAGCAGGCCGGTTACGAACGTTACTGGGCAGCGGAGCATCATGACCTGCCCGGTCTGGCCTGCGCGGCGCCCGAGGTGCTGCTGGCCCACATCGGCGCCGTTACCCGGCGGATCCGGCTGGGGACGGGGGCGCTGCTGCTCCCGCACTACAGCCCGCTGAAGGTAGCCGAAACGTTCCGGCTGCTGGCGGCGCTTCATCCCGGCCGGATGGATTTGGGCATCGGCCGCGCTCCAGGCGGACCGGCCCATGCTTCTATGGCGCTCAGCGGGAATTTCCTGCAGCGCGTTTACGGCATGGAGCAGTCGGTGCAGGCCTTGATCGAACTGCTTGAAGACACTTATGCCTCTGACGGAGGGCCTGTCCAGGCCAAGCCGGTACCGGCGGCGCCCCCGGCAGTCTGGATGCTGGGGACCGCAAGCAAAAGCGCCGTTTATGCGGCCCAAAACGGCTGCGGGTTTGTATTCGGCGCCTTTATGAGCGACGAGGATCCCGGCCAGGCTATCGCTTCCTACCGCGAGGCTTTTGTGCCTTCCAAACGGCTGTCCAGGCCGGAAGCGATCGTTGCGGTCAGCGTTTTATGCGCCGATACGGCGGAGGAAGCGGAGAAGCTGGCGGAAGAAAGCCGGAAAGCGCGGCCGGATACGTCCGTACAAGCCCCACGGAAGCATAACCTCCGCGGGACGGCGGGGCGTGCGGCCGGGCAGTTGAAGCAGTGGCAGGATGAATACGGCCTTGAAGAGTTCCTGATTCTGACGCCTACTTCGAATTACGAGGCCAGAAAACGGTCCTACCGGCTGCTGGCGGATTACGTAAAACTTATGGAAAGCAAGGGATGAAGCGGGACGATGAAGCGGAATGATGAGAAAGCAAAGGACGAGCATCGGTGCACGGAACCGTCTGACTGTTTTTGCCGTGCATGCCCTGATTGCTTCACCGCTTCAGCCGAAAGATCAAAAAGCATGGGGAAACGTCTGGCGTTCTCCATGCTTTTTATTAACAAGCGGATTCCCGGGCTTTTTTCCTGAGTGCCTGGATTCGTTCGGTGTTGTATTCGGTGTCCGGTTTCGGTATCCGCCCCCGATTGTCCGTTACCAGAGTAGTTTAAAGGACTTTAATGAGCTCTGATGACCCGGGTTTTAGTATGCTGTTTGGCGCTCAGCGGCTTGACATAGTGCGGTTTGATTTTGCAAATTTTGCGTTTGGCCGTGCCCAGACGACGGGGTCTGGCCACCTTTACGCCGAATTTCCGCAGCGCCCAGTCGACGGGAAAAGAAATCGAAAGCCGGCCGTTGTCCGAGCCAGCAAAATTAACGGCGGCTGCGAAGTTTTTGTCCCTCGTCAGCCAGACGGATCCGGAATCGCCGGCCAGCGATACCGGGTCCTTCCCCCGGATGACGCTTTGATTTTTGAACTGGACGACGTCCAGTCCGCCAAAGCCGTCATAGGAGACGTTGACGTCCGTATTGATGGACTCAACGGTCCCGTAGACGAGTCCGGTCGTCCGGCCTACCTTTTTAAACCGGTCCCCGACTTTATAGGAAGAGACGCTGCCGGGCAATACGCCGAATTTGGCGTAGCGGGGAGAGAGGAGCGAACGGCGGAGCGGAACGGACAGGGCCGCATCCATAAAGTTGTCGCCGCTGCTTTTCAGTTTGACGAAGCGGTACAGCTTTCCGATTTTGTCCTTTTTGATCGTGCCGCCGTCCGCGCCGCCAGGCTGCAGCGTTTCGGAGAAACCGGCCGTATTGTTCCGGTTCAGGACATGGTTGTTGCTTAAAATGTAGAGAGCGCCTTCCTTATCCGCCACGATGAGGCCGGCGGTGCCGGAGGCCTGCTCGGTGCCGACGCTGTAGCCTGCGATCACCGGCCGGATCCGCTTCTGAAACGGCGTGCCGGAGGCATGCAGCCGGAAACGTTTGGCATGGACGTAGCGGACGGGGACCGTAATTTTTTTGCCTTTGTAGCGGATTGTATGCGCTTGTTTGCGGGCGGGTACCCGTTTGGTTGTTGCCGTATTTGAAAAAGCTCCCGTATACACGATAACCGCAGCTCCCCGGCTCGGTTTGCCGGGCTGCCGGTAACCGACCCCGACGGCATGGACGCCAGGCTGCTTCAAAAGCTGCTTGGACAAGCGTTCCTTCACGCGGTTTGCTGCCCGAAAATCAGCCAAATGGAATCACCTTCCTTATAAGAGTAGTACATTTTATGAAGGCTTGACGGAATGGTGAGGCCAATGATATAAGGAAAACGCGGAGAAAAGGGCAAATAAATGAAACTTTGACCCGGCAATCTGCGTATTAGATAGTATTTTCAAAATTTAAAGGAGTTGTTGAGTTCGTGGATAGTGATAGGCTAGGGTTAAAATTAGTTTTGGTTGTAGTATTGATCGGGCTGTCGGCGTTTTTCGTGGCCGTGGAGTTTGCGGCGGTGCGGATGCGTCCAAGCCGGGTAGACCAGCTCATTGCGGAAGGAAAACGAAACGCCTTATCGGTAAAGAAAGTTCTAAGCCATCTGGACGGCTATCTGTCGGCTTGCCAGCTGGGGATCACCATCACCTCCCTCGGACTTGGTTTCCTTGGAGAATCTACGGTGGAAAAGCTGCTGCATCCTTTGTTCCATGCGCTGCATATGCCGGATGCGCTCAGCGGGGCGATTTCCCTGATCCTGGCTTTTGCCATCATTACCTATTTCCATGTGGTGGTCGGTGAGCTTGCTCCGAAGACCGTCGCCATCCGCAAGACGGAAACCATTATTCTGCTTACGGCAGGCGCGATCATCTGGTTCAACAAACTAATGTACCCGTTTATCTGGCTGCTGAACGGTTCAGCCAATTTGCTCGTCAAGCTGTTTGGCATCAAGCCCGCTTCCGAGCATGAAGAAGCCCACTCCGAAGAGGAACTTCAAATCATTTTAAGCGAAAGTTATGAAAGCGGAAAAATCAATCAGGCCGAATACGGGTACGTGAGCCGCATTTTCGCCTTCGACAACATGCTGGCGAAAGAAATCATGGTACCTCGTACGGACATGATTTGTTTATATACGAATTTAAGCCGGGACGAAAATTTAAAAATCATTAAGGAACAGCAGTATACCCGTTTCCCGGTGGTGCAGGACAGCAAGGACCATGTTATCGGGATCATCAATACGAAGCAGTTTTTTCTGAAATACAATGACCAGCCGGACCTGGACGTTTCGGCGCTGATCCAGCCGGTGTTGTCCGTGGCCGAAACGATGCCGGTTAACGACCTGCTGAAGAAAATGCAGAAGGAACGTACGCATATTGCAATTTTGATTGACGAATACGGCGGAACCTCCGGCATGGTGACCATCGAGGACATTCTCGAGGAAATCGTCGGCGAAATCCGCGACGAATTTGACGCCGAGGAAGAAGAGAAGGTCAAAATTTTGGCTGACAATCATATCATCGTGGACGGCAAGCTGTCCCTGAACCAGCTTTCGCGGTACCTGCCGATTGAGCTGGACGATGAAGAATGGGATACGATCGGCGGCTGGCTGTATGCGCACCACGACTTGCTGGAGGAAGGCGAACAGTTTAATTACGACGGGTATTTATTTACGGTGCTGGAGCGGGAGAAAACCCGCTACCTGCGGATTGAAATCCAGTCCGGCCTGCCGGAGCAGGATACGGTTGCGGTTGCGGATACGGAAAGGGAGCTTTAAACGTTCTAATTCCGGCAGACCTGCTATCATTCTTTTATAAAGGTATTGCATTCCTAATAGCAAAAACAGAAATGGAACATCCCGCATGGGCGTTAGCATCCGTGGCGGGATGTTTTTTTATTCAATCACAGTCGTGAAGAGAAGGTTTCAAACCGGCCTGAACCGGGTAAAAGTTGTAGGGATACTGTAGAAAAAGCGGGCTGCCGCTTTGCGTTACAAGCCCCGTTCCTGCTGTCTTAAGGCGGGGCCGGGGCTTTTTTTGGATGTGAAATCAAGGCTTCAAATCAAATAGGATGATAAGTCGGAAAGGAATGGGAATATGTCAGAGCATGAACGCAATCCCGAAACACGCCCCAATGATTTGGACCTGTTGGATACGGCAGAGCTGATGAACGGGTTAATGGCTCTAAAGCGCGGAGATTTTGCTTTCCGGATGCCTTATAACCTGACGGGAATTTCAGGAAAAGTCGCCGATACGTTTAACGAGATCATGGAGATGCAGGAGAATCTGGTCCAGGAAATCGGCAGCGTCGCTCATATCGTAGGGAAGGAGGGGAAGCATACCCGCCGGTTTAAGCACAAAAATACGGGGGGTTCCTGGAAAACGGCGGTCGATACGCTAAACGGCCTTATCGAAGATTTGATCCAGCCTACCAGCGAGATGGTTCGCGTTATCAACGCGGTAGCGCAGGGCGATTTGTCCCAGAAGGTCGAGCTTGAAATCGAGGGCCGCCCTCTTACCGGGGAATTTCAACGTACGGCCGCCAATATTAACCGGATGGTCAACCAGCTGTCGAACTTTGCTTCGGAGGTCACGCGGGTTTCACTGGAGGTCGGCACCGAAGGGATTTTGGGCGGCCAGGCGGAGGTGAAAGGCGTCTCCGGCACCTGGAAAAGCTTGACTGACAGCGTTAACAACATGGCGAACAACCTGACCAGCCAGGTGCGGAATATAGCTGCCGTAACGACAGCCGTGGCCAAAGGCGATTTGACGAAACAAATCACGGTGGATGCCAAAGGCGAAATTTTGGAGCTGAAAAATACGATCAATACGATGGTGGACCAGCTGTCCACGTTTGCCTCCGAGGTTACGCGCGTAGCCCGCGAGGTGGGCACGGAAGGCCGCCTTGGCGGACAAGCGGACGTAAAAGGCGTGTCCGGGACGTGGCGTGATTTAACGGAAAGCGTCAACGACATGGCTTCCAACCTCACCGATCAGGTGCGCAATATTGCGGTTGTTACTACTGCGGTCGCCAAAGGGAATTTGACGAAAAAAATTACCGTTGACGCCAAAGGCGAAATTTTGCAGCTGAAGGACACGATCAATACGATGGTGGATCAGCTAAGCAATTTTGCGGCGGAGGTAACGCGGGTAGCGAAAGAAGTTTCAACCGAAGGGAAATTGGGCGGCCAGGCGGACGTGAAGGATGTCTCCGGCACGTGGAAAGATTTAACGGACAGCGTTAATTTTATGGCGAGTACGTTAACCGATCAGGTGCGCAACATCGCGGAAGTGACGACGGCCGTGGCCAACGGCGACCTGTCCAAGCAAATTACGGTCAATGCCAAAGGCGAAATCCTGGAGATGAAAAATACGATCAATACGATGGTGGACCAGCTGCTGACCTTTGCCTCCGAAGTAACCCGCGTGGCGCGCGAGGTGGGAACGTTAGGCATTCTGGGCGGTCAGGCCCAGGTGAAAGGAGCAGCCGGGACGTGGCGGGATTTGACGGAAAGCGTAAATGACATGGCCTCTAACCTAACCAACCAAGTACGGAACATTGCGGTTGTCACGACCGCGGTTGCTAATGGCGATCTTTCCAAAAAGATCACGGTAGACGTCAAAGGCGAGCTGCTGGAGCTGAAAAATACCGTCAACACGATGGTGGACCAGCTCAGCTCGTTTGCCTCCGAGGTAACGCGCGTAGCCAGCGAGGTCGGCACGGACGGCAAGCTAGGCGGCCAGGCGCGGGTTCGCGGCGTCGGTGGGATCTGGCAGGATTTGACCGACAACGTCAATATTATGGCGACGAATCTGACCGACCAGGTGCGGGGAATCGCGAAGGTCGTAACCGCAGTAGCGAACGGCAATCTGCAGCAGAAGCTGAACGTGGACGCCCGCGGCGAAATCGCCGAACTCCGGGATACGATCAACAATATGATCGACACGCTCGCGACGTTTGCCGCCCAGGTCACGACGGTAGCCCGCGAGGTGGGCGCCGAGGGCAAACTCGGCGGCCAGGCGGACGTGCCGGGAGCCGCGGGAACCTGGCGCAATTTGACCGACAACGTCAACTATATGGCCAGCACGCTGACCACGCAGGTACGGGCGATCACGAATGTCGTTACGGCCGTTACGGCCGGCGACTTGTCCCGGACGATCGATGTGGCGGCCGCCGGCGAAGTGGCGAGTCTGAAAGATAATGTTAACGAAATGATCCGGAACCTGAAGGAAACGACGCGGATCAACATGGAACAGGATTGGCTGAAAACGAATTTGGCCAAATTCTCGCGTTTGCTCCAGGGGCAGCGGGATCTGCTTGCGGTGAGCCGCATGATTTTGTCCGAGCTGGCCCCGCTAGTCTCCATGCAGCACGGTGTTTTGTATATGAACCAGAACCGCAGCGGAGAACCGGTGCTCAAGCTGTTTGCGAGCTATGCCTACCAGCACCGCAAACATTTATCCAACGAGTTTCACTCAGGAGAAGGTTTGGTCGGGCAATGCCTCATTGAAAAGCAGCGCATTTTGCTTACCGATGTGCCGTCCGATTATGTAATGATTTCATCGGGGCTGGGCGAAGCCACTCCTTTAAATATTATCCTGCTGCCGATTATTTTCGAGGATCAGGTGCTGGCGGTCATGGAGCTGGCTTCCTTCAGAGCCTTCACCAACATCGACATCGCGTTCCTGGATCAATTGATGGAAACGATCGGCAGCGTGATCAATTCGATGCTGGCCAACCAGCGGACCGAAGAGCTTCTCGCGCAGTCCCAATCCTTGACCGAAGAGCTGCAAAACCAGCAGCAGGAGCTGCAGGGCAAAAACGAGGAGCTTGAGGACAAGGCCAAACTTCTGGTTATCCAGAAAGCGGAAGTCGAAATGAAAAACAACGAGGTGGAGGTCGCCAAACAGATCCTGGAAGAAAAGGCGGAGCAGCTGGCCTTGACCTCACGCTACAAATCGGAGTTTCTGGCTAATATGTCGCATGAGCTGAGAACGCCGCTGAATTCCCTTCTGCTGCTGGCCGAGCAGCTTGCGGACAATCCGGACCACAATCTGACGGACAATCAGGTCAAATATGCAGAGACGATCAAGGATGCGGGAACCGAGCTGTTGAACCTGATCAATGACATCCTGGATTTATCCAAGATCGAATCGGGCACGATATCCGCCGATTACAGCGAAGTTTCTTTGCAGGACCTGCTGGACGGCCTGGACCGGACCTTCCGGCACATGGTCGATGACGACCAGCTGGAGTTCAGGCTTACCCGGGAGCCCGGCGTCCCGGATGTGATCCGGACAGATCTCAAACGGCTGCAGCAAATTTTGAAAAACCTGCTCTCCAATGCGTTTAAATTTACGGAGCGGGGAGAAGTGACCCTGAAGGTTGCGTTAGCCGAGGAAGGCTGGACGGGCCATAACGATCTGCTGAATCAGGCCAAAGCGGTGCTTCGCTTCTCTGTCACGGATACCGGCATTGGCATTCCGGAAGAGAAGCAGCAAATTATCTTTGAGGCCTTCCAGCAAGCCGACGGAAGCACCAATCGCGAATACGGCGGCACCGGGCTGGGGCTGGCCATTTCCAAAGAAATCGCCGCGCTGCTTGGCGGAGAAATCACCTTGTACAGCGTTGCCGGAAAAGGCAGCACCTTTAATCTGTACCTGCCGCTTGATAAGGCAATTCCCGAAACGGATGCGGCCAAAAAGTATGTGCCGGAGGTTATTGATATTACCCCAAGGGAGCAGAACCGCGCATTAACGATCAGAACGCCATTCAGCGAGCTGATCGACGACCGGGATCATATTCACCCGGGGGACACGGTTATTTTAATTATCGAAGACGACTGGAAGTTTAATCAGATCCTGCTCGGTATTTTTCATAAAAAAGGAATGAAGGCGGTTATCACGCCTAGAGGGGGCGAAGCTTTGGCTCTTGCCGAGCAATACAAACCCGCTGCCATCACCTTGGATCTTATGCTGGATGATATGGACGGCCTTCTGGTTGTCGACCAGCTGAAAAATGACCTGAAGACGCGCCACATCCCGATTTGTGTCATTACGGTGGAAGAAGATGAAGCCCAGGCCAAGCAAAAAGGCATCTACGAGTTTGTCCGCAAGCCCGTAGGAAATGAAGAGCTTGAGCTTAAACTGGATGAGCTGATCGCATACGCCAACGAACCGCAGAGAAGGGTGCTAATCGTGTCCTCCAACCCGCTTGAGCGGCGGGAGCTGATCGAGCTGCTGAAAGGGGACAACATCGACCTTGTCGAAGCCGAAGACGGGCAAGCAGCGGTAAACGAGCTTGACCGGCAGCCGTTTGACTGCGTGGTAGTCTTCAACGATTTGCAGCCGCCTTCCCAGGGAGCCCTTTCGATGGTCAGGGATATGGTGAAGCAGCCTAAGCATAAATATTTGCCGCTGATTCTCAAACGAAACGTCAAATGGTCGCCGGAGCAGGAAGAAGAATTGGAAGAGCTGATGAAGTTTTCCGTAGTGAAGGAAGCCAAGTCCATGAACCAGGCAGTAGATGAAATCGGCTTGTTCCTGCATCGGAAATGGGAGGAGCTCTCCAGCACGACGCAGGAGCTGCTGATCAAGCTGCATCAATCCGACGACATGATCAAGTTCAAGAAGGTGCTCGTGGTCGATGACGATATCCGTAATATTTTTGCATTAATGACGATCCTTGAGCGGCATAATATGAAGGTTATAGCCGCGGAGAATGGTCAGGAAGCGATCCGTATTCTGGAGGAAACGCCGGACATCGAGATCGTGCTGATGGATATCATGATGCCGGTGATGGACGGATACGAAACGACGCGGCGGATCCGGCAGGATAAACGATTCCGCAATCTGCCGATTATCGCGCTGACGGCCAAAGCCATGAAAGGCGACCGGGAGGCCTGCCTTGATGCCGGGGCGTCCGATTATATAACGAAACCGGTGAACAGCACGAGTCTGCTGACGATGATCCGCAGCTGGTTGGGGATATCCGTGTCCGAAGCCGCTGCAGCGGCCGAAGAGCCGGATTCCCCCGGGGAATCAAACAAACGCGAATGAATGGATGCAGAATAGGGTAATGAATGAATAGCATATAATAAATAAACGGGGAGCCGGCGTCAGCCGGTTCACCCGTTTAAAACCAATTAAAAAGGTGATCCCTGTAAGGAATCACCTAAAATATACACATATTGAACTAGTATAAAAAATATGTTATAATGACGGATAGCGATAAAAAAACCGTCTGAATCACTGCTTTATTTTTCATCATCATACCATATTTTATGCGGTTTTGTCAAACGGTGACTTTAGAAACCCGCTTTATTGTTCTCATTCAGGAGGAGGGGAGCCTGCCAATGGCTAACGATCAACATATAGAATCCGACTTGACCCTTGAACAGGTGAAAGAACAACTGATTGAACAAGGCAAATCGGCCTCTTCGTTAACAGCAAAAGAGATTGCAGACAAATTGGCTCCGTTTGATCAGGAACAGGAACAAATTGACGAATTCGTCGATCAGCTCTCCGAAATGGGCATTGACGTCGGCAGCGAGGGGGAAGAAGAACCCGGATCGGAAGATGCCGAGCTTTCGGATTTTCAGCTCGACGAGTTAAGCCTTCCCCCCGGGATGAAGATTAATGATCCCGTCCGGATGTACCTGAAAGAGATCGGACGTGTGCCCCTCTTGTCGGCTCAGGAAGAAATCGAGCTGGCCAAACGGATTGATCAAGGCGACGAGGAAGCGAAACGCCGGCTGGCCGAAGCAAATCTTCGTCTTGTAGTCAGCATTGCCAGACGGTATGTCGGGCGCAGCATGCAATTCCTGGATCTGATCCAGGAGGGCAATATGGGTCTGATCAAAGCGGTGGAGAAATTCGATTACTCCAAAGGTTTTAAATTCAGTACCTATGCCACGTGGTGGATCCGTCAGGCCATCACCCGCGCCATTGCGGACCAAGCCCGGACGATCCGGATTCCGGTGCACATGGTCGAAACGATCAACAAGCTGATCCGCGTCTCCCGCCAGCTGCTGCAGGATTTGGGTCGCGAACCGACACCGGAGGAAATCGCCAAGGAGATGGATTTGACGCCGGACAAAGTGCGTGAAATCATGAAGGTGGCTCAGGAGCCGGTATCACTGGAAACGCCGATCGGCGAAGAAAACGACTCCAATCTTGGCGACTTCATCGAAGACTCCGATGCGCCCGCACCGGCTGATGCAGCGGCTTACGAGCTGCTCAAGGAACAGCTGGAGGATGTGCTGGACACGCTTACGGAACGGGAAGAAAACGTGCTCCGTCTGCGTTTCGGCCTCGATGACGGACGCACCCGCACCTTGGAAGAGGTCGGCAAAGAATTTGGGGTTACCCGGGAAAGGATCCGCCAAATCGAAGCGAAAGCGCTGCGCAAGCTGAGACATCCGAGCCGCAGCAAGCGGTTGAAGGACTTCCTGGAGTAACCGGCAAGGCAAATATGAAGCAGCCTTTAGGAGATCATTAAAAGGTTGAAAAAAGCACCGCCCCATGAGGCGGTGCTTTTTTCCTGTTTATTCGGTTATGTACCGCCTTCAGGCTGGTAAGACAGCGGCATTTTTGAATCCGGCAAAACGAATGTCGCGCTCCATTACGCCTTTACGCATCACATAAATCGCATTAACCCTATACACCAAATCCTGCAGGCGTTTTAAGAATCGTGTTCCGATCCGTTTTCCGAATGGTTTTTCTTGGACGATCGTTTCAACCTGAATTTGTCTGAAAAAGATTCGCGGACAGGATGTTCCCCGCTGGCTTCTGATTTCTCCGGTTCGGGGTCGGTTTCCCGGATGCTGAAAGGCGGCAACACAAACTCCTCCTGCGGCAGCCTGATCCATTTTTGCAGGTAGCCCTGCTGCATCAGCTCTTTGATCAAAATCAGCAGAATCGGCGATAAGATGAGCCCCGCTACGCCGAACAAGGACATCGAAACAATCGCAAAGGACAACATGAGATATGCCGAGGAAACCCCGATCGAATTGCCGGTAACCTTGGGCTCCAGAAGCTGACGCACCAGCAGGACAACGACAAGCACGACGATCAAGCCAATGGCAAGCGGCACATTTCCGACAATGAACAGGTAGATGATCCAAGGCACCAATATGGTGGAAACGCCCAGCAGCGGCAAAATGTCAAATACCGCGCAGATCAGGGCCATGGTGATTTCGTTGCCGGATTTCAGGATAAACAGTCCGATCAGGACAAGGACAAACGTAATCGACATCAGAATGAGCTGAGCCTTTAAATAGGAGCCGATTGCCCGAAAGACGTGGGAACGCAGGAAGTCGAACGCGACCTTGAGCGTTTTCGGCGTTTTTTCATAGGCGATGCGTCGCCAGTCCTTGATTTCCATACTCAGGAAAAAAGCCAAAATAATGGAGATGCCAAAGTTGGCCATGAAGGAGGAAAAAGACCCGAGCGTGTTGATCAAATAAGACAACATCACTTTCAGCCATTTGGACAATATGTTGGTCGCATCCGCAAAATAGCCGTTCAGCTTTTCGGTTACATTTGGCGGCAGCGCGTCCAGCCTGTACTGCAGATAATCGGTCGTGCTTTTGAAATGGGTCTGCAGCATGGCCGTGTAGCCGGGAAGATTGTTGTACAGGTGGCTGATCTGAATGGCGATCAGGACGCCGGCCCCAAACAATAAACCAAGCAATACGACCAGGAACAAAATGACGGAAATCGCGGAAGCGAAAGGTTTTTTCATCCCTCTGCGGTTTAGGAACCGGGCAAAGGGCTCAATCAGCATAAACACAAAAAAAGACAGAAATACCGGCGCCGCCAGCTGATATAGTTTGCTGAACAGAAACATGACCAGATAGACGGTGAGGACAATTAAAGCGATATCAAAAATCGTGCGCCAATATTTTTTATAAAGGGGAAGCATGTCCGGCTGTTCCAACTCCTTTGGGTTTAATGTTTTTATTTTACAGGATATTTTTTGGAAAAGCATGCCCGGAAAGAAAATGTTTTGGTCGGAAGTGTGATGTAGCGCATGGATAGCTGCAATTTTAAACATTTATATTTAAATGGAAGAACTTCTGAATTCAAAGGGGCGGACATCATGTTGAAAATCAAAAAAGCGGACTGGATCCTAATCGTGATTGTCCTGCTTGCGGTAGCGGGCTATTTGGGCGGACGGGCTTTGTTCGAACGGGCGGATGCTTATTCCCCGGGCCGGCTGGAAGCGAGGATTACCGTAAACGGGGAGCTGTACAAACAGGTGCCCTTGACGGAGGAAGAGCAGATTATCGATATGCAGACGAAATATGGACATAATGTGCTAAAAGTATACGATAACGGCATTCGCATGACGGTTTCGGACGCTCCGCTGCCGATCGCCTTGAAAATGGGTTTTATCTCCAAACCGGGAGAACGGATCATTTGCGTGCCTAACCGGGTTTTGGTAGAAATCGTTTCGGCGGGTTCGGACCAGACGGACGGGGATAACGGTGAACTGAAGGATGGCCTGGACGCCGTGGTGAATTGATCGAACGAAAATGGAAAAACGAGAGAAAGGCGCATCCTCCGGGATGGGCTTTTTTCTATCTTCTGTTGACAAAAGAGAGGGAAGTAGCGTATATTACCCTTTGTTAATCGTAATAATTACGATTAAATAGCTGTACTGTTATATCATACAGAACCGATTAAATTCCTGCAGGACCAGATCGGAAAAGGAGCCTAAATGTTTATGAATTCAACTGCTGAGGACAACGTTAACGGCCGTGCACGGATACCGGTTACCGTTTTAAGCGGTTACTTGGGATCGGGAAAAACGACCGTATTAAATCATGTATTAAACCACCGGCATGGTCTCCGGGTCGCGGTTATCGTCAATGATATGAGCGAAGTAAACATCGATGCGGCGCTGGTACGCGGAGAAGCGAATTTATCGAGAACCAACGAGAAGCTGGTCGAAATGTCAAACGGATGCATCTGCTGTACGCTCCGCGAGGATTTGCTCAGGGAGGTCAAAACGCTGGCCGAGGAGGGGCGTTTTGATTATATTTTGATCGAATCAACGGGAATCGGGGAACCCGTTCCGGTTGCCCAAACCTTTACTTACGCCGACGAGGAATCGGGCATCGATCTGACCTCGTTAGCTAGACTGGACTGCCTTGTGACCGTGGTGGATGCCGCCCGGTTTTGGCATGATTTCGGTTCGGGAGAAAGCCTGCTGGACCGGGGCGAAGCAACGGGGGAAGAAGACACCCGGGACGTGGTGGATTTGCTGATCGACCAGATCGAAACCTGCGACGTTTTGCTGCTCAACAAATGCGACCTGGTAGCGGAGGAAGACCTTGAGAAGCTGGAGAGGGTCATCCGGATCCTTCAGCCAAGCGCCAAGCTGATCCGTACCGTTCGCGGCGAAGTGGCCCCTTCTGAAATTCTGAATACCGGAAGATTTGATTTCGAAGCGGCCAGCGGGAGCGCGGGCTGGTTGAAAGAGCTGGAGAAAGAGGTCCATGTGCCGGAAACGGACGAATACGGCATTGGTTCGTTTGTCTACCGGCGGAGAAGGCCGTTCCATCCGGAAAGGCTGGCAGCTTTTATGGAAGAGTGGCCGGAAGAGATCGTGCGCGCAAAAGGAACCGTTTGGCTGGGCGTCAAGGAAGATGTGGCGGCAATGCTGAGCCAGGCCGGGCCGTCCATCCAGTTTGGACCCGCGGGCAGCTGGATTGCCGGACTGCCGGAAGCCGAACGGAAATATGTTTTTGAAACGGAGCCGGAAGCCGTTCAAGAGTGGGACGAGCAATGGGGAGACCGCCTGACGGAATTGGTGCTGATCGGCATCGGTTATGACCGTTCCGAAATTGAGGCAAGGCTGGACGGTTGTTTGTTGACGGATACGGAAATGAACCTCGACTGGGCAGCATTTTCCAATCCCCTGCCATGGCCCGTCAATTAAGTCTGCCTTGGATAAAAAGAAATCCGGTGAATCCAGCTTGATGAGTTGACAGTACACAGGGGTTCGGCTAATATAGATGAGATGTTCGTAAAAATTACGATTATTTGAGAGCTAGTTAAATCGAAGTTTAAATCCATGAGGAGGTGACCATAATGCGAGTGACTGTTACTCTGGCTTGCACGGAATGTGGTGACCGTAACTATACGACCACTAAAAATAAAAGAAATCATCCCGAGCGTTTGGAGCTTCGCAAATACTCCCCGCGCCTGAAGAAATATACCATCCATCGGGAAACCCGTTAAATCAATTCAGAAAAGAGTTGAATCGCTTTGATTTTATCATCCATGCGCAACGTTGTGTTTGGTTACGGCAATGAACCTGTCGTTGAAAATATATCGCTAGACATCCATGCCGGGGAATTCCTCGGCATTACCGGTCCAAACGGCGCTGCCAAAACAACCATCCTTAAGCTCCTTCTAGGTCTGCTCAAACCCTGGAGCGGAACGGTTCAGCTTCATCCGGAGGTTTTGGAGGAGGGCAAGCTCGTTATCGGCTATGTGCCTCAGCAGGTTGCTTCCTTTAATAGCGGTTTTCCGAGCAAGGTGATTGAGCTGGTCCGCTCCGGCTGTTATTCGCGGCTTGGCCTGTTCCGCCGATTTACCGGCGAACAAGAGGCGATCGTGGAGAAAAGCCTCAAGCAGGTCGGCATGTGGGAGCACCGCGACGCCAGGATCGGCGAATTGTCCGGCGGTCAGAAGCAGCGCATCTGCATTGCCAGGGCACTCGCCCAGCAGCCGAATGTCTTGATTCTGGACGAGCCCACCACCGGAATGGACCATCAGAGCCGGATCGGTTTTTACGAGTTGATGAAGCATTATGTAAAGGTCCACCGACTTACGGTCATCATGGTCACCCATGGCCTTGAAGAGATGAACGATTATCTGGACCGGGTAATCTCGCTGGAGCGAAAGGAAAGTGAAGAGTGGAAATGTTTGACTACGAGTTCATGCAGCGTGCGTTTTGGGCCGGAGGTTTCATAGGAATCATCGCCCCGATTCTGGGCGTTTATCTGATGCTGAGAAGGCAGGCGCTCATTGCGGATACGCTCTCCCACGTTTCGCTGGCCGGCGTGGCTTTAGGTTCCGTACTTCACTTGAATCCGGTAGTCAGCGGATTTGTGGTGGCTATCGCAGGCGGTTTGGTTATTGAGCAGCTTCGGCGGACCTATTTGACGTACAGCGAGGTCCCGGTAGCGATTATTATGACCTCAGGCCTTGCGCTTGCCGTGCTTCTCATGAGTTTAAAGAGCAACCTGAACAAAAGCTTCAGTTCTTATCTGTTTGGTTCCATTGTTGCGGTGAATGAACAGCAGCTGTGGATGATCGGTTTTGTGGCTTTAATCGGACTTATTTTCTTTATCGTATTCCGCAGACCGCTGTATAATTTAACGTTCGACGAAGAAACGGCCCGGATCGGGGGCGTTCACGTCCGTTTGTTATCGTTTATTTTCTCCGTGCTGACAGGGATGACGGTGGCTTCCGCGATGCCGATCGTCGGGGTACTGCTGGTCTCTTCGCTGATGGTTTTGCCGGCCGCGCTTGCCCTGAAAATTTCAAGAGGATTTCTTTCAGCGATCGTGATAGCGGTAGCGGCTGGTTTGGCAGGCATTTTCAGCGGACTTTCCGCTTCCTATTATATAAATACCCCTCCGGGCGGAACGATCTCCTTGATCCTGCTTTTGTTTTTCCTGATCGGATTGGGCGTGCAAAAAATTCTTCTCCGCTCCAAGCGGCGCAAACGGTTTGCCAGACCTTCCTAGGTCGGGCAAACTTCTTTTCGTCTTATCTTACATCTAAAGGAGAATACCCCCGTGAAAAAGTTCGGCAGGAAAGCTGCGGTTATCGCGCTACTGTTCAGCGCAGCGGCCGCCATCGCCGGATGCGGTACAAATAAAGAGCCGGCGGCCGCCGGCCAACCGGACAAACTGAAAATTGAGGTCAGCTTCTATCCGATGTATGAGTTTACGAAGCAGGTGGCCGGCGATCTGGCCGATATCGAGATGCTGATTCCTGCCGGCGTGGAACCCCATGACTGGGAGCCGACGCCCCGGGACATCGGTCATATTGAAGCTGCAGATCTGCTTGTTTATAACGGAGCGGGTCTGGAAGGCTGGGTGGATCAGGTCGTGGATGCGCTTGACAGCAAAACGCTGGTGACCGTCGAGGCGAGCAAAGGCATCCGTTTGCTGACCGGTTTTAAAGAAGAGGAAGAGGCGGATGCCGATCCGAGGGATGAAGGCGGATACGATCCCCATGTATGGCTTTCACCGCCTCAGGCGATTAAAGAAATACGCAATATCCAGGACGGCCTGACCCAGGCGGATCCTGAACATGCTTCCGAGTTTCAAGCCAACGCGGACCGTTATGTAGCCCAGCTTAAGCAGCTGGATAAGAACTTCAGGGAAGGCCTGCGCGATACGAAACGCAAGGATTTTATTACCCAGCATACTGCGTTTGGTTATTTAGCCCGGGATTACGGACTGGATCAGGTGCCGATTGCCGGACTGTCGCCGGATCAGGAGCCGTCTCCTTCAAGCATGGCCGCTATCGTCACTTTTGCAAGGGCTCATGATATCCATACGATTTTCTTTGAAACGCTGGTTTCCTCCAAGGTTGCACAGACGATAGCCGACGAGATCGGGGCGAAAACGGCGGTGCTGAACCCGCTTGAAGGTCTTACGGATGAACAGCTGGCCCAGCATCTCGATTATCTGGCCGTTATGCGGCAAAATTTAAAGGCGCTTGAAGCGGCTTTGGATGAATAACGCTGTCCGGAATTAAGATAGCCATACCCTTGGAGGACAAAGGGCAAGGCTGTTTTCTGAACCTTCAGGGCTGGCTGCGGCCCCGAGATTCAAGATTCAAGATTCAAGAAGGAAGGCTTGCTTTGTCCTCGCGGAACAGGAGCCTCCAGCTTTCTTTCGCCTTAACCGGATCGACTTCAAGGCCGATAATAACGATATACCCCGTGCCCGGATAACGGGAGGGCTCGTAAGAGAAGCGGTCCCCGGCGAATTGCATGAGGCGGATGCCGCCGTCCTCCAGCGTTACATAACCTTTGGCGCGAAGAATCTGTCCCGGAAGCCCGGTCAGAAAATGTTCGAGCTCTTTTGCGGCTAGGGGACGGTTCCCTTGGCAGGACAACGTAAAGGTTTGAACGGCCGAGAAGGAGGCGGAACCCGAAGCGCTATTTTCCTGGGAGTGGGAATGGGAGTCGGAATGGGAATTAATGACCCGGAAAGGGCTTTGCCCGCCGGGTTCAGGGCGGCTTTGCGGCTGCGGAGGCGCGGACTTGACCTGCTTAGAGGTTTGATCCGGCAGTTCCGCAAACAGGCCGCGTACGTCTATTTCTGCGCGTTCTGTAATGTGCAGGACCGCTTCGGGATTGGCTCTGCGAACCATCGTTACGACCTTTTCGAGCTTGGCTTCCGACACCAGATCGGATTTGTTGACCAGCACCAGGTCCGCCGATTCAAGCTGCTTGCGGAGCGTCTGGACAAGCTGCTTATCCGCCGAGAAACGGCTGGCATAATCCAGCGCATGTTCCGCATCCATGACGGTAATGCTGTGCCTGATGGCCGCCAGTTCGGCAAACGGGGCCTGGGAAACGAGGTCGCGGATTTCAACGGGATTGGCGACTCCCGTCAGCTCTATGAAGATCAAGTCCGGTTTAGCGGCGAGAAGGGTATGCAGGCTTTGTCCAAGCTCTTCTTTTTTGCTGCAGCAAACACAGCCGTCCAGCAGCTTTTCCATCGAGTAGCCTGTTTCCTCGCTCAGAAGAATTCCGTCTACATCCTGCCGGCCCAATTCGTTCATCAGGATTCCCGGCTTTAATCCGCGCCGCCGGGTTTCCTGCAGCAGCTGGACGAGCAGTGTCGTTTTTCCGCTGCCCAGGAAGCCGCTTAATAATATAACCGGTATATTTATGTCCATTAGAGTTCGTCTCCTCTGCAGAAAGTGTTGTAGATCGACCTATTTCTATTCATTTATACGTAACGATTACGAATAAAATGCCTTTAAACTTCAATTCATCCTTCTTTTGAGAATACAACCACTTTTATCACCTATGTGCAGAATTAAATGTGTCAAAAATTAGACAATTCGATTGACGAATTTTGACTGAAGGTGTAAGATAACTAAGTCGGATACGCAATAACGATACGTAACCTGATATCATAAATATAGTTACTATAGAGCTATAGAGAGAGTGGAGGTAAAATAGAATGGACGCAATGACTTTTGTTTTGTTTGGCGCGACTGGGGATTTGGCGAAACGCAAAATCTATCCTGCGCTTTACAATCTTTTCCTGGACGGCAAACTGGCTTCGTCATTCACAGTTATTGGTCTGGGCCGTAAAGAAATAGCAGACCCAGATTTTCAAGATAGTGTGAAAGACTCGCTGAAGAGCTTTTCCAGAAAACCGATCGAGCAAAGCAATATTGATTCCTTCCTTAGCAAATTTCATTACAGCTCCTTGAACGTCAACAACGTGGACGATTTCAAGAAGCTGCTTGGTGTTGCGCAAAAGTATGAAAAGGAATTGGGAATTCCTGAAAACAGACTTTTCTATCTTTCAGTTGCTCCTGAATTCTTCGAAACGATTGCCGACAACATTAATGCCAGCGGACTGGGAGATACTAAAGGCTGGAAACGCCTGATCATCGAAAAACCGTTCGGACACGATCTGGAATCGGCCCGTTCGCTGCAGGCCAACCTGAACCGTTCCTTCGAAGAAGAAGAGGTATTCCGCATTGACCACTACCTGGGCAAACCGATGGTTCAAAACCTTGAAGTTCTAGGTTTCGCTAACCCTGTGCTGCAGGCTTTGTGGAACAACCGCTACATTGCCAACGTTCAGATTACAGCCAACGAGCTTGTAGGCGTTGAAGATAGAGCAGGTTACTACGACAATTCCGGCGCTATCCGGGACATGTTCCAAAACCACATGATGCAGCTGCTTATGATGGTGACGATGCACCTGCCAAACCGCTGCACGCCTAACGAAGTCCGCGCGAAGAAGAAGAACATCATTCAATCCCTTCGCCCGGTCAGCAAAGATAAAATCAACTCCACCATCATCCGCGGCCAATACGGTCCAGGCTCTGTAAAAGGCGTAGAAGTTCCCGGCTACAGAGACGAAAACGGCATTGGACCGGATTCCCATAACGATACTTACGTTGCTGCGCGCTTGAAGCTGGAAACGCCTTTCTGGGAAGGGGTTCCCTTCTACATCCGTACAGGTAAACGTACCGGTGAAAAATCTACCCGGATCGTCATTGAATTTAAAGAGCCGCTTAAGGCTTCGACATTCCCGGATGAAGTGATTCCTCCAAACCTGCTTACTATTGAGGTTAACCCTGAGGAAAGAATTACGCTTCAACTGAACTTGAGAGACAAAAACGACGGTAAAAAACTCGAGCCGATCGTTATGGAATTCGGCGGAAGCTCCAAGGAAACCCCTGAAGCTTACGAAAACCTGATCTATGACGCGCTTCTCGGCGATTCCACGTTCTTTGCGCATTGGGATGAAGTGGAATTGTCCTGGGCATGGGTACAGCCGGTGCTTAACGCATTTGCTGCGAACGAAGTTCCGCTGCATTTCTATCCTGCAGGCAGCGACGGCCCTGATGCCGCTCACGAGCTGCTGGCGCAAGACGGCTACAAATGGTGGTAAGCTAAAGCCCTTTAGGGTAATTAGCCAATATAGATTTTTTCCTTTGCAAAGCAGCTAGCCATATTTACAACATATTTAGGAGGTTTCTTCAAATGAAAGTAGGATTAGTCGGACTTGGTAAAATGGGCTTGAACCTTGGTAAAAACTTGATGGACCACAAACATGAAGTAGTTGCATTTGACCTTAACCAGGCAGCAGTTGCTGAAATGTCGGAATACGGCGCTACAGGCGCTTCCACAATCGCCGAGCTGGTAGCGGCTATGCCGACTCCACGCGTATTGTGGGTTATGGTTCCTCACCAAGTGGTTGATAATGTATTGGACGAAGCTGCGCCGCTTTTGAGCGCAGGCGATATCATCATCGAAGGCGGCAACAGCCACTACAAAGAATCCAAAGCTCGTTATGAAAAATTGAAAGCTTCCGGCATCCATTTCATGGACGCAGGTACTTCCGGCGGTATGGAAGGCGCTCGTAACGGCGCTTGCTATATGGTTGGCGGCGACCCAGAAGCTTGGGAAGTTGTTGAACCGATCTTCCGTGATACAGCTGTAGAAAATGGTTACCTGTATGCAGGCCCATCCGGCAGCGGCCACTTCCTGAAAATGGTTCACAACGGCGTCGAATACGGCATGATGGCTTCCATCGGCGAAGGTTTTGAAGTTCTCGAGAAAAGTAACTTCGAATTCGACTACGAAAAAGTAGCACGCGTATGGAACAACGGTTCCGTTATCCGTTCCTGGCTGATGGAACTGACTGAAAATGCGTTCTCCAAAGACAGCAAATTGGAAGAGCTCAGAGGCATCATGCACTCTTCCGGCGAAGGCAAATGGACCATCGAAGAAGCGCTTGACCTTCAAGCCGCTACTCCGGTTATCGCCATGTCCCTGCTGATGCGCTACCGTTCCCTGGAAGCCGATACGTTCCAAGGTAAAGTGGTTGCAGCGCTGCGCAACGAGTTTGGCGGTCACGCTGTAGAAAAAAATTAATCCATTCCTTGGAATGAAGAATGGAATAAAGCATAAAAAAAGCGGCAGTCCCCAGGGGCTGCCGCTTTTTTCTATCTAACAGGCAGATGAACGTGAAAAGCTGTTCCCGCGCCGACCCGGGTTTGAACGGTAATGGTGCCGCCATGGGCTTCCACCATGGACCTGCTGATCGCCAGGCCGAGCCCCGCTCCGCCGCGCTTGCGGGCTCTGGAAACGTCGCTGCGGTAAAACCGCTCGAACACATGCGGCAGATGCTCTTCGTCAATGCCCGGTCCGTTGTCGCTTACCGAAAGAACGGCCTCGGTTCCGGAGGACGTTAAGGCGACATGAATCGCACCGGCTGCCGGATCGGTATGCTGGACGGCATTTTGGAACAGATTCAGCACGACCTGCTTTAATTTGTCCTTATCGTAATAGCCCTGGACACCGGCGGTCAGGTCAAAGGAAACGCTCCTTTCACCGGACAGCATCCGAAGGTGGGGCTCCATTTCCACAATCAGCTCATCCAGACGGGTCCGGGTCAACGTCAGTTCAGGAGCCCGGTCCAGTTTGGCCAGCATCAGCAGATCTTCGATCAGCTTCTTCATCCGGATCGATTCCCCATGCATGCTGTTCAGCGCCGATTTCAGCTGTTCCGGTTTGATGCCGTGGCTGCGTAGCAGCACCTCCAGGAAACCGTGAATGGAGGTGAGCGGCGTGCGCAGCTCGTGGGAAGCGTCTGCGGTAAAGCGGCGCATCTGCTCCTTGGCTTCGCGCTCCGCTTCAAACGATAACTCCAGGCGTTCCAGCATGCCGTTAAAGGAAGAAGAAAGCCGGTCGATTTCTTCCTGTCCGAGCCGTTCGGGCACACGCTGCTTCAGGTTGCCCGCATCGGTTGCGGCCACGGCCCGAATGATCTGGTTGAGCGGGACAAGCGTGCGGCGAATGACCGGCATATAAAGCAAGAGGCCGCCAGCCATGGCCAGCACGGACAGGACGATAAAGATCAGCAGCTGGCGCATGGCCACATTAACCAGAGGAGCGGTTTCCGTGCCCATTTGGACAAGTCCGGTGATCCGTTCTCCGTAGGCGCCGCCCGGTGCGTTCGGGGAGCCGAAACCTTGCCTGACAGGATTAACGGGACTGTCGGATGGACGGAAAACAATCAGCTGGTCGTTTCCCTGGCTATCCCGGACAATCCGGTATTTGATCTTTTTATGGGCGTTCCAATCCTTAAGAATACTGCTGTATTCCGAAGCGGATAATACGGGATACCCCGTTTCGGTCGATTGCGTCAAACTGACATAACTGCCGTCGTCCTGGATATAGCCAAGGGACGTATCGGGAGGCGTAAATAAAATAGGGCGGTAGCCGCGGCCGGTGTTCTGCTGGCCCTGCTGGTTCAGCTGTTCCCGTTTGACCAGAAGCTCTACGGGCATGGAGCGCAGCTGGTTCTCCATCGTTTCCGCGCGGCTGTTGTACAGGAAGTTTTTCATCACGAAATATTGGACGCAGCCGATAAGCAGGAGAAGCATCGCCAGGATAAACAAGGATCTTGCCAGCAGCTGCGCTCTCAGCGATTTTGGCGAAATGATCCGCTTCAGCCATTTCCAATGCGGAAGCCTTATAACAGTCATGACAGATCAACCCGGTATCCCGCGCCGCGCAGCGTGCGGATGAGGCGATGCTCCTTGTCGCCAAGCTTGTCCCTGAGCGAACGGATGTATACCTCAACGATATTTTCTTCCCCGCCGAAGTCATATCCCCAAACCTTGTCCAAAATCAGCGTTTTGCTGAGGACGATGCCGTGGTTCAGCACCAGATACCGGAGCAGCTGATGTTCGGTAGGCGACAGCTCCAGCACCTTTCCTTCAAAGACGATTTCCTTCCGCCTGTCGTCAATCCGGAAAGGACCGATCGCCACTTCGCCGAACAGGCTCGGAAACTGGTTGCGGAGACGGGCCTGAATGCGGGCCAGCAGCTCTTCGAAGCTGAAAGGTTTAACTACATAATCATCCGCTCCCAGCTTGAGGCCTTTCACTTTGTCCTGAACCTCATCCTTAGCGGTCAGCATGATAACGGCCGCCTGGCTGCCGTTTTTCTTCAGCATCCGGCATACCTCAAACCCGTCAAGGCCCGGCATCATGACATCGAGAATAACAATGTGGGGAGAAAATTTTTCAGCGGCGGCTATGGCCGCCATTCCATCCGGGGCTGTGGCTACCTCGTATCCTTCATTCGCTAGGCCCAACTCCAGAAACTGCAAAATATGCGGCTCGTCATCCACGAGCAGGATTTTGATCTCTTGTTCCATGTCGGTCACCCTTAACTTTAATTTCTTCTCTAATTTTTAAATATCGTTTCTAATTTTAAATATCGTTCTATTGGAATGAGTATGCTTCTTCCATTATGCCGCCTGACACTGAGTCCAGCCTGAGTCCAAACTGAAGATTTGCTGAAGAACACGTCATTTATGATGAAAATTTTCAGTTTAATTTCTTTCAGCTAACTTTCAGCTTCTCTTCATATAAACCTCAGGAAGAACAGGCACAATGAAAAAACAGAACGGCTGGGGACGCAAACAACTACACAACTACCGGCCTGCATCATTCATTTGCATAAGGAAGTGGGCATAAACATGGAGACAACCATCGGTAAACAGAAGTTCAAAAAAGGCGCGGATTATTATTTGATCGGCAGCATGCTGCTCGCGGCCTTTTTGAACATGTACCTGATTTGGACAGACAAATACGTCAATACGTATTATACGACAGCGGTAGCGAGCATGATGAAAAATTTCCACAACTTCTTCTACGGAACGCTCGACAGCGGCGGTTTTGTGACGGTGGATAAACCGCCTCTGACCTTTATGATCCAGACGATTTTTGCTTTCATATTCGGTCTGCACGGCTGGAGCGTCATTTTGCCTCAGGCCCTTGCCGGCGTGGGGTCAGTTTTGCTCATTTATTTGCTTGCAAAACCAAACTTCGGAACGGGCGCAGCCCGGATCGGCGCATTGGTTATGGCCTGTACGCCGGTTGCGGTGGCGGTCAGCAGAACCAATAACATCGACAGCATGCTCGTGTTTGCGCTGCTGCTTGCGGTCTGGTTTCTTTTTAAAGGCGTTAAGCAGGGGAAAATGGGGGCCGTCATCGTCGGTTTTGGCCTGATCGGCGTCGGCTTTAACATCAAAATGCTTGAAGCCTATATGGTTCTTCCGGCCTTTTATTTCTTCTATATTATTGCCGGTAAAGGCAGCTGGAAGAAAAAACTGACGACCCTCGCCGCTTCTACGCTGGTCTGCGCCGTGATTTCGTTGTCTTGGGCGGTGATTGTGGATTCGACGCCGGCAGATCAGCGGCCTTATATCGGCAGCAGCCAGACCAACTCGGTGCTGAACCTCGCTTTTGGTTATAACGGGGTGTCTCGTCTGACAGGCGACCGGAATCCCGGCGGTAACGGAAGCCGTGGAGGCAGGGAAGGCCTGATCGGCTTCGGCAGCAGCAGCGGCGGCTTCGAAGGTGCCGAAGCCGGTCAAGGAAACGGACAAGGGTTTGCAGGCGGAGAAGGACAGGGAACTCCGCCAAACGGAGCGGTCAGCTTCGGAAATAACGGAGGAGCCAACACAGGCTCCAACACCGGAGCAAATGCGGGGACAAGTGAAGGCAGAACCGGCAGCCGTTCGGGCGGCGGACGTTCCTTCGAGGATAGGAGCGGCTTGATCGGCAATCCCGGATTTGCCGGGGAAAGACCCACCATGAATTTTGGCGGGGGCGGAGGCATGTTTGGTACCGGCACCAAAGGGCCGCTGCGCTTGTTCCAGTCCGACTTGTCCGGTCAGGCCAGCTGGATGCTGCCGTTTGTTCTGTTTGGGATTCTAGCGCTGTCCGCCGGCTTCAGACTACGTTCCATGAGCTGGAAACATAAAGAGGTATTATTCTGGCTGGCCTGGCTCGTCCCGGTTATGGGATTCTTCAGCATGGCCGGATTTTTCCACCAGTATTATTTGATCATGATGGCGCCGCCGATTGCGGCGCTGACCGGAGCAGGCTGGACGGAAATGACCCGCGCATGGCGGGAACGGGACGGCTGGAGAGCTTGGCTCTTGCCTGCCGGCGTGCTTCTTACCGCAGGGTTTTCCTGGTATATCGTTCATCCGTATGATTCGGTGATCGGCCAAGGCTGGTCCATCGCCATCATCGTTACCGGCGTGCTGGCAGCGGCTTGGCTGGCAGCCGCCATTTTCAAGCCTTCGCTAGGAAAAACCGCGGCCGTCACCGGCTTCCTGATTTTGCTGATCGGCCCGATGTATTGGGCGTTGACGCCCATTATTTACGGTCAAAGCAGCATGACGCCTGCGGCCGGACCAAGCTCAATCGGCGGGTTTGGTGGCGGCTTCGGCGGCGGTTCCTTAGCCCTGGATTTTTCGGGAGCTGATTGGGGTAACCGTAACAGTGCGGACGGAAGGAGCGGAAACCGAACGGCCCGTGATTTTGCCGGAACGGATGGAGGCGGTTCAGGATCCGCAAGCAAATCAGCGGCTTCGAACGGAAATGCCCAGGGTGCAGCCAAGAATAGCGGGAATTTCGGAGCCGGCAGAACCATTGGCCAGGCGACCTCCTTTTTTGGCGGTACCGGCCGGGGCGTTTCCGGCGCCGGGGAAAACCTTAGCTTGGATGAAGGTTTATATCAATATTTGAAAGCCAACAACACGGGTGAAAAATACCTGTTTGCGGCAACCGATTATACGACGCTGGCCCCTTACATTATCGAAAAAGGCGAAACGGTGATCAGCCTTGGCGGCTTCAGCGGCTCGGATCCCGTGCTCAGCGTAGACCGGCTGCAGGGGCTGATCAATTCCGGACAATTGAAATTTATCTACCTGTCCGGCGGGCGGGGAGGGAACAGCACTTTAACCCAGTGGATTCAGGACCACGGCACGGAGGTTCCGTCCAGCGAGTGGCAGGGAACAACGACTCCAAATGCGGACAGTGGTTTTGACAGAGGTTTTGGCTTCCAGGGCACCTTATATGAACTTACGCCGGAGCAAGGGGGGTGAACAGCATGACAGCATGGATTTCAGGACAACCCCGGTATTCGGTCATCATTCCGATGTATAACGAAGAAGAGGTCATTGCGGAAACCTACCGGCGAATAAAAAAAGTGATGAGCGCAGCCGGAGAAAGCTATGAGCTGATTTTCGTCAACGATGGCAGCAGGGACCGCAGCGCGGAAATCATCAAAGATTACAGCCAATTTGACGATACGGTCAAGCTGCTGGATTTTTCACGCAATTTCGGGCACCAGATTGCCATTACGGCAGGCATGGATTACGCTTCCGGGGACGCCGTGGTCATTATCGATGCGGATTTGCAGGATCCGCCGGAGCTGATTCATTCGATGATCGCCCGCTGGAAGGAAGGTTACGAGGTCGTATACGCCCAGCGGATCAAACGTAAGGGGGAGACTTGGTTTAAAAAGATTTCGGCCGGCGTATTTTACCGTTTGCTTCGTGCCGCTTCGGATACGCCCATTCCTGTAGACACCGGCGACTTTAGGCTGATGGACCGCAAAGTGGTCAATGAGCTGAAAAAAATGCCGGAAAATAATCGGTTCGTACGCGGACTTGTGAGCTGGGTCGGCTTTCGCCAGATTGCTGTGGAATTCGAACGGGACGAACGGCTGGCCGGTGAAACGAAATATCCGCTGAAGCGGATGCTTAAGCTTTCGCTGGACGGCATCACCTCTTTTTCAACGAAGCCGCTCAAGATCGCCGGTTATGCCGGCGGGGTTTTGTCCGCAACCGGTTTTCTCTATTTGCTGTACGTGGTTTACTGCGCGATTTTTACACACTCCACGGCCAAAGGCTGGGCCTCCATGATCAGCCTAATGCTGATCTTTAACGGCTTTATTCTCATCATGCTCGGCGTTCTTGGCGAATACGTCGGCCGCATTTATGACGAAACCAAAGGCAGACCGCTCTACATTGTCCGGGAGGCCAGGGGACTTGAGAAGGTTAAAGCTGAAAGAGACGATCCGCCGGTATTACTGCAGAAACCGTAAATCGGCAGCTTGTGCGCAGAAACAGTTTGGAAATCTCAGGAACAGGAGGGGAAATCGATGAAAGTCAGAAAAGCGGTCATCCCGGCGGCGGGGCTTGGCACCCGCTTCCTGCCGGCAACCAAAGCGCAGCCCAAGGAGATGCTGCCGATCGTCGATAAGCCGGCCATCCAATACATTGTGGAAGAAGCCCTTCACTCCGGCATTGAGAGCCTTATAATCGTCACGGGCCGGAACAAAAAGTCGATCGAAGACCATTTTGATAGAAATATCGAGCTGGAGCAGCTCTTGCGGGAAAAAGGCAAGCTGCGCATGCTGGAGGAAATCGAAAGCATCAGCGGCGTGCCGGGCATCCATTTTATCCGGCAGAAGGAGCCGCTTGGACTAGGTCACGCCATCTTATGCGCGCAGCAATTTATCGGCAACGAGCCGTTTGCGGTGCTGCTCGGGGATGACATCATTGAATCCCGCCATCCGGCGCTGCGGCAGATGATGGACGTCTACGAGCAGACTGGCCGCCAGGTGATCGGCGTGAAACAGGTGCCGCGGGAGGAGACACACAAATACGGCATCATCAACCCGGGCGCATACCGGAACGGCGTTTATGAAATCCGCGGGCTGGTCGAGAAACCTCAGCCCGAATCGGCCCCATCCAACCTGGCTATTGTCGGGCGATATGTGCTGAGTCCGGAAATCTTCGCCCAATTGTCCGAGTTGAAATTAGGGGCGGGCGGCGAATACCAGTTGACGGATGCCCTGCATGAGCTGAACCGGAAAGAGACGATGCTTGCGCTGGAGCTGGAAGGAGACCGCTACGACATCGGCGATAAATTCGGCTACATGCAGGCCGTTCTTGAAATCGGACTGCGCCGCGAGGAGCTGCAGCCGCTGCTGCTTCCTTATTTAAATGAATTGGTGCGCAACAAATGGCAGCCGGATGGCGTCATAAAGTTGTAGGCTTTTTATTAAAGAGACAAATAGAGAAAAAAATATAGAGAGAAGACTCCAATCAGACAGAAAATAAGAAAAGGTTAGCAGACGGAGGATTCGGAAGTAGGGTTGGGTTCATGCCACAGAAGCGGCTGCAAATGCGATTGCAGCTACAGTGGCAGCACAAAAAGGAGCAGGACGCCGGAAGGGCGGACCTGCTCCTTTTTGCTTTTGTGAAGAAACCCCAATTCTTCCCGTTACCGGCTTCCCACCAATACCGCGTATCCCAACTCCTGCCCGTAATCCCGGATAAAAGCCTGGTTCCGCTCAAAAAATTCAACCACCTGCGGATCGGTCAGCTGGTTGACGTCTAGGATCTGATACGGGTCGAACCATGCGGAGGATTGCGCGCCGAACAGCTGCTGGGAGTGGCCTTCCCCTGCCCAAACCAGTGGATTCAGAAAGGGGACGGATTGCAGCCTCTGCACCCAATCCCCAATCGTCGGAAGTGAATGGATGCCGTATAAATCCGTCATCCGCTCCTCCAGCTGCTTGTTGGGCCGGGTTGCAAAAAGCTCCCGGTCGAATAATTTCCCCCCTGGCGCAAGCACCCTCGCATATTCGGCTAGTGCTGCGTTCGGATCGACAAAAATCGTGACCGATTCCGCAAAAACAAAATCAAAAACGCCCTCCTTGAAAGGCATCTGAAGAAGATCCCCTTCCATAAACTGCACCTCGACGCCCTCAACCCTGGCGCGGGCCCGGGCTTTGGCCAGCATGCGCGGATTCCGGTCCAGTGCGGTCACCCGGCATCCCAGACGGGCGAGGTAACAGGCGGTCCGGCCCGTGCCGCAGCCCACCTCCAGCAGGCTGGCCCCATGCGGGATTTGAATGTTTTCCAGAAGTTTAACCGTGCCTTCGAAACCTCCCGGATGAGCTGCCCCTTCACCAGTTAACGCTATAATATCGGAATAATTCATGGACGAGAGCCCCTTTCGCTAATCGATTATGGTGAGTGGCATTGCTGGCGGACAATGAGGACTTCGTTTAACGAAATCGGAAGAACGGAATATACTGTTGTGAATCAAAATCTAAAGGAGGAAAGTCCGTGCAACTGATTCAGCCGCTCTCCCACGAAGGCTGCAAGCCGTATATTGGCCAGCATGTTTGTGCTGTTCTTCACGACGGAACCCAGGTCCATGGAGTTATCAGCAATGTGACGGATAAAGGCATTGAGTTTAACGGTGCCGTCAGGGGTGCCGAAGTCATGTCGACAAATCCTCAGAAAGCCAAAAAACAGCTCCAGCAGGCCCAGCAGAAAAGCAAGCTTAAATCCCCGGCAAAAGGGAAAGTTTCGGCTTACGGTCCCTACGGCGCTCCATATGGCGGCGCATACGGCGCACCGTATGGAGGAGCCTATGGTGCCCCATATGGTGGTTATGGTTAC
Source organism: Paenibacillus mobilis (assembly GCF_058267595.1). Taxonomy (NCBI): domain Bacteria; kingdom Bacillati; phylum Bacillota; class Bacilli; order Caryophanales; family Paenibacillaceae; genus Paenibacillus; species Paenibacillus mobilis. Next base: position 259,221 of record NZ_JBZCMS010000001.1, read on the forward strand.
GGAGCCGGTTTTGGTTTGGATTGGGCCGCCATTGCGCTTTTGTTCCTGATTCCGTTTCTGTTTATTTAGCAGGAAGAAACAGGAAGAGGCATTTCATTTTGAAGACAAGAATCGAATTCTTGTCTTTTCTTTTTTTCCGGGGAGAATGGGGAAGAATCGGTCTTTTTGCTCCTAATTCATATATACATAAATTAGCGTTAAATCATGCTTGAGTACATCCATAAGGAGGAGAATTATGCTGGACAATAGGGCGGTTTCCGGTCATACGGACCATGGCTTGGGTTCTCTGTCCGAGGAGCTCTGCGGCGATATTGTTACCGTGCTGGGCGTGCCGCGTGTTCCCCGGTTTTTTCAGGTGCTTGAATCCTTCGGCTTGGCGGAGGAAGCTTGGTCGGCCGTCCGGATGAACATGGCGTCGGAGGAAGCCGATCGGGCGGCGGAGCTGCTCCGGAACCACCGGCTGGAGGCAGCGCCCCTGTCGATCCACTGGCGCAGTTTATACAGCCCGGGATCCTTTGAGCATCTAAGAAACCTCGTGAATACGAGTCATGAGGCAGCTCCAAAGCTCCTAATTATGGTCAGTTTGTGGGTGGAAGGATTAAGCGGCCGGGCCGTCCGCGGGAAAAAGGAGAGGGGCGGAAGTAGGCAGAGGCAGGAGCCGCCTTGTAATCAACCCCCTCAAAAGGAGGCAAGCAGCTCTAAAGCGGCTGATGGATTACCAGGACGCGGACCCAAGGCGGTTTCAGAAGCAAGCATAATTGAAAACGCTTTAAATTCCAGATTGCTGCTGAACGAAATGGCTGAAAGCTATTCCAGCGTCGGAATTCCTGAAGACTACCGTTTATTGGCGGCTTATCCGGAATTTTTGCGTATTCATTGGGGATATTTAAAAACCCATATGAGGACTCCGGCTTCCCGCGACTTAAAACAGCAGGTCATCGGGGAAGTTTCGATGCTTGTTCATGAGCTGCCGTTTGCGGCCGAGCTGGATTTAAGTCTTATTGAGAAGCGGGCAGTGGACGACGAAAGGGAGGCGGAAACGGAGAAAGCCCGTTTGCTGGAGCAGCTGCTGCTGGTTCAGGACCAGCTGGCGGGACTACTTCCGGAGCTTTCTTTTATTCGCGGCAGCTTGCGTTAAAGGGATAGGAAGCTTCGTTAGGAAAAGCTTGAAAAAACGGCGGCAGCCCGGTCACCTTATGGTGTCCGCAGGGGCTGCCGTCTTTTTTAATAGAAAAGAGTTGAACTTCATGCTGCAAAGCCGGACTTACAGCCTCTGATTTTAACGATTAAGGTAAGGTTAATCCTGCTTTCCTTCTATTGAACAGAGCAAAATGCCGGCTGCAAGGCCAAGCCTCGGGTCAAAAGGCTGCTGCCTCAGCTCCGAAAAATCGCAGTTGACCTTGGTGACAAGCGGATTGATATTTTGCGTAAAGGCGTGCATTTTCCGTCCATTCATTTCAACATAATAACTTTGGGGAATAATATGTATGAACCGGCGCAGCAGAGCCAGGAAGGAATTGGCTTCCTTGATCCTGCCGATCTCCTGGTCGCCTTGTCCGAGAATCACCCATTCATCTTTGAGAATGGATTTGAAACCCCGTCTGCGCAGGGCGCCGACTTCCTCGCCCGTGACAGAGTCGGTTACGTCGAAAGTAGCTGAGAAATCAATGACACTCCGTGCTTTAATCCAGAGCAGCTCCTCGGACATGGACTCGTCCCGGTAGAGCCGGATGTCTTCTTTCAGCTTAAAAGCTTTCATTTCCGAATAAAGCGCAAGCTGTCCGGCTTCATCATAAATATGGTATTTGGTCCCCAACAGGGAAAATATCTTTTTGCGGATCACGTACTGGGTACGTTGGAATAAGGGATTCATGACGCGGCATTCCTCCTTCTTTTCATCGCTATGTATATAGGTCTATCATCTCATAATTCCAGCCCGCCTGCCATAACAGGAAGAGGAAGATTTTTGAATTTCTTTGGTTCTTTCAGGAAAATTGGGGGAAAGTTAAAGGGAGTAAACTATCGGGGAATCGAAGGCATTATGCTGGCACAAGGCAGAAAAAGAAAGTTCTAAAGGAGAAAATATATAATGCGTATTTACCGGAATGCATTGGCATTGATCGGCCAAACGCCCTTGGTCGAAATTCACGGTTATCCGCTGCCGCGGGGCATTCGTTTGTTCGCCAAATTGGAGTTCATGAACCCGGGCGGAAGCGTGAAGGACCGCGTCGGCAAATATTTGGTGGAAGAGGCGCTGAATACGGGCAAACTGAAACCCGGGGGGACGCTGATTGAAGCTACCGCCGGCAATGCGGGGATCGGGCTGGCCATGGCTGCCCTTCATTACGGGATAGCGGTTGTTTTTACGGTCCCTGAGAAGTTCAGCCAGGAAAAGCAGGAGCTGATGAAGGCGCTTGGCGCCACCATCGTGCATACGCCTACAGCCTTAGGCATGAAGGGCGCGATCGAAAAAGCGCGCGAGCTGACGGAGACCACGGAAGGCGCTTATTGCCCGGGCCAGTTCTCCAACCCCAATAATCCAAAGGCTTATTATGAAAGCATGGGGCCGGAAATTTGGGACGATCTGGATGGCCGGATCGATATCTTTGCGGCCGGGGCGGGTTCCGGGGGGACTTTTATGGGGACTTCACGATATTTGAAGGAACGGAAACCCTCCATCAAAACCGTCATCGTGGAGCCGGAGGGCTCCATTCTGAACGGCGGGCCGTCCGGCCCGCACAAGACGGAGGGCATCGGCATGGAAATGGTGCCGGATTTTATGGATCGGAGCTACTTCGACGCGATCCATACGATCCGGGACGAAGATGCCTTTAACCGCGTGAAAGAGCTGGCCCGGCGAGAAGGGCTGCTGGTAGGCAGCTCTTCGGGCGCGGCCTTGCAAGCCGCTTTGCTGGAAGCTGATCAAGCGCCGGACGGCGCAATCATCGTGACCGTTTTTCCGGATAGCAGCGAACGATATTTAAGCAAAAAAATCTATGAGGGAGGCTTGTAACCGATGCGTAAAAAAACGAAACTGATCCACGGCGGTATTCCGGGCGACGAGCATACCGGAGCGGTGAATACGCCGATTTATCAAGTCAGCACTTATAAGCAGCAATCGATCGGAGTGCATAAAGGCTACGAATATTCGCGTACGGGCAATCCGACCCGGTTTGCATTGGAGGAACTGATCAAGGATTTGGAGAGCGGGGTTCGCGGATTTGCATTTGCTTCCGGGATGGCGGCGATTCATGCCGTGTTTTCTTTGCTGAAGCAGGGGGACCATGTCCTGCTAACCGACGATGTGTACGGGGGAACCTTTCGGATCGTCACCAAAGTGCTGAACCGAACGGGCATCGAAAGCACGTTTGTGGACACGACCAAACTGGAGCTTCTGGAACAGGCGGTTCGTCCAAACACAAAAGCTTTATATATCGAGACGCCCACCAATCCGCTGCTGAAGGTAACGGATTTGGCTGCCGTTTCGGCTTTTGCCAGGAAACATGAGCTGCTGCTGATCGTGGACAATACCTTCAGCACGCCTTATTGGCAAAATCCCCTTGCCCTTGGAGCGGATATCGTGGTGCACTCTGCCACGAAATATATCGGCGGGCACAGCGACGTAGTTGCGGGTTTGGCCGTTGTGAACAGCGAGAAGCTGGCCGATGAGCTGCATTTTCTGCAGAATTCGATCGGAGCAGTCCTTGGGCCGCAGGATTCCTGGCTGCTTCTTCGCGGCATGAAAACGCTCGGGGTGCGGATGGAAGCCACGGAGCGGAATGCCCGTGCCATTGCGGCCTTTTTGGATGGGCATCCGGCCGTATCCAAGGTCTTTTACCCGGGTCTCGCCTCCCATCCGCAGCATGAGCTGGCAGGTCGTCAAGCGGGCGGTTATGGAGGCATGATCTCCTTTGATGTCGGCAGCGCGGAAAAAGCGGATGAGCTGCTGAAGAAAATTCATTATTTTACGCTGGCCGAAAGCCTTGGCGCGGTGGAAAGCCTGATTTCGGTTCCGGCGCGGATGACCCATGCCTCGATTCCTGCCGAGCGGCGTGCAGAACTTGGCATTACGGAAGGTCTGGTGCGCATCTCCGTCGGCATCGAAGATGGCGAGGATCTGATCGAGGATCTGCGGGCTGCGCTGGAATAGACGAACCTGAAGGGAATGAAGGGAAGCTGCTCTAATGGGGTTCCCAGCCGCGCAAGCAGCGAAATTGCGTGAATCAAAATGGTGGATTATAAAAGTGTGCCCGGTGGGGTTAGCCTGCCGGGTTTTGTTTTTTAAAGAATCAGGTGGAGGATTTTAAGGAAATGAAATCGATTTCGAAAATTCTGTTTATTATTCGAAGGAGATGAGGTACAATGAAATCGATTTCAGAATGATCAAGGAATGGAGAATGAGAGCCATGGCGAAAATAGAAAAGTTTGTGACAAGCCAGTCTACGGGAGATCGTCTTACGTCTAAAGGAGAAGTAACGTTCAGCAATACTTCCGGCAGTGCCGACCTTAAGGTGAATCCGGAGCAGAATTACCAGGAGATTATCGGGTTCGGGGGCGCTTTTACGGAAGCGGCTGCTTATACGTTGTCCCGGATGAGCCCTGAGAAAAGAGCGGAAGCGATCCGCGCTTATTTTGATCCGAAGGACGGCCTTGGTTATTCGATCGGCCGCGTGCATATTCACAGCTGCGATTTTGCGCTCGGCAACTACACGTACGTAGAAGACCATGATGCGGAGCTTAAAACGTTTGATATTTCCCATGACTTTGAACATATTATTCCGCTCGTGAAGGACGCAGTTGCCGCAAAAGGCAGCGAGCTGAAGCTGCTGGCTTCCCCGTGGAGCCCTCCGGCCTGGATGAAGACGAACGGCGAAATGAACCGCGGCGGCAAACTGAAGCCTGAATTCCGCGACGCTTGGGCGCTTTATTATACAAAGTTTATTAAAGAGTACCGCAAAGCCGGCGTAGATATTTGGGGCATTACAGTGCAAAACGAGCCGGACGCCGTTCAAACGTGGGATTCCTGCATTTACAGCGCGGAGGAAGAAAGAGATTTCGTCAGGGATTATCTCGGTCCAACGATGCACCGCGAAGGTTTGGCCGATGTTAATCTTCTGATCTGGGACCATAACCGCGATATTATCGTTGACCGTGCAAGCACGGTTTATAACGATCCTGAAGCGGCCAAATATGTCTGGGGTACCGGCTTCCACTGGTATGTGAGCGAAGAGTTCGAAAATGTAGGGAAGGTCCATGAATTGTTTCCGGACAAACACCTGCTGTTTACGGAAGGCTGCCAGGAGCAAGGGGTTCATTTGGGTTCTTGGAAAACGGGCGAACGTTACGGCCGGAACATGATCGGCGACCTGAACAACTGGACCGAAGGCTACCTGGACTGGAACATCGTTCTGGACGAAACCGGAGGTCCAAACCATGTCGGCAATTTGTGCGACGCTCCGATCATCGCGGATACGACAACGGACGAATTGCACTACAACAGCTCTTATTATTACATTGGGCACTTCAGCAAATTTATCAAACCGGGCGCAGTCCGCATCGGGCTGAATGCAGCCGGGGGCGAGCTGCTGTCCACCGCTTTCCGCAATCCGGATGGAACAATTGCCGTGGTCGTGCAAAACGAAACCGACGCTCCGCACAGCTTTACGCTGGGCTGGGAAGGAACGTCTTCCGCCCAAGAAACGCTGGAGCCGCATTCTATCGCAACTTACGTGATTGCATTGTAAGCTTGGGCGGTGAGCATAAGCTGAATGGAGCGGATGGGTCTGGTCTCCAGTCAGCCAACGTTGCCGCAATAGGCCGGGTCCGTGGATGAAACGCCGCCTGAACTTCCGAGGTTTCCGTTTGGAATTGGGGAGAAAGAGGCCGGAAACTTCGAGGAATCAGAAGGATTTATTCATTGGACCTGCGACAATTTGATTGTTGTTAGAGTCAGCCTTTACATGAAACACGTTTTTCTTATTGAAATCATCGCCGGACGGGGGTTCGGCGGTGATTTTTTTGGTTTGGGCCTTAATCCTGTATAATGGTTTCTGAATTGTTTTTTTACAATCTACAACTTATGTACGGAAAGAAGGCTAATTTACGAATGAGCTGGGGAATCGGACTGCGGAACATCAAAACGGGCATTGCCATATGCATTTGCCTGGTCATCGCGGTCATCTTTAAACTGAATTCGCCGTTTTATGCGGCAATCGCAACCATCATTTCTATGGAAAACACGATTACAAATTCTTTCGCGGCCGGAAGGCACCGGACGATGGGCACGCTGGTCGGGGCACTGATTGGCGCTTGTTTTGCGTTCGTCGATCCGGGGAATGTTCTTTTATGTGCCTTGGGTGTGGTTATCGTCATTTATGTTTGCAACTTGCTGGGCTGGAACAAATCCGTTTCGATCGGATGTATCGTTTTTCTGGCCGTCATGCTGAATCTGGGCAGCGGAGCCAGCTCTTGGGCCTACGGATTTCACCGCATCATCGATACGTTGGTAGGCATCGCCGTAGCGGTGGCCGTCAATTATTTGATTTTTCCTCCCCGGCTGGAAGAGAGGCTGGAGGAGAAACGGGTAGCCTTTGCGGAAAGGCTCAGCCGTGAATTCAAAAAGCTGGCAGAAAGGGAAGAAGCGGCCGATCTCCCAATGCTGCGGGCGGAGCTGATCAACCTGGAGCAGGCGTTTGAGCAGTGGAACAACGAAATCCATCCGCGCAAGCAAACCTCCCTGCAGACCCGGGAAAAAGGAGAGGTGATTTTTTCCTACCGGCAGATTTACGAGCATTTGGTGATTATGGAGCGCTTGCGGGAAGAACAGGGAGCAGGGAGCGGCATTGCGCAGCCGGTCCAGGAGCAAGCCCAAATCGTGTACGCCTACCATCGGAATTGGATCCATCAGGAGCTGCGGAAGCAAGGGCTTCCTGTGCCTGATTTGAAGGCTCTCCGTCCGCTCGGGACGGTCACGGGACAAGCGGAGCAATAAATATAGATTCCGGGGATACGCGCCGGATGTAAACTTATTTTCCAAATAAGAGAATGGAGGAAGCCAGGCGGTTCCATGGAACCGGGTGAAACCTTTGAGGAAGCCGCAGCCAGAGAGCTGATGGAGGAAACGGGGCTTGTGGCAGGGGGGGCTGTGTTTCATGGAGCTGTTCTCCGGAAAAGTGTTTTATTACCGGTACCCTAATGGGGATGAGGTTTATAATGTGATAGCCGCATATATCTGCGAAGCCTATGAGGGGCGGCTGATGGCCGACAGGGAGGAAGTTTCGGAGCTGCGTTTTTTCGGCCTGGAGGAGCTGCCTGCTGATGAAGAGATCAATCCGGCGGACGGGCCGGTAATCCGGAGATTTTTAGAGCTGAGGGCTTGAAGGACAACATAACATGGCGTTAGAAAGAGTTGATTTGAGCTTCCCCTGTTAAGAAAATAGAAAGCTTCCACGGTTGCCCCTCTCCGTTTTCAGCTTTGGCGAATATATTAAATGGGGACTTTATTCGCAATGCGAGAAATGGAGGCTTTAGAGGGATGGGATACATGCTGGATTTGAGAACTCTCGTCGGGACAAGGCCTTTGATTATGAACGGATCGTGTGTTGTGCTGCTGGATGCCGATGACAGACTGCTGCTGCAGCGAAGAACCGACAACGGTCTTTGGGGACTGCCGGGCGGCTCCATGGAGCCGGGGGAAAGTTATGAAGATACGGCCCGCAGGGAGCTGCTGGAGGAAACCGGCCTGCGTGCAGGAAGGCTGAAGCTGCTGGACCTTTATGCGGGAAAAGATTTTCACTTCTTTTATCCAAACGGAGACGAAGTGTTTTTGGCAGTTGCCTCTTATTTGTGCACCGAATATGACGGCGAGATAAACGGCGGGGACGAGGAGGTGCAGGAGGTTCGATTTTTCGAGTTGAACCGGCTGCCTAAAACGATTCATCCGCCCGACTGGCCGGTGATTCGCAAGCTGTTGTTTAATATGCCGAGATGATGGGATTTTAAAATTTCTGCTGAACAGGTATGCACATGTTGATTGCGTTTGTGGCGGTTTCCGTTTCGGCCCTATACTTGGAGGTCGTTGTTCTCAATGGAGAGCTGCGGCCTTTTTTTTGCTGAGGGGGAGGGGGAATCAGGGGGGAGACATAAGAGAATTAAACAAAGGAAATTGATTGATAAAGAGGAAGGGAATGGATAGCCGGGAACCGAATACGTAAGGAAAGTAACTCCTTGGGAGAGGAATTTTTTTAAAAACAGGAAGAATCGGGAGGTATTTCTCCTCAATACATACTAATGCAAAGTCAGTTAAGATTGAACAAGATTTGGATACTATAGTTCAAGTAAACAACTCAGAATTGGGATTTTTTGCGGGACTGGTACTGTTCATTGTATTGTTCGTAGTATGGAAGGTGTTTTGTGAATTATTGCTAATCATATTTAACGCCTTTAAATACTACATGAAGTCTGAATGAGGATCAGGTGAATAAGGGGTACAACTCTATCAAATCGCCTCCAATAATAGAAGACCTAAAACCTGATATAAAAAGGGAGATACAGTATAAAGCCATGCCGGGACAGAGCAAGCTTGAAGGTAAACATGTTCGCCCGGCTTGAATTTTCCTTGTTAATATGCTACATTATTCAAGCGTGACTCATGCGGGTGTAGTTCAATGGTAGAACTCCAGCTTCCCAAGCTGGTGGCGTGGGTTCGATTCCCATCACCCGCTTTAGCATGAAAAATCGTTGAAACCCTTGTACTGCAAGGGTTTTTCTTTTGCGCAAAATAAATAACTAAATAGGAGGAAATAGCATGCAGGAAATTTTGTCCGTACTTGGTGGTCCACGTATCCAACATTTAACGAAATTATCGGAGGATCAAGGCTATTGCTTGATGAGAGCTGAGTTCGGTCCGGGTGTATTTGTGCCTATGCATAGCCATGAAGATCGGGAAACCTTCTATGTTCTTTCTGGGGAGCTTGAAGCTTGGACGGGAGACGGTTGGACGAAAGTTCGGCCCGGTGAAATATTGGATGTTCTAGGAAATGTGAAGCACTCCTGGAGAAATGTATCCAATGAATCAGCATTCGTGGTGGTAGCCTCAACGGTGAGGATGGGGGAATTTTTTGAAAAGGTCGGAAGACCTGTCTCATCCGTAACGCCTGGTCCGCCGGATCCAGAGGACCTGAAAAATTTTAGAACCGTAGCTGGACAGTATGGCTTCTGGCTGGGATCTCCCGATGACAATGCCGCCATTGGTCTTTCGATGGGCTAAGGCCGGGAACGGTTTTTGGATTAATGTGAAAACAGTATGACAAGGAACCTTATTTATGAAAAATGTAAATATACCATCGAGCACTGGTACATGACCAGGCGTTCGGATAAATGGCCAGGCACCCGGCTCGCAACCGGGACGCCGGCCTTTTTTGTTATTTATGATAGAAAAAGGAGGGAGATGATATGCAGGACGGTGATCGTGCCATCTTTATAATTACTATGATTAATGGCTCGGAGAAGGAATATCCCTTCCAATGAGCGATGTTACTGCGTTTATGAACGGGTACATGCTAAAGATGCTGGGAACCGATCCATCGAAGTTTGCAATCAGCAAATACACCAATAATAATGGGCCAGTTCTTAATTTGATCTCCCAGCTGTTGAGCTGCTTATAGCAGGGAAGGTTCGGAAGAAGCAGCAAACCCCCTGTCAGCTACGGCTGACAGGGGGCTTTTTGTTTCATTTAATCGCTTGCCAATATTCCATCAAAGTTTTCTGGACCTACCCGTATTGTGCCCAGCAGGTTCGAGCTAACAAATGCCGTGTAAGTTATTTGCGGTGTGATCGGCGGATCAAAATCAGTTGCAGAAAATGTGAGTACCTGTGGAGCCAGGACTGTCAGATCAAAAGTAGAGGTTGCAGAATATACAAGTGGATCAGTAGGCTCAGTACCCCGAACAATAGTAATGGTTATACCAACTAAAGCCAATGGCAGCTGTAAAGAAACCGTACCAGAGAGGCTTACTCGTGGATTAGCGCCAACTCCTGCGGTAACGATACCTATTTGTCCAAATAATTGCGGTGTATCGACTACGAGGATTGGGATGGCTATTGAGCCTGCAAAACTTGCATTCTGAGAGGTTCTAAGGTCAATGAATGTAGACATGTTGTTTCACATCCTTTCTTAGGATAGCTTATTCATTAACCTTCCATATGGAGATAGTTTAATATCTATTTTAATTTTTGGCAGAGCCTTTTTTATTAAAGAAAAGACATTGTGGCCCAATAGGTGGCTGGTTTTGTTAGTAGGCTTCGTTATTAAGTTGTGAAAATAGGCTATTGCGTAATAAACCTGTCTGACTTCAATTCCATATTTGTAGCTCCGCTCTGTTCTTCGGCTCCTAAGGGCGAAATCCTTATTCTAAAAAAATATCCAACGGCCTAGTCCAAACTCGAAATTATTCATATACTGTGATGTATCGCAAACTTAGATTTTTAGGAGGAATTATTTATGAATGATGTTGGCGGAGGTTACGGCGGCGGCCTCGGAGGACTGGGTACTTCCACAGCTGCGATTCTGGTATTGTTCATCCTTTTGGTAATTATTTCTCGGGCATTCTTTTTGTAAGACGAACGCCCGGTTAGTCAAATCAGAAACAGATCAAGTACAGAAGAAGACCACCGAGGAACAAGTCCACGGTGGTCTTTTTAGTATCATTCTGATGAACTCTCCTTTAAAATTAAATTTCAAAAGCAAGAATACAGTTTATACCAAGGATTGTCTAAACAATATTGACTATTTATGTAATGAAGGACTAAGATAACAGAAAAAATAAGGATTAAGCAAAATAGTAGTATGTTTCAAGTTTTTTAACTGTTGAATGGGGCACCAAGCCAATTTATATTACTGCTATAGAATAAACCATCTCCATCTTCCAAAGGATAATGTCTGAATATTCCTTTAAAGGTGGTGCAAGTTATGTTAAAAAAATGGATTGTGTGTATTTTTATTTTGACGGTTATGATGCAGCCCAAAGCCTGCTTTGGAGAAGAGCCTGCAGACTCAAGAGAATTGCAGTTTCAAGACATGCTGATGCTTTTTTTGGTGCCTCATATGAATGAAGAGTTGGCAATCATTTATTCCCCTTATTTAAAAAGCCCGCCAGTGCTTTATCCGTATTTTGTTGACATCCTCCAGGTGGAACGAATAAATGGATATAGAGGTTTTGATTTTTTGGTAACCGTAGAGGTTACTCCAACCGTAGGCCCGCATATAGCCGTGGGGAAAGACCGCTTTTTTTATGAAATTTCGCCTCTGTTCCCTGACAACGTGAAGTTTATTAGAGCAGAACATTTAGAGGGGCCTAACAAAAAGCTAATTCCGCCAAATTATTTGGATATTTTTAAGTAAAGTTGATGTTTTTAGTATTAGGAGGCCAATTGTATTTTTTTGATAATAAAAATTTAAAGCCTAAATTTAGGTAAGGAATTTTAAGTTGAACAGATGACAGAAGGTTACCACGTTTAAGGAGCTTGCCATGCGAAAAGCTTTAACCCTATCCATTTTAGTAGTTTTAATGGGTTTGATAATTTCTATTATCGTGTTCTTTTACCCCAAAAAGATAAGCGTGAATGTTCAAGGTGTAGATTACAGGTTAGGCGAAAGCGACCAGGGAATGAAATTAACCAATATAAAGATGAACGGAAAGCTGTATCGCCAACTGAACGGGAATCGGACGTTTAAAGGATCCCTGGATATCGAAGGAGAAAAAATCCCTGTACCCGAGGATCAGAGAGACCTGACGATTCGTTTTTATAAAGCGATTGGCGAGGGCGGGTTAATAGTTTATCCGTATATAGAAAACCATGGTCCTTATATTTTTCAATATGGATATTTGTTTGCTAATAAAAGGTTTAACGAGTTTACCATAAGCATTTTTGAACAAGATAAGGATGGAAGCGGCTCCTGGAAACCGGATGATGGTCGAATGATTTCAGCTCCGGCCTCAAACCGGGAGGAGGCGCTTCGAATCTCGAATCAACTTATGGGAGCTTTTAATAATGGGAAGGAACTAAAATGATTGAACTACGGAGCCAACGGCTCCCTTTTTTTCGCCCAGCTAATCCTCCAAAATCAATGCTCCTGCCCGCTCCTTGCTGCTATACTTTGCTTATGATCTGTTATTAGGGGTTTTACAGTGGCAATACTGAATTGCTCATTTACTAGGGAAGCCTCATGCAAAGCCTGATCTGGGGCGATACTTTGCGTGGGGAGCGATAGACGAACAAACTTCTTTCGCCCATACTAAACTTTATCGTTTCTAATAGCAGGCTTTGGACCTTAGGTTTTTTATTAAAAATAAGGGGCTGGAAGCTGTGCACACACCATTTATTAGAAACCATCAGTTTAACGTAATTAAAAAACAATCGGAATTTCTGCAAAAAACATTGCGAACGGTCGCGGACCGGAAGGTGCTTGAAACCGTAAGATATCGTGCCGGGCAAAACGTTGCTGAAGCTTTTTCTTCCCTGACGGAAGAGCAGAAGGGCCTGCTGGAACCCATCACGACGCTTGAGACGGCCCATGATTTTCAGCATTATCTTACCGGATTAGAGTCTTGCTTGGAGTCTTTCCCGCCGATTACGCCGATCAACAAAAAAGAGTACTGCTTGTTCTGCAACGGGCACCAGGAGCTAGCCTTTTTCTCGGTCAAAACCAAGTCTGCCAATGCCTTGCCGGATAATCACACGACCTATGCTCAATACGTTTGTCTGGACAATCATATATGCAATCAGAGCATTACCGATCCAGGACCTCTGGAGAGATTCATTTTGTCGGTAAGCAAATGACAGCGGCTGCCTGAGGCAGCCGTTTTAAGTTAGCTGTTAACAGCACCCTTCTAAAAAGTTGACAAATACATCAAAACAAATTATCTTTAATTAAAGAAATATTATTTAAAAATATTTTCCCTTCAATGCACCAGACGGAAAATCAGTCAAAGGCTGCATAAAAGGATCTTAAAGAAAGAGGTGGAGAAACATGATTCCTATGCTACCCAGAATCAATGAACTTAGCAGAAAAAGCCTTAACGAAGGATTAACCGATAAAGAAAAAGCTGAACAAGCCGGTTTGCGGCAGGACTATTTGAAGCTCATTCGCGGTCAAATCGAAACCACTCTGTTGAGCGTCTCCGTGGTTGACCCGATTGGAAACGACGTTACCCCGGCCAAGCTTGTCCAGGAGAAAGAAAAGCAAAACAAATATATAAACTGAGCCAAAAAATAAAGAGTAGAACAGTCAGGCGGTTTTAGTTGGGGAGCACCCTAATTAAAGCCGCCTCATTTTTTTACCGATAGGAAAATCATACACTCCTCCAGCCAGAATCGTTAAATATTGAAAGCCCGCCTTAAATCTACGTATTGAGGAGAGGGGCGATTTGGGGTTACAATTTAGATGGCTTCAGCTGATAGGGCCAGTGAACGGTTAACTTTAAAAGATAATGCAAGCGCTATCAATCAGGCCTTGTATACGATTTATTTCGGCATCTATCTATCAGGGAACGGGCTTTTAGATGGTTAGGAGGAAGGCTAAGATGAACACCATTGTAAATCCGATTCTGCGCGGGTTTGACCCTTCGCTTTTCATGACGAGGACGGGCGAAAATGGCTGCTCAATATGGTGTGGGATCACCGCAAAGGACGCAACCACTTCGGCGGAATTGTGATGCAGGAGTATGATTTCAGGGAGAAAAAGCTGACCGGCCCGATACATAATTTTCAGCGGAACTCCGCTTGGTTTGACGGAAGCGCCTCATCTTTACCGGCATGGGGATTATTATTATCTGCTTACCGCTGAAGGCGGCACCCGCTTGGATCATGCCGTAATGATGGCGCGGTCCAAGTCTATTTTGGGTCCCTTCTGCGCCTCCGGGGCGGGGAGTCATTCTCGTCTGCTCATGGCCAAAGTCTGGTCGCCAGACGGCAGCAGGCTTTTTGCGCAGAAGCGGAAACGGCCGTGGAGTTTGATTCGTATACCTATCAGCAGATGGCAGGACTGGTCTATTATTACAACGCCCGGAACTGGTATTACCTGCGGGTCAGCCGGGATGAAACCTTGGGCAAATGCTTAAATCTGCTGACCAGCGGCCAGGGACAATACGATGAACCTCTGGCCGAAGAAATCTCTCTGGAGGGAATCCCAAATGTTTATCTGAAGCTGAAGCTTGAGGAGGAACAGGCCCAATTTTTCTACTCGACGAATGGATCCGGCTGGCACCCGGTTGGACCCGTGCTTGACGCAAGCGTCATGTCCGACGAACACGTAGAGACCAAACGCGGCGGCGTCCTGTTGGATCAAGGGTTTACAGGCGCTTTTATCGGTATCTGTGTACAGGATTTAAGCGGGCGCCAAAAACATGCGGATTTTGATTATTTTGCTTACCGTGAAGGCGAGGAATGAATTCTGTAGGTTCAGCACTATATTTTTAGGAGAGGTGTGTGCTTATGACGACAGGTATGATGAAAGCAGCCATCATGGATTAGCCGCTGTCGATAGCCGTCCGGGACGTCAGCATCCCGGTACCCAAGGAGAACGAGGCGCTGATCAAGGTTTATTGCATTGGTATTTGCGGATCCGACGTTCATTATTACGAGCATGGAAAAATCGGCCGCTACAATTTGTGCCCGGACGTTTCCTTCCTGGCCATGCCTCCCGTCAACGGGGCCTGGGCGGAGTATATCGTGAATGCCAAGCGACTATCTGTTCAAGCTGCCCGACACGATGAGCTACGAGGAAGGAGCGCTGCTGGAGCCGTTGTCCGTCGGCTTCCATGCCTTGCTTCGCGGTCAGGCCAAGCCGTTCGACCGGCTGCTGATCACGGGACTTGGCCCGATCGGCCTGCTGGCCGGGCAGGCAGCCAAGCTGTTCGGCGTGTCGCAAGGTGTTGATTTATCCTAATTTGCTAATTTAACTGAAAAGGAGCTTCCAAATGAATAATAAAATTCCTGTTCCGAACCAGCCGCTTGTAACCCATATTTATACGGCGGACCCATCCGCCCACGTTTTTGAAGGCAAAATTTATGTTTATCCGTCCCATGATCTTGAGCACGACGGTCTGGATAACGATAATGGCGATCAATATGCCATGGAGGATTATCATGTGCTGTCACTGGATAACTTTGAATCTCCGGTAGTGGATCATGGGGAAGCACTTCACCTGCGTGACATTCCATGGGCCTCCAAGCAGCTGTGGGCACCGGATGCCGCGCATAAAAACGGCCTTTATTATTTGTTTTTCCCGGCTCGCGATCATGACGGCATTTTCCGGATCGGCGTGGCAACCTCCAAATCGCCCGCGGGGCCTTTCCGCGCCGAACCCGATTATATTCCGGGAAGCTTCAGCATTGATCCGGCCGTGCTCGTCGACGACAATCAAAAGGCTTATATTTATTTTGGCGGCCTTTGGGGCGGACAACTGGAAAAATGGCAGACCGGAACCTTCCAGCCGGATGCGCCAGAGCTCAAACCGGATCAGCCTGCGCTTGGCCCCCGCGTAGCGTTGTTAAGCGAAGATATGTTGTCCTTCCAGCATGAACCGCAAGAAATCTCGATTGTGGACGAAGAAGGTCAGCCGATTTTGGCAGGCGACGAGGACCGGAGATATTTTGAAGGCCCATGGGTCCATAAATATAACGGTCTCTACTATCTCTCTTATTCTACGGGGACAACCCATAAGCTGGTCTATGCGGTAAGCGAAAATCCGCTGGGGCCTTATACCTTTAAAGGGACTATTCTTACGCCCGTCATCGGCTGGACCACCCATCATTCGATTGTCCAATTCGAAGACAAATGGTATCTTTTTTACCACGACAGCTCCCTGTCCGGCGGTGTTAACCATAAGCGCAGCGTGAAATATGCCGAACTAAAATACAACGAAGACGGCACCATCCAGACGATAGATCCATATCCGACAGAAACAAACGTTTAGGAACAGAACAGGTTCGAAAAAAAGAATCCAAGCGATCCAAAAAAGCCGGGGGAACCCCTGGTTTTTTTGCTGTTTTTTCGCTTTGTAGAAAAAGCTCCTGCTTTCCGCTATGCTATTGTAAGAAGAAAACTTATGTTGGAAAAGAGAGAACCGGAAAATGAAAAGGCTGAAAATAGACGATGTTGCCCGCGAGGCGGGTGTATCAAAAAGCACCGTGTCCCAATATTTAAACGGGCGCTATAAGTATATGAGCGAGGAGACCCGGAAACGAATCGCAGAGGTGATCGAGGAACTCGGGTACCAGCCGAACGGCCTTGCCCGCAGCCTGAAGCAGAACCGGACGTTTCTGGTCGGCGTCGTCGTGGCAGATATTGATTATTCCCTATCGATTCAATGCGTCAAGGCGATTGAAAGCGAGCTTCAAAGCCGCGGAATCCAGGTGCTGATCTGCAATTCCGACGAGAACCCGGAGAAAGAGCAGCGGCATATCGAGACGCTTATGGCTAGGCAGGTCGACGGATTGATCCTTTTTCCCACCGGCCATCAGGCTTCTGCTTACGAACGGCTGAATGAACTGCAGCTGCCGTTTGTATTAATCGACCGGCTTGTGGAGGGCGTAAGCACTCAAAGCCTGCTGCTTGATAATGAAATGGCGGCGAAGCTGGGGGTGGAGGAGCTGGTTCGAAGCGGGCACTCCCAAATCGGCATCGTAACGCTTCCGCTGGGCGAGCAGGGGATTACGCCGCGCAAGGAGCGGTTGGCCGGATTCCGGAAGGCGATGGAGGAAGCGGGGCTGCAGCCGAGGGAAGCCTGGATGATCAGCACGCCGGCGAGCGAAATTGCCGGCAGGCTGGAGGAGCTGCTGGCGCTGCCGGAGCCGCCGACGGCCCTGATCGCCGGGAACGATATCGTGCTCGCCGAGCTGCTGAAAGCAGCGAACCGGCAGGGGATCCGCATTCCCGAGCGCCTTTCGCTGATCGGCATTGACGACGCCGAATTTGCCCGGATTTATAATCCCGCCATCACCACGATTCGCCAGCCTGCATGGGAGATGGGCGCCCAGGCGGCCAAGGTGATTTTATCCGCGATAGAGGAAAAAGATCGGCCTGTCCCGATTACCTACCGCTTTCCGCCAACGCTTCAACAGGGGGCATCGGTGAGAGGCGTGTAGCCGGAAGGAAAGCTGTTTGCTTTCCTTTTTGAAGGCTTGAGGCGTTTCTCAGCATAAGAAAGGGAGCACAACCGGAAATCGAACCTGGTTTGTGCTCCCGTTTTAATTAGCCAATACATACTCTATTTCATCAAAGCGCCATGAGCCAGAAACGTTTCCAGTTCGGAGCGTCGCGGCAAACCTTCTCTGTCCCCGGGGGACATCACAGCCAGCGCTCCCAGCGCATTGCCCCGCATGGCAGCAGACCGCACATCCAGATTTTCCAGCAGTCCGCTGATGACGCCTACGGCAAAAGCATCGCCTGCGCCGACCGTATCCACAACCCGCTCTACTAGATATCCCGGCGCAAAACCTTCCGTTTCTGCCGTTTTATAAAAGGCCCCGCTCGGCCCCATCTTAACGGCGACGAAAGAAACTCCCTGCTTCAGATAATAGTCCGCGATTTCCTCCGGTGATTCCAGGCCGGTCAGCAGCCGGGCTTCCCCGATTCCAGGGAAAAACCAGTCGCAATGGGCAGCCAATTCGTTAATCGTCCGGATCATGGTGTCCTGATCCTGCCAAAGCACCGGACGGAGATTAGGATCAAATGAGATCGTCCGGCCTATTTTTTTCATATAATCCATGGCATGGCGCGAAAATTCCAGCATGGAAGGCGAAAGGGCGGCCGAAATTCCTGTTACGTGCAGATGGCCTGCAGCAGCAAAATAAGAAGGGTCAAAATCGGCAATGCTCAGCGTGGAGGCCGCGGAGTTTTTGCGGTAATATTCGACTTTGGGATCTCCGGTTAACACCTGTGATTTGAGGAGCAGTCCCGTTGGACGTTCTTTGGAAAACAGGACGCCGGCAGTATCGATTCCCTCCAGCTTCTGCGCTTCCAGAATAAACCGTCCGAAGCTGTCTTCGCCCAGCTTGGTTACGTAACCGGTTGCATGACCGAGACGACAGAGGCCTGTCGCCACATTATTTTCCGCACCCGCCACCCATTTGGAAAAGGTAGTTACTTCATGCAGCTCTCCGATTTCCTCCGCCCGAAACATCACCATCGGTTCGCCAAAAGTAATGGCCGCCAATGTTTTTGACATGCTTAATCCCCCTTAAAGATTACTTTCCCTCAAAATATCACATAAACCGATTTAGTACAACGTTAACTTTGTGATCAAAGCAAATAGTAAATGGGTTTCTAGCGACCTTAAAAGTGATAAATTGAGGATTTTATTTAATATAACAAGAAATTTATGAAAGTAGACCTCTTATTCTGAAATCGGTTGCAAAAAAGCGTTGACTCTGTACTTTAATAAGTTTAGTATCTATTTTAAGAGATGTTTAATGAATTTGATAAATTAATTTACTAAAATTATAGAAACCAACTAAAGGAGAAGAGGACCGATGAAAAAATTGAAGGTGCTGGGAAGTTTGACCGAATGTGGAGTTGTGGCCGTTATCCGTGCTGAAAATGCGAAGGAAGCCGTCAAAATGTCTGCAGCCTGTATCCAGGGAGGTCTAATCAATATCGAGGTAACCTTTACAACACCGGGAGCGGATGAGGCCATTCGTGAACTGGCCGCCGAATACGGAGAACGAGCCGTTATCGGCGCGGGAACCGTCTTGGACCCCGTGACGGCCCGTATTGCCCTTCTGGCAGGCGCTGAATTCGTGGTTAGTCCTTCTTTTGATGCAGAGACAGCCCGGATTTGTAATTTGTACGGCATCCCTTACATGCCGGGCGTGTTGACGCCAGGAGAAATCAAAGAGGCGCTTAAGTTCGGAGTGGACGTGCTCAAACTGTTCCCGGGCAGTGCTTTTGGCCCTGATTACATCAAAGCTGTCAAAGGTCCGATGCCGCATGTGAACATCATGCCAACCGGAGGCGTTGATTTGGACAACATGGAGCAGTGGCTGAAATCCGGCTGTATAGCCGTTGGGATTGGCGGCAACCTGACGGCCCCGGCAAAACAAGGGAACTATGATAAGATTACGGAACTCGCTGCGGCTTATGTAGCTAAATTTCGGTCGCTTCGCGGCACGAAATAAGAAAGGCTGTTTTTAACTAACTCGTAAAAGAACCAACGTTTCCCCTCGGTTAAAAAGTGGATGTTTCATCTCAGGATGAGCAACCTGCTTTTGAGCTGAGGGGATTTTTCTTGTTGTCTAAGAAGCTTTAACCCGAAGTTGACGATGCATAGACATCTATGTATAATCGAATCATGCTTAAATACAACTCAGCATCCATGATTGGAAAAATTAACGACGCCGTACACAGCAAAATTGTATCCGAGCTGGAGAAAAACGGAATTGAAGGCATGGTGCCTTCTCATGGCGATATCCTGGTTTTTCTTTATCGGGAAGACGGGTTATCCGTGAAGGAGCTGGCCGAGAACATCCATCGCACACAGCCGACGGTCACCGTTCTGGTGAACAAGCTGGAGCAGCTTGGTTATGTGAAACGAATCAAACGGAAGGAGGATGCAAGAGTGACCTCCGTATATTTGACCGAGAAAGGAAAGGAATTGGAGCCTGTGTTCCGAACCATTTCGAATTCCTTAAACGAGGTCATTTATGGAGGTTTATCCGATTCGGAAAAAGAACAGCTGGAATATTTGTTGCAGCAGGTGTATCGCAGGTTTTAAAATTCATTTTTTTATTTTTTGTTAAAATCATAGATATCTATGCAGTTTAACGATTCTATAAAAGGATACGGAGGAGATCAAAATGAAACATTTAATCGTATACGCCCATCCCAATGAAGGAAGCTTTAACCAAGCTATTCTCGAAACAACAACAAATGCTTTGAAAAACAAGGAACACGAAGTAGTTGTTCGTGATTTGTACGCGCTCAATTTCCAGCCTGTGCTCAAACCTGAAGATACAGAGGCTATGAAAGCGGGGCAAACGCCTGCCGATATTCGAACCGAACAGGATTATATTACGCAAGCAGACGTGATTACGTTCATTTATCCGATCTGGTGGACAGGTTTGCCGGCTATTCTTAAAGGATATGTCGATCGCGTATTTGCTTACGGCTTCGCTTATGCTTATGGCGCAGAGGGGATTGACCAGCTGCTGAAGGGCAAAAAAGGCCTGATCATCAACACCCAAGGTACGCCAATAGAAATTTACGATCAAATCGGGATGAGCGATGCGCTTAAGCTTACTTCTACCGCCGGAATTTATGGTTTCACGGGCATTGAGTCCGTAGGGCATTTACTGTTCGGGAATGTTCCGGGTGCAGGTGAAGAAGTCCTCAAGGGCTATTTAAAAGAGGTTGAAGAGACAGTTCATTCCTTGTTTTAAGAAAAAATAGTTTTTCTGGATTCCCTCAGATCGCAGATAAACAGGATTCATCTTTGGATGAGTTTTGCTGGAGCGATTTGGGGGATTTTTTTGCGGCTAAGAAAGCTGGAAGAATATGAGAGAGGCCCTGGGGCTGAATTCGAACCAGTTGAGGAAGGAACTGGATATCCGCAGGGAGAAGTAGTGAGAGGGGCAAGTGGGGACGAATTAATTCGAAGAGAAAGAGATGACCTTTCATGATCGTTTTGTATGGAACCGGAGTTGCAATAATTTTAACCGTTGCGCTTTCCTTCATCATCGGGCCGTATAGTGGAGCGGTTCTTCTCGCTGTGATTTTTGGACTAGTATTATCCAATTACCAAAGGAACAAGGAAATTCAGACGGACCTGCTTCTTATCAAAGAAAAGTTGGGGATCAGAGAACAAAATGAATTTGAAATGAGCAATGAGGATATCGAAAAAAAGTTAGAGCTATATTTAAATGAGGACGCTTCAAAGAATAGAGCCGATAGATGAGCCTACAAAATCAAATTCGGCGTTTGATTCGGAAGCACTGCGGGTACGTAAAAGCGGAAAAAATCTAAGAGTTGTGAGCGGCGCTAATGGGGTTCAAATAGGGCTACAAAATTTAACGGCTGCCAACGGGCCTGATTCTCTTAGGTAAAGGGGGAAGCACGATGACAACCGTTAGCGCAGAGCCAGCAAATGGAGCCAGGAAACAGGCTGTAGAGCCGGTGAACCGGATAAACCGAGGGTGAATAGTGAACTAGAGTAGACCCTAAAATGAATCTTTCACTGGAGAATTTTCCTATGACACAAAATTTAATTGTTATCTTCATTTTAACCATGATCATTCATATGTTTGAAACCTTGTCTTATTCGTTGCGTCTGGCGGGAATTCGGGTAAATAAACTGGCGGTCGCGCTTTCTTTAACGGGGATCCTTGTTTTGGTTTCGAGAACGGCCAATCTGATTCAGGCTCCTTTGACGGCTAAATTTATTGATTACGCGAAGATACATCCTTCTTATAACGTGCTGGGTGATCTCCGGATTATCCTTGTGGCCTCTTCCCTTGGAACCCTGCTGGCTATAATGCTTTTCCCGACGTTTGTGCCGATTTGGGGAAGGGTGATTACGAGATTTGAAATTGCCGGTTCGCTGCCCAAAATGATATCAAGCGTCACGTTGGGACAATTAAGAAACGTAAAACATTACGTCAGAAAACCCTCTTTTCGTATTTCAAATTTTCGGTATTTGGGGATCCCCAAAAGATTTATTTTATTAAACGTGCTGGTCACCGGCATTTATTCCGTGGGTGTTTTGTCCTCGTTATATGCAGCTCATTTGGTGCCCGAGTTAAGCACTTCGGCATCCCAGTCTTCCGGATTGATTAATGGCATTGCAACCATCCTGCTTACCATCTTTATCGATCCGCAGATCGGTTTGATTACCGATAAAGCTTGTCACGATGAGCGGTACAAAGAGAAGATCGGCAGAATTTACGTCATGCTGATGGTTTCCAGACTGCTGGGCACGATGCTGTCGCAAGTGCTGCTGATCCCGGCGGCTTATTTTATTGGCACAATGATTCGGTTCATATGAAGATTCCGGAAGGATGCAGAACGTTTTCAATTCAAGTAAAGTGAGCTAAACGGGTAGGGCTTTTACTGGATGATCAACTGAATGAAAGGTGTGGCTTTTTGAGAAAATACGGGATCTCTATTCTAGTTTTTTCTTATTGGTATCCGTCTTAACTTAACGTTTCTTTATTGATGAGCATTACAAAATGACGCCCGGTAAGGGGAAGTCAAAGGGGCATATGAATCCTTTAAAGAAAGGGGACTAAAGTCATGGACCCTATCCTTAGGGAAATCCGTGTATCCGATTATCCGGATATCTATTGGCTGAATCAGGATTTCAACCCCAAGCTGGCGCTTTTTCCCGCGGAGAAAGTTAAAGAAAGGATTGAAATCATCACCCGAAAAACTCAGGATGTGATCTTTGTTTATGAGCTCAACCAGGAGGTTGTAGGTTATATTCATGGCAATCCGTATGAATTGTTGGTATCCGATTCTTTGGTTAACGCTCTGGGATTTGTAGTGAAAGAGCGGTACAATACTTCTCAGAATGTCACAGATAAGAAAACCGACAAGGAGACCTTAGGATGAAAGCTTTTATTTTTGATATGGATGGCGTGATTATCGACAGCGAACCTATCCATTTTGAGATAGATTTGGTCACGCTTGATTATTTTGGGGTTCCGTTTACTAAAGAAAAGCTGGAGCCTTACGTGGGAATGACCAATCCTGAAATGTGGAAAATCATCCGGCAGGAGCAAGGACTGATTCCATCGGTCGAGGAAATCATTGAATATCAATTGAAGAGAAAGCTGTCCCATCTGGACGAAATAGACATCGAACCTATGGACGGCATCCGGGAGCTGATTTGCGGCCTGCGAAGGGCGGGGATCCCCATTGGGCTTGCCTCCTCGTCTCCAAGGATTTTTATTGAACGGGTTCTGAAAAAGTTCCGGCTATACGATGAATTTACGTCCATCATTAGCGGGGAGGAAGTGCCGCAGGGGAAACCCGCGCCGGATATCTATCTTGAAACCTCACGTTTATTAAAGGTGAGTCCCCACGATTGCTGGGTGCTTGAAGATTCAAGGCACGGGATCGCCGCGGCCAAAAAAGCGGGCATGAGCTGCATCGGCTTCGTAAACCCGAATTCGGGGGATCAGGATTTGTCTTCGGCTGACCTGATCGTAAAATCGATTAGTGAAATAAAGATTTCAGATCTATAGGAAAAGAGGGGACGACCATGGACAAATCCACCCAACCCTCCTCCTTTGTAAACTGGGGAGGTCATTCCGTGAAGCTTACCTGGTTCTCAAAGGTTTACCCCGAAGATTTAAGCAAAGTGACCAGTGTTCACGGATTTTGTTTTGAAGACGACAAGGTGCTGCTGGTACAGCTCAAAGAAAGAGGGTTTGATTTTCCTGGAGGCCATGTGGAAATAGGAGAGACACCCGAAGAAGCGTTTCACCGCGAGGCGTACGAAGAAGGATATGTCAGAGGAGCAATTCAGTATCTCGGCATGATCGAGGTCAGTCATGAAGAAAATCCTCTATTCGACCCTAACGGCAGATATCCAAGGGTGGGGTACCAGCTTTTTTACCGGATGGACGTTACGGAACGATTGCCTTTTGCAAGAGAACATGAGTCGGAAACCCGAATTTGGGTGGAGCCGGCTGAGATGCCTTACTTGATCAAGGACCATGAGCTGGCTATTACGGCCATAAAGGAAGCGTGCGGGATGAGGTCAGAAATAAAAGAATTGTTTTGAGGTGAACCATGAACCGTCTGCAGCTCATTAGGCAAAAGGAAAAAGAATATCACGATGATGCTTATGAACGCTTTGAGCTTTTTCAGCCCGGTTCCTGGTTGCACAAACCGGTGCGGTCAATCATGGAGCTGTTGGTCCATTTCGCTGACAAGGACGATTTGCGGGTACTTGATTTAGGCTGCGGAGTGGGAAGGAACAGCATTCCCATAGCTGAAAGCATGAAGCATAAATCGGGAGAGGTCGTATGCGTTGATTTGCTGGAATCGGCCATTTCCAAATTGGATGGTTACAGTCGGCAGTTTGGTGTGACGGATAAGATTCGTCCGGTGCTGTCGGAAATTTCGGCATTTTCTATTGCGGAGCGGTATTTTGATCTGATTATTTCCGTTTCCGCCCTCGAACACTTGGATTCCGAAGCTAGTTTTTATAACGGGATAGGTAAAATGATATCCGGCACGAAACCTGGCGGTATAAATGTCATTATCATGAGTACAGCGGTTAAAGAAACCGTTAAGGATACGGGAGAGAGTCTTGAACCGATGTATGAGCTTAAGTTTGACACCAATTTTTTGCTCCAGGCTCTGGAAGGGCTTTATGAGGGGTGGAAAGTATTGAAAAAGACAGTCAAACCTTATGTCGTGGAAATCGAAAGAGATGGCCGAACAATAAAGCTGGAAAGCAATGTCGTCACTTGGACGGTACAAAGGTCATAACGGGTGAATCTGCTTGGCAAGCAGGGCATATAATGGGAAAAGTGCCAGTAAGGAAAATGAAGCAGAGGTGATACAGGATGCAGGTGCTGGAAGTGGCTATTTTGCAAGTTAAACCCGGAACGATTAACGATTTTGAGAGCAGTTTCAGAAAAGCCTCCAAGATTATTTCAGGCATGAAGGGGTATATCAGCCACGAGCTTCAGAAGTGTATTGAAACGGAGAATAAATATATTTTGCTGGTGAGATGGGAGTCGCTTAAGCACCACACCATCGGGTTCAGGCAATCTGAAGAATACCAGGAATGGAAAGCGCTGCTGCATCATTTTTATGACCCCTCCCCTGAAGTGGAGCATTACATCAATATCAACGTAAATGTAGGAGAGGCATGATTTTGAGGTGAATTTTCCTGTTTACATTCCTGTTAAAAAATGGAGGTTTTCGGCATGCCGCCTATTCTCAAAGAAATCGGTACGGTGTTTATACCTGTAAGCAGCATTGAAGCCGCTCGGGACTGGTATTGCGGTATTTTGGACATCCCGGCTGAAGGGGAGATCCAGTTCGGACATCTTTATGTCCTGCCGATGAGAGGAACAAACATCGTTCTGGATAGTAAAATGTACGCCGAAGATCGGATTTACAAAATCCCGGCTTTTCATTTTAATACCCAAAATATTGAGGAAGCCTACGAATATATGAAGGACAAAAACGTCGATTTGGCCACGGGCATTGAACACAACCATTGGTTCAACTTCAGGGACCCGGACGGGAATCTTTTGATGGTCTGCAAACGTTAGGAGTCTGCAAACGTCAAATCATAGGTCACAGGTCAGCAAATTTTTAGGTTTTTTTATAAAAAGTTAAGGACGGCTTAAGCCGATTTTAAGCCAGCCGGGCTAAGATATAAATACATACCCCCTACAAAATATAGATTGGCTGCTCCGGAATTTGTGGTTATTTTGGAGCAGTCCTTTTTTTTATTGTGATGATCTTACACCTCGCGAAAAAGCTGATGCTGAAAATAATCTTGACACTGCATTCCGAAGTAACTAAAATGGTTACAACGGTGGTGTTGCACATGAAGCAAATAAGCACGAGGTTTTCCATAGCTGTCCATACGCTTTCGCTGATTGCCCAAAATCCCCATGAATGTACGGGCGATTTTATTGCAGCAAGCGTAAACACCAACCCGGTTGTGATCCGGCGAATTATGGGCATGCTGAAGAAGGCCGGTTTGGTCGAGGTGCGTCCGGGCGTCGGAGGGGCTACTCTCCTGAAGAGTCCTGAGCAGATCACGCTGCTGGATGTTTACCGGGCCGTTAATGCGGCGGAAGAAGACCAGCTGTTTCGGGTTCACGAGAACTCCAATATTCAATGTTCCGTAGGCCGGAATATCGAGTCGGTCCTTCAAAGCGAATTTTTGGAGGCCCAAAAGGCTATGGAGCAAAGGCTGGCCCAGACCACGCTCGAAGACTTAAGGGCTAAATTTATATGAGAAAATGAAAAGGCCGCTGCGGCGGACAAGGTTCTGGAACAACGTCGAAAGACGTTTTTTCATAGATGAGTTGTAACTATTGTTGTTATAACAAAAATACTTACATCAATTATTGGGGAGGAATTTCAAATGAAGTTGTTGGTTACAGGAGCTACGGGTAAACTGGGTACCAAAATAGTGGAGGTTTTGTTAAAAACCGTACCTGCAGAGCAGCTGACGGTAAGCGTACGTAATCCCGAGAAAGCGGAAAACTTCCGCGTCCGGGGAGTGGAGGTACGCCATGGCGATTTCGACCAGCCGGAAACGCTGGATCGGGCTTTTGCAGGAATCGACCGCTTGTTGATCATTTCCGCCGACGGAGACACGGATACGCGGATTCGCCAGCATACAAACGCAGTGGAAGCGGCAGCACGGGCAAAAGTAGGTTTTATCGCGTACACCAGCCTTGGAAAAGCAAGCGAAAGCCAATTGTTCCTCGCTCCGGTACACCGCGTTACCGAGGAAGTTATCCTTAAAACCGGTATTCCTTATTCTTTTCTGCGGAACAACTGGTATTTGGAAAATGAAACTTCCAGCATTCAAGGCGTATTGGCGGGGGCACCTTGGGTGACTTCGGCGGGCAATGGCAAAGTAGGCTGGGCGCTGCAGCTGGACTACGCCGAAGCGGCAGCTGCTGTGCTGGCCGGCGAAGGTCACGAAAATACCATCTACGAGCTTTCCGGCAAACCGCTGACCCAAGAAGAACTGGTTTTGGTGCTAGGCCGTGTGCTTGGCAAGGAAATTTCGGTACAAAACGTGGACGAGGCTACCTATGCGGACATCATGAAAGGTGCCGGCGTCCCTGAACCGGTTATTCCTTTCCTGCTTGCGATCCAAAAAGGCATCCGCGACGGAGAATTGGATATCGAAAGCGGCGATTTCGAAAAACTGCTTGGCCGTCCAGTGACACCAATTGAGCAAGGCTTGGAGCAAATCGTGAAGCAAAGTCAGGCCGCCAATAACTAATTTCAGAAACATAGAACAAATAGAGGACTGGTCCCCGGAAGGAGGCCGGTTTTTCTTCTTTATGGGATGCCGATCCTGCGCCCAGAGAAGGAGCCGTCCCATTCATGGAGAATACAAGAAGGGAACAGCTCGGAAGCTGCAAAGAAACTTTAAGGAAACAGCATGGAAATTATTGGAAAAAGAAGGGGATTAGCGATGAGCACGCGGCCGGAAGTTTTCTCCATCAGTCAGACTGTCATCGAAGACCTCGATGAATGGGTTTTGCTGTTCAATCAATACCGCGTGTTTTACGATCAGCCGTCCGACCCCGAGGGGGCGAGGGTATTTTTACGGGATAAGTTCTGCCATCTGGATTCTCAATGTCTGTATAGGCTCAAGGCTCAACGTCTTTACGAAAGTTTGGGATACAAAAGGGATGAAGAATATTTGCATTATTATTTAACGATATAAACGCGATATAATTGATGGCTTAAAAGGAGGGGTTTTACGGTGAGCAGCAAACTCAAATGTGCAATTTTGGACGATTATCAGGAGGTTGCCCTGCAAATGGCCGATTGGTCGGCGCTTGCCGGGCGGGTGGAAGTTACGGTTTTTAAGGAGCATATGGCTGAAGAAGATGAAATCGCCCAAACTCTGCGGGAGTTTGAGATTATTATCCTTATGAGAGAGCGCACTCCTTTTCGGGCATCCTTGCTGGCACGTCTGCCGAAACTGAAGTTACTGATCACGACGGGGATGCGGAATGCTTCCGTGGACATGACTGCTGCAGCTGACCGGGACGTTGTTGTGTGCGGAACGGGAGGTCATTCGGAGCCGCCGGTGGAATTGGCCTGGGCCCTGATTTTAGGCCTTGCCCGGAACCTTGCCCGGGAGCATCAGGCGATGCAAACCAACGGTCCTTGGCAGCAAACGATAGGGACAGATTTGAATGGCAGCACGCTGGGACTTTTAGGGCTCGGAAGAACAGGCAGTCGCATGGCCCGGATCGCTAAGGCGTTTGATATGAATGTTGTGGCTTGGAGCCAAAACCTTACGGCAGAACAAGCGGAAGCGTCAGGGGCTCGATTGGCGGCTTCCAAGGAAGAACTGCTGCGTTCGAGCGATTTCGTTTCCATCCATCTGGTGCTTAGCGACAGAACCAAAGGATTGATAGGCGCGGCCGAGCTTGCCCAGATGAATGCCTCCGCTTATCTGATCAATACCTCGCGGGCACCGATCGTTGTTCAGGCCGCCCTTATACAAGCTCTTAAAGAGGGAACCATAGCGGGTGCAGGTCTTGATGTTTATGAGCAAGAGCCGCTGCCCTTCAGCGATGAGCTGCGCAGGCTGCCAAATGTGCTGCTGGCCCCGCATCTGGGTTACGTGACGCAAAGGAACTACCAGACTTTTTACGGCGATGCGGTTGAGGATATCCGTTCCTATTTAGAGGGCCAGCCGGTTCGGAAGCTGAATTAGGGTTAGAAATTTCAGAGGTCTTTTATTATACGGAGAGGGTTTCGGATCTGGCGCGCTCCATCCGGTTTTACGAGCAGGTTTTTGACGCCAGGGTGCTCGTCACGGGAAGGAAGCTGGCTTAATGCTGATCCAGGATATTCGCGAATTGAAGCAGAAAGTTATTACATTAAGCAGAAAGGTTATATCCACATGTACCTTCATGAATTGACGAAGCTGAATGACAAAATTACAGCCCCCGGACAATATCCGTTTAACATCCCGTCTATCAGCAGCCTGGAAACCTTATCTTTCCGGAAAAAGATTACCTTTTTCGTCGGAGAAAACGGGTCGGGCAAATCCACGTTGCTTGAAGCCATAGCTTATCAATGCGGGTTTCATACGGCAGGCGGAGGCAGGAACAATAGTTATGATCTGGCAGCGTCCGAGGCCAGGCTCGGCGATTATATCCGTCTATCGTGGCTGCCCAAGGTAACGTCGGGATTTTTCCTGCGGGCGGAATCTTTTTATCAGTTTGCCAATCATATTGATGAGATTGCCAAGGAAGATCCGGATGTTTATGAAGCCTACGGAGGGAGATCCCTGCATGAACATTCGCATGGCGAGTCGTTTTTTGCGCTTTTCAGAAACCGGTTCGGTCGCCGGGGCATATATCTGCTGGACGAACCGGAAGCGGCTTTATCCCCGAACCGGCAGCTGGCTTTTTTAAGTATGATTCATGAGCTGCAGAAGAGCGCCCAACTGATTATCGCCACCCATTCTCCCATCCTTCTGGGATACCCGGAGGCGGATATTTATGCGTTTGGAAGAAAAATCGAACCGATCCTCTACGAAGACACGGAGCATTACCAGGTGACCCGACGTTTTTTGGAAAATCGAAAAATGTATCTGAAGGAACTGCTGGACTAATCGCCGCCTCATTCGATCAAAGCGAACATTTAAAGGCTACATAACTAAAAAGGGCTTGATTGAGCAGAACGAAAGGGGATCAACCATGAAAATTCCGTACGCTTCTAAGGAAAGAGGAATGCTGCATATGGGAGTTTCTATTCGCATAAAACAACCACACGAGCCGCCCCCTTACGATTTGCTTCTTTCCGCCGATCCTTCGCGCCGCCTGGTCGATGAGTATCTCCGGATAGGAGAATGTTATCTGGCTTTTGTGGACGGCGAGCTGGCGGGGGAAATCCTTCTGGTCCGGAGGGGACCGGATACGTCCGAAATTATGAATCTGGCCGTAAGGGAACTTTTTCAAGGGAAAGGAATAGCTAAAGCGCTGATTGCGTATGCCTGTCAGAAGGCCGGCGAACAAGGCTGCGTGCGGATGGAGATCGGTACGGGCAATTCCAGCTTGAATCAGCTGGCGCTTTATCAGAAATGCGGATTCCGAATCATTGGCGTGGAGCGGGATTTTTTTGTGAGGAATTATAAAGAAACGATTTATGAAAACGGAATTTGGTGCCGGGATATGATCAGGCTGGGGCTGGATTTGAACCCGGGAGGCAAACAGGAGGGGAAATGAATTTTAACTTGAAATCCACTGACTGGAGCGTTACGTTCAGCACGGATTATGAGCTGAATTTTATGGCGTATGCGGGCTGCTGCTGCGGTTTTTTTGCCCTGGACAAAGCAGGAGCGGCCAAACCTTGGCCTGACGTCCGTCATTCTCCCGACTATCGGTTGAAAAAGGAATTCCACTTCTTCTATGAAGAGATGCTAAAACAAAAGGCGGCGTTACATCAAAAGGGCGGCCCTATGCGGCCAGTGCTTAAACTGCCTGATTTTAATAAGATCGGGGACCCTGAACTGAGGGGTCTGCTTCAATCCGTATGGCCGGATTTTAAAGACTGGTGGTTTATGCCGGGAGGCGGTCATTATGCGCTCAGCTATTGGGAAGGGGCTCCCGACGTACATAGCTATCTGCGGAGCTACGAGGAGCAATCCCGAAAATTCATAACAGGAATCCGGTATTATCTTGATTTGGTTTACTGGGGAGAATCGGTCAGGGCGTTTCCGGGCGGGTATATCGTCGTGCCGGTAAATACAGGTCGTTTGCTGGATAAAGAATGGTGGTTTGAATGCTTTGATGAAACGGCCTTTCTATAAAAGAAGACTAACCAAGGAGGTACATATGTTTACTTATCAAGTGAATGACCATGTGGAACTGAAACTGCTTGGAAAAAGGCATGCCGGACCGCTTTTTGCCTTAACTGACCGCAACCGGGCGCAATTAAGAAATTGGCTGCCTTGGGTGGATGACACAACAAGCGAGGCGGACAGCGAAAGTTTTATTTCATTCAACCGGCTAAGATTTGCGGAAGAGAAGGGACTTTACCTGGGCATATTTGTTGACGGTGAACTGGCGGGCTGCATCAGCCTGAACACGATCGATCACGGCAACCGGCAAACCTCCATCGGGTATTGGCTTGGCGAAGAGTTTCATGGCCGGGGCGTGATGACGGCCGCCTGCCGGGGACTGATCCGCTATGCTTTTCATGAACTGGATTTGAACCGGGTGGAAATCCGTGCCGCGGTTGAAAATGCAAAAAGCAGATCTATCCCGGAGCGTTTGCAGTTTGTGCAGGAAGGGATCGTCCGGCAGGCGGAGTGGCTGTATGATCATTATGTGGATCTTGTCGTTTACGGGATGCTGAAGGAGGATTGGCTTAAGCTCGAAAAGAGCCGTTGATCGCGGCTTGTCTGTTGTTTCTGGTTCCGGGAGAGGCTTGAGGATTACGGTTATAAAATTCGTGAACAAAGAGGTGCGGCATGGAGATTAATTGGACAGAAGAGGCGTTCCGGCGGAAAGAACAGCTGCTTCAGGATTTATTTGGCCTGCTCCAAATCCCAAGTGTCAAAAACTTGGAGGACCGTTCGCCAGAGCGGCCTTTTGGACAAGCAGTGGGAGAGGCGCTGGAGTATACGTTGGAGCTGGCCGGACGCCTTGGATGTGAAGTCAAAAATGTGGACGGTTATGCCGGTCATGCCATTTACGGCGGAGATCCGGAAGCGGAGAAGGATACGGAGACGATTGGTATCCTCTGCCATATCGATGTCGTGCCTCCGGGGGAAGGATGGACTACCCCTCCCTTTGAGCCCGTTATCCGCGAAGGGCGGATTTATGCCCGGGGGGCGATTGACGACAAAGGGCCCACCCTTGCGGCTTTATACGGCTTGCGGATCGTCAAGGAGCTTGGACTGCCTCTGCGTAAAAAGATCAAGCTGATCATTGGGGCTGACGAGGAAAGCGGCATGAGGTGCATGACGCATTACAGAGAGGTGGAGGACATGCCGCGGTTCGGCTTCGCGCCGGATGCCGATTTTCCGATTATTCATGCGGAGAAAGGACAGATCAATGCAACGTTAAGGACGAGCGGCAGCGGCAGAAGCGAAGGGGAATCGTTTGATCCGTTCGGATTGATTTCGTTCCAGGCAGGAACCCGAATCAATATGGTGCCGGAAACGGCAACGGCGGTCCTGAAGACGGCAAACCTGCTTTACATCGATAACCTGTTAGACGAGTTTTATTCCTATTGCAGGGAAAATGGGCTTAATGGGCATGCAGATGCAGACGGCGGACGGATTACCTTGAGGCTTGAAGGCCGCTCAGCCCATGCCATGGAACCGGAAAAAGGCAGGAATGCGGGAACCGCTTTGGCCAAGTTTATTCTTGAACTGGTTCAGAACCGTGACAGAGCGGAGGCTGTTCCGGAATTGGAGCAGGCACGCCTTCAAGCGGCCCGGCAGGAGCGCCAATTCATTACCTTAGCGGCAAGCCTGCATGATGATTACTACGGAAAAATCTTCGATTTGGTTTTTGAAGACGAGGTAACCGGACCGCTTACGGTGAATCCCGGGATCCTGGCCTATGATGAACAAGACGGGGGACAAATTGGACTTAATATCCGCTGCCCGGTTTCCCTCTCTTATGAACAAACGCTCAAGCTGCTGCAGGACGAAGCGGAAGCGCGGGGGCTGATTCTTTCGTTGGATTCCCAAACGCCGCCTCATTTTGTAAACGGCAGCGATCCGGAAATCCGGATTTTGCAGGAGGTTTATTCCCGCTTGACGGGGCAGGAGCCGCGGCTGCTATCCACCGGCGGGGCTACTTATGCCCGGTTTATGGAACGCGGGGTAGCCTTCGGCGCATGTTTTCCGGGCAAAGCGATGACAGCCCATCAGAAGGACGAGTATATGGAAGTCGAAGATTTGCTGCAGGCTGCCGCCATTTATGCCTGTGCCATTTATGAGCTTGCCAAAGATTGATTTTTCATTAAGCTTATAAAAAATAGAAAGAGTGAGGAGAACTAAGGATGACATCCGTCATTGAAGTATACAGAGGAAATTTTCTCGAGAGCTCGCACGAGATTCATGCTGCCTAGAAAGAGCCGAAGCGCTGCTTACAATTGGTAAAGCAATGATGGAGCATCCGGAAATGGTCGCTGGTAAAAAACGATTCGACACGGACGTCATGCGGGCTTTTAAGGGCCGCGTCATTTCCAAGACAGGCGCCGAAGGTGTACAATGTTTAGGCATTACGGATTTGGGAATTGGCATCGCAGTCAAGACAGAGGACGGCACGGCCCGTGCAGCCGGCGTTGCGGCGCCCGAAGTGCCGAAACAGCTGGGCATCGGGAATGCCGAAACCTACAAAGAGCTCGAGTTGCATGTACATACGCCGGTTACAAATGCCCGGAAAGAAAAAATCGGAGTTATTCGGGCAAACTTTACATTAAACCGGATAAATTAAGAGTTGGAGGTTATGGATTTTATATGTCGGATATGTTTATTTTCAACCTGATGGGCACGGCCCGCGAAAACATCGTCAAACTGCTGGAAAATATGCCCGAAGCGCAGCGCGCCTTGGTGCCAGAGGGCTTTAACAATAATCTGCATTGGCAAATCGGCCATATCGTGACCATGGCCGAACGTTTGGCCTATAGTCTAAGAGGGGAGCCTTCCAATCTTCCTGCCCCTTATACGCAGTTTTTCAGCTCCGGAACGAAACCAGCGGATTGGAACGGAGAGCCTCCGGCTTGGGAAGAAATTTTGGGCATGATGCAAAGCCAGCTGGACAGGATCCGTGCAGATTTTGAAGGACGGTTAAACGAGGATTTGGCTCACCAGCAAAATTTTGCGAAAGCGAAAACCTTCCGGGATTTGCTTGAGCTGAATGTAGCTCATGAAAATTCCCATGTCGGAATGATTAACGCGATGTCGCGGATACTGAAGCAATCCTGATTTTCCATCCACGTATCTAAAAAGTTGAATAAGAATCGTTTCGCATTTGCCAGTAGCCCTGATCAAACCATCGGGGCTATAGCTTTATGTTTAGTAACAGGAGAGGCAAGATATGCGGCAATGCTTAAAGAAATCGGGATCGCAGATCGAGAAGGCGTTATGAAGGATCGGGTCAAAGGCGAAAACAACAGGAGTGAAGGGATATGGCCAATCATCATGCATTAGATAGAGATCGGTTTAAAGCCTTTTTGGTTCAAGCCAAAAAATCGGCATATGCAGCGGCAGAGGACTCCG
The DNA here is from genome assembly GCF_058267595.1 of Paenibacillus mobilis. Taxonomy (NCBI): domain Bacteria; kingdom Bacillati; phylum Bacillota; class Bacilli; order Caryophanales; family Paenibacillaceae; genus Paenibacillus; species Paenibacillus mobilis. Next base: position 293,201 of record NZ_JBZCMS010000001.1, read on the forward strand.
CTTCTGTCCATCCGGTCTTAAACGGCTCCAAACAATCGGAATACCGGGAAGGCGATTTCCTCTATCGTGACGTGCATTTTGGCAAGTCCTGTTTTGCAGGACAAGAGGTAGCCGAATATCGGCGGGAGCCGGTTTGGTCCATGGTTTATGCGGGAGGGATAAAGGCCAGTGGCCAGGGGGACCCGGATTCCAGCGAGGTTTTCGACTTTCTTGGAATGGCCCTCCAGGCCATAGAGACGGATACGCCTTTTCGCGGCCCCGGCCAGTTCGTGGAGGGCGATTATAACTACAATTGCCTGTTTAATGGGGAATGGGAACGTTTTGACGGAACGGAGACGATTTTTCACCAGGGCAAGCTTGTTTATGAACTTAAGTTTAGCGGGGGGCTTATCCTATGAATGTCATGAATGAAAATGAAATGGACAAGCTGGACAGCCTGCTTCCGGGCTGGGTGGAGAACAGCCGGCCGGAGAGCGCGCACGGGAGGGTGGCCACCTACATTCCCGAGCTTTCCAAAGCCCAGTGGGATTTGCTTGGAATTACGGTTTTAAACGGAGAAGGGCGGTCATCCGAGGCGGGCGATACGGCCTTTTCTTTTACCCTGCAGAGTATTTCAAAGGTTTTTACGCTGATTCTGGCTTTAATGGACCATGGCGAAGCGGGAGTTTTTGCCAAGGTGGGCAAAGAGCCTACCGGTGATAATTTTAATTCGATGATGAAGCTGGAACTCGTGCAGCCCGCCATTCCTTTTAATCCGCTGATCAACGCCGGCGCCATCGTGATTTCATCGCTTGTCAAAGGGGATTCGCCGGAGCACAAATCCGCCCGGATTCTGGATTTCTTCCGCAGGCTTGCCGGAAACGAGCGGCTGGATTATGATCTCGGCGTGTATCGTTCGGAACGGGAGACGGGGCATTTGAACCGTTCCATGGCTTATTTCTTGCTGGATAAAGGCATACTTGAAGGAAAAGTGGAGGAAGTGCTGGACGTTTATTTCCGCCACTGCTCGATTCAGGCGAGGACCGCCGATTTGGCGCGGATGGCGCTTGTTATGGCATATAACGGCAAAAATCCTTTAACGGGAGAGCAGCTGATTCCAAGGCGGTATGTGCAGATCGCCAAAACCTTTATGATTACCTGCGGCATGTATAACGGGTCAGGGGAATTTGCCATTTGTGCCGGCATGCCGGCGAAAAGCGGCGTGTCCGGCGGCATCTTGACCTTTGTTCCCGGACGGCTGGGCATCGGGGTTGTGGGACCTTCTTTGAATGCCAAGGGAAACAGCATCGCCGGCGTACATCTGATCGAACGGTTATCAAACGAGTTTGAGTGGAGCATGTTCTAATTCAGCCGAAAGCTGGAAAATAAAAGGTCTTAAACGTTTGACAAAAATACGGTGGGGGGGTATATTGAGATCGAGAGGAAGAGGAAAGGAAGGTCCTGATCATGGAAGCAGAAGCGACTCCCCATGGATCTATAGAACCGGCGGATTTCAGAAAGGCCACCCTGCAGATTACGGGAATGACCTGCGCGGCTTGCGCAGCCCGGATTGAGAAAGGTCTCGGGAAGCTGGAGGGCGTGAAGGAAGCGAGCGTCAATTTTGCGATGGAGCGGGCAAGCGTCACGTACAATCCCGCTGAGATAAACGTACCGAAGCTGGAGGAGAAGATTGAAAAGCTGGGCTACGGCACCGTCAAGGAAACGGCTGACCTGCAGCTGATCGGCATGTACTGCGCGGCCTGCGCCAACCGGATCGAGAAAACGATCGCCAAGCTGCCCGGCGTCACCAGCTCGAACGTCAATTATGCGCTGGAGACGGCACGCGTGGAATTTAATCCTGCGGAGGTTTCGGTAGCCGATATCCAGCAGCGGGTAGAGAAGCTGGGCTATCAGGCGGTGCCCAAACAGGATCATGGCAAACAGGCGGAGCACCGGGAGCTGGCCCTTGCGAAACAGAAACGAAAGTTATGGATTTCGATTATTTTGTCCCTGCCGCTGCTGTGGGGCATGGTCAGCCATTTTTCGTTCCTGTCCTGGATCTGGATGCCGGACATTTTGATGAATCCGTGGGTGCAGCTGGCGTTTGCGACGCCGGTCCAGTTTTATATCGGGGGTCAGTTCTACAAAGGGGCTTATAAAGCGCTGCGCAACGGCAGTGCCAATATGGATGTGCTGGTGGCACTCGGAACTTCGGCGGCTTATTTCTACAGTCTGTATCTGACACTGGACTGGGCCGCAGAGGCAAGCGACGGCATGCATCATACCCCCTCCCTGTATTTTGAAACGAGTGCCGTGCTGATCACGCTGGTCATTCTGGGCAAGCTGATGGAGGCGCTGGCGAAAGGACGTTCCTCGGAGGCGATCAAAACGCTGATGGGACTGCGGGCCAAAACGGCGCTGGTCATCCGGGACGGCGAAGAGATCAGCATTCCGGCTGAGCAGGTGATTAAAGGCGATCTGGTGATAGTCCGTCCCGGCGATAAAATTCCTGTGGACGGTGAAGTGGTGGAGGGAACCTCGGCCGTAGATGAATCGATGCTGACGGGGGAAAGCCTCCCTGTTGAAAAACGTCCAGGCGACCCCGTGATCGGGGCCACGGTGAACAAAAACGGATCGATGAGAATCCGGGCGTCGAAAGTCGGGCAGGAAACGGCCCTTTCGCAAATTATCCGGATCGTGGAGGAGGCGCAAGGCTCGAAAGCGCCGATTCAGCGGATTGCGGACGTCATTTCCGGCATTTTTGTGCCGATTGTCGTCGCGATTGCGATCATCGCCTTCTTGGTCTGGTATTTCTTTGTTTCGCCCGGCAGTTTTGCCCACGCGCTTGAAATCGGCATCGCTGTTCTCGTGATCGCATGCCCTTGTGCGCTGGGGCTGGCTACGCCGACCTCCATTATGGCCGGATCGGGCCGTGCGGCCGAATTCGGAGTGCTGTTTAAAGGCGGCGAATACCTGGAATCGACGCAAAGCATCGATACGGTAGTGCTGGATAAAACAGGCACCGTAACCCAAGGGAAACCCGCTTTAACCGATGTGGAACCCGAAGAGGGGTATACCGAGCAGCAATTTCTTCAATGGGTGGCAGCGGCCGAAAAAAATTCGGAGCACCCTCTGGCCGAAGCCATCGTATCGGGAGCCTCGGAGAAAGGTATCGTTATGGGTCAGACGGAAACGTTCGAGGCCTTGCCGGGTTACGGCATCGAGGCGTCCGTCCTGAATGTGAAGCTGGCGGTGGGAACCCGCAGGCTGATGGCTAAACGGCAGGTCGAGATCACGGAAGCCGCCGAACGCCGGATGACCGAGCTGGAGCATGCCGGAAAAACGGTCATGCTTGTGGCGGCTGACGGCAAATTTGCCGGCTTGGTCGCCGTAGCGGACACAATCAAGGCCACCTCGGCCCAGGCGGTAGCCGGATTAAAGGCGCTTGGCATTCAAACGATCATGGTAACGGGCGATAATGAACGGACGGCCAAAGCGATTGCGACCGGCGCCGGCATTGACCGGGTATATGCCGAAGTGCTGCCTGAAGGCAAAGCGGAGATCATCCGCCGGCTGCAGCAGGAAGGCCGGAAAGTCGCCATGGTCGGCGACGGCATCAACGATGCGCCGGCTTTGGCCGTCGCAGACATCGGCATGGCGATCGGGACGGGCACGGATGTGGCGATTGAAGCCGCGGACGTTACGCTGATGCACGGCGATCTGAATCATATTCTGGCGGCGATCTCCGTCAGCCGCAAGACGATGCGCAACATCCGCCAGAATTTATTCTGGGCGCTCGGCTATAACGCGATCGGCATTCCGATTGCGGCGCTGGGCCTGCTGGCCCCGTGGGTAGCCGGGGCGGCGATGGCGCTCAGCTCCGTATCCGTTGTCGCCAATGCGCTGCGGCTGCAGCGGATCAAGCTGTAAACCGAGGCCTCCTTCCAAACAAGAGGAGGCCTGAATCAGCAGAGCAAAAAGTCCCGCAAGGAAGGCAGCAGCCTGGCCTTGCGGGACTTTTTCGGCTTTTTCGCAAATGGAACCTAATGAATTAGAAGCCTTTGTATTGCGGCTCTTCATTTTCCAATTGTTGAACACGGCTGGCAACTTGATCAATGATCATTTGCGTCTGTTGAGCGGCGTTCGAGAACAGGTCTTTGGCCTGTTGGTTTTGAGTGCTCAGAGCAAATGTTTCAAGGCTGGCTTGTGCGCTTTTCAGCGAAGCCACGCAAGTTTTCACTTGGGATGCAACGGTCACGGTCATTCACCTCCAACCCGGCAAGGAATTAAGCAACGTTTTATAATTTGACGATTTAAGCGCAGAAATATACATATCGAGCTTGAAATGAAAGAAAATACCATTTTTATCTTGGATCCCTAAAAGCGCATAATTATTTGGTTTCAGGCAATAATTCCATTGATCTTTGTTTACCTGGATAGGAAAGGAGTTGTTTGCATGCCGCAGTGGCTGGAAATCATTGTCCGGACTCTGGTTACGGTCGTTTTTCTGTTTGCGCTCACCAGACTGCTGGGAAAAAGGCAAATTTCACAATTATCGTTCTTCGAATACATTACCGGCATTACGATCGGGGATATTGCCTCTTCCATTTCATTAAACTTGAACGAAAAATGGTATTTGGCCGCCATCTCGCTGGTTGTCTGGGTGCTGGTTTCGCTCGGGATCGAGTTTGTCCAGCTGAAAAGCCAGCGCATCCGGGGATGGGTGGACAGCAAAGGCACCGTTCTGATCAAGGACGGCAAAGTCATGGAAGACAACATGAAGAAAGAAAGGCTCACCAACGAGGAACTGCTCGAGCAGCTTCGGAAGAAAAGCGTGTTTCGGGTTTCCGAGGTTCAATATGCGGTGATGGAGGCCAACGGCGAAATCAACGTCCTGTTGAAAAAAGAATACCAGCCGCTCACGCCGTCCGATCTCGGGGTCAAGGTGGCGCCGGAAAGCGAACCGCAAGCCGTCATTTTGGACGGGAAAATTATGGACGAGCCGCTGGCGACGGCCGGTTTTAACCGCAGATGGCTGAATACGGAGCTCGAAAAGCTCGGCGTATCCGTAGATAACGTTTTTATTGGCCAGGTCGACAGCTATGGTCAGCTGTATGTCGACTTGTTCGACGACAAGCTGAAGGTGCCTGAACCTCAGGAGAAACCTTCGTTGCTGGCCACCTTAAAGAAATGCGAAGCCGACCTGGAAATGTTCGCTTTATCAACCAAAGATAAAGAAGGCAAATCGATGTACGAGCAATGTTCCAAAGAGATGCAGAAGGTCATTGAAGGCATCCGGCCGCTGCTGATCAGTTAGGAGGGATCCTTATGGCGGATAAGAAAAAGAAAAAGCTGACGCCTGTCCAGCAGGAGTACCAAGCGTTGGCCAATAATATAGAACCCAAGCGGCCGGTGGCGGGGAACTGCCTCCGGGCTTTCGTATCCGGCGGTTTGATCTGCGTATTGGGCCAAGCCATCGAGGAGCTGTTTGTCCGTTTTGGAGGTTTTGACCACAAAACCGCCGCGGGTCCGACCGTAGCCGTTCTGATTCTGATTTCCATTATCTTAACCAGTTTGGGCGTCTACGATAAAATCGCCCAATGGGCCGGCGCAGGTACCGCCGTTCCCGTAACCGGGTTTGCCAACTCCATGTCATCCAGCGCTATTGAGCACAGGTCGGAGGGTTTGGTGCTGGGCGTCGGGGCCAGCATGTTTCAGCTGGCAGGGTCGGTGATCGTGTTTGGGGTTGCTGCGGCTTTTATCATTGGGATCATTCACCTGATTATCGACACGATTTAGCTGCTAGGAGGGAAAGCCGATGCTTAAAGGACATCAAAGCTGGATATTTGAGAATAAACCCGCCATACTTTCGGCGGCAACGATCGTTGGCCCTTTTGAAGGGCAGGGACCTCTGGTGGAGGATTTTGATACCGTGCATGGAGACCTGACGCTGGGCCAGGACAGCTGGGAAAAAGCGGAGAAGACGCTGATTGAGGAAGCGGCGAACAAAGCGATCGAGAAGGCGGGCCTGACCAAGGAGCAGATTCATTTTTATTTTGGCGGCGATCTGATGAACCAAATCATCAGCAGCAGCTTTTCGGCGCGTACCCTTTCCATCCCGTACTTCGGCATGTTTGGCGCCTGCTCTACTTCGATGGAAACCTTGGCTATGAGCGCCTATGTCGTGAATTCCGGCGGTGCCGACTACGTGCTGGCAGCAACGGGCAGCCACAATGCCAGCGCCGAAAAGCAGTTCCGTTATCCGACGGAATACGGGTCCCAGAAACCGCCGACAGCCCAGTTTACCGTAACGGGTGCCGGCGCGGCGGTGATTTCGAAAGAAGGATACGGCCCGGTGGTGACTTCAGCGACGATCGGCCGGGTCATCGATATGGGCATCACTGACCCGTTTAACATGGGAGCGGCTATGGCACCTGCGGCCGTGGATACGATCGAAGCCCATTTTCGCGACCTGCAGATCGAACCCGGCCATTACGACCTGATCGTGACCGGCGATTTATCGAAGGTCGGTTACGCTATCGCGAATGAGTTGTTCGAGAAACACCGTTTTCCGATCAACCAGACGGAGTACAAGGACTGCGGCATGATGATCTACGACTACGAAACCCAATCCGTTCAGGCCGGGGCAAGTGGCTGCGGCTGCTCGGCGGTCGTCACTTACGGCCATTTGCTGAAAAAAATAAGCAGGGGCGAAATCAACCGCCTGCTGGTCGTGGCGACCGGGGCCCTGCTGTCGCCCCTGTCTTTCCAGCAGGGCGAAACGATCCCGTGCATCGCCCATGCCGTATCCATCGAGGCGGGGAGATAAAGCATCCGCCCGTAAGTTCCCAAGCAGCCCGTTTCCCGCTCGCGGAAACGGGCTATTTTTGTGAATAAGGTCGTCAATTAAAGAAAATAAAGGCCAAAACAGCGATATAGACGGCTTGAATAAAAGCCCGCAAAGGGAGAGGGGTGGCCGGCTTTCCCCCAAAGGATAAACCGGCCGCTGCCGCTTTGACGTTGGCAGGAAAGAGGGCAAGCAGCAGCACGATCAAGCAGAAGGCTGCCGCGGTACGCAGTGAGGGAAGGACGAGCCCCGCCGCGCCGGCGATTTCCAGCCAGCCGGTTAACGTCACAAAGAATCCGGGATTCGGGAATCTATCCGGCACCATTCGGATCAGATCCTGTCTCCGCCGGCCCCAGTGGGCAGATGCGCCTATCAGCAGCATAACGGCAGACGACCACGCCAGCGGGTTCATCCAGTTGTTGAAATACGCTGCTCCGAGCCATCCAATTACTCTGAACACCACAAAAGAAACGAGCATGGCCAAGAAGGGAATCATTTTTTCACTCCAATCTATTGTTTTTCTTTAAAATAATTATTGCTTGACCTTGACGGTGCGTCAACGTGTACATTCGTTTTGTCGGGAGGTGTTCAGATGGAATATACGATTCAGCGTTTGGCTAAGCTGACCGGCGTCAGCACACGGACGCTCCGGTATTACGACGAGATCGGTTTGCTCAAGCCGGCAGGCATGACGGAGGCGGGCTACCGACTACCGACTTTACGGGCAGTCCGAGGTGGACCGGCTGCAGCAGATTTTATTTTACAGGGAGCTTGGGGGCGGCCTGGAGAAGATCCGGGAAATCCTGGATTCTCCCTACTATAACGCTTCACAGGCGCTGAGGGAACACCGCGGAATTGACGCCAAAAAAGTTCCGCTTCCCCGTTTCAGCATCCCCGGGGGAGGTTAATAAAGAACAAGTGGGAAGTGGTCAAACATCAATTCACACGTAGGAAAGACATGTTAATCGTGTATTCCGAAAGGTAGTTGATTATCCATGAACACCCGTATAAGAAAAAATAACCGAAGGCTTCGGAGGTTGTTTTTAGGCAAAGGACCCTAGAGCCATTGGGAAATGGCTTGACGGCGTTAGCTAGCAAGTTCGTTATATCGCTTCCCACTATAAAAGACTCTGCGGCGGATGCCGCAGAGTCTTTCCATGTTTTTAACGGAAATCAAGTTTTCCTCAGGATAAGATGCCAATAGGAAATAGCTTTATCGATTTCCGTTAATATCCCGGTTCCTGAGTTTACTGTAGAATAAACTCTTTTCTGCGTATCGAGAAGAGAAGATAAGAACGCAAGCGGGTGGAATTCCTATCTATCTATTGATTATTATTTATGCTTCTTAAAATACTTCTTCGCCAATTCAGTTGGTGAAAAGCGATGAGCTGCAACGAGTCGGCCAGCTGCGTTTTTCCCCCATCCTGAAACAAGGACACGGTTGCTGTTTGTAGTAAACTCAACTTCAAATTGAACCAAATTAGCAACATTCAGAACTCGGAAGCTGGAAGCGCCTGGTGAAAGAGTGAAAGTAAATGTGCTAACCAGAGCTTTTGCTCCATTCAAACGATATAAGCGGATACGTACCTTAGCATTGCTCTTTCCATTATTAACCGCCTTAGCGAAAAAAGTTCTGGACTCTCCGGGAACTGTCACCCAATTAATAGCATTTTCAACCGGACCCGTAGAATATTTTATTAAGGTCATAAATATCAACCTCCTAAAAGTGATAGGATATATTATTCTATTAGATTCATATTGATTGGGTATCTCCGGATGCTAAGGAAGAATTATTACAAAGGACAAACCATTGGACGATTTTCTGCTGCGGGTTTGTTCTTTTTTCGCCGTGGATATAGATGCCGCCCATTGAAATGTTATAATCAGGAAAAAGGAAAGGGAGGCGGCCGGCATGAATCAGAGCATTATTTCGATGCCCTCGGCCTGGGGGCGGAATGTGGACCACCGTTATCATTCAGGGAACAGCGACACACTAGTCGTGCTTTTTCCGGGAAAAGCTTATTCCTGCGAGCTGCCTCTGCTGCATTATGCGGGCCAAATTGCTCTCGAGCACCGTTACGATGTGCTGATGCTGGAATATGGATTTCAGAGCGCCAGGACGGCATTCCAGTTTGAGGATTTGAACATTTTGCTTTATGAATGCAAACATGCCTTGGGCCAAATCAGAAATAAATATAAACGGCTGTTTTTTGTCAGCAAAAGCATCGGCACCGTGATCGCCGGCGAAATCGGAGCGATGGTGGAGGAAGAGGTGCGCCAGCTTTACCTTACGCCGCTTGACCGGACGCTTCCTTTCATGGAAACCTCCGTTTGCACGGCCGTTTACGGAACCGCTGATTCGGCGTTCAGTCCGACAAGCGTCAAGGCCGCGGAAGCAGCGGGCAAGGCGACTTTGTATCCGGTTGAGGGAGCGGATCATGCGCTGGCTCTGCCCACGGTCCGTGAAACGCTGGAGGCATTGCGCGAGACCTGTGTCATTTACGAACGTTTTTTTGCAGGATAAAATGAACAACTTGAGAGGAAGGACTTCTTATGTTATCCAGACTGATCCGAAAAATCCCGAACCGCTGGCTGGTCTGGATGTATGTCCGTTTTCCGGTTAAAGGCCTGAAGGACTGGATGGTTTACCGGGCGCAAAGCAAATTTCTGATGGCCGTGCTGGCGGTCGTGACCAACGACGCCGGGGAGGTGCTGCTGTTAAAGCATACCTACCGAAAGGAACCGTGGGGAATTCCCGGAGGCTGGATGCAGCATGAAAGCCCGAAGGAGGCACTGGAGCGCGAAATCTTTGAAGAGACGGCCTTCAAGGTGAAAGTGGAGGGTACGGCAAAGCCCGTCTACCAGACGAAACCCCACCGGATTGAGCTGCTGTACAAAGCCCGCCTGCTATCGGGGACGTTCCGGCCCAATGAGGAAATCTCGGAATATAAGTTTTGCAGGATCGGGGAGTGGCCTGACGGTTTGCCGGAAAGCCAGATCGAGCTGATCTGCGCGGTTATGGAAGAAGATAAGAGATAACGGTTGCGGATCTATTTGCGACAAGAGATGCAGCAGAAGAGGGGATTAACATGGGGAAATATGCGACGATTTTATTTGATGCGGACGATACCTTATTTGATTATGTCCAAGCGGAAACGCATGCCTTAAACCGGACTTTTGAGGAAGCCGGACTAGATTTGACGGAGCAGCTTTTTGCCAGCTACAAGCTCATTAACGGCAAACTCTGGAGGGAGCTTGAGCAGGGGCTGGTGAAGATCGGCGAGCTGCGCACGGAGCGTTTCAGAAGGCTGCTGGAGCAGGAACGGCTGGTGATCGGGATGAACGAGGAAGACCTGAGCCATACGTATGTCAAATATTTGAGCGAAGGGATTTTTCTGCTGCCGGGAGCGGTGGAGCTGTGCCGGTACCTGGGGAAAAACGGCTTCCGAATGGCCGTTGTCACCAATGGGATCCGAGAGGTTCAGCTCAGCCGGATCAGAGGCTCCGAACTGAAAGAAATGTTTGAGGAGATCATTATCTCCGAGGATACGGGATACCAGAAGCCGCATACCGGATTTTTTGATTACGCGTTTACGAAATTGGGTTTGATGGATAAAGAATCGGTGCTGATCGTCGGGGATTCCCTGACGTCCGATATTCAGGGCGGGGTTAACTTCGGGATCGATACTTGCTGGTTTAATCCGAAAGGTCTCCCCAATACGCTGCCCGTGAAACCGACATACGAAATTCGCGATTTAAGCGAACTGATTTCCATAGTCGGCTAATAGGGCCGGGGACTTTCCGAATGGAGCGAATGGGACGGATGGATGGGATGAATCGGATAGAGCTTGAGCGAACAAAACGAAAAAGGATCGTCTTCACCGGCGGGGGATCGGCCGGACATGTCACGGTTAATCTGGCTTTGATTCCCTGGGTTCAGGAGCGGGGATTTGAGACCTTCTACATAGGCTCCCGCAAAGGGATTGAAGCCGGGTTGGCCAACCCGGCTTGCGATGCCCTTCGCGCAGAAAGTGTGCGTGACCTTTCCGGAAACGGCGCAGCACGTGAGAAACGGCAAGGCCGTTCCCGTTGGAGCGATCGTCCGGGAGGAACTGTTCGGTGGATCCGCGGCAAGAGGCCGCTCCTTTTGCGGGTTTACGGCAGCAAAACCGGTCATTCTCTGCATGGGCGGCAGCCTGGGCTCAGCCAAGCTCAACCGGGCAATCCGGAATAACCTGCCGGAGCTCCTGGGCGATTTTCAAATCGTTCATCTTTGCGGCAAAGGACAAACGGATCCTGCCATCCGGGAAAAAGGGTACCGCCAGTTCGAATATATTGCAGACGAATTGCCTGATGTGCTTGCCTCGGCGGACCTCGTCATTTCGAGAGCAGGCTCCAATTCGATCTTTGAATTTCTGGCGTTAAACAAACCGATGCTGCTGATCCCGCTTTCCAAAGCGGCAAGCCGCGGCGACCAGATTCTGAATGCCGAATCGTTCCGGGCTTCCGGTTACGCTGATGTTCTGTTTGAAGAGGATTTAAACGACGAAAGCTTTGTGAGTGCCGTGCGGCAGTTGTACAGCAAACGCTGGGAGATTAAATCCCGCTTGCAGCCCCATGACAATCCGGCGGCGATCCGGACGGTGGCGGAGCTTATTGAGCAAACGGCTAAGCCGCATGATTAAAAATGAAACTTTTTTCCTGAAAAAGTAGGAAAATGGGCCTGCCTGCAGAATTGTAAGAAGGAACATTTCAATTCTTGAGGGAGGCACTCTCATGTTGGCTAAATTTGCAAAAACAATTACTGCGGCTTTGCTGGTTTGTTCGCTTGCGGTTCCGCTTTCCGCTTCTGCGGCGGGAACCAAGGTGAAAGTCAAGGTTACCTTCGTCAGCGCCCAACTGGTTGAGAACAACCATGTAGGCAATGAGTGGGTTTATGACGGTTATGTCAATGGCAAGGAGCTTAAGAAAGGCGGAACGGTTACGTTAAGCCTGAACAAAACGGATAATATCAAGCTGAAGGGGTATGCGGAGGAGCAGGATAAAGTGCCGGACTTTAACAGTCAAGAGCTGACAGTTAAGGCATCATCGTTATCCAAATCTTTGACGAAATCCCTGAACGTGACGGTCACCGAAAACCGCGGACGGTATTCGGGAGAAACGGCGACCTGGAAGTTCGTGTTCAAGCTGCAGAAAATTTAGATTGCGATTCAGAATTTATTGGCGCCGCATTAAACGAATGGGATTTCCGGTTTCTTTCAGGCTGACTGGCTGTAAAGAGACCGGTTTTTTTATATCTTCTCTAATGGACGGAGGCAACCGCTTATGAGCGAAATTGTGAAGAGCTATTACGAGCAAAACGCTGACCGGGAGTGGGAACGGCTGAATCATCCTTACAGCGGAATCGAATTTGGAAGCACGCTGCATTTGATCCGCAGCTATTTTCCGGCGGAAGGAAAGGTTTGCGATATCGGGTCCGGCCCCGGGCGGTATGCGATAGAGCTGCTGAGGCAGGGCTGCAAGGTCACCTTGTTTGAGCTGGCTTCCAAAGAACTTGAACTGGCGGCTGCCAGAATAGCCGAGCTGGGGCTGGAAGCAGACGCTTATATTTGCGGGGACGCCCGTAATCTTCACGGGCTGGAGGAGGGGGGATTTGACGCCGCGCTGGTGCTTGGCCCGCTCTACCACCTGCTGGAGGAGAAGGATCGTAATCAGGTCATTCGTGAAGCTCATCGGGTGTTAAAGCCCGGCGGGATCGCCTTGTTCGGGTATATCAATTCCTGGGGGGCGCTGAAGGCCGGGGTTACGGAATTCAGCGAGTCTTTCAGGGAGCTGAACACCGTGTACAGCTATTTACAGGAACTGAGGCTGGACGAGAATCAGGGGTTTACGGAATGTTATTTTACAATACCGCCTCAAGCCCTTAGAGAGGTGGCGAAGGGTGGATTTGAAGTGCTGTCTCATGCCGGGGCGGAAGGATTTCTGTCCGGCACGCAGACGGAAATCAGCCGGCTGTACCGCGAGGACCGGCTCGTATATGAGCATTTGCTTCAGGTGGCGGCGGAAACGTGCGAGGCTCCCGCGTTCAGGGACGCAACGGAGCATCTGCTTGTTATTGCGCGCAAGCCGGAAGGGGAATAAACCCAAAACAGGAAGGGGCATACTACCAGTACCTATCCAAGGACTGGAGGACCTTCATGAGAACCATAGCAGACGCTGTTGTTGAAGTGCTGGTAAATGCCGGAGTCAAACGAATTTACGGAATCGTCGGAGATTCCCTGAACAATATGATGGATGCGATCCGCATAAACGGCCAAATCGAATGGATTCATGTCCGCCATGAAGAGGTTGCCGCTTTTGCCGCCGGCGCGGAAGCGCAGCTGGAAGGCGGCCTTGCCGTATGTGCCGGAAGCAGCGGCCCCGGAAATCTTCATTTGATCAATGGCCTGTACGACTGCAACCGGTCGCGGGTGCCCGTGCTGGCCATCGCGGCCCATATTCCGAGCGACGAGTTTGGCAGCGAATATTTTCAGGCCACGCACCCGGAGCAGATTTTTGCGGAATGCAGCCATTATTGCGAAGTGATCACGACGCCCCGCCAAATTCCGCGGACCGTGACGATGGCGATTCAGCAGGCAATCGCCAACCGGGGCGTGTCGGTGATCGTGCTGCCCGGCGATGTCGCCGCGCTTGCCGCGGAGAAAAATCCGGTGCCCGAGCATGTTATGTACGTCAGCCAGCCGGTTGTTCATCCCTCCGAAGGAGAGCTGGAAAAGCTGGCGGCTTATCTGAACGGCGGCAAACGCATCACGCTGCTGTGCGGGGCCGGCTGCCGGGATGCGCACGACCGGCTGATGGCCTTATGCGACCGGCTTAAATCCCCGATGGTAGTGGCTTTGCGGGGCAAGGAATTTTTGGAGTTCGATAATCCTTATTACGCCGGGCTTACCGGCTTGATCGGATATTCTTCCGGTTACCACGCCATGATGGACTGCGACGTGCTGCTCATGCTCGGAACGGATTTTCCGTACAGGCAGTTTTACCCTGAGGAGGCGACGGTGCTGCAGGTGGACATTAATCCGTCGCATTTGGGCCGGAGAACGCATGTCACCTACGGGTTGTGCGGAGACGTACGTGCTACGATCGACCGGCTGCTGCCGCTGCTCACGGAAGAACATGATCCAGCCCACTTGCAAAAGTCTGCCGAACGTTATGACAAGGTCAGACAAGGGCTGGATGAACTGGCGGTTGGCAAACCCGGACGCAAGCCGATTCATCCGCAATACGTCACCCGCCTGGTCAGCGAGCTCGCCAGGGAAGACGCCGTATTCACCTGCGATGTGGGCACGCCGACCGTCTGGTCCGCCCGTTATTTACGGATGAACGGTCAGCGCAGGCTGCTGGGCTCTTTCAATCATGGCACGATGGCCAACGCGCTGCCGCAGGCCATCGGGGTGCAGGCCGCCCAGCCGGGACGGCAGGTCATCTCCTTGTCAGGAGACGGAGGCCTTGCGATGCTGATGGGGGACCTGCTGACCTTAAAGCAGTACAATTTGCCGGTCAAGGTTATTGTGTTTAACAACGGAGCGCTCGGTTTTGTGGAGCTGGAGATGAAAGCCGCCGGCTTCCTGGAGAGCGGGACTGAGCTGGTGAACCCCAACTTTGCCGACGTCGCCAAAGCGATCGGGCTGGGTGGCATCCGCGTTGAAGACCCAGCCGAGCTTGAGGGCGCTTTGTCCCGGGCTTTTTCAGAAGAGGGGCCGGTTCTGGTCGATGTTGTGGTCAACCGCCAGGAGCTGTCCATGCCGCCGAACATTACGCTCAAGCAGGCGCAGGGGTTCAGCATGTGGTTGATGAAAGTGGTGCTGAGCGGCCGCGGCGATGAACTGATCGAGCTGGCAAAAACGAATCTGATCCATTAAACTGTTCATCTAGTCTGTAATCCGGCCGGTTAGAGAGCAGATAAGAGAGTTTTGAAGGCTTGGAGGCTTGTTTCCTTTCGGAAACGGGCCTTTTTCCTTTTTTCTCGGCGGGGAGTAAAGGTTTCTCTCGGCTTCATTTTGCGTTAATATGGAAAGCAGTGGGTTTTCGCACGGACAGAACTTTCGTACATATGTCCAGCATAGTCAGTCATGCAAGATGAGGAAAGGTATGGTAAAGAATGGAACAGCATAAAATGGTCATAAATCAGGCCGAGCTTTTTGTACAGGAGCAGCTTGGCTCGGACAGGAGCGGCCACGACTGGTGGCATATCTACCGGGTCCGGAAAATGGCGCTGGAGCTTGCCGGTCTTGAAGGGGCGGATCCGTTCGTCTGCGAGCTTGCCGCGCTGCTGCATGATGTGGCCGACGAGAAGCTTAATGACAGCAAAGAAGCCGGTTTAAAGAAGGTGGAAAGCTGGCTTAAGCAGCATTTAATCGGGGAGCAGGACGAACCTGTTCTCTCGCACGTGATGTCGATTATTGCAACGATGTCCTACAATGGCGGGAAAAATCCGCCGGTGGCGACGCTGGAAGGAAAAGTCGTGCAGGATGCCGACAGGCTTGATGCGATCGGGGCGATCGGCATTGCGCGCGCTTTTGCGTACGGCGGGTCAAAGGGGCGTTCCATGCACGAGCCCGGCAAGGATCTTTCCGGTGTCGAATACCGAAGTGACGAGAATACGACGGTCCATCATTTTTACGAAAAGCTGCTCAAGCTGAAGGATCTGATGAACACGGAGCATGCCAGAAGGCTGGCGGAGAACAGACACCGTTTTATGGAGCAGTTTCTGGAGCAGTTCTATAAAGAGTGGGAAGCGCTGGACGGCAGGGATGCCTAATCAAATGGGAAACACGGGTGATTGAAGTGAGAATTGCTTTTTTTGATTCGGGAATCGGGGGCATAACGGTTTTACATGAAGCGCTTAGCCAACTGCCCGCCGAGGATTTTCTATATTTTGCGGATACGCTTCACGTTCCGTACGGTACAAAATCGCTTGCGGAAGTGAATCAGTACGTCAAGGAATCCGTCCGGGCGATTATGCAGGAGGAAATCAAGGCGCTGGTCGTAGCCTGCAATACCGCCACCAGTGCCGCCATCGCGGAGCTGCGCCAAATCTATCCGATTCCGATTATCGGCATGGAGCCGGCGGTTAAGCCTGCGGTAGAGAAAAGCCTGGAGGCCGGCCGCCGCGTGCTCGTGTTTGCCACGCCGCTGACCTTAAGCCAGGCTAAATACACGGATCTGGTAGCCCGGGTAGATGACCACTCCATCGTTGATTCTTTTCCGCTGCCGGAGCTGGTGCCTTATTGCGAGAACCTGAATTTTGATCCTGCGGAGATCGGACCCTATTTCAGGAATAAGCTGGCCCCGCTGGATTTAAGCCAGTATGGCACGGTGGTGCTGGGCTGCACGCATTATCCGTTCTATAAGGACATTTTGCGCGAGATCCTGCCGGATCACATTGAGCTGATCGACGGAAGCCGGGGGACGGTAAAACGGCTGATGAGCATGCTGCGGGAACGGAACCTGCTCGGAACGCAGGGGACCCGGGACATTAAATTGATGTGTTCGGGACCTAACCCGGATTATGTGAAGAAAATGGAAAAAGCCTTGGCCTATTTGGCCGGCAAACAGCAGCTCCGTTGACAGCGGGCTATCAGCCGGGGATCGGGAGGGTCAAGGCAAGCTGCGGTTGTGGAGGACAGGCTGTCCGACAATCAGGCGTTATGGCGAGAAAAAGATAAAAGTAGACGAAAGCCCGCACGTGGGCCTCGTCTACTTTTTATTTTCCGGGAGATTTCCGCAGATTAATAGACATCCTTCAGATATCGTTTGTCCTGTCTCAACTGATTCAGGTAAGCGGCGGCCTGATCTTCGCTTAACCTGCCTTCACACCGGAAAATGTCCAGCAGGGCCAGGTCCACGGCCCGGGCCATTTCTCCTGCGTCGCCGCAAACATACAGGGACGCACCGCTTTCGATCCAGCGCCATAACTCGGCTCCCTGTTCGGTCATGCGATGCTGGACGTAGACTTTTTCGGTCTGATCCCGGGAGAAAGCCGTATCCAGCCGATGGAGCAGCTGATGGGAGAGGTAGCGCTCAAGCTCCTCTCTATAATAAAAATCCGTTTCCGCATGCTGTTCGCCAAAAAACAGCCAGTTCCGGCCCGTCGCCCGCACCGCTTCCCGTTCCTGCAGAAACCCGCGGAAGGGGGCAATGCCCGTGCCCGGTCCAATCATGACGATATCCCGGCCCGGATCGGCGGGAGGGCGGAAACGGGAGTTCCGCTGAATGAAGAGGGGAACTTCACCGCCAAGCTGAACCCGGTCCGCGAGAAAGGTGGAGCAAACGCCCTTCCTCGCCCGGTCCTGAAGCTCGTAGCGGACGGTGGACACGGTGATGTGTACCTCGTTCGGATAAGACTTGGAGCTTGAAGAGATCGAATACAGCCGCGGCTGAAGCGGGCGCAGATGGCGTATCCATTCCTCCGCCGGAACGGCAGCCGGATATTCCTGCAGCAAATCAATAAGCTGCAGGCTGCGAATCCATTGGGTTTGTTCTTCGGGCCGCATGGCCTTAAGCCGCTCAGCCAATCTGCGATCCCGTTCGCGCCCATGTGAGCTGATCAGCTGCACCATGCCGGGCGTAACCTGATGGATGTCCAGCCGGTGCAGAAGAGCATCGGCTAACGTCATCGGCTGCTGGTTTACTTGGACCTCGGCATCGCCGGAAAGGCCCAGCAATTCGAGCATTTCCGCAATAAGCTCCGGGCAGTTTGCCGGCCAGACGCCAAGCGCATCCCCCGCCTCGTAGGTTAAGCCGCTGCCGCTTAAATCAAAGCTGTACTGCCGCGTTTCTTTGCCTGAGCCGGGCCGGCTCAGCAGGCGGTTCAGCAGCAGACGGGCCGGGAAAGGTTTTTGCCGGCCGTACCCGCCTGCCGGCTCTGCCGTTTGCAGGGCCGCCGCATGCTGCAGCGCACCGCCAAAAGCCTGGCTGCTCTCTTCCGGGAGGTTTTGCCTTTGTTCTCCGGTGCCGCTGTGTCCGGCTGCCTGCCCGGAGAGCAGCGGAGTGACGGCAGACAGCCATTTTTCCATCGGTCCGCTGAAATCGGTATCGCAGCATTCGCATTCCAGCAGACGCCGGGCGCCAAGCTCCGATAATCTTCTATCGAGATTCCGGCCGAATTCGCAGAAGGTAGCATAGCTGGAATCGCCAAATGCCAAAACGGCATACTTCAGTTGGCTTAAAGAAGAAGGTCCGGCGGCCTGGAGTGCCTGGTAGAAGGCCTGGCCCTGATCCGGAGGGTCCCCGGCGCCAAACGTGCTGACGGCAAATAAAACCGGCGACTCCCGCTGCAGATCGTTCACCGAAACAGTATCCATCCCTAAAAGGTTTACGGTCAGTCCTTGCTCGCGGAGCCTGTCTGCGCAAAAAGCGGCGGCTTCTTCGGTACTTCCGGTTTGCGAAGCCCAGAGCAAGGTGACCGAAGGGGCCGGAGAGGAGGCCGTAACCGGAGCCTGGCCCGGATTTTGATCAGGCCCAAGGTTTAAAGCCGAATCCGAAGGCCGGATTAGCTCCGCTTCATTTTCACCGAATAAACCTGCCAGCAGACCGTTCACCCAGTCGCGTTTGAGGGGATCCATGGCCGCCGTCCGGGGAAGGGAAGGGACAACCTTCAAAGGGGCTCTTCCGCCGAGTCCCTTCAGAAACCCGGATACATAAGCTTGTTCGTGTTCATTTAGTTCCATTTCTAGCTGCTCTGACACGCCGAGCATGCCAGCGAGAACGGCGATCGGCTTTTCGAGGCTGGCGGAGGTTTTGGGGTCAAAGTTTTCTAAAGGATCCTGATGCCGGTTCGTTTCCGGACCTGCAGCCAGGGGGGCGAAATGCGGCTGAACGCCCGCTTTGGCCAAAGACACGGCGCTGTGCTTCAGTTCAGGCTGAAGGGAAACAGGGTCCACCGCATCCTGGGTCACTTCATTCACGGTGATCTGACTGCCGAACAGATCGTTCCAATGAATCGGCGCAAAGCAGTTTCCGGGCCGGACCCGTGTCGTAAGGACAGCGGGCAGCAGGGCCGTCCCTCTGCGGGAGGCCACTTCCGTCAGAACCCCTTCGGATAAGCCGAGCCGTTTGGCGTCCTCCGGGTGAATTTCAATAAAAGGCCCGGGATTTAGTTTGTTGAGTTTAGGTACTTTCCCGGTTTTGGTCAGGGTGTGCCACTGATGCTGAACCCTGCCTGTGTTTAACACGAAAGGATAATCTTCGTCCGGCATTTCAGCGGGAGGAAGATAGGGACGGGCCCAGAAGGCAGCTTTTCCCTGTTCCGTCGGAAAAAAAAGCGCCCGCTGACCGTCGTCGCCCGAATGGCCGATATAGCGGATCGGATTGCGCGGCTCCGGCTGGTCGGGAGGACAAGGCCACTGCATAGGGCCCTCCAGAAGTTTTGTCTGATCGGCCCCTCTGAGATCATATCCGGTTGCCGGGTTCCACGCCTGCTGAATTTCGGCATACACTTCCGCCGCAGCCGTATAGGGGAAGGCTTCGCCAAACCCCATGGCCCGGGCTACCCGGGTGATGATTTCCCAATCGGGGAGCGCTTCGCCCGGCGGATCCACGGCTTTTTGCATCCAGGTGATGTTCCGTTCCGAGTTGATCATCGCTCCTTCGCCTTCGGCCCATAAAGCGCCGGGAAGAAGAATGTCCGCATACGGGTTGGTTTCCGTGTCGAGAAAAGCATCCTGAGCAATGACCAGCTCTGCGGCCTGAAGGCCTTCGATCGCTTTGCGGCGGTTAGGCATCGTAGCGACCGGATTGGTGCAGATGATCCAGACAGCTTTGATTTCGCCGGCGGTCATGCGCTCAAACAGGGATACAGTTCCGGGTTTCATTTCCGTTCGGAGGGAGCCTTCGGGAATGCTCCAAAGCTTTTCGATGAATGTGCGGTCTTTTTCCTCCAGGAGGGAACGCTGCCCAGGCAGGCCAGGCCCCATATACCCCATTTCTCTGCCTCCCATGGCATTGGGCTGTCCGGTGAGCGAGAAAGGGCCGCTGCCCGGACGGCAGATGGCGCCGGTAGCCAGATGCAAGTTGCATAAGGCATTGGTATGCCAGGTTCCGTGCGTGCTTTGGTTCAGGCCCATCGTCCATAAGGAAACCCAAGCGGAAGAACGGCCGATCCAATCCGCCGCCTTACGGATGTCCGCCTCCGGGATTCCCGTCCACTCGGACACCTGCTCCGGGAAATAGTCCTGAAGAAATTCCGGCATGCCATCAAATCCGGCTGTATGCCCGGCAATAAATTCTTCGTTGATTTGCCCGTTCTTCACCAGAAGATGAAGCAGCCCGTTCAGGAGAGCCAGGTCCGTTCCGGGTTTGATGGGAAGAAACAGGTCGGCTTTCTCCGCCGTGGCCGTCCGCCTGGGATCCACGACGATCAGCTTGGCTCCCGCCTTCAGCCGGTCCATCAGGCGGAGAAACAAGATCGGGTGGCAGTCCGCCATATTGGCGCCGATCACCAGAAACAAATCGGCCTGATCCAGATCGTCGTAAGAGCCCGGCGGTCCGTCGGCGCCGAGCGACAGCTTGTAACCGCTGGCCGCGCTGGCCATACATAATCTCGAATTGGCTTCGATGTTATTGGTGCGGATAAAACCTTTAGCCAGCTTATTGATCAGGTATTGAGCTTCCAGGGACATCTGTCCGGAGACGTAAAAGGCTGCGGCATCCGGTCCGTGTTCCTTAACCACCCGCATCAGCCGGTCTGCCGTCTCCTGGATCGCCTGTCCGATGGATGCAGGTTCAGGTTTGGAATCCCGGGAGCTGCGGATAAGAGCGGTAGACAGCCGCCCCGGCCCGGTTAAGGGAAGGGCAGCCGTTGCGCCTTTGGTGCAGAGCCTGCCGCGGTTGGCAGGATGATCCGGGTCACCCTTGATCCGTACGACCCGGTTGTCCTCAACGTCCAGGATCATGCCGCAGCCGACGCCGCAGTAGGGACACACGCTTCGAACCTGTTGGATAGTCATCGTTTATCACCCCTCGTATGCCATCCGGTTTAAAGGTTGATGCCGGACTGCGCGCCTGCCCAGGTTTTTTTCCATGAACGGGTTACCCCGTAAAAAATCAGCGTAGTCACAAGCACGATCGTGCCAACAACAAGAAAACCTGCCACCTGGGAGCCGGTCTGCTCCTTTAGCGGGCCTAGAATATAGGAGGGGAGCAGATAACCGCCAAGTCCGCCTGCCGCTCCTACGATTCCGGTGATCACGCCGATTTCACGCGAGAACCGCTGGGGAATGATTTGAAAAACTGAACCGTTGCCCATGCCCAGGCAGGCCATCATGAGGCTCGTATAAACCAGCATGACAACAAAGGAGCCTGGCATGGAGGCGATCGCAAATGCGCTGGCGGTAATCAGGCTGAACAAAATCAGCAGAAGGCGGATACCGCCGATCCGGTCAGCAATCCAGCCGCCGATCGGCCGGAAAAAGCTGCCGGCAATCACCGTCACGGTCACCAGGTAGCCGACTTCGACTTTGGTTAGTCCGCCCGGGTGAACATTGTCCCCATAAACGTCATAGAAGAAAATATTGGCGTAGTTGGCGAAACCCACGAAACCTCCGAAGGTGATGGCGTAAAACATCGAAAACCACCAGGTATCCGCATGCTTGAACACGCTGAGGTATTCCTTGAGGGATTTGGGAGCTGGTGCATTAGGGGCATCCTTTACCAACACGGCATAGAGAATCATTACAATAAGCAGGGGAATGAGGGCGATCCCGAAAACGCTGTGCCAGCCATAAGCTTCGGCTATTTGAGGACCGAAAAAGGTCGCCAGGGCGGTTCCGCTGTTGCCCGCTCCCGCGATGCCCATAGCAAGTCCCTGATACTGCGGCGGATACCAGCGGCTTGCCAGCGAAAGCGAGACTGCAAAGCTTGAGCCCGCGAACCCCAGCAAAAAGCCGATCATATGGACCTGCAGCAGGGTCGAGCCGCCAAGCCATCCCCAGAGGAGAGGAAGGATCGTGAGTACCATGCCCGTGAGTCCGGCTTTTTTGCAGCCGATGCGGTCGGCCAGAATGCCCATGGGGATGCGGAAAATCGAACCTCCAAGCACCGGTATGGCCACCATGGCCGCTTTTTGGGTATCACTAAGGCCGAAATCACGGGTGATAAACAGGGAAAGCGCCCCGCACATGACCCAAATCATAAAGCTTACATCAAAATACAAAAAGGCTGACAGCAAACTGGGAAAATGACCTGCTTTCCGGAAATTCTGAACTTTCATCTCCAAACTCCTCCTTTATTTTTCTCTGTCTGTTTATTGCTTGGCATCAAAAAAAGCCGAAAAACCTAATCCGTGCAAGGACGGATTCGATTCATCGGCTTCGTTGCCAAAGTCAGGCACGGCATTGTGGCTGACTTTTTATCCAGTTTTAGGGCCCATTCCCAGAGCCATTTCCAAGCTGTCACTTACGGGTCCGGCGGCTGCACAGCGTTGTGCGATCCGAGCGGCGCGATGGGAAGACGGCGAGAAAATCTTTAATGACAATATAAGGGGTTTTTAAAATGGTGTCAATAATATTGACATATAATTCGTTTGAATTTGAGTTATCACTAATTTTTATTGATTAATGTAACAAAAGCTAACGTGCATCCTGGGTGATCTCCCAACATGAACGTTAGCTTTGGTCAAAAAAATTCATCCGACAGAAGGAGTTGCCTTCTATCCTCCGGTTGCCCCTTTTATGCCTATCCGATATACCGTTCTCAGCTGCCTACCGGAATTTTTGCTTCCGGCGTTTCCTGAACCAGTCTTGCTTTTGTAAACTCATAGGTCCAGGTACGGTAATACTGCGAGTTTTTGCCGTAGGAATTGTCAATCAGCACATGAGGTTTATCCATCAGGCAGGCCAGAATATGACCGTGGAGCCTGGAGGTATGGATTTCCCGATAGCTGCCGAACAGCCTTACGGCTTTGCCGATCAGGTAATCGGTGTATTTGTACCAGAACAAACGGGTCGGCAGGGAGCCGCCCAGCTTTTTGTCCAGCCGGCAGAAACGGGTCAGATGGTGCGTTACCCGGCTCTCCGCATGCGTAAACAGCGAGTCCCAGTCCCGGCAGTCCTGCGGATCCAGATCGTCGGCGAACGGCTGGTCTCCCGCTTCGATATCCGTGCGAAGGAAATAGAGCCGGTCCCTTTCTTCCTTCGTATTCGGCAGGATGGGCCACAGCTGGTGAGCCATATCCGGCGAAAGGTAGACCTGGCAGTGAGCAAACTTGCGTTTGGCAAGCTCGTAACCGGCCAGATCTCGGACAAACAGATGCAGGTCGTTATGCGCGTTAAAAACAGCCGCCGATTTGTCGTAGTTGGCTTCGCTGCTGAAATAAATCGTTTGCGGCATCACCACGATCCGGTGATCCGGGAATTGCTGGACGACCCGCTCGCGGATTTCCTGGTGGTGCACATACAAATCGCCGAAATTACCGCCGCCATGCAGCACAAAGATACTGCCGGGAGCCGGTTTCAGGTTTTCCGGAAAATCAAACAGGTTATATCGCGCGAGGATGTTGATGCCGTAATCTTTGAAAAATTTTTCGGTCCCCTTCATGATCAGCATATCTCCGCCGTTATTGTGGAGCGGGTAATCTACGTAATAAATATTCGAGCCTGCCGGAACTGCCTCCAGAATGCCGCGAAGCCTTTCTTTCAATTCAGCCATGGGATGCATATTCTAAAGCCTCCTTGTTGGATGGTTTTCGTTTGTTTCGGATCATCTGGAGCACAAAAGCAAAGTCGCCCGCATCAAACAGGATGCGTCCAAGCGGAACTCTGAAGAACACGGGGAAAGACAGGACCGATACGGCCAAGCGGACCAAAGCCCCGGAAAGCAGGGCCAAAGCAATGCCCGGCAGTCCAAGCCAAGGCGTAAACACAAAAAACAGCGCCGCCGTCACCAGATAGGCCGCAATCTGCCGGACGAGAACCAAGCCCGGCCGCCCGAGCGCGTTGAAGGCAGACGCGAGGATCCACGAGCCGCCCCCGATGATGCATTCCAGCGACAGCAGATAAAAAGTCGAGGCTCCGGCCAGAAAGGTGCTGCCGTACAGCAGACCCAGCATAAACCGGCCGATGAACAGGCTGGGCACAATAAGGATCGCCATGCCCAGCATGGAAATGCGGAAGGCCCGGCCTATTTTTTCGATGATGACGTCATTTTCCATGCCCGTCACTTTAGGGAAAATCACGCTGGTGATTGCATTTTGCACAACATTAAAGACCCGGGAAAGGGCGTAAACGACCGAATAAAGCCCGAAGTCCGCCGGGGAGAGCAGGGCGACGATAACGATCTTGTCGGTCTGGTTGCTGAGCGTGCCCATGAGGTCCATGCCGTATACTCTGGCCCCGTAGCTGTAGTAGGGC
This sequence comes from Paenibacillus mobilis, assembly GCF_058267595.1. NCBI lineage: Bacteria > Bacillati > Bacillota > Bacilli > Caryophanales > Paenibacillaceae > Paenibacillus > Paenibacillus mobilis. Next base: position 317,435 of record NZ_JBZCMS010000001.1, read on the forward strand.
CGGAGAACCGATGTTCCTACGGACCAGCGGAAGGAATCGAGCTGGAGCTGTTTCCTCAAGCGGAACACGGCCCAAAGCAGCGTAACCGCTCCGGCGCAGAGATTGACCGCGGTAGCTGTAGCCACGTTGAGAAGTCCAAGCTGCCATAAGGCCATCAGGACGCAGAAGTTAACGAACGGAACAAAAAACAAAAGTCCGTTATAGACGCTGAAGTGGTCCAGGCTTTGGGCGAGGGCCATGCACAAGTTGGTCAAGACGGCGAGCGGAATCGCGGCCAGGGTATAAATCTGGGCGATCCTGATGACGTCCGGATCATAATTGGCGAGCCAGGCCGGCATGCAGATCCAGGAGACGGCTCCCGTCAGGAGAGCGGCCGGCAGCTGAATGCGCAGCGCAAGGGAGAGGAGCTGGGGGACGCTGCCGGTTTTATTTTTGACGCTGTAGATGAGGGAGGTGGGGAGCCCGAAGCCGATCAGGCTGCCCAGCAGGGCGGGCCAGAACAGCACGGCGGACAATTCGCCTTTGCCGCCTGCGCCAAGCATGCGCGCCGTCAGGATGGACGTCAGAGTCGTCAAAATAAGGACGAAAAAATTGTTGAAGCTGGTCCGCATGATCGTCTTGGCCAGACTGTTGCCGCTGAAAATTTGTTTCGCTGCAGCTATGGCGTTCATCGCGTAAGCCCCCTTTCATGGGTGATTGGAATGAAATCAGTCCGTTAAAAACTCGCGGTATTTGTTCTTCAGAGGGTTCATCACGAAACCGATGCCTTTCATATAGCCGAAGGCGGCGCCGGTATTGCGCTTCAGCGTTTCTTTTCCGGTCAGGTAGAGCAGCGTCCACATCAAAGCGACGTATCCGGCGGCTCCCGCCTTGCGCAAATTCAGCAAATAATAATGATTGACGGCTGTAGCCATAGCGACTTTGCCGGCCCGGTCCCGGGATCTTTGGGATTCGTGATGGAGAATTTTCAGCTCGGGATTGATCACAAGCCTGCCGTATTTGGAGGCCAGAGCGCACATGTACAAATCGTCGCCGACCGCGTAGCTGGTCATCCAGGGATAAGGGAGCATGTCCTTGAGCGCTTCCCTTTTGAAGGACATATTGCACCCGTGAAAAATTTCCGTCTCGAACATCGTATCGGTCTCGTTCCAGTACAGCAGGGAGCCGGCCAGGCTGCTCGGCGACAGTTTGCCCGGCGAGGTGGACATCTGGCAGGTCAGCACGCCCAGCACCCGTCCGAGCGGGCTGGTGCGCAAACCCTTGGCGATGCCTCCGACGCCGACGATGCTTTCATCCTGCTCATAAGTATCGATCAGCTTTCGGATGTATAAGGGGTCGTCCAGCTCGGCGTCATCGTCGAAGTAAAGCACGATATCGTGATGCGCCATCGTAAGCGCCTCGTAGCGGGACAGCCATACGCCGGGGCGGGTTTTCTTGTAATAAACCAGCTCGGCACGTCCCATGCGTCCGGCAATATCGCAGTAGTAATCGAGCACCTCCTCCGGGATATTCCCATCATCGACGAGGATGAATTCCAGCGCGGTATCGCCGATCTGCTGCTGCCTGCCGATAGACTCGATGCAGCGGGTGAGATCGGGTACCCGGTTCCGGGTCGGAATAATAATCGATACGTCGAACATTCCTGAACGTCCTCCTTCTAAAGCCGGGCGGCAGAGCCGACAAGCCGTTTATATTTAATGCCGGAAAATAATCCCCACAAGCGGAACAGGCAGCAGACGGCAAAGAAACGGCCGAACAACTCGCTTGAAAGGCTGCCGCCCGTTTGGCTGCGGTAAAGACTCATGGGCTTGCCGAAAGCAAGCTTGCGCATATAAGAAGCATAGTCCTTGCTTTGGGCGGAGGAAGTAAACCGGAGCGCTTCGCCGATTTTATCGCTGCCCCCGCCCGAATTATAAATTTGCGTAATGCACGCATTTAAGAGATCGTACAGCAAAACGGGAAGGACGGGTTCGACTTCCTTCTCCAAGCCGTTGTTCAAGGCATATTGCTTGAAACGTTCGACAAGCGTGACGTAACGGGCGCCCATTTCCGGGTTTGGAATCTGCATGATTGAGCCTTCCCGCTGCAGATAATAATAGAAGGATTTGTTGACCGCGGAAATTTTTCCGGCATGGCAAAGCACGTATAAATTAAACATCAGATCCTCGGAGAAAATTTCTTTGTTTGGTTCGAAGCGGATGCCGTTTCGTTCAAGAACCTCCCGCCGGTAAAGCTTGTTCCAGACCTCGTGCCCATGCTCATAGGTGAACAGATAACGGTAGATGTACTGCGCGATCCCAATTTCCTGGATATTGACCGGCTCCTTCCTGAGCCTCAGATACATCCGTTCGGTGTGATCGGCGTACACCTTGTCATAGTTGCAGACCACGATATCGCTTTCCGAGCGTTCCGCGGCCTGCACCAGCTGCTCGAACATCTCTGGAGCAATCCAGTCGTCCGAGTCGACAAATGCGATGTATCGGCCTGTGGCGATCTCCATCCCGGCATTCCGGGCAGAGGATAAGCCGCCGTTCGCCTTGATCAAAGAACGAATACGCCCGTCGCGGCGGGCGTATTCGTCAATGATTGCCTGGCTCCCGTCCAAGGTGCCGTCGTTGACGATAATGATCTCCAGATGGGGATAGGTTTGTCGGCCTATGGAATCCAGGCATTTTCCCAAATAAGCTTCGACATTATAAACTGGTACGATCACGCTTACCAAAGGGTTCATGGTTCCTCACTCCAATCCTGTCCGTTTACCCTACCCGCTGAAAGCTGCCTTGCGGCTCAGGCTCTTCTCTATAGGGATTTCAGTGTCAGTTTACTATCAACCCATGGGAACGTACATACCACTTTTGTTTACTTTTCAAGGTGCTAAACGAACCAGTTGCAGTTGGCAGTCCGTGTCTGTATATAGGAAAAATGTGATAAAATAGGAAACATAAGAAATATCCTGCAACAAAAAGAGAGAGCGGAATTCAGGGAGGGGATGTGATCGTTGGGGGCTACGCTACATAGAATGAGAAGCAGAAGGAAGACCTGAGGTTTTTATAACAATTTTAGGATTATGATTTTACGAGGGGGAAGGAACTTGAAAGAACCAGCAGGGTTTTGGATCCGGTTAGGGGCAGCCATTGTGGACGGTATTCTTGTTTGGATCGCGACCCTTATTTTGACTTTAATCTTCTTTGGCACGTTGTTTTATGGTCCGCGTGAGTTTTCGGATCTGATCTCTTTGCTTTATACCCTTCTGCTTCCTGTGTTCTGGGCGGGTTTTACGCTCGGCAAACGGATGCTGGGCATCCGGATTACGAAGCTGGACGGAAGCCGCCCGGGGTTTCTGACCATGCTGCTGAGAGTGATTGTAGGCGGAATCGTGTATGCCGTGACCTTGGGCATAGGCGCGATTGTAAGTGCGATTATGGTTGGCGTACGGGAAGACAAACGTGCGATCCATGATTTTATTGCAGGTACCCAGGTGGTTTACGACTAAACGATTTTTACCGTTAAAAAGCTGAAAAGCGCCCTGCCGCCGCACCGGAAGGTGAAGGCGTAGGGCGCTTTTGCCATGCGCAAAGCTTTGCTGCGTTTCTTGATTTCTGCTGGCTCGTGTGCGTTATTTCCCGCTTAGCGGAACGATTTTAGGGATTCAGCAGCTTTTTGACATCGGCGTTAACGGCTCCGGGATCCACCGATGAAAGGGTTTTGTCGCTGAGCCCATATTTCTGCTTCAGCTTCAGGATGCGGTAAACGTGCTGATCAATGGACTGCTTGGAAAGTTTTCCGCTTGCCGCCGCATTTCTTAAGGCTTTAATTACGGCGGTCTCGCGTTCAACATCATGCCCGACAAGCACGATGTCGCTGCCCGCCTGAATCGACCGGACGGCCGCTTCGGCGATTCCGTAATGCTTGACGATGCCGCCCATCGTCAAATCATCGGTAATGACGACGCCGTCATAGCCGAGTTTTTCGCGGAGCAGATCCGTGATCATCTGTTTGGACAGGGAAGCCGGGTAATCAGGGTCGATTTTCGGAATCAGCAGATGCGCTACCATGACCATGTCCGTTCCCTGCTTAACGGCGGCTTTAAAAGGCAGCAGCTCGAAAGATTCCAGCTGTTTCAAGGATTTGTTCACGACGGGAAGCTCCAGATGGGAGTCTACCGAAGTGTCGCCATGTCCGGGAAAATGTTTGATGACCGCGGCTATGCCTTTCGACTGGATGCCTTTCAGCACCGCAGTTCCGTTTTTGATGACCGTGTCGGCGTCGGCTCCGTATGAACGGTCTCCGATCACCGGGTTATTCGGGTTGCTGTTAATGTCCATAACCGGGGCGAAATCCAGATTAAACCCTACCGATTTGATTTCTTCGGCAAGCGCCCGGCCCATGCCTTCAGCGTAAGAGGTGCTGTTTTTCTGCCCGATTTCTTTGGCGGTCGGGATTTTAAGATACGGGGCCGGCATGCGGCTGACCCTTCCGCCTTCCTGGTCGGTGCTGAGCCAAAGCGCAGCCGGATTCGGTTTGTTGGCTTTTTTGAGCTGATTCAGAAAATTCAAAGTCTGATCGGCGCCCGTAATATTCGGTTTATACAAAATAAAGCCGCCGACCTTGTAGGTATCGATCATTTTGCGGGCGCCAGCTTGCAGCTCGGTGCCGTCGATGCCTACGATGACCATCTGGCCGATTTTTTCGTCAACCGTCATTTTGTCCAATTGCGCCTGAACCGGGTCGGCGGGTTTCGCCGGCGTTTCGGACGGCTGGGCAGAGATCGCCGGTTCCGTGGACGAGGCCGCAGCGGAAGTAGCGGGTGAAGAAGACGCCGGCTGAAGCGATGCGGATGGCGCTGCCGTTTGTCCCGGCGCTGCGGCATTGCCGCCCGAATTCGCGCAGCCCCCGGCGAGCAGGCCAAGGGTTAAAGAGGCCAGCAGCAGAACAAACTTTGGATAAGTCATTTTTTAAATAAACCTCCTCGGTGCATTAATCAATCATCGGTATGGAACGTCTTCCAAGCTTTTCCCATTCTTGCCTTGAATATTATAACTTATGAAGCGCGATAACCGAAATGAGCCCTAAAAGTTCGGCATGCCGGTTGTAGACAAGCCGGGCACGGAGTGCGAAAATAGAAACTATTCGGCAAATCGGCAAATGAGACCTTAACCGGGATAAGAAGCAGGAAAGAGAGAATAGCGGGGGAGAGGTGCGGACGGCATGTACACGATCACGGAATTTATGATGGAAGACTACGAGGAAGCCTACCGCTTGTGGGAAAATACGCCGGGAATGGGACTCAGCCAGGCAGACTCCCGTATAGCGATTGCTTCCTTCCTGAACCGGAACGTAGGATTAAGCTTCGTCTGCAAGCATGGCGATGAGCTGGCCGGCACCGCACTATGCGGCCATGACGGCAGACGGGGACTCCTTTACCATGTTGCGGTTGCCCAGAACCACAGAGGTAAAGCGCTGGCCGCCCGGCTCGTGGCCCAGAGCTTGTCCCGGCTGAAAGAGCAGGGCATCGAAAAGTGCCATCTGATGGTGATCCGGGACAATGAAATCGGCAAACGGTTCTGGTCTAAATCAGGCTGGCAGCTGCGGGATCAAATTTTGCTTTATTCACAGGATACATAAAGAGGAGAGTAGAAATATGAATTCGTCAAAAAGCGCTGAACCCGGCGTGCAGTCCGCCCATTCGCCGGAACTGACCCGTTCGCGCAGAATTTTGTTTGTAGTTATTTTAGGAATGTTATCGGCTATCGGTCCTTTTTCGCTGGATATGTACCTGCCTGCGCTGCCGAAAATGGCCGGCGAGCTGAACACCGGCACCTCGGCGGTGCAGCTCAGCCTCACTTTTTGCATGCTGGGGCTTGCGCTCGGACAACTGCTCGCCGGTCCGCTCAGCGATACGATGGGACGCCGCCGGCCCTTGATTACCGCGATGGCCCTTTATGCGTTGTCTTCGCTGCTTTGCGCCTTCAGCCCGAATATCACGGTGCTGGTGATCCTGCGGTTTATCCAGGGGTTATCCGGTGCGGCAGGCATCGTTATTTCGCGGGCGGTGGTTCGGGATTTATTTTCCGGCAAGGAGCTCACGCGTTTTTTCTCCCAGCTGATGCTGATTAACGGGGCGGCGCCCATCGTGGCTCCTGTGCTTGGAGGACAGTTTCTAAGGTTCATGTCCTGGCAAGGCGTGTTTGTTTTTCTGTTTGTTTTAGGTCTGGTTCTGCTGCTTGCCGTTCTGGCGGGTTTGCCTGAAACGCTGCCGAAGGAGCGCCGCCACAGCGGCGGGCTTGGCAGCACGGTCCGCACCTTCGGACAATTCGGCAGAGACCGTTTGTTTGTCGGCTACGTGTTGTCTATGGGCCTGGTTTCGGCAGGGATGTTTTCTTACATCTCCGGTTCTTCGTTTGTCCTGCAAAATCTGTATGGCGTTTCGGCGCAGGGCTACAGCCTGATATTTGCGTTAAACGGGCTGGGCATCATTGTAGCTTCCCAGGTCACCGGGCGTCTGGCTTTGAGCAGGGATGTCCGGAAGCTGTTTGTGACCGGACTTGGGATTGCGCTGGCCGGCAGCATCGGATTGCTGGTTTCCATCCTGCTGGACGGAGGGCTTGCTGCAGTGATCTGCTGTCTGTTCCTGATCGTATCCAGCGTCGGGGTTGTCAGTACGACTTCAACCTCGCTGGCCCTGCAAAATGCCGGAGCGGCTGCAGGCAGCGCTTCCGCGCTTCTTGGCCTGCTTCAGTTCGTCCTTGGGGCGCTGGCGTCGCCGCTTACGGGACTTGGCGGCAGCGGTACGGCCATGCCGATGGCGGTGACCATTTTTGCCGCGGAGCTGCTCGCCGTGATCAGCTGTATCGTGTTCGTGCGCGGACGGGCGGGCAGCGGCAAAACCGCTTAACCCGCTTGACCGTCCGCAAGGTGATTAATGGTTTGTGTATTTGAATTTAACGGTTTGTGCATTTAAAGCAAAGGAGCAGGCGTTAACCGCCTGCTCCTTTCTTTTTCCCGGGACAAGTCTTATTCCAGCTCACACGCCTCCATTTGAAGCCCAGGCCAAAGCGCCTTCCAGCCTTTCTTCGCGACACGTTTCCGGTAAACCTCAAGCAGCCCGGGCTGTTCCCGAAAATACGGCGTCGGTTTGACCCGCAGATTGAGCGCATCTTCCAAGCCCCAGGGGGCGGTGAGTTCTATTTCACCTGAAGAACCCAAACGGAGACCTAAAGCCGTAGCCGTTTCCGGGAACTTGGAAATTGCATCTACCGAAGAATGAAAGGGAGGCAGGTCATTCACCTCATGCATTCTGGCTTCATTTTTGACGGACCAGGGGACGCCGGGAAGAAGCCCGCCCAAACGCCGTTCCAGCTGCTTTTCCTTGGCCTCATCCAAACGTGCGCCGTCAAAATAAACGACGTCTATATCCGGCAGCGGCGTCCGCTCGGAATAGCCGTGAATCGAATCCTAAATTTTGGAACGCACAAACCCGGCGCAAACCCACCCATCCGGCAAATGCAGTTCAGCAGCAGTTTGTAAAATGTCCATCATCCACCGGTCCTCTTTGATCAAACGAATCAAATCCTGTTCGTTATTAAGCAGGGCTTGAGCCACGGAAGTTCTCCTCTCAAAAAAACCTTCATGCTCCTTATTATATCAGGCTAAAAAAAGCGCATAAAACCAGATTTACAAGGGTTGTGCATAAACGGTAAGAGCACCCAGTAGTGGAAGGGAGCAAAACTTTTATTTTCCCAGTATTAATTGTAAGATTAATAGATGTAATAAAATTGATATATTAATTTGAATCAGAAAGTGAATTTAACAAGATGAAAACATTTCTGCAGTTGAATACCATTTTCCTCAGCATGATCATGGAGGCTATTCCGTTCGTGCTGGTGGGCGTCATTGTATCCGGCGTTATTCAGATTTTTCTGAAGGAATCGACGATCGCGAGAATCATGCCGAGGAACCGGTTTCTGTCCGCGATGCTGGGCTGCGGCTTAGGATTGTGTTTTCCGGCCTGCGAATGCGGCATCGTACCGATTACCAACCGGCTGCTGCGCAAAGGGGTGCCTTTGCAGGCCGGCATCGCTTTTATGCTGACCGGTCCGATTATTAATCCGGTGGTGCTGTTTGCGACCTATATTGCCTTCGGCAACGATTGGAGAATGGCCGCCATCCGGGCGGGGATGTCGATCGTGGTGGCTTTTGTGACGGCCGTCGTGCTGTCGCTCCTGTTCCCTGTACTGCCGTTCCGTTCTTGGGCTCCTGAAGTTACCGGCAGTGAAGGCCTGGTAGCGGCGGCTTCCGAAACGCCCGGGGTTCAAGCGCCTAAAATCCCGCTTCGCCGGGAGCTGATGATGGTTATGGAGCATGCGATAGAGGAATTTTTCTCCGTCGGAAAATATCTGGTTATCGGCGCCTTTATCGCGGCAAGCATGCAGACCTTTCTGCCCACCTCGACGCTGCTTCATCTGGGCAGCAATCCGGTTACCGCATCGCTGGTCATGATCGTGCTTGCTTTCGTCATGTCGCTGTGCTCGGAGGCGGATGCGTTTATCGCCTCGTCCTTCCGCAGCACCTTCTCAACTGGTGCTTTGTCGGCTTTTCTGGTGTTTGGTCCGATGATCGACATTAAAAATACGCTTATGCTGCTCGGCGTCTTCAAGGGGAGATTTGTGGCCGTGCTGATTGGCCTGGTCGCGGTATGTACGCTCTTATCGTCGCTGGTAGTAGGGAGGTTGTTCGGATGACCCGGCTGTATGTGATACTGGGGTTCATTTTTCTGTTCCTCCAGCTTCACCTGAACGGAAATTTGAACAAATATATCAACCTGAAATATTCTTATTTATCGGTCAGCGCGATTGTCCTGTTGTGCCTGCTGGCTGTCTTTGAGCTTCTAAGGCTTGTAATCCGGGAACGCAGGCAGCGCAAATCAGACCGGGAAGCCGATCCTGCGACGGCTCCCGAGCTTAATTGCCAACTTCTTCTTGAGCGGGAGCACGGGCATGATTCTGTTCATAACCATGACCATGTCCATGTCCACCACGACCACTACTCACCAGGCGAAGGCCATCGTCACGATCATTCCCACGGCCCGAAATCGAGGTGGGGAAAAGGGTTTGGTTATCTGGTGCTCATCGTGCCGATTTTGACGGGCGTGCTCCTGCCGGTCGCCACGCTGGATTCCAGCTTTGTCAAAGCGAAAGGTTTTTCGTTTCCATCCGTCGATAATACGGCGGACAACCCCGGCTTTCATCAGTTTCTGCGGCCGGATACGAGCGTTTTTTACGGAAAAGACAGCTATACGAAGGTCTCCCACAAAGAGCTGGGGGAATTCACCGGTTCGAGCACGGTGTCCCTGACGGATAAAACCTATCTCAAAGGGATGGAGGCCATTTATAATTTCCCCGATCAATTTATGGATAAAACGTTGTCCTTTGACGGATTTATTTATAAAGGCGATCAAATCAGCAGCCATGAGTATTTTGTTTTCCGTTTCGGTTTTATTCATTGCGTAGCGGATTCCGGCGTTTTCGGTATGCTCGTGGATTTTCCTGAAGGGACTCAGCTTGAAGACGATCAATGGGTGCAGGTTACCGGCAAATTGGGCATGGAGCTGTACCAGCCCTTCAAGCAGACGATTCCGGTGCTGAAGGTAGACAAGTGGGAAAACATCGATGCCCCCAAAGATCCTTATGTGTACCGCATTTTTTAATCTTGATTTCGATCTTTAATTTAGAAGCAGATATCATACTCGCTAATAGAAAGGGAAAGTCATGAACAAGTTTTCAATTAGACCTCTTACCGCGCGGCCGGTTTTGTACAACGTGCTGTTGCTGCTGCTGAAGCTGCTTTTGCTGCGGTATTTTTTATTCTCGGACATTATGTGGAGCAAGGTCGGCGCCGATTTGTTTGGGCTTTGGATCCTGCTTGGATTGTTTGAACTCATTACCCCGCGTCAATGGGGAAAATATGTATTTTTTGCGCTGAACGCGCTCGTCTCTCTGATTCTCTTCTCCTCGACGCTGTATTACGCGCATTTCGGTTCGGTTCCGACCTATACGGCATTGGAGCAGCTGCATCAGGTGCTGCAGATTAAAGCCAGCGTGCAGTCAACGATCCGTCCGGAGTTTTATCTCTATTTCCTGGATCTGCCGATTTTGCTGATCGTATGGCTGGTCCGCCGCAAAAAGGCTGCGCCTGCAGCGCGCAAAAGCGTCATTTGGAGGGCCGGTGTGCTGGTGACGGCCATCGCCTGTTTTTTCCTGTCCGAACGGAGCATTCAAGCCAGCGACTCCATTGTGAACGAAATCGTACAGGTGGAGCATCTCGGTTTCTTTGATTATCAGGTGGCCGCAGCCATCAAGACAAGCAAGGAGGACGCCTTGATCCGCAACGGAAATATCCAGGATACGATCAAGAAGGTCAACGACCTCCAGAGCACGTATGTTTATAACGATAAGGACAGCGGCGTTTCGGCCACGGTCACGCCGGCTCATTTCGGCGCCGCCAAAGGCAAAAACCTGATCGTCATTCAGATGGAAGCCTTCCAGAACTTCCCGATCAACCTGAAGGTGGGCGGGAAGGAGATTACGCCGAACCTGAACAAGCTGATCGGTTCCAGCTATTATTTCCCTTATATGTTCCAGCAGATCGGGCAGGGCAACACTTCGGACGCCGAATTCATGTCGAACACGTCCATTTATCCGACCGGAACAATTCCGATGTCTACCGGCTACGGAGACCGGGCGCTGCCAAGCCTGCCGCGGCTGCTGGAGCAGCACGGATATGAAGCGGACACGTTCCACGTCAACGACGTCACGTTCTGGGACCGGATCAAACTTTATCCGGCGCTGCATTTTGACCATTATTTTGACAAGCCTTTTTACAATAACGACCATTTCAACGATTTCGGGGCGTCCGACGAGGAGCTGTACCGGGTGGCCGTGAATCATATGAAAGAGATCGCGGACAGCGGCAAACCGTTTTATACCCAACTGATTACGGTTTCCAGCCATTTTCCGTTCAAAGTGCCGGAGGACCGCAAAAAAATCCAGATGCCCGATTCCCTGAAGGATACGCAGCTAGGGGATTATCTTACGGCTATTAATTATACGGATTATGCGATTGGAACCCTGATTGCAAGACTGAAGCAGGAAGGGCTTTGGGACAATTCCGTGCTGGTGCTGTACGGGGATCATTTCGGTTTGCAGCCGGATCAAAACGACCCGAAATGGATCGAATCGGAGCTTGGCATCAAATATGACGCGCGAGTTTCCAGGTTTAACATCCCTTTCATCATCCATCTGCCGGGTGAACAGAAAGGCCAGGTCGTAGACCAGGTGGGCGGTCAGCTTGACATGATGCCTACGATTGCGAATCTGCTCGGCGTTTCCCTGAAGCAGGAGAAGTTTACGGCTTTCGGGCATGACTTGTTTAACATCGACCATAACGTGTTTGGCATGAGGTATTACCTGCCGACTGGCTCCTTTTTTAATGACGATATCCTGTTCGTGTCCGGCACCGGTTTTGACGACGGAACGGCCGTTTCGCTGAAAACGCTGGAGCCCGTCACGGATTTTCAGAAATACCGCAAGGACTATGACTATATCCTCAAGCTGATGGGCTTGTCGGACGAATATGTGAAGCTCCTGCCCAAACGGGAGCCCGGCAACGAATAGATTAAATTAAATGATAAGGCAGGCTGAAAAAAATAGTGGGCCGGATCCTCCGCTTGGAGGACCGGTCTTTTTTTGCGTCCAAGTAGGGAGAAAGGAGAAAGGAGAAAGGCCCTGCTCCTTGCGGAGCTCTATTTCCGGTCGTATGCATAAATTTCCAACTCCTACGGGAAAATACAGGAAAGGACCGGAAGGAGGGCCGAAAATGGAGTCTTTGCTGGACCAGTTAAAAACGGAGCTGAGCGGCAGTACGGATGTCGTTTATCAAACGTTCCAAATTCATGGAACTCCATGTACGCTTGTGTTTATTCCGTCCATTATTGACAAGGATTCCTTTGACCAGGAGGTCAGAATCACTTTAAAGCGGGAAGCCTCCTCCGATTCCGATTCGGACATGGACAGCTTTATCTCCCGGATTGAGGAGGGCAGGATGTTTGCTCTGCCTTGCCTGCGTTCGGAGAAGGTACAGGAAGCGGCGTTTTTGGTCGTGCAGGGAAAGGCGCTCCTCCATATTCAAGGATACAGCTATTTTTATTATTTCGAGGTCACATCCTATCAGAAGCGGGCGGTCTCGGAATCCCAGAACGAACTTGTCGTTATCGGGCCCCAAGAGGCGTTTAATGAAGATATTCATACCAACATTTCGCTGCTTCGGCACAAAATCAAACATCCCGACCTAAAAATGAAAGAATATACGATCGGCGAATATACGCAAACCTCCGTTTATGTGTTCTATATCGAAGGCATCGCTGAAAACAGCAAGCTGAAAGAGGTGGACGGCAAGCTAAAGCAAATTTCGACTGACGGCGTGCTGGGCATCAGTTACCTGGCGGAGCATATCAAGGGAAAAATAACCCCGTTCCCGCAATTCCAGTACACGGAACGTCCGGATTCGGTGGCGGCTTCGCTCCTTGAAGGACGGTTCGCGATGCTTATCGACGGAACGCCTTCGGCTTTGGTGGCTCCCGTAACCATGTTCTCCCTGCTGCAATCGTCCGAGGACTATTATCAGAGTTATTTTGCGGGGAGCTGGATTCGGATTATCCGGTTTTTTTTCGCCGTTATTTCCATGCTGCTGCCTTCCATTTACGTAGCCGTTACGACCTTTCAGCCGGAAATCATTCCGACTGCTCTGCTGATCACGATTGCCGCAGCCCGTGAAAATCTGCCTTTTTCCGCGCTGACGGAAGCGCTTGTCATGGAGCTAACGTTCGAAGCGCTGCGTGAAGCAGGAACACGAATTCCCAAACCAGTAGGATCGACCGTCTCCATTATCGGAGGCATTGTCATCGGACAAGCGGCCGTGCAGGCGGGCATCGTGTCCGCGCCCATGATTATCGTGGTGTCCATTACGGGGATTGCCTCCTACATTATTCCGCATCTGGAGCTGGGGCTGGCCTTTCGGCTGCTCAGGTTCCCGCTGCTGATCCTGGGCGGCACGCTGGGGCTGCTGGGCGTGTTTGTGGCTGCGTTTATCGTTTACGGCCATTTGGTGAACCTTCGCTCTTTCGGCACGCCTTATCTGTCTCCGGTTGCCCCGCTTGTTTTTAAAGACTGGAAAGATATTTTCGTCCGGCTTCCTTCGCCGTTTATGAGCAAACGGCCCACTGCATACACCAGGAAAAATAGAAGGAGGCAAACATAACCCATGGTTATGAAGCCTTTGATCTTATTGTTGCTGAGCGCTATGCTGCTGACCGGCTGCTGGTCGAAAGCCGAGCTTAACGAAGTACTGTTTATAGACGGCGTATATTTGGATAAAGGCAAGGAGCAAGGGCAGGTGGAGTTGTCCATCAGCACCTTCATTACGGCGAAGCTGAAAGAGGGGGAGAGCGGCGGCGGTAATCCGTTTACGGTAATTACCAAATCCGGCGATAACATCCCGGACATTCTTACTTCCATTCAGAGGGATTTAACCCGCAGAATCAATTTCAGCCACTTGCAGATCGTGCTGGTATCCGAGGATTATGCGAGGCTGGGGTTGAATGAATTATTTGACTGGTTCAAACGGGAGCCCGGCCTTGAGCTTAATACTTACATCCTTTCGGTGGAGGGGCAGGCGAAGGATATCGCGCAGCTGAATCCGATTACGGAGCAGCTTCCGGCAGACGTATTCAAACGTTTTGCGGTACAGGATTACATGCTGAATTCCACCGTCAAGCAGTGCCTCATATCGGCTGAATCCGGGATGGGATTTTCCGTGACGGCTTTAAAATACGGGGACAAGCAGGTAGCCAGTGAAAACGGGCAAACCGAGCGCTGGGCAAGCATCAAAGGAGTGGATTTGTTTAGAGACAGGGCATTAAAGGGAGGGCTCGGAATCGAACAGGGATTGGCGATCTCCTGGGGACTGGGCAAACTTAAGGACCGAGTATATACCGTAACCTGGGACGGGGGCAAAAGCAAAGGCAGCGTCTTATTAACGCGCAACAGCTCCAGATTAACTTATATGGGAAATCAGGGGGGGCCGCTTTTTAAAATCGCTCTGAAAGGCAGAGGCAATTTGATCTATAAAAAGGATATCAAACATCGAACCGAAGTAGAATCCAACGCCATCATCAGGGAGCTGCTTGAAAAGAAGATTGCCAAGGACATGGAGGAGGCGTTGGCTAAAACCAAGCAGTGGGGAACCGATGTCTTGAATCTCGGCATGACGATGGAATGGAATAATCCGAAGGAATGGGAGCCCATCAAAGATCACTGGTCGGAGGTTTACCGAAGCGAGGCCCGTTTTCAGGTGGATGCTGACATCCGAATCGCCAATATCGGATCAACCCACTGAAATCATTCATACGGAAGAAGGGATTACGATGCAAACTACGTCATGGCAGTTGTTCCGCTTCGCCTATGTTTACCTTTATACGCAGTCGGTGATTTTTCTGGTCCCCACTCTGATCGAATCTTCCGGCTACCAGGGATGGATGTCAGTTTTAGGAGGGTTTGTCCTTAGTGTATTTATCCTTTGGTGCACCTACTCCGTAGGCAAACTTGGAAAGGATAAGCCCTGGTACATCTTCGGCCGGCAAATCGTAGGCAAATGGATGCACAAGCTGTTTCTCTTTCTGATGTTCTGCTGGTTTGTGTATTATTCGGGGCTTGAGCTTGAAAATTTCAGCAAATTTTTTGGTTCGGTTTATATGCGGGAAACGCCTGCCTGGGCCATTGTGCTGATTGTGGCCGCAGCGGTGTTCTATACATGCCGGCTGGGTCTTACTACGCTGATTTACATGTCGGAAGGGATATTTTTGATGACCCTGCCCATTGTCGGCGTCCTGGTCTTTTTGTTTTATCCCCACGCCGATTACCGGATGCTTCCGGCCTTGATTCATTATCATAATCCGGGACTGATGCTGCGGGATTCCTTTACGGTGATGGCCTGGTTAGCGGAATGGATGATTTTTCTGTTTATTTCGCCTGATTTTACTTTCGATAAAAAAGTGTTTAAAAATCTGTTTTTCGCCGAGGTTCTGACGATTGTGGCTCTGCTGCTCGGGTGGTTTTTTATTATTTTGAATTTTCGGCCTTATCTGGGGGCGCAAATCGAATATCCTTATTTGGAGCTTATACGGGGAACCTCACAGGCAGGGATGATGGGCAACACGGATACGTTTTTTATCGCGATCTGGACAACCTCCATGTTTGTTCACAATACCTTTCTGATCTATGCGGCTTCGAAATGCGCGCGGCAGCTTTTCGGCATCCATAAATTAAAAGGCGTTACGGCCGGCGCTCTTGGCCTGGCGGTCATTATCGCCTGCCTTTATTCAAGGAATCCGGCTTTGTTCATCGCCCATTTCAACTCTTTGTGGCTGGCCTATATCTGGATCGGATTCGAGTCTATCCCGGTGATCTATTATGGAGCGGCTCTGCTCCGCTGGAAAAAGTTCCGGGGAACGGGCGGCCGAACCCGGCAGCAGGCGTCATGAAGCGCCGCCGAAAAGCCCTGGCACTAAATCGTTAACAAAGGAAAACCTCGTCTGTTTTTCGTCCATTTTTCCATAGGGAAGATTAGTCTTTTTTAAATGGGCGAGTCCAAGTATACTAGAGTAGGTTTCGAACTTTATTATAAATTCAGATTAAAGGGAGTGTAAGGAATGGAAGATTATACTGCGCTGTTGAACGAACTTCTCCGCCAGGAGCAGGAGCTGCAATTTACAGAATTCAGCAACAACACGGCTGTCAAGCTAGGACAACTGATTTTGGACAAAGCTTTTGACGAAGGCAAGCAAATCACGGTTGACATCCGTAAAAATGGCATGACTTTATTTCATGCGAAAATGAATGAAAACGGTTTAGGCAATGACAGATGGATCGCGCGCAAAATCAATGTGGCCCATCATTTTGAACACAGCTCTTATTACATACACGTGCTTTTGAAATCCCGGAACACAACGCTTCAAGACAGCGATTTCGTCAATCCTCTGGAATATGCGGCTGAAGGCGGCAGTTTTCCGCTCCTCATTAAAAATGTAGGCATGGTCGGTACGATCAGCGTCTCCGGTCTGGAAGGCCACCAGGATCATGAGATGGTCGTGTCTTCGCTCAAAAAATTACTGCTGGATTCCACGGTTTCCTAATCAACCAGCGGAATAGCAGAAGCTTATCCTCTTTCGGGTAATTTCCCCGGGAATTGCAGATACTAAGGCAAAATTTCCCCGGGGAGGTTCTTTAAGGATGGAGCGATACAAAAAAGGGTTATCAGCCTGGCAGCTTGCGATGCTTGCTTTGGGAACGGTTGTGGGAGGTTCATTTTTCCTCGGTTCCTCAGTAGCCATTCAAGCGGCCGGGCCTTCCGTGCTTCTGTCGTATGTGATCGGCGGTTTCCTGGTCTACTTCATATTAACGGCTTTATCGGAAATGACCGTGGCGAATCCGGTTTCGGGCTCTTTCCGCTCCTATGCCGAGCAGGCTTTCGGGAAGGGGGCGGGATTTACGGTAGGCTGGGTGTATTGGACAGGACTGGTCCTCGCGATGTCGAGTGAATCCACGGCAGTTTCGATTCTGCTAAAAAGCTGGTTTCCCCGGCTGTCCCTGCCGCTCGTAGGAGCAGCAGTCATTATTGGGGTAACGCTGGTGAATTTATTGGGCGCGCAGAAGCTCAGTAAGCTGGAGAGCGGCCTGGCCGCGATCAAGCTGCTGGCAATCGGCGGTTTTATTCTTCTTGCTTTACTCCTTGTAGTTGGAATCCTGAGCCGGACAGCGGGCTCTGCAGGTTTTGGCATGCTTCGCAGCCAGAGCTGGATGCCCGGCGGGATCAGCGGCATAGCGGGAAGCATGCTTGTTGTGATGTTTACGTATGCCGGATTTGAAGTGCTTGGCCTGGCCGCATCGGAAACGGCCGAACCTTCTAAAACGATCCCCAAAGCGATCCGCTTGACCGTAATCCTGCTGGTCGGGCTCTACATTTTGGCGATGGCCGCTTTGTTTCTGCTGCTGCCTGCGCGGGCGGTCAGCACGCAGACCAGTCCGTTTGTAACCGCCTTAAGCCGGTTTGGCCTGGGCTGGGCAGGCACCTTGATGAACCTGGTCCTCGTTTCGGCGATTCTATCCACCATGCTGGCCTCCGTTTTCGGATTGGGCCGCATGCTGCGGTCTCTGGCCGAGGAAGGCCACACGCCTGTTTGGATGCGCGACAAAACGGACATTCCCTACCGAGGCATTCTGATTTCAGGAGGTGCGATGCTGGCCGGTTTGGGGCTCGGATTGCTGCTTCCCCAAAACGTTTATTTGTTTCTGGTGAGCTCCGGCGGTTTTGCGCTGTTGTTCTCCTATGTCATGATTATGGCGAGTCACTACAGACTCCGGAGAAAGGGACTCCTTAAAGCTTCAGCTCAAGGGTTTGCAGGCTTCCCGTATACTTCCTTGATTTCCATAGCGGCTATGCTGGCCATTCTTGCGAGCATGCCGCTGGTTCCCGGGCAAGGGGGAGGTCTGGCGGCAGGACTGCTGTTTGTGGTTGTTTTTGCGGGGATATACGCCTTCAGGTTCAGGCTGACGGGAACGAAAAGACGCATTGCCGACCGAACCGCTTCTTCCGACCGGTCGGCCGTCCCAGGAGTTGTGGTTACACTGCCGAAAGGGCCGGCAGCCCCGGCATGGGCCCAGGCGGAGTGGGCCGAGGAACTGCATCCTGCAGTTACGGCCCGTGAGAGCAGGGAGCGGAGGACCACAGGAGGACAAAACCAGGGACACCAGCCAGAACACAACCAAGAACACCAGCCGGAACACGACTAGGATTAAGTGCTTTGCAGAACGGGATAAGCCCCTCATTAAAAGTGCCGGAAAGTTTAAACCTGCCTGAATCGGAGCAGACTAACGATGCCTTGGCCGTTAATGAATTCCTTTCATGCGGGCAAGGCATCGTTTTATTTTCTGAATCCAAAATATTCATATAGGAGAGAGGTTCTTATGCTGGCGACGATTATTATTTTGGCGATCCTGATGGTTATTGCGGCAGGCCTTTACCTGTTTATGCGGACCTATCCGGCTTTCGGCGGTAATGTAAACCGCTATAGAATCAGCAGCTTCGAGCAATCGCAGCAATACGCGAAGGGTAAATTCCATAACCGGATTCCGACTCCGTCCATCGACGCATCTATCCGGAGCACGCTGTCCCTTTTTACGGACCATCTGAAAAACAATCCGAAACGGCGTCCGCCGGCAGAACTTCCGGTCCTAGAGCCGGATCCGGAACGGCTCCGGCTGCTGGAGGGCGATTCTGCTGTTTGGCTTGGCCATTCCACGCTGCTCATGAAAATAGACGGCAAAACTTTGCTGCTTGATCCGATGCTGGGCGAACATTCGGCACCGCTGCCGCTGCCCGGACTCGGGGCTAAACGTTTTAAAAGCAGTCTCACGATCGGGCCGGAGGACCTGCCTTTTCTGGATGCAGTGCTGATCTCCCATGATCATTACGATCATCTGGATTACGGCACTATTCAGAAGCTGTCCGGAAAAGTCGGCCGGTATTTCGTTCCGCTTGGCGTTGGAAGCCGGCTGATCAGGTTCGGGGTGCCCCGGGAGCTGATCCGGGAGTTCGACTGGTGGGAAGAGACGGACTGGCAGGGCATCCGGTTGGTCTGCACGCCGGCACGGCATTTTTCGGGGAGATCTCTGTTTGATAAGGACGCCTCGCTGTGGTGCTCCTGGGTGATTCACGGCCGGAACGAGCGGGTTTATTTCAGCGGAGACAGCGGGTATGACGAGCATTTCAAGAAGATCGGGGAATTGTACGGTCCGTTTGACTGGACCTTGATCGAATGCGGGCAATACGATCCCCGCTGGGAGTTTATCCACATGGTGCCGAAGCAGACGGTGCAAGCCCACCTGGATCTAAAGGGAAACCGGCTGCTGCCCGTTCATTGGGCGGCGTTTGCGCTGGCGATGCACGGCTGGACGGAGCCGGTAGAGCTGCTGTCTGAAGAGGCGGAACGCAGAGGCATAAAGCTGGCCTTTCCGCAGATCGGGGAGGCAATCCTTCTTGAAAAAGGGGCTTCTGTCCCTTCGGAAAAATGGTGGAGAACGGTCTAGGGAATAAGGCCGGGGTAACCGAATTCGCTCGGGAAACAAATAACTCCTTGCCATTTCCCGGGGATTCCGATATATTAAATTTGAACTTTGAACTTCATATAGGGAACACGGGTGCTGGATGAAGTCCGGCTGAGATAGGAGCCTTATGCTCCTGACCGTTAATCTGATCCAGGTAATGCTGGCGTAGAGATAGAATCCGAATTGTTAAGACCATTCGTCTATTCTCGAATGGTCTTTTTTATTTCAACTTACCGGATACTCGTCAAACTTTGCCTGGGAACAAGGAGGAAACTAACGACATGGATTCCCGGACGATTGAGGTTTTGCAGCAATTGGCGGAGGAAAAACAAGACGAGCTGTTTCAGATCCTGGAACGGCTTGTTTCATTTCCGACCGTAAGTCCGCCGGCGCGGAACACGATGGACGCGCAGCGTTACGTCGAAGGACAGCTGAAAGAGGCGGGTTTCGAAGCCGACCTGTGGGAGGTTTATCCGGGCGACCCGAATGTGACGGCGGTAAAAAGAGGCAGCGACCCGGCCCGCCACAACGGCCTTTTGCTGAACGGCCATATCGATGTGGCAGAAGTGGGGGATACCGGCCGCTGGGACCGGGATCCGTTTGAGCTGGTCATCGAAAACGGCCGGGCTTTCGGAAGAGGCGCCACGGATATGAAGGGCGGTCTGGCCGCCCTGTTGTTTGTCGTTAAGCTGCTTAAGGAACAAGGGATCGACCTGAAAGGAGATCTCCATTTTCAGTCGGTGATTGGAGAGGAATCCGGCGAGGCCGGAACGCGGGCCTGCATGGAGCGCGGCTGCGCGGCCGATTTTGCGGTCGTGGCCGACTCCAGCGGCTGCCGGATCCAAGGCCAGGGCGGCGTAATTACCGGCTGGATAACCGTACAAAGCCCGGTTACCTATCATGACGGCCTGCGCTCGCGGATGATTCATGCGGGAGGCGGCGTCAGAGGCGCAAGCGCCATCGAAAAAATGATGAAGCTTATCCAGGGCCTGCAGGATCTGGAGCGTCACTGGGCCGTAACCAAAAGTTACCCCGGCTTTGCGCCGGGCATCAACACGATTAATCCGGCCGTCATTGAAGGCGGCAGGCATGCCGCGTTTATCGCCGACCGGTGCGCCCTTTGGATCACGGTCCATTTTTACCCGAATGAGGACTACGATTCGGTTACAGCGGAAATCGAAGAGCACCTGCTGCGCGTGGCGGCGGCCGATCCCTGGCTGAAGGACAATCCGCCCACTTTTAAATGGGGAGGTCGTTCGATGATCGAAGAGCGTGGCGAAATTTTCCCCGCGCTTGAATTGGACCCCCATAATGCCGGCCTGAAATCGTTAGCCGACTGGCATCGGCGCACCCACGGGGCCCCGCCTGAAATCGGCATGAATCCCAGCGTGACGGATGCAGGTTGGATCGGAAGAGCCGGCATCCCGACCGTCATCTACGGCCCCGGAGAGCTGGAGCAGGCGCATGCCGTCAACGAAAGTGTTTCCGTAAAACAGCTGGTCGAATACGCCAAAGTAATGATTGCTTTTATCGCCGAATTTTGCGAAACGCCTAAAGGGGAGGAGACTAGAAAATGATGGACCAGACGGAAATCCGAATGCCGGGTACAGCCCCGGCCATGGAACCTTTTACCGACCGTCTATACCGTTCGGTTCAAGAGGTTTGGGAGAACTGCCACAGCCATGCTTTTCTGACGGAACTGAGAAGCGGCGAGCTTCCTTTGGACCGGTTCGCTTTCTATATGAAGCAGGATTATGTGTATCTGAAGGACTATGCCAAAATGTTCGCTCTAGGCAGCCTCAAAGCGCAGGATCTGGAGACGATGGGGAAATTCGCCGACCTGCTGCAGCAGACGCTGAACGTGGAAATGGAACTGCACCGGCAGTATGCGGAGAAATTCGGCATTACCCGGCATGAGCTTGAAAACACCGAACCCGCTCCTGTAACGATCGCTTATACGAAATACATGCTGGATGCCGGAACCCAGGGCTCCCTGGGCGATGTGGTCGCGTCCTTGCTGCCCTGCATGTGGAGCTACTGCGAAATCGGCAGCCGGGCCGTCCGGCAGCAGCCGGATTGCCTGAAGCATGAGCTTTACCGGGAATGGTTCCTGATGTACAGCTCGGATGAATTCAGAAGCCTTACGCAGTGGTGTGTACGGCTGATGGACCGTCTGGCCGAAGGGCTGCCGGAAAGAGAGCTGGCAAGGCTCGAGGAACGGTTTATTACAACATCAAGGTTTGAATATATGTTTTGGGATATGGCCTACCGGAAGGCCGCGTGGGAGATATGAAAACTCCAACGCATCCCGCACCTGCTCACCAGGTCCAAAATCCCGCCGTACCGGAAGGCGGAACGAACCGGACGCTGCGCAAGCCGGACGAAGAAACCCGCTCATCTCTTTCCGTATGTGGGCTCAGCTATACTTTCTCCAGCAGCACACCGCTCTTCAGCGGGCTCAGCTTTGAACTGCAGGAAGGGGAGTTTGTCTCCCTCCTGGCACCAAGCGGCGTGGGCAAGACAACGCTCTTCCGGTTAATCGCGGGTCTGCTGGATCCACAGGAGGGGGAAATCCATACAGCGGACGGGCAAATCGGCTACATGCCGCAAAGAGACTGCCTGATGCCTTGGCGCACGGTGCTGGATAACGCGGCCGTAGGGCTTGAAATCGCCGGCATGAGCAAACGGGAAGCGAGACGCCGCGCAAGCGAGCTGCTGCCTGAATTCGGGCTTGAGGGTACCGGAAGCCGGATGCCGCATGAGCTGTCGGGCGGGATGCGCCAGCGGGTTTCTTTCATGCGGAGCCTCCTGGCCGGCGGGCAGCTGCTTTTGCTCGACGAGCCGTTCAGCGCGCTAGATGCGATGACGCGCATCGGCATGCAGGAGTGGCTGCTGCAGGTGTGGGAGAAACACCGCACCACGATTTTGTTTATCACGCATGACGTGGATGAAGCGCTGCTTCTGTCGGACCGGCTGCTGATCGCTTCCCAGGCGCCGGTTTCCAGGCTGCACGAGCTTAAGGTCGGCCAGCCGAGACCGCGCACGTACGAAACCCTGCTGACGCCGCCGTTTATCCGCTTGAAGCAGGAGGTTCTGCAGTGGCTGCGGCCGGGCCAGCCGGCAGCGGGATCAGCTGCAGCTGCTTCACCCGGGGAGGGAGAGCGATGAAACGGATTGTGCATGATCTGCCCTTTATTCTGATGCTGCTTCTGCTCGCGATCCTTTGGGAAGCCGGAACCACCTTCCTGAATATACCGCATTACATCATTCCAAAATTATCGGATGTGTTCCGCTCGTTATGGGAGAACCGGGCGCTTCTGCTGAAGCATTCCGGCGTTACGCTTGGCGAAGCGCTGTTGGGACTGACCTTTTCCGTCGTGTTCGGCGTTCTGGCCGCCGTCTGGATCGAAATGTCGGGCCTGGCCAAAAAGACTTTTTATCCGCTGATCATTGCTTCGCAAAGCATTCCGATCATCGCCTTGTCGCCGATCATGGTCATGTGGTTCGGCTACGATATTTGGAGCAAGGTATCCGTGGTGATTCTGTTTTCCTTTTTTCCGGTCGCGGTCAACACGGCGGACGGATTCCGCAGTGCGGACGAAGGCATCGGAGAGCTGCTTCGAACTATGAAAGCAAACCGGAGGCAGCTTTTTCTGAAGTGGAAACTTCCGTCGGCTCTGCCCGGTTTCTTTACGGGATTTAAACTTGCCGCAACCTTCAGCATCGGCGGCGCCACGCTCGGCGAATGGCTGGGCGGCGAATCGGGCCTTGGCGTCTACACCAAAAGGGCGTCGAACATGCTGCGCAGCGAAGCGGTATTTTCCGGCGTTCTGCTGCTCGCCCTGATGGGCGTGCTGATGTTTGCGGCAGCGCATGGACTCAGCCGGCTGGCTTTGGCCAAACGGCGAGAACGTACATAAGCCGCCGCTGCTATTTTTTAAAATGAAAAGGGGTAAGGCCAAATCATGAACATTCATTCTCGCACTGCCGTTAAACATAAAAAACTGGTACTCTTATCTATATTGCTTTGTTTGTCCATAGGTCTTAGCGGGTGCGCTTCCGGCAAAGGGGCGGAGAAGGGGCTCACCGAGGTGAACGTGCTGCTCGACTGGTATCCGAACGCCGCCCACTCCTTCCTGTTCGCCGCCCAGCAGGAGGGCTACTTTGAGCAGGAAGGGCTGAAGGTAAACCTAGAAACGCCGGCGGATACCAACGATGCGATCAAACTGCTGGCCAGCGGAAAAGCCGATCTTGCCATCAGCTATCAAATGCAAATCGCTGAGTCCCGTGCCGAGAACATTCCGGTCGTGTCTGTGGCGGCTTTGGTCCGGCATCCGCTGGATCAGCTTTTTGTTCGCAAGGATTCAGGCATTACCAGTCCTAAAGACCTTGTCGGCAAAAAAGTCGGTTATCCTTCAACTCCGATGAGCGAAGAGACGGTGAGCACGATGGTGGCCAGCGACGGGGGCGATCCTTCCAAGGTAGATTTCACCGACGTAGGCTGGGACCTGATTCCGGCCATGGCAACGGGCAGGGTGGACGCGATCATCGGCGGTTACATCAACCACGAGAAACTTCTGATCGAAAAAGAAGGCATCCCGCTGACGGCGTTTGACCCGGCGGATTTCGGGGTGCCGGACAATTATGAATTGGTGCTGGCGGCCAGCGAAAACGGCTTGTCCAAAAAAGAGGACACGATCCGGAAATTCCTGAAAGCAGCGGCCAAAGGTCAGGCTTATACGGTACAAAATCCGGATAAAGCGCTGAATATCCTGCTGGAGCATGAAAGCAAGGATTTTCCGCTGGATCCGGATGTCGAGAAGCAAAGCCTGAATATTTTGCTTCCTCTGATGGACGACGGCTCCGCCGGATTCGGCGAGCAGACAGAGGAATCCTGGGATGCGGTCATTAAATGGCTCAAAGAGCATGGACAAATCAAAGCCGACAATCCCATTAAAGCGCAGGATGCATTCCGCAACTTGGGCATTTAGCAAGAATCAAGAATGCAGGCCTGAGGAAGTGAGGCATATAGATGCTTGAAAGATATTCGAGACAGATGCTGTTTGCTCCGATAGGAGAGCAGGGACAGCGGAATTTAATGAACAAATCGGTTCTGATCGTAGGCATGGGCGCGCTCGGTACGGTGCTGGCCAACCATATGGCGCGTTCCGGTGTAGGGCATATCCGGATGGTCGACCGCGATTATGTGGAGCCCAGCAATTTGCAGCGGCAGATGTTGTTTGACGAAGAGGATGCGGAGCAGGGGCTGCCGAAAGTCATCGCGGCGAAAAACAAACTTGCAAAAATCAACTCCTCCGTCGAGCTTGAAGCCGTATTTTCGGATGTGACGGCTCAAAATATATTGAGTCTGATCGAAGACGTGGACCTCGTCCTGGACGGAACGGACAATTTTCAAACCCGGTTTCTGCTGAACGATGCCTGTTATCGTCAAGGAGTTCCGTTTGTATACGGCGGGGCTGTCAGCTCGCGAGGCATGAGCGCAATTCTTGTGCCGGGCGTAACGCCTTGTCTGCGCTGTTTCATCCAATCCGCCGATTCGGCGGGGCAAACCTGCGATACGATCGGCGTCATTTCGCCGATCGTGGACATCGTAGCGTCCTACCAGGCAGCCGAAGCTCTGAAGTTTCTGGTGGGTGCGGCGGAGCAGCGGAGAAACAGCCTGCTTACGCTGGATATTTGGCAGAACCAGTATTTTGAAATGAAGCTTGGGAAACCGAAGGACGATTGCCCTTGCTGCGGTCTTAAACAGTTCCCGGCGCTGGATCAGCAGGCCGATGAGATGGTTTCCCTGTGCGGAAGGGAATCGGTGCAGATTTCCGGGCATGAACCTTTTGAACTGGAGGTTTGGCGGGACAGACTGGCGCCGGCGGTCAAAGACACAAAGCTGAATCCCTATCTGCTGCGCGCCGAGCTGAACGAAGGCCAGCGGCTTGTGCTGTTTGCCGACGGGCGAGTGCTCGTGCAGGGCACGGATGACTTGGTAAGGGCAAAAACGTTATATGCCCGGTATATAGGAGGCTGACGAACCGTTGGCCCCGAGATGAAGTAGCCCCTAAGCTGACACATCCAGAAGGGAGAGAAAAGCAGTGAAAGATTTTCGTTTATATGCCATTACAGGCGAGCAGTTTCACCCTGGCCGGAGTTTGACCGAGGTTATGGAGCAAGCGATCCTTGGAGGGGCCGATATCCTTCAGCTTCGGGACAAACACAGCGGACGCGAGGAACTGCTGCGCAAAGCCAAAGAACTGCGCGTGCTGACCCGCAAGCATGGCGTGACGTTTATCGTCAATGACCATGTAGACATCGCGCTGGAGGCCGAGGCGGACGGCATTCACCTGGGACAGGGGGATATGCCGCTGTCCGAAGCCCGAAAGCGTGTCGGCAGCAAGATCATCGGCATTTCCACGCATGCGATCGGGGAAGCGCTGCTTGCCGAAGAGCAGGGAGCCGATTACATCGGCGTAGGACCGGTATTCCCGACCGCGACCAAAGCGGAAGCGGCCCCGGTGACCTTGTCTTATGTCCGCGAAGTGGCGGAGCGCATCCGGATTCCTTTTGTGGCGATCGGCGGAATTAAGCTGGACAATGTGGACGCGGTACTGCAGGCGGGAGCTACCCGAATTTGCGCGGTCAGCGAAATCGTGGGCAGCAGCGACGTGGCCGGCACCTGCCGGGCCTTCATCCGCAAGATTGAGGAAAGCGGGGCGCGCGCATGGAGCTGATCGTCAACGGAAATGTCCGGGAACTGGAAGCTAAAACGCTGGATGACGTCATCCGGCTGCTGGGCCTGGACGGCAAACCGGTCGTGGCCGAAGCGGACGGCCTGGTCGTCACCTCCGAAGACTGGAAAGAGACCGCGGTCAGACCGGGGATGAAGATCGAGCTGGTTCATTTTGTGGGAGGAGGCTGAAGCGATGAACGAAATCATGAAATCTGCTGCTCCATCGGGCGGAGCCAATCGGACAGAAGGAAAGGATACCTGGAAAATAGGGGAGACCGTATTGCACTCCCGCTTTTTCCTCGGGACGGGTTTGTTCCCGAATCCTTATGTGCAGACGGAAGCAATTGAAGCCTCCGGCGCAGAGGTGTTGACCTTTGCCATTCGCCGGGTCAATCTGGAAGCGGCGGAGGATGATTCGATCCTGCAGCATTTGCAGGACCGCAAATATATTTATTTGCCGAACACTTCGGGAGCGCGCACGGCCGAAGAGGCCGTGCGGATTGCCCGGCTGGCCAGAGCCTCCGGATTAAGCGATTGGGTAAAGGTGGAGATCAGCGCCAACGAACGAACTTTGCTGCCGGATCCGATCGAAACCTTAAAGGCCACCGAAATCCTCGTAAAAGAAGGTTTCACGGTGCTCCCTTATATTTCGGATGATCCGATCATCTGCAAAAAGCTGGAGGAGGCCGGCGCGGCAGCCATCATGCCCGGGGCGGCGCCGATCGGCACGGGTCTTGGTCTGCTGAACCCGTACAATATCGGCCTGATCGTGGAGGAAAGCGGCGTTCCGGTTATCGTAGATGCCGGACTCGGAACGGCAAGCGATGTGACGCAGGCGATGGAGCTTGGCGTTTCCGGCGTTCTGATGAATACGCCGGTGGCCAAAGCCAAAAACCCGGCCGGTATGGCCGAAGCGATGAAGCTGGCGATTTCGGCGGGACGGCTGGCTTATTTGTCCGGCCGCATGGCGAAGAAGCGGTATGCTTCCGCGAGCAGCGGGCTGGAACAGTTTAAGGTTGAATGAGAAGCGGGAGTGAAAGCCAATGAAACAGCAAGTCATCGTCATGGGCGGAGGCGTAATTGGTCTGGCCTGTGCTTTTGAACTGGCTATTCGGGGATACGGCGTAAAGGTGCTGGAAACCGGACACTGCGGCGGCCAGGCTTCCGGGGCTGCGGCGGGCATGCTTGCTCCGTATTCGGAGAACCTGGAGTCGCCGGACGAGTTCTTCCGGCTTTGCCTCGAAAGCTTGCGGATTTACCCGGCGTGGCAGAAACAGGTCAAGGAGGTTTCCGGCTGCGGCTTTGAATATACGGAATCCGGCAGCCTTTATATCGTTTATCATGAAGCGGATCTGCTGGCATTGGAAAGCCGCCGGTTATGGCAGCGCGCACACGGGTCAACGGCTGTCATCCTGGAAGGCGAAGCGCTGTTCGAACGGGAGCCTCAGCTCTCCAGGCAGGTGCGCGCCGCGCTTTGGACGCCGGAAGAAAGCCACGTTTATGCTCCCGATTACGTGAAGGCGCTTGAAGCAGGCTGCCGGCAGCTGGGCGTCGACATTTTTGAAGAGCTGGGTGAGTTGGAGCTGCTTGACCAGAAAGAGCGGATTGAGGTTAAAGCGAAGGACGGAAGAATGTTCAGAAGCGATCAGCTGCTGGTCTGCACGGGGGCCTGGGCTGGACGGATGGAGTCCGAGCTGGGCATCCGTATCCCGATCCGGCCGATCCGGGGGCAAATTTGCGCCTATCATGCGCAGTCTTTCCATCATCCGCTTCATCATATGGTGTTCAGCAGCCAGGGATATCTCGTTCAAAAAGTGTCGGGAACGCTGGTCTGCGGAGCGTCCGAGGATATGGCGGGATTTGACAGCACGGTGACGGAACAAGGAATCAATCGGCTGATCCGGTGGAACAAAAAAATGATGCCGGTGCTGGAAGCCGAAACGCCCTTCCACCGCTGGGCGGGGCTGAGGCCGGCCACCCAGGACGGTGCGCCGCTGATCGGCCGTTTGCTGGAGCATCCCCGAATCCTGCTTGCTGCGGGGCATTACCGGAACGGCATCCTGCTGAGCCCGGTTACGGCCAAGCTGGCGGGCGATATCCTGGATGGCGCGGAGCTGCCGGCCTGGGCCGGGGCGTTCCGACCGGAGCGTTTTGGACAGGCGTTCAGTCCCTTATAAATTGAATTTGAAGTTATGTCCCATGCGGCATAAGAAGCGTTCAACGGATCCCTCCGGTTGAACGCTTTTTTCTTGTTTATTATGCATGATTGAAGAAAATTTAGGAAAAATAAGAATTAGCTTTTATGGAGGATTTGGAGAGGGAGGGGAAAAGATGCCTGCATCCGTGAAAGGCGAACAAAACGTTAAAGTTAAAGGCATTTTAAGCGTTGATCTGACCTTTATCCGTCAAAGCTTTCAGCGCTGCTCGGACCTCTCTTACCGGACTTTTTCGATGCCCTCCGGCCTTAAAGGGGCTTTGGTTTTCATAGATGGGCTAGTAGATGATGCCCGCCTGGAGCAGGTCATTCTGCAGCCGCTTAAGAACGGGGTTTTGACTCAATTAAGCGAAAAGGCCCTGAACGAAAACGAGCTTAAGCCGCTTCTTGCGTTATCTTTAAACGATATTCAGGCAGATCAGGTCCGGACCCTTGACCAAATAAACGAGGTCATAGAAGGGATTTGCCAGGGGGAAACAGCGTTATTCATCCATGGTCTTCCCGAGGTTTGCATGGTCAGCCTCAAGAAATGGGAACATCGCTCCGTCGAGGAACCCGGTACGGAAATGGCGATACGGGGGCCGAGGGACGGTTTTGTAGAAAATTTGAGAACGAATACCGCTTTACTGCGCAGGAGGCTGCCAACGCCGGAGCTGAAGATGGAAAACCTGCAGGTAGGGCGCTTGTCCAAGACAAACATTCTGATCGTCTATTTGGATTCTGTTGTTATGCCCGGTTTGACGGATGAGATCCGAGAGAGGATTTCAAGAATAGACATCGACGCCATCCTGGAAAGTAATTACATTGAGGAATTGATCAGTGATAGTCCCTTAAGTCTTTTTCCCCAGATGCTAAACACGGAAAGGCCTGACAAAGTCGCGGCTTTAATCTTGGAAGGCAGAGCGGCCATCCTGGTGGATAATACTCCGTTTGCTTTGATAGCGCCTTCCGTATTGGCCGATTCCTTCCAAACCAGGGAAGATTACTATCAAAATTACGGAGTGGCTACGGTCCTTAGATGGTTGCGGTTGTGGCTGTTTTTCAGCGCGCTTGTTTTTCCATCGCTTTATGTGGCCGTTTCGACTTTTCATCAGGAAATGATTCCGACCAGCCTGCTGCTCAGCATTGCTTCCTCCAGAGAAAACGTGCCTTTTCCCGCGATCGTGGAGGCCTTGCTCATGGAAGCGGCCTTTGAAGCGCTGCGGGAAGCCGGGATCCGGCTGCCTCGAGCAGTCGGGCAGGCGGTGAGCATCGTCGGGGCCTTGGTTATCGGGCAGGCAGCGGTTCAGGCGGGAATTGTATCCTCTACCCTGGTTATCGTTGTATCTTTTACAGGGATCGCTTCCTTTGTATTTCCTATATACAATCATGGGATGGCTGTCCGCGTGCTTCGGTTTCCTTTGATTATACTGGCGGGTTTGCTGGGCCTGTACGGGGTTTTCTTGGGCCTGCTGATTCTGATGATTCATTTGTGCAAGCTGCGTTCTTTTGGCGTGCCTTATCTGTCGCCTATTGCTCCATTGCATGTGGAGGACTTCAAAGATTTGATCGTCCGTATTCCCCTTTGGGGAATCAAATACAGGCCCGCGTTTATTCAAAGCAAAAATTCCCGGCGGATGAGAGGGTACTTGCGTCCTGAGCCGAACAACAAAAGATAAGGTGGAATTTTTCCGAAAGGATATCCCTATGCGCCGAAAAACAGCTTTATTGATGCTCATACTGAGCATGAGTCTTCTGCTGACGTCCTGCTGGAGCGAGCAGGAAGTTGACAGTATTGCCATTGTAACCGCAACGGGCCTTGATAGAATGGATAACGGAAATCTTCGTCTTTCGCTGCTGATTGCAGTTCCCCGTCTGTTTGGGACCGGATCTGCCCAGGGTGGCGGAGAAGGAAGGCTGGAAAGCTCGGCAGGATGGGTGGTTTCCGAGGAGGGGGACTCCATTATGGATATCACGCGCCTTTTGCAGAAAAAGCTGCCCAGGGTGATCTTCTATTCGCAGAGCCGTGTGATCATTTTAGGAAAAAAACTTGCTGAAGAAGGGCTGCGGCCTGTGATGGATTTTTTTGAACGGTACAGGCAGTCCCAGTTGGTCAGTTACGTCGCCGTTTCCAAAACCACGGCCCTTGATATTTTAAATTTCCAGCCCAAGTTTGAGAAGCTCGGGTCCGAAGTTCTTAAACAAGAGATGCGTCAAAATCTGCTGCCGAGCGTGCGGTTTATTGATTTTATTAACATCCTTATGTCTGAAGGGGTAGAGCCTTATGCCCCAATGATAGAAATTCTGTCTTCCCAGCAGGGGGAGGGGGCCAAAGAACAAATCAAAAGCATCGGGATTACCGGGCTGGCGTTGTTCCGCAAGGATAAAATGATCGCGGAGCTGGATGAACGAAACAGCCGCGGGGTTTTGTGGATCAACAATAAAATCCATAAGGGCGTCATCACGGTTCAGATTCCAGGTACGGCACGCCCGGGTAATATCAGCTCGGAGCTGGAAAGAGTCAACGTATCCCGGGAAACCGAGGTTAGAAACGGCAAAGTACATATTACTTTGAAAATAAACCTCACGGAGAACATTTATGAAAATACTACGGACCTGGATATGGATAATGCCCGGAACGTGAATAAGATCCAGCAAATGATTGAGAAAGCGATCAAGGATCGGATCTATGCCAATTGCAAGATGGTTCAGGGCAAATATAAGGTCGATGTTTATGGATTTGGGCAATCTGTTTATCGCCGTTATCCGAAATTATGGCATCAATATAAAGAAAATTGGAATGCACTATTTCCGCAGGTTGAACTTGAAGTGGTTATAAAAGGCCGAATAATCCGGAGCGGGCTGACTAATAACGTTATTCAAACTGAGGAGTGATCACATGCTTCGAATTTCGAAGTATCAGTTGTTTGCCATGGTCGTCATTTTTCAGATGGGCACGACGATCATATTCGGTTTCGCTTCTTCCGCGGGAAGGGATGCCTGGGTTGCAAATCTGATTACTACCGTATTGGGTTCGATTCTGGTCGTCTGCTATTCGCTGATTTTCAAACTGACTGGCGGACTTACGCTGGTAGAATGGCCGACGGCCCTGTTTGGAAAATGGATCGGCATGCCGATTGCCTGGCTGTACCCGCTTGTTTTTATTTATGACGGGGCAAGAATCATAAGCGATGTCCGCTTCCTGTTTCCTATTACGATCCTACATGGAACACCAAACTGGCTGATCGGACTCACCTTCCTGATGGTGGTAGCCTACGCCTTGTACAGCGGATTTGAGGTCATTGCCCGAATGCTGAGCATTTTCCTGCCGCTGCTGCTGTTATTTCTGATCGCTGAAACGCTGCTTTTGTGGTTTTCCGGGCGGATCGACCTTCTGAATCTGCTGCCTATCGTGGGGGAAGGCTGGAACCGGGTTTTAAAACCCGTCTGGCCATTGGGAATTACTCAAACCTTCGGGGAAACGATCGAATTTGCCATGTTTTGGGGGTATCTGGAGAGCAAAAGAAGCAAGCCGCCTTTGAGCCGGCTTATGCTGGGAGGGAGCCTGTTGTCCGGATTTTGCATCACTTTGCTTATTCTCCTCGGCGCTGCCTGCATGGGCGAACCCGTTTACAAACAAATGATGTACCCTGCTTTTGCCCTGCTCAAGCTGCCGAATATTTCCGACCTGCTGGATAACCTGGATGCGGTAGGCGTCATTTATCTGGTGATGACCGCTTTCGGAAAGCTGTCCCTCCATTTGTTTGCCGCCGTCTTCTGCATTCGCAAGCTGCTCGGCGCCAAAAAGGACTGGGGCATCATTACCTTGGTGTGTCCTTTGACCTTTTTTATTTCCATGACCATGGTGATTAGCTTTACTAATCATTTGCAGGTGGCTTCATTCGTGCTTCCTTCCCGGATCTGGCTGCCCCTGTTCCTGTATCTGCCGGCGGCCTTTTTAGGAGCGGCATTCATGAAAAAAATGATTCAGGGGGCAAAATCATGATTGAATATTGGTTCCCGTGGGAATCCATGAATTTCATATCTGCCCCCTGGAAATTTCAGCTCACCCTGCTGGGAAGCGCTCTGGTTTTATCCACGGTAAGCTGGATGAGGCAAGCCGGAGGCAAATCTAACCAAAAACCGCCTTCGAACGGCGGACGTTCAAAAGGCGGCGATTCTAAAGCCAAAGGTTCACAGACCAAACGTTCACAAGCCGTGGGATCGGCTGGCGAATAAAAGCAGAATTTAGGATTTCAGCTCCTTTTCAGAGAGGGCGCCGTTTTCTGCCTTTCAGCTGCACGTTGACCAGCAGTATGCTGGCCAGCACCAGCAGCATGCCAAGTCCAAGCCTCAGGCTGACCTGCTCATGCATGAATACGGCGCTGAAGCCAAGGGCGAGCAGCGGAATCAGAAAGGTGAACGACCCGACTTTGCTGGCTTCGCCGGACTGTACGAGCTTAAAGAATACCAGCCAGCCGATGGCGATCACAAATATGGAAATAAACAGCAGTTCGACAATAAAGGCAGGCGTCCATTCAATGGCGCCAAACGATTCGGTGGAGCCGCCCCAAATGAACAGGAATACGCTGCCGAACAGCAGCTGCACGGCCGTCATCCAGATAAGGTCCACGGAATCCCCGGTTTTTTTGATGAAAACGGTTCCCAGGCACCAGCTGAGCGCGGAAGCGAGGGCAAGCAGAATGCCCGCAGCCGACAGCCCTTCGCTGAGGCCTCCGGCGCTGATCACGCCGACGCCGCAGAAGCCGAGCAGCAGTCCGCTCATTTTGGAGGCGGTCATCGACTCCCCTAGCCACAGCCAGGAGCAGATGCCGAGAAGGACGGGCTGCAGAAATACGATGGCGGAGAAAATACCGGCGGGCATATAGCCGAGTCCGACGGTTTGCAGGCCGTAATAAAGTGTAATGTTCAGAATACCGGCTATTAAATAGGCGGGCCAATTCCGGCGGAGATTCAGTTTTTTATAGTTGGGCAGGGCGATCAGGACTAGGAGCGCCCCGCCAATGAACGTGCGGATGGCGGCAAACAGCACGGGAGGCGTATGAACAAGCGCCAATTTGGAGAGCGGCCAGTTGATGCCCCAGACCAGAATAAGAAAAGTCAAATACAGCGCCGTTTGGCGCTTGGAAAGCGAACTCATGATGGGATCTCCTTTTTATAAAAATATGAATATTTAAAAACTTTATTATTATATCGCAAATTTGCGAAATGTGGTTTAGTTTCATCGGAATTGTAATTGGCTATTCATGTACATACTATTCGTTATGGATGGGGAAAGGAGAAAAGGAGGAAGAGGCCATGAACCGTACCGGACCGAACACTGCCCTGAAAGGGACTGGCGGGAAGGAAAGCTGGAGGGTGTTTGCGGCCGTCCCGATTCCTGAGGGCATCAAAAAAAAGCTGGCGGCTTGGTGCCGTCAGCAGCAGTCAAATATTCCTTTCAGGAAATGGGTGCATCCGGAAGACTTGCATATCACGGTGCAGTTTCTGGGAGATATCGAACCGGACAGGCTTCCCGGGATTCAGCAAGGCTTAATTCAGGCCGTCGAACCGTTCACTCCGTTTACGCTCGGCATCGCCGGCACGGGAGTTTTCGGGCGTCCCGAGCAGCCCCGTGTCTTATGGGCGGCTGCGGTAGAAGGAAGGGAAGAGTTAAACAGGTTATACGAAGCTGTCACCGCGGCTTTGGCCCCGAGGGGCTTTAAACGCGAGGACCGTCCTTATAACCCGCATGTTACCCTTGCCCGCAAATACCTTCCGAACGCGGCCGTCCTGGCCTACGCGGCACCCGGCCAGGATGGACAACCGGATTTTGGCAGCGAACAGGTTTCTTCGATCGTACTGTACAGGACCCGGCTGGGGTATGAGCCAATGTACGAAACCGTAATCCGTGCTGAATTTGGCGGAGGTTGAGCCAGGGCGGACAATCGGGCATCCGTGGCCGCGATCATCCGCGTTTATCAGGCAAACGGGAACCAGCGGAACCACTTGTTATTTTACGCCGACCCTCATGCGGTAGCTGATCAACAGGTCCAGGGTCTGTCCGGCGAAAGCAGCTTCCGTCCGCTTGCGGAATTCCTCGGCAGCCTCCGGAATGTCCGTGGCTCCAAGCTTCAATGCGGTTTGGATGCTGCCTTGGCTCAAGGCGAGATTTACATAACGTTCGGCGTCGAAGGCTTCCCGCTGATGGAACACGATTTCGCGGGCATAGCGGAACAGTCCGGATTCGCGGATGTTGCGCAGATGCTGGTTTTTATCCCATTTCTTCGCCCATTCTTCTTCCGAGGCCAGCTCGCGGGCGCGGGTATCGCCAAGCTCCAGCAGTTTCATATAAAGGTCTTCGATCTCCCAGCGGAAAGCGGGCGGCCAATCGCAGTCGTATGCGGCGAATACGCCCCCCGGTTTCAGCACGCGGGCAAACTCCTTCAGGGTGCTTTCCGGCTCCATCCAGTGAAAGGACTGCGAGCAGGTGATAACGTCGGCGGAGGAGGAAGGCAGCTCCAGCTGGTGGGAGAGGCGTTTGATGAACTCTATCCCTTCGGGCTTCTGCAGCTGCGCCCATTTGCCGATCGCGACGGCCCTCATGTCGTCGTTGGGTTCGACGCCGTAGACCTGCCTGGCTTGGCCAAACCACAGAAACGAAGATAAACCCGTTCCGCAGCCGACATCCACGACTGTATCAGGCTGTCCGTTCAGGTAGCCGTTAATCAGGGATACGACCTCGTTCGGGGCGTGCGGTCTGCTTTGGTCATAGAGGTTGCCATATCCGTTAAATCGGTTGATATTATTGCTTCTTGTTTGCTCTAACACAGACAGTCTCCTTCCTGAAACAAACGTTTTATTTATTCAATTATAGCTTGGAGAGACCCATTATTAAAAGGCGCAAGGATATTTAGGAGGGATATTATGCATGCGTTTAACTCTACGTTTATTGAATTGCTTATTCTGCTGGCCATTTCGGTTTCGGTCATTGCGGTCGCCAAGAAGATCAATATTCCTTATTCCATTGCCCTGGTCGTGGTTGGCCTAGGGCTGGGCTTAACGACGATTCCTTTTCTGGAGGACGCTAAATCCTTTATTACCCAATCCCATGTTTTTCAAGGTATTATTATTTCGTTGTTCCTGCCGATTCTGCTCGGAGACGCGGCGATCAAAATGCCGGTTTCCCACTTGAGGGAGCAAGCCAAGCCGGTCGCGGCTCTGGCTTTCGGCGGTACGCTGTTATCTTTTGCCGTCATTGCTCTGCTCGCCTATTATGTTCTGAAGCTCCCGTTGCCTGTCGCTTTCACCTTCGGGGCGCTGATGAGCGCCACCGACCCGATTAGCGTTATCTCGATTTTCAAATCCATGGGGGTGCCCAAACCGGTTGTTGCCGTCATTGAAGGGGAGTCATTGCTCAATGACGGGATCGCCGTCGTGCTTTTTCAAATTTCCTCCGTTTATCTGTTCACTTACCTGGAAATGGGTTGGGCGGGACTGGGGCACGGCATCTTGCTGTTCCTCCAGTTCGGACTAGGAGGGCTGGCGCTCGGAGCGGCGCTTGGCTATTTGTTCTCGCAGATCATCAGGCTATATGATGATTACCCGCTCGAGATCGCTTTCTCCATGCTGCTGTTCTTTGGCTGCTATTTTATCGCCGAGCATTTGCAGGTGTCCGGAGTCATCGCCGTGGTGACCGCAGGATTGATCTTTGGCAGCTATGGCGCTAAAGTGGGAATGTCGGATAAAACGCAGATGAATATCCATTCTTTTTGGGACACGATTACGCTGATTGCCAATTCCCTAATTTTCCTGATGATCGGTTTGGAAATCAAATGGATTACTTTCGGCGATCAGTGGCCGCTTGTACTGGCTGCCGTTGTCATCGTAGTCGTTGGGCGTACCCTGGCGCTGTATGCCAGCACGGCTCCGCTTAAATCGTTCCCCTCCTCCTGGAAAGCCGTATTGAATTGGGGAGGACTGAAAGGCAGCTTGTCGCTGGCGCTGGCCCTCAGTCTGCCCGAATCGTTTGAAGGCAGGAGAGACGTGCTCGTCCTCACCTTCAGCGTCGTATTGTTTTCGCTGCTTGTCCAAGGGCTGACCATCAAACCGCTGGTGGTCAGACTGGGGTTAAGTCAGCCGGAAGGCGGGGGGATGAGCAGTCAGAAATAAACCATAATCAGGAGTGTTTTATGTTTCAAAACAAAACTCAAAACAAAACTCAAAACAAACAACTGAAACAGATCAACCAGATCCGCTTCAGCCCTCCCCAAATTTTATCGATCGGTTTTATAGTCATGATCGTTGCCGGAGCGCTACTGCTGATGCTGCCGGTCTCCCTCAGGCCCGGGAAGTCGATCTCGTTCCTGAACGCGCTGTTTGAAGCCACATCGGCCGTCTGCGTAACCGGACTGGTCGTCACGGACACGGGAACCACCTTTACCGTGTTCGGGCAAACGGTCCTTCTTCTCCTTATTCAAGTCGGCGGGCTGGGCTTCATGACTTTCGGCATCCTTGTCGCCCTTCTTTTGGGCAAAAAGATCAGCTTGTCCAACCGGCTGATGGCCCAAAGCGCCATGAACCAGTTTAACCTTTCCGGCATCGTCAAACTGGTCAAGCTGGTGCTGATCATGACGACGGTCATTGAAGGGGCCGGAGCGCTGCTCCTGGCTTTGGCCTGGTCCAGGGAAATGCCGCTCGGCTGGGCTGTTTTCTACGGTATTTTTCACTCGGTCTCCTCTTTTAATAATGCGGGCTTCGATATTATGGGCAATTATGCGAGCATGACGAAATATGTGGGGAACTGGCCGGTTAACCTGGTTTTATCTTTCCTATATATTTTGGGCGGTTTAGGATTTACGGTTATTCTGGAGATCGTCCAGAAAAAGAATATGCGGAAATGGTCCTTGAACACCAAAACGGTGTTAGGCGTAACGTTAGTGATGAATATATTGGCCTCTATTTTATTTTTCCTGCTGGAACACAACAATCCGCTGACCTTGGGCGCACTGCCCTTCAAAGACCAGGTTCTGGCCTCTTATTTTCAGGGAACGGTTCCGAGGACCGCGGGTTTTAATACGGTGGACTTGACCCGGCTGAACAGTGATTCCGTTTTGCTGACGATGGGTTTAATGTTTATAGGCGGGGCATCGGGCTCAACGGCGGGCGGCATCAAAATCACAACGTTTTTCTTATTGCTGCTCGTGGTCTGGACGTTTATCAAACAAAGAGAGGACATCACCTTTCTGAAGAAAAGAATCCCCAAAGATCTGGTCTTCCGGGCGCTGGCAATCGCGATGATCGGCATCGGTCTGGTATTTATGAGCAGCTTCCTGCTGGAAGTGACCGAAAGCGGCATTCCGCTGATGAATCTGGCTTTTGAAGCCGTCTCGGCTTTCGGCACGGTGGGTTTGACTCTGGGGGTCACTCCGAATTTGAGCGATTGGGGCAAAATCATCATCATGCTGCTGATGTTCGTCGGCCGTCTCGGACCGTTGACGATCGCGCTGGCCTTAACGCGCTCCAAAGATTCCTCCAAGCTTAAATATCCGGAAGAGAAAATTCTGATCGGGTAAACGCAGCCGGCCTCTTTCGTATATAAAAAGCAAAAAGACCCTTTTCCGAGAAAAGGGTCTTTTTGCGCCGCAAGCGGCGGCTGGGCAAGGCAGAACCCGGCTTCAGCCTTTCGTAGCCGAAGAAATGTTCATGCCTTCGATAAAATATTTTTGGAACAGGAAGAACAGGAGCACTACAGGCAAAAGCACTATGACCGATCCGGCCATCAGGTAATGCCACTGGGTCGTTTCCGTGCTTTTGAAGGCCTGCAGTCCGATCTGCAGGTTAAACAGCGATTCGGAGTTGATGTAGATGAGCGGTCCCGTAAAATCGTTCCAGGCTCCCTGGAACGTCATGATCGCAATGGTGGCGATCACCGGCAGGGAGAGGGGAAGCATCAGCTGCCACCAGATCCGGAAATGGTTCGCTCCGTCCACCTTGCCGGCTTCGATCAGCTCATTCGGAATCGTCAGGAAAAACTGCCGGACCAGGAAAATCTGGAAGGCGCTCCCGAAAAAGCCGGGCACGGTCAGCGGCAAATACGTATTGATCCAGTGCAGCTTTGAAAAGAGAACATACTGCGGGATCAGCGTGACGAAGCTGGGGATCATCATCGTGCCGAGCATGATGGAGAACAGCAGTTTTTTGCCCCTGAAGCGTATTTTGGCAAAGCCGTAAGCGACAAACGTATTGGACAACACATGGGAGAAGACGCCGATGCCTGCGAGCAGCAGCGTATTAAGCGCATATCTGCCGAAGTTGCCTTTCTGCCAGGCATGAATGTAGTTATTCCAATGCACCTGCTTGGGCACGATCGTCGGCGGATAAGACATGATTTCCCGCATCGATTTGAGCGACGTCGAGATCATCCACCATAAAGGGACCAGCATGAGCAGGCCAACAAACGTCATGAGCAAAAACATGAGCACCGTGACCAATTTTCTGCTCATCGGTTTCGCCGGCGAAGCGGCCATAAGCGCAATTTTTCGCTCTTGTTCACGTTCGCGCTCGCGCGCATATTCTCTTTTGCTGTACGCCGTCATGTTCATTACTGTTCACCCCCCTCATAGTGGACCCAGAATCTGGACAAGGTCAGATTGATCAGTGTGAGCACCAGCACGATCAGGAACAGGAACCAGGCCATCGCCATTGCGTATCCCATGTCAAACACCTTAAAAGCTTTCAAAAACATGTGCAGATTATAGAACAAAAGGGAGTTCATAGGCGCTCCAGGGTCGTTCCCGTAGCCCATGACGTAACCCTCCTGGAAAATCTGGAAGCCGCCGATCAAACCGGTCACGATTTCGAAAAAGATCACCGGCGTGATCATGGGCAGCGTCACGTGCCAGAACTTGCGGAGCCGCCCGGCTCCGTCGAGCTCGGCTGCTTCATACAGCTTGTTCGGAACGGCCTGGAGGCTGGCCAGATACAGCAGCATCATGCTGCCTGCTCCCCAGAGCTTCATGAGGATGATGGCATTTTTGGTCCAGGCCGGGTCGGTGAGCCAAGCCGGTCCGTCGATGCCGAGCCAGCTTAAGGTCAGGTTCACCAGACCGGCGCTGGGGGAAAGCAGCATCATCCATAATACGTAAACGCCTACCCCGGACAAGACGGACGGCAGGTAAAACACGGTCCGGAAAAGCCGGATGCCCGGCATCTTCCGGTTCAGAATCACGGCCAGCAGCAGTCCCGCCGCCGTCTGCAGCGGTACGCTGATGACAACGAAATACAGCGTGTTCCTGAGCGATTTCCAAAAAAGCGGATCGTGGTTAAGCATATTGTCATAATTGCTGAAGCCGATCCAGGCCATCTGCGAAGTGATGTCATAGTTCGTAAAACTCGCATAAAGCGAGAAAAGCATCGGACCGGCGGTAAAAAGCAGGAACCCCAGGATCCAGGGACTGATGAATACAAATCCCTGCCAGGCTTCCCGGCTGGCGAGCGACCTGCCTTTTCTGGCTGCGGCGGGCTGGAGGAGTGCCATGTTCTGCACCTCTTTCTTAGGATTGCTGAAAGTAAAAGTAAATTAGCTTAACGTGAGGGCGCGTTTATTTATTTCCGGATACGAGCTTCTCCACGTCGGCCTGGGCTTTGTTCAGCCCATCCTGGATGGAGGTTTGTCCCAGCATAATCGCGTCCCGCTGCGGGTTGATCAGGTTCATGTAATCCGGTGCGTTCAGCGGATTAGGCGTCAGCTTCGTATGGGCAAGGTTCTCTACGGAAGCTTTATAGACCGGATTGGACATCAGCTCAGGCGAATTAGAAGCTTCCTTGTTGGCGACGTTGTCGAAGTTTTTCTCCGCCCAGTAGGTTTGAGCTTCAACATCGGTCATGTATTTCAGGAACTCCCACGCTTCGTCCGGATGTTTGGCGCCAGCAGGAATTTCAATGACGAAACCGCCGCCGACGCTCCAGTGTCCGGCACCTTCTTTCGTTTCGGGCAGGGGAGCTACGCCAAAATTGATTCCGTCTCCGTAATCGCGGATTTGCGTATAGAAATTAGTCACGTCGGTCCAGATGGACACTTTGCCTGACAGGAACGGGTTGGCCTGCTGGCTGCCGAAATCCGCTTTGAAGGCATCGATATTTTTCTGCCCGAGCCGTTTCGCGTTGTCCAGGATATACTGCATGGCTTCGGCTTTGGCCGGCGCGTTGACGATCGGTTTGCCGCTGTCGTCGAAGAAGTTGCGGCCCCCGTCGAAGTTCAGCTGGAGCAAATTCCAGTCGGAGTTGAACTGCGGCGAATAACCGATATGGGTATAAGTATTGCCGTGTTTCTTATCCAGCTTCCGGGCCACCTGCTCCAGCTCGTTCCAAGTATCCGGGAATTTGTCCGGATCAAGGCCGGCGGCTTTAAAATCATCTTTGTTGTAGAACATCATGCGGGTATCCGTATTAAACGGAAGCGCGTAAGGATCGCCTTTGTAAAGCACTGTATTCCACAGCTCCGGGAAAAACCGGTCCTGCACCTTGTCGCGTTCGACGTATTTGGACAGGTCCATCGCTTGGTTTTTGCTGGCCCGCTGCTGGACCGAGTTGATATCGTTCATCATGATATCCGGCGGGTTGCCGGCGGAAACGGCGGCAAGCTCCTTGGTGAAAATGTCGGAATAAGGATAATAGCTGTGTTTTACAAAAATTTTGTCCTGCGATTTATTGAAATCATCGACAAGTTTTTCAATAATCGGCCTGCGGGTTTCGGAGCCCCACCAGGTCCAGTAATCCAGCACGACCCGTCCCTCAGGGCTGACGGAGGAGCCGGAGCCGGTGTTGGCTGCAGCGTCCGCCTGGGCGGCTCCTGGGCCGCCGGACGTGCCGCCGGAGCAGGCCGCAAGCATGGATACAAGGCAGGCCACGGCCGTGAATTGGAAGGCTTTTTTCATCTGTTTGAATGGCATTCAGGTAAACCCCCTTGAGTGAAGTAATTATGACACTTATTTAACCTAGCTTGCCGAATTTGCAACAAAGGAAATGAAAAAAGGGAAAACATGGCGGTGAATAGGCGGGGGGAATTTGGTGTAAATATCAGGTGAACGCGGTGCAAATACAGCATGCATGGCGCAGGCGTTCTTCATGAATTCAGCATGAATTTTAGGAGGAAACAGGTCCGTAAGGCAGGAAGATCTATTTAAATTCGTTGGTACTAGTACCAGCTACTAGGATAAAGTGTTATAATCAAATCATAAGCAGTGATTTGGACTAAAAAGGGGACAGCAGGGTGAACGTACAGGAATGGATTGCGCCAGAGGTTTATAACATCGCTTCAGAAGTGGAAAAACATCCAAAGGACAAAACGGCGCTTAAATGGCTGAGTGAGGACGGCAAAGATAAAGAAATTACTTATGGCGAACTGGTCGTCCGGATGAACCGGCTGGCCGGCGGCCTGAAGCAGCTGGGGCTGGAAAAAGGGGACCGGGTGCTGGTGATGGTGCCGCGCACGATTATCGCTTATGTCATTTATTTGGCCTGCCTGAAGCTGGGATTGGCAGTTATCCCTTCCTCGGAGCTGCTCCGCGCCAAGGATTTGTCCTACCGCCTTCAGCATGCGGAAGCCAAGGCCGTTCTGGCCTGGGGAAAATTGACGGGGGAAGTCGACAGAATCGAAGAGCCGCTTCCAAACCTGGCTCACCGCATTGCCGTTTCAGAGGAAATGTCCGAGCCGCAGGAAGGATGGCTGGACATCAACGGGCTTATGGAAGGCCAGCCGGATACGCTTGAGGCCGTTCAAACCCGGCGCGAAGATATGGCAATTCTGGCTTATACTTCCGGTACGACGGGGAATCCCAAAGGCGTCGTGCATTCCCACGGCTGGGGATACGCTCACCTCCGCATTGCGGCGGGAAATTGGATGGATATCCGCCAGGACGACATCGTTTGGGCAACCGCGGCCCCGGGATGGCAGAAATGGATCTGGAGCCCGTTCCTGTCCGTGCTGGGAAGCGGCGCTACCGGATTTATCTACAGCGGTTCGTTTTCTCCGAAACGCTACCTGGACCTGCTGGAGAAATACAGAATTCAAGTGCTCTGCTGCACCCCGACCGAATATCGGCTGATGGCGAAAACGGGAGGACTGGAGGAGCACGATCTGGGCGCGCTGCGGAGCGCCGTTTCGGCAGGCGAGCCGCTTAACCGCGAAGTCATTGAGATTTTTGAACGCAAGCAAGGGCTCACGATCCGCGACGGATACGGACAAACGGAAAGCACGCTGCTGATCGGGGCCCTGAAAGACGCCCCGCTGCGGATTGGCTCCATGGGGAAAGCGCTGGCTGCGGGCATCGTGGAAATTGTGGACGACGAAGGCCGTCCGGCCGCTCCGGGCGAAGTGGGCAATATTGCCGTTCATGAGGATATGCCGGCGTTGTTCCGTACGTATTACAAAGATCCTGAGCGGAAAAAATCCAGCATGCGCGGCGAATATTTCCTCACCGGAGACCGCGCTTCGCGGGACGAAGAGGGTTATTTCTGGTTCGAAGGCCGCGGGGACGACATCATTATCAGCTCAGGCTATACGATCGGGCCATTCGAAGTCGAGGAAGCGCTGATGAAGCATGCAGCCGTAAAGGAATGTGCGGTGGTGGCAAGCCCGGATGAAATCCGCGGCCATATCGTAAAAGCTTTTGTCGTGCTGCGGGATGGGGAAGAGGCTTCGCCGGAACTGGCGAAAGAGCTGCAAAACCATGTGAAGCAGATTACGGCGCCTTACAAATATCCGCGGAAAATTGAGTTTGCAAGCGATCTTCCTAAGACCAGCTCGGGAAAAATCCGCCGGGTCGAACTCCGCGAGCAGGAGAAAAACGCCGCGAAACCGAATCATTAAATCCAAGGTCCCTGGCCCGACGATTCGCCATGAATGGCCGGTTGGCGAGAGGCAGAAGCGCTGGGAGCCGGACTGGAGCAGAGGAAACAAATCGCCGAACAAATGAAGAGGCTGCTCGAACGGGGAGAGACCGGGGATGAGCAGAAGATCGAGGAGCTCAACCGGAGCATCTTGAAGTACAACCGTTCTGTGCCCAATCCCTTGCTGCAAAAAGGGCTGGTGACCCCTGAAAATTTCATGCAAAAATATGATCAGTGGATGTGAGCGCCCTTCGGGGCGTTTTTTGTTGGAATCGTCATGCGAACATATATGCGTATATAGGTTTTATAGTGTTATAATAAAAAAACGAAATCAGGTTTGGGGCTAAGAGCTAGAGCTCGATTAAACCCTAAATGAAAGTCAGCCGCTCTGCGGACTGCAGGCGGGAAAGGAGAATTTTTTTGGCAGAGCCACTAAAAAACGTATACAACGAGCCT
Organism: Paenibacillus mobilis; assembly: GCF_058267595.1. Taxonomy (NCBI): domain Bacteria; kingdom Bacillati; phylum Bacillota; class Bacilli; order Caryophanales; family Paenibacillaceae; genus Paenibacillus; species Paenibacillus mobilis. Next base: position 360,936 of record NZ_JBZCMS010000001.1, read on the forward strand.
TTTATCAGGCAGCTTGGAGACAAGCTTCACACGGCATACCCGCCGTTTGACCGGGAAGGATTCGCCCGTTCCGTTCTGGAAGCGGATTGGGAAACGCTGGAGCTGAAAGCGAGGATGCGCAAAATTACCGAAACGCTCGGACGTTATTTGCCGTCCGCTTATCGGGAGGCCATCGCGGTTTTGTTTGCGATTGACCGGGACTGCAGCGGCTTTCCGTATTTGATTTTTCCGGATTTTGTGGAGGTGTTTGGCCGGGCCGAGGAAGATTGGGACCTGTCCATGCAGGCGCTGGAGCGTTTTACGCCGAAATCGTCGGCCGAGTTTGCCGTAAGGCCTTTCCTGCTCCGCGATCCCGAGCGGATGATGAAGCAGATGCTGACCTGGGCCGGGCATCCGAATGAACATGTGCGCCGATTGGCCAGCGAGGGCTGCCGGCCCCGGCTTCCCTGGGGACAAGCGCTCGGCATGTTCAAGAAAGACCCGGCCCCGATTTTGCCGGTGCTGGAGCGCCTGAAGGCCGATCCCTCCCTGTATGTCCGCAAAAGCGTGGCGAACAATCTCAATGATATAGCCAAAGACCATCCCGGTCTCGTGATCCGGCTGGCCCGGCAGTGGGCGGGCCAGGATTCGAACACGGACTGGATCATCCGCCATGGCTGCCGGAATCTCGTCCGTAAAGCGGATCCAGAAGTGCTGGCCCTCTTCGGTTATGCGAATCCGGAGGAGGGGGAAGCTCTGGCGGCCGCTGCCGCTCTATCGGCATCCCCGAAGAAGGCGGCCATCGGGGAACAATCCGAGCTGGCTTACGAGCTGCGCATCCGGGACGGGGAAGCGGCTCACATTCGCGTCGAATACGGCGTGGATTTTGTGAAGGCGGGGGGGAAGGTTTCCCGGAAGCTGTTTCTGCTGAGCGACAAAACGGTGCCGGGCGGAACAAGGATCGCCGGGACCCGCACGCACCGCTGGGCCAATCTTACGACCCGCCGCCATTATCCGGGGCTGCACAGGATCGTGCTGCTCGTTAACGGAAGGGAGATCGCGGAAACGGAAGTGCAGCTGTTGGAGGAGTAACATACAACGGTCTTAGCTGCAAAAGGCGGCTCCAAGTCCTGTTCTGGACTTGGAGCCGCCTTTTTTGTTTTATCAACCCGGGTTCAGGCTTCTATCTTAACCGATGGGGTTTGGCTTGCGGCCGGTTTGGTTCGAGAAAGCAGAACGAAAGAGGCAAGCACCAGGATCAGGCATACCCAATACACGTTGCGGAACCCTGCAAACTGGGATACGGTGCCGCCCGTCAAATTTCCGGCCACCTGCCCAAGTGTCGTAGCGTTCGTATATAAAATAGTTGCAAGCCCCGGCAAAGTCGGCAGCAGGTCCTGAAAATAACTGAGCGCAATCGCAATGACCATAGCGACAAAGGCGGCTTGCAGCACTTGACCGGCAATGATGGGCCACAGCTCATGAGTCTGCAGCAAAATAACGTGATAAAGGGCTGCCAGGATGCAGCCGATCATCATCATGGCCCGGCTTCCGATTTTTGCGGCGACCCCGCCGAGGCCGATCATGAGCGGTATTTCCAGCCCGGCGCACAAAGCGACGACAAAACCGGCCTGGCTTTCCGTGCCGTGCAGCTGGTTGACGACAAACAGCGGAATGGTCTGGTTGTAAACGGTATTGCAGGTATTCAGCAGAATCAGCGTGACGAACGGAAGCAAAATGAGCTTGTTGCGAAGCCCTACGCTGCCGCTCATGTTATCGGCAATAGGTTTGACGTTTACCGCAGATTTCACGGTTTTTTTGTTCTTCAGCAGGAAAAAAACGAGCAGCCCGATGCCTATAAACAGGCTTGAAGTTCCAAGAAATACGCCTTTATATCCGATGTTCAGCAGCAGCAGGCTGCCGACCAAAGGGCCGATCAGAAATCCGGCGGAGAACAGGGAACGTAGCAGCGAATTGGCAAAGGTGGAATCGACGGCTTCCTTGTTTTCATTCACCGCTTCCCGCGCGGACGCAAAAATTTGCGGCATCGCCGGAGCGCCAAGCCCGACCAGCAGCGAGACGCAGATCAGCAGCGTTATATAGTTATGGAAGATCAGAAAAGAGGCGTAGCCCATCGCCGAGCAGCACACAGCGGCAACGATGACCGCTTTGCGGTTAATGCCGTTATCGGAAAACCGGGCCAGAATCGTGTTCACCGCCACGCCGCTTAAAGCCAGAACGGCCATAAACAAACCGTAGGCCCCGGTGCTCATGCCGATGACTCTGGTGCAGTATAAAGATAAATAAGGGCCCGTTACCCCGATCGAGACGCCAAGCAGCAGCATCGCCACGACGTACATCCCGTAATTTTTAATCCGGAAGAGACTTCGTATTCGGTCAATCAATGGTTTCCCTCCAGTTGCTGTCTAACTCTGATGTCAGCTTTTACAGTCCTAAAAAGTTATTTTAGCATAAGTTGACCGGATGAACAGTGGGAAATGATCGTTTTCAGGCCAAAAAAAAACGCACGCCCGGAGGCGTACGCTAAGTCTTTTTAACTCTAAATTCTTTTAACCCGTTTGCAGCGAAAAATAACTATCGGAAGATTATCCTTATTTCCGTATCGGCAGCGAGGAGACAAAACCGTCGGACATGCTGACCAGCTTGCGGGCCTTGTCGTATTCCGTCTGCGCTTCCAGCGGCTTGTTCACCAGGTCGCCGTTCAGCTTGTAAGTTTTGCCGTCGCTGAAGCTGGTGCCCGGCACAAAGGCGCCCTGCTCGGTAATAAAGGAGCCGGAAGGGAGGTAATACCGCTCCGGAAGCACGTTTTCCGTATGGTTAAGCAAATCCTGGCCAAAGTGAACCTGATCCTTCAGAGAAACCCCGAGCAGGTTGGCGATCGTCGGATAAATATCCGATTGCCCGCCGATCTGGTCAAACACCTTCGCGCCTTGGCCGGGAACCGATACCACCAGCGGGATGTTCATCATGTCAGGCACGGTATACGTCCGGCCGTAGATTTCCTTCATGAGCGCTTTCTCGCCATTATTCAGGGAGTAAACCGGGAGACCCTGGTGATCGCCGTACAGGACGATGACGCTGTTATCCCAGACGCCGCTTGCTTTCAGCTCCTGAATGAACTGGCCTAGCGCATAGTCCGCATAATTCTGGGCCTGAATATAATCGCCTACAAGCGTGCCCTTAAAGCGGTCAGGCAGCTTCATTTTGAATTTCGCTTCCGGAATCCGGAACGGATGGTGACCGGACATCGAAATGATTTGCGCATAGAAAGGCGTGCCTTCCTGTTGGAATTTCGCTAATTCTTCGGAGGTCTTTTTGTAAAGCACCTCATCGGAGGAGCCGAACGCTACCGGATCGCTGTCGCCGAAGAACGTATTGTCGTAATATTTTTCCCAGCCCAAGGCCTTGTACAGCTGATCCCGGTTCCAGAAAATGACGCTGTTCGTATGGAACGTTGCCGTCCGGTAGCCGTTTGCGGCTAAAGTCTTCGGCATGCTTGGCAGCACTTTGTCCGCATAAACCTCGGAGGCCGCGCCGTTTGGCGGAACATACAGGGAGGTATTCACCACAAACTCGGCGTCGGCCGTGTTGCCCTGTCCCACCTGCTGGAAGAAATGAGGGAAATAAAACGTGTTTTTCACCAAGGCATTCATGTTTGGCGTAACTTCCTGGCCGTCTATTTTCAGATTGATCAAGAAATTTTGAAAAGCTTCGAGCTGCAGGATAATGACGTTTTTGCCTTTGGCCGCATTCCAATAGGCCGGCTGAGCCGGATCGGTGATTCCCTTCACCTGGGCTACCTGATCCGGGGTTACGCTTTGCGGGTCTATCTTCAAGTCTTTGGAAGTTCCGAAAGCGACGTACACTTCATAGTTGATGACGCCCATGTTTTTGGCCTGCTGCAGCTCGTTCATGCCGTTTCGGAAAGGAAGGATGGTTACGGCGCACAGCACGAGCATGACCACTTGGCCGATGCCGAACAGACCACGGTTTCCCTGAACCCGGAGGCTGCGTCCGAAAGCCTGGAACCGTTTATTGGACAGCATAAGGACGAAGATAACCACGATATCCGTATAAATGAGCAGGTAATAAGGATCCAGCAGGGAAAAAACGCTGCTGTTGACCTCGGAAACCTGGTTCACCTGGCGAAGCTCGTGATAAGTTACGATGACGCCGAAATATTTGTAATACATAATTACGGCAAAATGAATGACCGTCAGCAGCAGATCCACGATCAGATAAGCGCTAAGCTTGCGTTTGTACGCATAACTTTCCAGCAGGCTGAAGATAAACCACACCGGCGGGATTCCGACAAGCAGAGACAGGATCAAACTGCCTTCGGTTCTGAATACAACGGCCCAAACCAGCACCATTTTTAAAAGCATAACGATGGAGAAAAAGACAAATGGCGTAAGCGCAATTTTCCTCCAGGATATTTGTTTCATCAAACCTGATCGCTCCCTTTTACGTAAAAAACTTGTTGCAGAAATGGCCGCAGGGCCGCTCTCCGATTTGCGGGCTTTCCCTAGAAGGTACGGTACACGTAGGGATCGGATGGAGCCTCAATCGTTTTCCAGCTGTCCACCTTTAAAACGGGCAAGGTTTGTTTAAACGGCTGGTACAGCTCGGAGGTTAAAGTTCCGGTCACATGCACCCATTGATCGTCCTGAAGTTGGGTCTCCTTCGGAAATTGCACGAGCATGCCGAAAACGCCGGAATCCGCCACGCAATGGATAAAACCAAAGCGGAATACAAAATAATTCCCGGCCTGGGTTTGTTCGCCCTTGTAAATGAAACCGTCGAAGCTGATGGTCTTGTCGGAAAACTTATCGGGAAAATTGTAGAGGGCCTCGAGGCCGCTCAGATAAGTTTTATCCGTCAGATCCAGCTCGGGCTGGTTCTCGAACCCGGCCAGTTCTTTCTGGGAGACGGTCTTGTAGCCGGATTTCCCGTAAAAAACGCTGGTGTCGGGTTTCAAAAACTGGTGATAACCCGGATTGTCGTTGGATACGTCGATTGCAGGAAAGGAAAACCCTTTCGCTTTGACAAAGCTCGAATCCAGCGTTTCCACCGGGAGGAACAAACCCGTTGCCACCGGAAAAATCAGCACCGCGTAGGTCAGCCAGCGGATGATCCGGGATGAGCTGGCGTGCTGATGGCCGTGGTCCGCGTGCGAGTGGCCGTGATGGTGCGAGTGCCCATGCCCGTGATGTTCGTGCGGCACGGAGTGTACGTGCTCCGTCGCAAGTTCGTGCGGCATGGAAGGCCCGGCGCCCGGCGCGGCAAGTCCGTGATCGCAATCCTTCTGATCTGCGTACGGCGTATGTTCTTCGTCAGAAGTGACGCGGAAGGGTTCCTGCCGATCATCGGCCTGTTCCCGGTTCACCCGGATGCTTTTGCCGGTTACCTCCAGGACAGGGGGCGTTTTTTGCCGGGTTCTGCTATTCCTTTCCCTGGCATAGAAACGGGCAGCTTCAAAAATGAACAAAAGAATCAGCAGCACAATAGAGCATACCGACAGGTAAGCGTATTTGGTGTTGATATATTTGTTCAGATCCCCGTCGAGCTGCATTTTTAGAAATACCATAATAAATCCGGCTAGGACGTAAAGTCTTACCATTCGACTGACCCCCAAATGGCATAGTGTAAAGCTCATCTGTCTATTATCTTACAATTCAGACGAAAAATCTAATTTCCTTCAAGAGCCGCTTCTCCTATGGCCAAAAAGGATACGTTACTCCTTTATAACGTTTACTAATGAGTTCTATAAGAGGAAGCAAATTGACCCTGTCTACCTTATATGTTACGTTCAAGTGAGCGAAAGATATAAACCTTCAAAGTTGATCGATTTAAAAGGAATTAAAATTAAAAGGAATTAAAATTAAAAACATGTATGCTGTGCGAGGTGGATGTAGTTGGAACTTTTAGTTACGAATAGCCCTTTTACTCAAGAGCAGGCCGAGCTTCTGAACCGTCTGTTGCCGACGTTAACGGAATCCCAGCGGATCTGGTTAAACGGTTATCTGGCCGCCTTTCAGGCCGCTCCGGTTCAGGCTGCAGCCCTGTCCTCAACAGCTGCGGGCCCGGCTCCGGAAGCCGCAGCAGGCCCGGTTACTGCCGCCGCAGCACCGTCCGCCCCGAAAGAAGCGACCGTCCTGTTTGGTTCCCAGACGGGCAACAGCCAAGGATTGGCCAGAAAGCTGGGTCAAAAGCTGGAGCAGCTGGGCTTCCAGGTGACGCTGTCGTCCATGAGCGATTTCAAAACAAACGGGCTTAAGAAACTTCATTATTTGTTTATTGTCGTAAGCACGCAGGGCGAAGGGGATCCGCCGGACAACGCGATTGCGTTCCACGGTTTCCTGAACAGCAAGCGGGCTCCCGAATTGAAGGATCTCAGCTATTCCGTGTTGGCGCTGGGGGATACCTCTTATGAGTTTTTCTGCAAAACCGGCAAAGACTTCGATCAGCGGCTTGAGGAGCTGGGCGCAAAGCGGCTTGTTCCCCGCACGGACTGCGACGTCGATTTCGACGAGCCGGCGGCGGAGTGGATGAATCAGGTGCTTGCGGCCGTTGGTCAGAGCCAGCCAGAATCGGCATCCGCATGGGTTAGCCGGACAGAGGCGGGGGCGTCTGCAACCGCCGAGGTACAATCGGAATATTCGAGAATCAACCCGTTCCATGCGGAGGTTCTTGAGAACCTGAATTTGAACGGACGGGGTTCCGCCAAGGAAACCCGCCATCTGGAGCTTTCGTTGGAAGGCTCCGGACTGACTTATGAACCGGGCGACAGCCTGGGCATTTATCCGGAGAATCATCCGCGGCTGGTCGAAGAGCTGATCGCCGCCATGGGCTGGAAGCCGGATGAGACTGTACCCCTGGATAAGAAGGGACAACAAGGCCCGCTGCGCGATGCGCTGCTGCGGCATTACGAAATTACCGTGCTGACCAGACCGCTGCTGGAACAGGCCGCAAAGCTTGTGCCTGACAGTGCGCTCAAGGAATTGCTGGCGGCCGGCCGCGAACAGGAGCTGCGCAGTTATCTGCACGGGCGGGACCTGCTGGATCTTGTGCGGGATTACAGCCTGAAGGGCGTCCCGGCCGGTGATTTCGTCGGCATTTTGCGCAAGCTGCCGGCCCGCCTTTATTCGATTTCAAGCAGCCCGTCGGCAGCGCCGGATGAAGTGCATGTCACGGTCAGCGCGGTCCGTTATGAGAACGGCGGGCGCGAGCGCTACGGCGTTTGCTCCGTCCATTTGGCCGAGCGGGTGGAGCCGGGCGACAGCCTGCCGGTATTTATCCAGCAGAATCCAAACTTCAAGCTGCCGGCCGACCCTGACGCCCCTATGATTATGATAGGTCCCGGCACCGGGGTTGCCCCCTTCCGCTCGTTCCTGGGCGAAAGGGAAGAGCAGGGCGCAGGCGGACGGACCTGGCTCTTTTTCGGGGACCAGCATTTCGCGACGGATTTCCTGTACCAGGTGGAGTGGCAGCGCTGGTTGAAGGATGGGGTGCTGACCCGGATGGACGTGGCCTTTTCCAGAGATACAGACCAGAAGGTGTACGTGCAGCACAAGATGCTTGAACGGAGCTCCGAGCTGTACAGATGGCTTCAGGACGGCGCTTATGTTTACGTTTGCGGCGATGAGAAGCATATGGCCCAGGACCTTCACGGCGCGCTTCAGAAAATTCTTGTGCAAGAAGGCGGGATGAGCCCGGAAGCGGCATCTGAATACCTCGCCGACCTGCAGCAGCAGAAACGCTACCAGCGGGATGTTTATTGAGGATAAACAGAAAGGCCGTTCTGAAAGGAGATAGAGGAGATGTCAGAAAATCATTTATTGTCGCCTAACAGCGCACCACACAGCGACGTTGAAGAAATTAAACGGAAAAGCGATTATTTGCGGGGCAGCCTGACGGAAACGCTGGCGGATCCGATTACCGGCTCCATTCCGGAAGACGACAACCGACTGATGAAGCATCACGGCAGCTACATGCAGGATGACCGGGATTTGCGCAACGAACGGGCCCATCAAAAGCTCGAGCCTGCCTACCAGTTTATGCTGCGTGTCCGTGCCTCCGGCGGGGTCGTGACCCCCGAGCAGTGGCTTATGATGGACCGTATTTCCCACAAATACGGCAACGGATCGATCCGGCTGACTACCCGCCAGTCGTTCCAATTGCACGGCGTGCTTAAGTGGAACCTGAAAAATACGATCCGTGAAGTTAACGACGCGCTGCTCAGTACGCTCGCGGCCTGCGGCGACGTTAACCGCAACGTGATGTGCAACCCGAATCCGTACCAGTCTGAAATTCATGGCGAGGTCTATGAATGGGCGACCAAGGTGAGCAAACACCTGGATCCGCGCACCCGGGCCTATCATGAAATCTGGCTTGACGAGGAGAAGGTGATTGACAGCCGGGATCAGGACACCGAAGTGGAGCCGATCTACGGGCCGGTTTACCTGCCGCGGAAATTCAAGATCGGAATCGCGGTTCCGCCGTCCAACGACGTGGACGTGTTCTCCCAGGATCTTGGTTTTATCGCGATAGTCGAGAAAGGGAAACTGGCCGGCTTCAACGTGGCGGTCGGCGGCGGTATGGGAATGAGTCATGGCGATCCGAAGACGTATCCGCAGGTTTCCAAAATCATCGGCTTTTGTACGCCAAAGCAGATGGTGGATGTCGCGGAGAAAATCGTGACGATCCAGCGGGATTACGGCGACCGCTCCGTTCGCAAGCACGCCCGCTTCAAATATACGATCGATGACCGCGGCATCAACTGGCTTATAGAAGAAATGACCGCGCGGCTCGGATATTCGCTTCAGGAAGCGCGTCCTTATCATTTCGACCATAACGGCGACCGCTATGGCTGGGTGAAAGGGAGCAACGGCAAATGGCATTTTACGATGTTTGTCCAAAACGGACGAGTCAAAGACTTTGACGATTATCCGCTGATGAGCGGACTCCGTGAAATTGCCAAGATCCATACCGGCGATTTCCGTCTGACGCCGAACCAGAACCTGGTGATCGGCAATGTCAGCAGCCAGAAAAAGAAAAAAATCCAGAGCCTGATCGACCAGTACGGCTTGACGGACGGCGCTCATTATTCGGCGCTGCGCCGAAATTCGATGGCCTGCGTCGCTCTTCCGACCTGCGGCCTGGCCATGGCCGAATCCGAGCGTTATCTGCCGGCGCTGCTGGACAAAATCGAGCCGATGCTCGAGGAGGCGGGTCTCCGCGAGGAGGACATCGTCATTCGGATGACCGGCTGCCCGAACGGCTGTGCAAGACCGATGCTGGCCGAGCTGTCGTTTATCGGCAAAGCGCCGGGGCGTTACAACATGTACCTTGGCGGCGGTTTTACCGGCAATCGCTTGAATAAGCTGTACAAGGAAAATATCGGCGAAGACGAAATTTTGAACTCGCTGCAGCCGATTATCAGCCGTTATGCCAAGGAACGGCTCGACGGCGAGCATTTCGGCGATTTTACAATCCGTGCCGGATACGTACCTGAAGTGCTGGACGGACGGGAATTCCACGCTTGATCTTCGGCATTTCGAGTTTAGGCATCGCAGCAGAAAAAGCGCTCCTGTCCGGAGCGCTCAGAGTGTCGAGAAAGTCCAGAGGACTTTTCGACACTCTGTTTTTTATATGGGGAGACTCATCTTTTAAAACAAAAATGGATTTAAAACGATCTGAGAACCCATTTTTATAAACTAATAAGGCAATTTTAAACCCCGTGCAAAAAACAGGGGGTTTCTCGACAGCCTGAGCGCTCCTGTCCGGAGCGTTTTTTGTTATGGGCAGTAATATCATATTTCAATCCTTCTAATCCCACAGCAGATAACCCGGGGGAAGCAAGATTTCCGTAAATCCGGCCATATGGCGGGATTGGTACAACAGCGGTTTGGCTGAACCCGTCAGAATGAAATTGACTACGTCCCCGCGGTTTTCCGCTTTTAAAGAGAAAACTTGAGTATACGCAAAATGTTGGCCCAGCGTTTCGCCGATCGCGCCGAGCAGAGCGTTCTGGCCGGCTCGCCCGGTCAGGTTCAACATCACCGTTCCGCCTGGCTGCAGCTTGTCCGAAACGAGGCAGAAGAACTCCATGGAAACCAGGTGCCCGGGCGTGCCCTCCGCATTAAAAGCATCCAGGAGGACGTAATCCAGCTTTCCGGATGGCTGTTGTTCAAGTATTTTTCGCCCGTCCCCTACAATTACGTTATCACCGCTATAGCCAAAATAATCCCGGCTGATCCGGACGACCAGGGGGTCTAGCTCGGCGACCGTCACGTTTTTTCCGGCCAAATATCCCGATAAGGTTCCGATTCCATGCCCGATCATAAAAACATGTTCGAAAGACGGAGCGTTGTGCTCCATCAGATGAAGGATAGCCCGGGGATATTCAAACAGAATCCGCTGCGGATCCTCCAGGTCCATAGCGCCCTGATTCGCTTCACTGGCAAACTGCAGAACCCGGAAGCGGCCTTTCTGTCCGTCCAGCTCGTCCGTATCGTAAACGGAAAGTTCATGATGGCCGGTCTGGCTTTGAAATAAGAAATGCTGCACAAAAATCCTCCAATCGGCTGCCGCCTTGACTGATACAGACCAGTATAAGGGGTTCCAACAGACGGAGCAATCTTTAGGTGTATGACAAACAGGCCCTTTTTTTAAGATCATATTTGACACATTCCAAACATGCGAGAATTTGGAAAATCCCGCCTTATATAAGGCTTTGCAAGCTAAAGCCGCCTGTCAGACCAGAGCCGAAGGAATCCTTTTTAACATAGCAAAAATAACATATTTACGTCTGTCATTGTCTTCATTACACTTTTTTGTAAGCGCTAACAAATAGCGGTTACAGAGGCGCTCCAGTTAAATAAGGGTCGCAGCTGCGGGTCCAAGATGAAGCCGCTCACTACAAAGGAGACAGGAGGAGTCATTTGATGAGAAAAAGCTTAAAATCATGGGGGATCATCCTGAGCCTGACGATGCTTGTTTCCCTGCTTGCCGCATGCGGTTCCGGCTCGGCGGGGAACGGGGGAAAGGCTTCCGGCTCTGCCGAAAGCGTGCATAAGGAAGGTTTTCCGATCGTCGACAAGCCGATCACCTTGTCCGTTTTTGCGCCTGACGTTGGTGCTGCCAAATGGGATACGATGCCGGTGTTTCAAGAAATGGAGAAAAAGACCAACATCAAGCTCACATTCCAGACCGCTCCCGTGGACAGCTTTGAGACCAAAAAGAATCTGGTATTTGCGAGCGGGGATCTGCCGGACATCTTTTATGCCGCAAGTCTGACCCCGGCCGAACAGGTCACTTACGGCAGCCAGGGGACGCTGATTCCGCTGGAGGGCCTGATTGACGAGTACGCGCCGAATCTCAAGAAGCTATTGGATGAGAATCCGGATATCCGAAAGTCCATCACGACGCCGGACGGCCATATTTACGCTCTGTCATATATTGACAAAGGCGCTGTATGGTACAAAAGCCCGCTCTACTATAACGGAAGTTTCCTGAAAAAGCTTGGCGTGACCAAACTTCCCGAAACGCCGGATGAGCTGTACGACTATCTGAAGCGGGTGAAAACCGAAGATCCGAACGGCAACGGACAGGCGGACGAAATTCCCCTCACCTCCACGAAGCTGAAGGATATTCGCGTCCAGCTGCTGGGCTTCTGGGGCATGTATGACGAGGTCTATTATGCGGATAAACAGGGGAAAGTGCACTATACCCCGCAGGAGGAAGGATACAAGGAGTACCTGACTTTCTTGAACCGGCTGTGGAAAGACGACTTGCTTGACCATGAGACGTTTTCTCAAACGGATGACCAGAAGAAAGCCAAAGGGAAAAACAACCAGGTTGCGCTGTTTAACGACTGGCTGCCTTACTTTATGCTCGGCGGGGAACCAAACACCGATAATCCGTTTATGGAACCGCTGAAAACGGGCTTCCCGGATTCGCCGGTCGTGGCGAAAAACTCGGGCATTTCCAAAAACGGCACCTTTGCCATCTCCAAAACCAATCCGGCGCCGGAAGCGACGATGCGCTGGGTTGATTATCAGTATGGTTATGAAGGTTCGACTTTGTTCAACCAAGGACCGGAAGATGTGTTGTGGAAATATACGGACAAAGATAAGCATATCAAAGAGTGGCTGCCCGTTCCGGATGGAGGAGACCGCGAGCAGTATCGCGGCACACTGACACCAAACTACGGCATCACGACGCCTGGTGTCAGCCTGCCTGAAGTTACCCAGGGCTTGAGATCCGAAATGGATGATTGGGTCGAACAGGAAAATCAGGCGAAAATTTTGCCTTATGCAAAAGTGCCTTATCCAAACGTCTACCTGACGGAAGAGGAACAAAACGAGGTCACTTCGCTTCAGTCGGACCTCGGCAGCTATGTGGAGCAAATGGAGGCCAAATTCGTGACCGGTCAGGAACCGCTCTCGAACTGGGACAAATATAAAGCCCAAGTGAAGAAAATGGGCGGCGACCGCATTGCGGAGATCTACCAGGCCGCTTATGACCGCTGGGATCAGCAGGCAGCCAAATAGGATAGGAAGCCGGGCCTGATGGGCTGCTGCAACTCAAGGGCTCGCCTAATCCGCATAAATTAAGGTTGAACAAAAAATCAAAGCTGGCGTTCACGGACCGTTGGATCCGGAAGAACGCCAGCTTTTGTTTTCTTCAAAAAATTACAGCAGCCCGACCATTTGCAGGCCGTGCAAAATACCGTCTTCATCGGCCGTTTTGGTGACGTATCTGGCCGCGGCTTTAGCCTCAGGTACACCGTTGCCCATAGCGACGCTGTTTGCGATCTGCGTCAGCATCTCGATGTCGTTCAGCCCGTCCCCGAAAGCGTATTGGCGTTCAGCGGGAATGCCCAGCGCTTCGGTTATTTTGGCGATGCCTTTCGCTTTGGAGCCGCCAGCCGGAATGATGTCGGTGGAGTAAGGATGCCAGCGGATCAGATCGAAGGCTTTAAATTGCTGCTCGTATTCCTCTTCTTCACCCTCGACGCAGAACAGCAGGGATTGATAAATATCCCGGTTTTGATAGTAGAGCGGGTCGTGGGCGGGCAGATTCTGTATCTTTAAGGTCCCCATGCTGGTAGCGACGAATTCGTGATCCGGGACCGTCACCTTCATATCCTCGTGATCCATATAAACGACGGGATGATTACGCTGGAGAGCCAGGTCCGTCAGCTGCTGCAAGGCGTTTTTATCCATGGGATTCGTGTAAATCGCTTCGCCGCGCAGGACGACGTACTGGCCGTTGTAGCTGACGAAGCTGTCGATGTCCAGCTCTTTCCGAAGCTCTTTAAACATAAAGGGAGCCCGGCCGGTTGCGATCGCTACTTCATGGCCCAGGCGTTTTAAGGCAAATACCGCTTCTTTGGCGGAAGCCGGCACCTTTTTATCCTCTCCCAGCAGCGTTCCGTCAATATCGAAGAAAATAATGCTTCTCTCCGTCATTTTTTTCACCTGACTTTCAGAAAATTTTTGTTCATTTGCAATTAGTCTTCATCATTATAGCAAACCATTCTGAAAATGGCCGGAATACCGCTTATTTTTCCTTCTCTTTAACAATTCTTACATGGAGCTAACTTTTCTCGGAGCGAATTTTCATGTTCAGCCTATATACTTGGAGTGCTAGCGAAAATATTCGACGTTTATTCAGGAGGGAGCTGCTTCGTGGGATGCGTCAACCGCGCATTATGATTTTAACGGCCGGTTACGGGGAGGGGCATAATCAGGTTTCTCGAGCTGTGGAGCAGGAATTCGCGGCCAGAGGGATCAAGGACGTTTTCATCGTTGATTTGATGAAGGAGGCTCATCCGCTGTTAAATTCGGTTTCGACAAAATTATATTTGAAGAACAGCCTGACTTCCCAATACGGCCTGGATCTGTATGGCTGGAGTTATTATTGGACGAGGGGAACCCGTCCGGGCAGCTCGCTGGGCAAATATTTTAATTCCATTGGAAAAAGAAAGCTGAAAGCCCTGCTGCGTGAGGTCTCTCCCGACCTGATCTTAAATACCTTCCCTTTCGGGGCGGCAGCTGAAGCCGGAAATGAGCTTGGCGTGCCGGTCTGCACGGTGATTACCGATTATACGCTCCACGGACGATGGACGCATCCGGATATGAGCCGCTACTATGTGGCGACGGACGAATTAAAACACGATATGGAAAAGAAAGCTTTTGCTTCACCGCAGCAAATTCTGGTGACGGGGATTCCGGTCCGCAGAGGTTTTGTCATACAGAATCAAGGCGCCGGGGATGCCCGGGATCCCTATCCGGCCTCATATCAGGATCAGGACGTATCCGCAGATGGTCGTGGCCTTCGCAAAAAGCTGGTGATGCTCAGCGCGGGTTCCTTCGGCGTACCGCAGCAGATGGAGGAGATCGTCCGGCGGCTGCTGGAGGCGGGAACCTGCCGGCTCGCGATCGTCTGCGGCCGCAATGAACGATTATATGCCAGGTGGTCCGCAATGTTTGGGGGAAACCCGGAAGTCGAAATTTTTGGATTTGTGCCGCATATTCACGAAATTATGGCGCAGGCCGCCTGTCTGGTTACCAAGGCCGGAGGAGTCACTTTATCGGAAGCGATCGCTCTGCGTGTGCCTGTGTTTATTTATAAACCTTTTTCAGGGCAGGAGAAAGAAAATGCGGTATACCTCGCCGGAAAAGGCGCAGCCAGAATCGCGGAAAGCGCCCCGGAGTTAAGCCGGCAAATCGGCCGTTTGCTGGACAATCCCGCAGAAGAATCGGGAATTCGCAGACGGATGTCCGATCTCTGCAGGGGCGTCGCGACGGAAAGGATTGTCAGTGATATGTTAGAGCTGCTGCAAAGCAGGCTGCGGGTTACGGTTTAATAAAAGGATCCCGACAGGGGGGCCTATAGCCGGGGGAATTCATGGATAACAATAGCAACGGCAAAACGTGCACGGCAGGCGTGAAATGGGTATCGGCCTTTAGCCTGCTGCTGATTCTTGCCGCAATCGTTTATGTGGCTTATTTAATCAAAACCGGACAATACTCCAAGGTCATGAATTCCATTCAACAGCTGGGGATTTTAGGGATCGTCGCCGGCATTTTCATCCAGGCGGTGCTCAATATGCTGCCGGTTCCGGGGGAATTTTCCGCTTTGCTTCTGCTGGAGGTCTATGGACCGGTATGGGGCGGCGTTTATGCCTGGATCGGCGGAATCGTAGGTTCCATAGGCGGCTTTTATCTGACCCGCTGGGTGGCTAAACCCCATGTCGGAGCCGTAAAACCGGCGCTGGACAAGATGGAGGAGTGGCTGGTCAGGTACGGGGACCTGGGGCTTTTGATGATCCGGTTTGTGCCATTTGTCCCTTATCATGTCGTCAATTATGCGGCGGGGCTTTTGAAAGTGGGGTTATGGGGATTTGCCTGGACGACGGCCGTAGGCATTTTACCTTATTCCATCGCCATGAGCTGCCTTTATGCAGGGATGCGGAGCAGCCCCTGGGTTTGGGCTTTTGTACTCGGCATCGGTATTGCCGCGGCGGCCTGGCTGTTTTTTGCCCGGAGAAAAAATGTCGTGTTTGACCGCAAATGAGGTTGCCTCAAAACCGAAAAAGCAGCTTTCCCGTCGCCTTGACGGAAAAGCTGCTTTTATTGTTGTTCCGGCGGGTTTTAAACTCTGCTGCTCGTGCTGAACCGCCAGGAGCCGGATTCCATCCATTCGATAAAATGATCGGTGACCGTCTCCAAATATTGTTTGGTAGGTTCGTGGATCAATTCGCCCTGCTCGTTGAATTTCTCGTGGGCTGTGCCGATATAAACCTCGTTGCCCGGGTAAAACGGGGAAGCGATGCTGGGCGAAAACAAAATTTCGCGCAGATGGAGCTGGGCGCGTACGCTGCCCAGAAAACCCATGGAGGATCCGAGAATCCAGGAGGGTTTGCCTTTCATAACTTTGTCAACGCGCGACAGCCAGTCTATCGCGTTTTTAGTGACGCCCGGTATGGAATAGTTGTATTCAGGCGTGATCCACAAAACCGCATCGGCCATATTGACTTTATGTTTAAAGATTTTAACGCTTTCCGGCGGATCCAGCTCGATATCCTGATTGTAAAAAGGAAGCTCATGGATTTTTAAAATTTCTATATCAACCTTGTGTTTAAATTGCTCCTGCATGTAACGGGCAAGTCTCATATTAAAGGATTCCTTCCGCAGACTTCCTACAATGGCCGCGATTTTCAAAGGGGTTCCTCCTTTTCCTAAGTATAAATATGTAATTGGACTAATAACTCTCCTGTTTAGATAATAGCACTAATGCACCGGTTTTAACCAGTCATATTAAGCATTTGCACATTTAGAAAAAATAAAAAAAACTGCAACATTGCAAAAGTTTCCTGCGTCAAGAGGTCAAACCTATACAAGAATCCGGATAAGGAGCAAACCTTTATGAAAATAGTCAAATCGGCGGCGGCCCTTTCTTTGTTATTTGGCGCTTTCAGCGCCCATGCCTTTGCGTTCAGCGATGTAGATGCGGGTCAGTCCGAGGCGGTTCAAAATCTTCAGCAAAAAGGCATCGTCAGCGGTGTGGATGCGGAGCATTTTGCACCAAAGGAAACGTTGAGTTATGCCCAGGCTCTGCAGATGCTTGTCAAAGCCTTTAATCTGAACCTCGATGGTCTTCGTTTCTTTAAAGAACCGCTGGCTTCCGACATGTACCGAAATGCCAAGGATCATGTCTGGTATTCGGATGCTTTCATCATCTCTTATTATCATGATTTAAGAGTGGATCCCGAGGTTGACCCGAACGCGCCGATTTCCCGTGAAAAGTTTGCGGATTTGCTCGTAAAGGCGCTCGAACAGCAGGGCGATTTCCCGATGGTCAAAATTTTTGTGGATCTCAAGGATAATGATCAGATCACACCCGAACTTCAAGGAAGCGTTCAGCGATTGTTTTATTACCGATTGGCGCAGCTGGACGAAGACGGTTTGTTCCATCCTCAGGACAGCTTGAAGAGGGGCGATGCCGCTGTATGGCTAAACCGGGCAGTCGAGCTGCTGGGGGACAAAAGCGAAACCGGGGAGCAAGATGGTTCGAATAGTTTAGGTGTGGAAAAGACGAAATAACCGCTCCTTCCGGGGCGGTTATTTTTTTCGAATGGCCTAGTCTCTGGCAGCTTCATATAATCTTTCGGCCACGCGGGCTGGGGCGGTCACCGCCGTGGACATATGGTCGCCATGGTCTTTAATCAGCCTGAACAAGCCAAGATTTCCGGACATATGGGGGTGCCAGCCGTAGCCATTCCCTTGGGGAAGCACGTTGTCCTCCGTCAAATAAACATAGCTTTTAGGCACCTGCAGCGAGTAAAATTTTTTTAAATCGAGTTGGGCAAACAAAGGTTCCGCGGGTTCCGGCGTAACTCTGCTGTACATCTGCTTGGCTAGACCTTCATCCGCAAGATTGACAAACCCTTCGCGGAATAAAGCATACGGAAGGATGACGGAATAATTTTTAACTTTGAGTATTTTCCGGGTTTCCGGAGGGATTTCGTCTCCAGCCGATTGACCGTCCTTAAGTACAAAAGCGTTCAGGAAAACCAGCCGTTTAATCAGGTCCGGGATTTGCTCGGCAGTTTTTTGAATGACCGTCCCGCCAAAGCTGTGGCCGACGAGGATAATATTTTGCAGGTTGTTGGACTTGATATAATCGGTTACGGAGGCTACGATCTGCTCATGGGTCACCTTTTTGTCCGGATCGGCTCCATGTCCCGGATATTCGGGGTTATAAACCCGGTGCCCGTGCTGCCGGAGCACAGCGGCAACGCCCTCCCACCAGCCGGCGTCTGCCCAGGCCCCGTGAACCAGCACGAAGGTCAACGGCTGCTGTTGGGTCCGGTAATCATAGGCCGGGGGAGCAATAGCGCCTGCAGGATAAGGGGGACGGAAGTTAGGCAGGGGAGGAAAAGGGTAAAGATAGTTAGGATAGTTATAGGCAGGCTGGAGAGGACGACCATTTGGAAGATCTCGCTGCAGGAACACGGGCGCCGTTGGATCGGAACCAGGCAACGGGAATGGGGTTCTGAACATGATCAGCTTCCTTTCTGTTTGCCCTGATATACAAGTTTATATGTATGTCGCAGGAGCCAAATCATGTATACAATCCGCCAAGAGAGGGAATCTAGATAAGAACGCGGAAAACTTGACGCCCGTTTGGGCAGGTTCTTTTAGCGGAAATCACGGTAGAATGGCAACCTTTTTGAACCCTATGTCGTTTTATAAATATCCTGTACAAAGCGATTCGAACAGCAAGTCAGTCGCTAAGGATTAAAATTTGAACAACTGGAGTGGACCTTCATGATGAAATCGATAAAATTTGCCGCAGGAGCTTTTTTCATTTCAACCGTATTTGCCTTATCGGCTTGCAGTTCTAATTCTTCCAACGAAGCTCAAACGGCAAGCCCGGCACCGTCCGGGACGGAAACGGCCTCCGAAGCCCCTTCGGGCGCCGGTCAGGGGGCATCCGCAGCTCCGCCGGCAGGCGCTGATGGCGGCACCCAGCCTTCGGCACCTGCAGAACAGCCGTCCTCCAGCGAAGAGCAGATCAAGCAGCTGCTGGAGCTGGCGAAAAAAGGGGAAGCGCCTGGCATTCCGTTTGCCGCCCACAATTCCTTGATTGACGATGTGACCAAGGCCTGGGGGAAAGCCGACAAGGTGGGTTCGGCAGGCAGCGGCATGTATGCGACCTATGCGAAGAAAGACGCAGTGTTCGGATACAATAAAGGCAGCCAGCTTTTTGATGTCCGGTCCAGCAGCCCGGATTTGCAGAACCTGACGCTCGAA
The DNA here is from genome assembly GCF_058267595.1 of Paenibacillus mobilis. NCBI lineage: Bacteria > Bacillati > Bacillota > Bacilli > Caryophanales > Paenibacillaceae > Paenibacillus > Paenibacillus mobilis. The sequence continues at coordinate 379,763 of NZ_JBZCMS010000001.1, forward strand.
GAGATCGAGTCGGCGCTCGGCAAGCCGGTTTCTACCAAAAAGAACGGGAACGATACCATTTATATTTATACCGCAAGCGATCAGTTTCAATTAAAGTTCATCATTCCGGCTTCGACCGGGAAGGTGGATCACATTTCGGTATTTTCACCGGAGGATTCCGTTAACAATATGGCGGGATGACCTTTCTTGAATCGAGCAAGCCCCCTTGAAGCAGCTTCAAGGGGGCTTGTTTTTTGAGGTTTACAGCCGGATGATTAGTTAGAACAAGGTCGTGTCCTTTATAATTTTGCAAAATTTATAAGGCATGCCGATCCCAATATTTCTTATCTTATTTTGCAGGTATTGCGGCCAAGCAGCTTGTTGATTCCGCATTTCTGGGCCAATCCGGTGATCAGGAACGGCAGGGCCGTCAGGCCAAACAGTTTCCAGTACCCTGGAAGGACAACAAAGAGAGCCAAGAGAGCTACGCCAAGAATAATCCGGATTACGCGATCCGCTCCGCCAACGTTTTTCATTATGATTTCCTCCTTGAATGTTTTAGTTAGTAGGTTTTGTGCCGCTTACAAGTACGATCTTATCAAGCCTTGTTGAAAGGAACCGTAACTTTGTCACAAAACGAAGCGGAGGAGCCCCCCGCAGCCGGACAAATAAAAAAGCCGATCACCCCGCGCGCAGAGCATTCAGCAGCATTAAGGGGAACTAATCGGCTTGAAAAAGACGAAGGTCAGGATCGTATAATCTTAATACTGATCGCTTTTATGGAGCGGCTGTTTCGGATAATAAGAGAAACCCGGATATTTTACGACAGGCCACTTTTCTTTCCGCAGTTTGGACATGAAGGCAGGCTGCACGTTCAGATTGGTTCCCACAAGCTCCTTGGGCGTAAGGGCCAGCCATTGATTAAGCGAAACATCCTGAAACCGGTCGCTTTTGAACATTTCAAGAAACCAGAGCGTCGTATCGCCCGTGTTCTGAATGTAGTGTCCGTAGGCAAACGGGACATAACCTACGTCGCCGGCCCTGACATCGAACGTTCGGGCGGCTCCGCTGCCGGCAAATACCGTCATGCGTCCGCTGCCGGACAAGTAATATTGCCATTCGTCCTTGTTGGGATGCCAGTGCATTTCGCGCATGGCGCCAGGTTTGATTTCCACAAGCGCGGCTGCCACGGTTTTTGAGATCGGGAAATTGGTTGAATCCACAATGCGTACCGACCCTCCAGGCGTAATCAACGGTTTCTGGGCCAGCAGCTCGTGTTTGAATGATAGCGGAATCGTACCGTAGGGGGAGGAGACAGCTTGGCTCTCGAGACTGCCTGGTATCGGGGCCTGGTAAATATACACCTGTTCGTCCGGAATGCTGCTGAAATCGGAGAGGGGGACGCCAAAGTTGGCGGATAAAACGTCCTTGGGCGTATGGGCAACCCAATCGGACAGGGACAACGTATTTAAATCCGAAAAAGCGCCGTCGTCGAAGACAAGTAAAAATTCGCAGCCTTCCTCAAGCCCTTGAATCGAATGGGGAATACCCGGCGGAAAATACCAAAGGTCCCCTTGTTTTACATCGGCGATATAATTACGCCCGTCCTGGTCAACCGCCGTGATTCGGGCGCTGCCCAGCAGCATGTAAGACCACTCGGCCTGCTGATGCCAGTGCAGCTCGCGGACGCCGCCTGGCGTCAATGCCATGTTAACGCCAGCAAGGGTGGTGGCAATCGGCAGCTCGCGCTGCGTAACCTCGCGGGACCATCCCCCTTCATTAAGCTGCATGTGTGCATTCGAGAAAGAGAAACGCATATTGGGCACAAGACCGTTGTCCGTATCGGGAGGCACCAGCAGGTCTGGATTTTGAAGATCCAGCATTATGTTTCGCGGCCCTTTATCCACGGTGCCTTCCTTTCCTCTGATCGGCTGCGGGACAGGCACCGGGTGCTTTGACTCGTCATACAGGTTCAATTCCATTTCTCCTTTCATCCTGGACTGCTGCGAAATGGCGGCAAATGATCCATACATCATTGAATATGAACGTGGAGGCGTTTTATGCAAGGGATGGGGCGGAAAAAACAAAAAATCCCCGAAAAATACGGGGATTATCTACAGCTCTATATACTCTTCCAGCTTGCCGCGATCGGTAATTCTGATTTTCCCGCGGGAAAGCTCGAGAAGGCCTTCCTTTTCCAGCGCTTTTAAGGTACGGCTGATCACCTCTCTGGCCGTTCCAAGCTCTACCGACAAAACGTCGTGCGTAGTCAGCAGGGTTTCTCCGGATTTCTTCGTTCTGCCAATCAGGTATTCCGCGACTCTGCCCCGGATGGACTTGAAATTGATGCTGTCCAGCAGGTTGGACATCACGACGATCCTTTGAGCCAGGGATTTGAACATAAATTGCCTGAAATTCCGGTAACGATCCATCCAATCGCGGAAAATATCGACCGGAACCACAAGCACGCGGGCAGGTTCTTCTATGCAGGCCGAAGCTTCGTATTCCGTATCCCCCAGAATGCTGGTAGTCATCAGCGGACAACATTCCCCGCCCCGGATCCGGTAAAGGGTGATTTCCCGTCCTCCGGCGCTGAGTTTGTACATCCGGACGGTTCCGTCCAATATGAAAGCGGCAAACTCCAGAAACTGCCCTTCTTCGATGGTGTAGTTCGGTTCTACCTGTACGACGCTTATGCCGTCTTTCCTCCAATCTTCTTCCTTAATATCGGATAAGCTTGGGAAAGAGGCCAAAATCAGCGGCAATTGTTCTAAAACGGCCGTACCCAATTTTTCAGCTCCTTTACTTCCTTGTCAGAATGGATGACGAATGCTTAGCAAGGGATATAAACAGAATAGCATCCGTCTGGCCCCCAAACAAATTTAACAAAAGGGTTGACAGAGATAAAAATAAGGAGTATAAATAAATTGTGCAAAATATAATTGTTCAAAATCAATAAAATAAAACAATGATCGCGGAGTTGAAAACGACCGAGCATCCGACCCTATATAAAGTTGAGGCAGGTCCAATAAATTTTGCGCGTTTAAATGCTGGTAATTATTTTTTTAAACAAATATATTGTTGACAATTAAATTGTTAGAAATTAAAATGAGTGGAGGAAATCAACATGTATAAAGCAATCGTAATCGGTACAGGACCAGCGGGGTTAACAGCGGCAATCTATCTGGCAAGGGCCAATATGCAGCCTTTGGTCATTGAAGGCGAACAGCCGGGCGGCCAGCTGACTACCACGACGGAAGTGGAGAATTTCCCCGGTTTCCCGGATGGCATTCTTGGTCCGGATCTGATGGACAATATGAGAAAGCAGGCCGAGAAATTCGGCGCAGCTTTCAAAACCGGCTGGGTCCGGGAGATCGATTTGCAAAACCGGCCGTTCACGCTGCGACTGGAAAACGGAGAGACCTTGACGACTGAAGCCCTGATCGTTTCCACCGGGGCATCGGCCAACCTGCTCCATATCCCGAATGAGATGGAGAATATCGGCAGAGGCGTCAGCACCTGTGCGACTTGCGACGGGTTTTTCTTCCGCGGCAAAAAAATCATCGTGGTCGGCGGCGGCGATTCCGCCATGGAGGAAGCTCACTTCTTGACCCGGTTCGCCAGCGAAGTACGTGTCGTACACCGCCGGGAGGAACTAAAGGCTTCCCGAATCATGCAGGTGCGGGCACGCAGCAATGAAAAAATCGAGTGGAGCCTGAACCGTACGCCGCTGGAAGTAGTGGAAGGCGAAAACGGCGTGACCGGTCTTAAAGTTCTTAACAACGAAACCGGCGAAACCGAAGTCATCGATACGCAGGGCATCTTTGTGGCCATCGGACACCGTCCGAACACTGCGTTTTTGCAAGGCCAGCTGGAAACGGACGCTAACGGATACCTTGTCGTTAAACCGGGGACTTCCGAAACCAGCATTCCGGGCGTATTTGCCTGCGGCGACGTCAAGGACCCTGTATACCGTCAGGCGATTACTTCCGCGGGCAGCGGCGCCATGGCCGCGCTGGATCTGGAAAGATTCGTGGATGAACACCCTGTAGCAGAGCCGCCTGTGCAGGAGGTGGTCTAATCCCTTTGCTTTGACCGTAAGCATGCTGCACAACAAAAAAACTATAAAACATTTATTGGAGGAATTTTATAATGGCACAAGAACGTACTGGAGTAGCAACTTTTGGAGGAAACCCAATTACTTTGATCGGACCTGAATTGAAAGCTGGCGATAAAGCCCCTGATTTCCGTATCAACAAAGACCTGGTAACCGAAGCCGGCTTGTCCGATTATAAAGGCAAAATCAAACTGATTTCGGTAGTTCCTTCCCTCGACACGGACGTGTGTGATGCGCAAACCCGCCGTTTTAACGAAGAAGCGTCCAAACTGGGCGACGATGTGGTCGTACTGACGGTATCCGTAGACCTTCCGTTTGCGCAAAGCCGTTTCTGCTCGGTAGCCGGAATCGACAAATTGGAAACTTTGACCGACTACAAACACCGTTCTTTCGGCGAAGCTTATGGCGTATTAATCAAAGAACTTCAGCTGGAAATGCGTTCGATCTTTATCATCGATGCCGATGACACGATCCGTTACGTGGAATATCTGGGCGAAATGGGCGACCATCCTAACTATGAGGCAGCCATTTCCGCTTTGAAACAACTGGTTTAATTTAATCTTGCCTTAAAAAAAGCTCAGCTGCTGCTGGGCTGCAGCCCTTCGGGTTTGCAAGCGGCGATTGGAGACGATTTTTGCGTCTCCAATCGCCGCTTTTTTTAGCCCAAAAGACAGGTGCGTGATTGACTTTACAGAACACCTCGTGATACATTGTGAATATACAACATACACAATTTGTGAAGGAGGTAGGGTATGCTGGCATTAGACATTCGAAATCTGCACAAAAAATACACTGATTTTCAGATAAAAGACGTCTCTTTTCAGTTGGAGAAGGGTTATATCATGGGTTTTATCGGTGCCAATGGCGCCGGGAAAACGACTACGATAAAATCGATCTTAAACCTGGTTCAAATCGACAGCGGCGAGATTTACGTTTTTGGCAAGAATATGGCTGAACACGAATTGGAACTGAAGCAGGAGATCGGGTGCGCCTTCGGCGATATTGATTTCTATACTCGCAGCAAAATAAAAACGATGACCCTTATCACAAAAAAGTTCTATAAGAATTGGAACGATGAAACATATTACAACTATTTGCAAAGATTCAAATTGGATGAAAACAAAAAAATTGCCGAGTTATCTACAGGAATGAGAGTCAAATACAGCTTGGCCCTTGCTTTATCCCATGGCGCAAAGCTCCTTATTCTGGATGAACCGACAAGCGGACTTGACCCTGTTTCAAGAGACGATTTGCTCGATATCTTTCAGCAGCTTATCGTCGATGGCGAGATCAGCATTCTTTTCTCTACTCACATTACATCCGATTTGGAAAAATGTGCAGACTTTATAACCTTTATTGAGAATGGGCAAATCATTGCCAGTTCCGAGAAAAACGATTTTAAGGAATCCTACCGTTTACTCAGCGGCAGCGAGGACCGGCTGCACGAGGTGAAAGAACAGTTAATTTCGTACAAAATAAACTCTTTCGGCTTTACCGGATTGATTCATGCCCGAGACCTTGAGCCATCCTCCACGCTGAAAGCAACCACGCCGAGCCTTGAGGAAATCATGATTTATTTCGCGAAAAAGGAGGATGTGCATGTATAATTTGGTGATGAAAGATTTGAAATTAGGCGTAAATCCCTGGTTTCTCGTATTGCCTTTATTTACAGGAGCCTTGATGTTTGTTCCCGGTTGGGTTTATTTCTTCGTTCCGCTTTATTTCTGCCTCATAACGGTACCGAATATGTTTGGCGGATTTAAAAGTCAGAACGATTTGGTGTTCAGTACGATCATGCCCGTGACCAAAAAAGACATCGTAAAAGCCAGAATCACCGTTATTGTTATTCTGGAGCTCATGCATCTGCTTGTTGCCATGATCTTCAGCCTGTTTACGCTTCGGTTATACCCGAATCTCACTTATTTTTTCTTTTCGCCGCATACGGGTTTTTGGGGATTATGTTTCGTCATGCTTGGGATCTTCAACATCGTGCTGCTGCCCATGTATTACAAAACGGCGTATAAATATGGGGCGGCAACGATTGTATCCACTGCGGCGGCCATTCTGTTTGCCGGAGTTGCCCAATGGGCGGGAATAAGCAGTCCGTGGATGAACGGTATTTTTTATGGCTCCGGTGCGAACAACACGGTGCTGCAGCTATCCATACTGGTCGTAGGCATTGTCCTTTTTATTGCATTCACTCTGATTGCTTACCGGATTGCGGTGAAACGATTCCTAAAAGTGGAGATATTATGAATGTAACGATTTTGAATACATCCGAGAAACCGATTTATCAGCAGATTTATGAACAAATCAGCGCTCAAATCCTGAAAGGCGAGCTGGAAAGCGGTTATTGTTTGCCTCCCATTAGGCAGGCGGCCCTTGAGCTTAGTGTTAGCGTCATCACTGTAAAGAAAGCTTGGGAAGAGCTCGAACGAAGCGGTTTGATCAATACGATAACGGGAAAAGGATGTTTTGTAGCGGAATTTACGGCGGATGAGATGCTGCGAATACGCAGCGACATGATTCTGAAGCAAATGGAGAGCGACGCCCTGTACTACAAATCCTTTGGCATCACCCTGGATGAAATGATTGAGCTGTTGAAGAAGATTTATTGACAGCTTGATCGGCGATGAAAATTCTCGAGATATAGGATGGTTTTGGCAGGCGCTTTAATGGGCGCCTTTTTTGTGCCATAGAAGTTAAAGAAGAGGTTAGACCTGTGTATCGGGGCCGACGGTTACCGGATAGATTTTTCCTTCTAGGCAGAAGGAAGCCAGGCCCGTTTCTTCGGACACGACCAGCACAAGCGCGTCGCAGCGCTCGGATAACCCGATGGCCGCACGGTGGCGGGTGCCAAGCTTTTTAGTCCCGTAAGCCTGCTCGGTAAGAGGCAGCACATTCGCGGCTGAGACGATCAGATCTTCGCTGATGACGACGGCTCCGTCATGCAGCGGACTGCCGGGAATAAAGATGGATTCCAGCAGGGGACTAGTAACAGCTGCAGCCAGCGGAATACCCGGCGTGATCAAGGCCTCCAGGGAATCCTCCCGCTGGATGACGATAAGAGCGCCTAATCTTTTTATAATCAAATGATAAATGCTTTGAGAAATTTCGTTATATTTGTTTGTATAAGGCGATAGGAAACAGTTCAGATAATAAGTGGAGGCCAAAGCCTCGGTTTCCATAAACTCGCGCGAGAGCGAATCGATTTCGTTCAGCAGGCAGACCTCTTTGTGGTCAAGACTGGCCACGATGCCGCTGATGTGCTGCGAAATGCGCTCCAGATTCTCCTTCAGCTTGACTTTCAGCGGCGAGAAATCGCATTTATTTTGCATGTAAATCCTCCTTCGGCTTTAGCGTTGCCGTTTGCGCTTATCGTTATGCGGTCCGCAAGCAAAAGAAGACCCCCGGTTCCGCTCATTTGGCGGGTTTTCGAGGGCCTTCAAGGTATGGATGATCAAGCTTGCTTGGTGCTCATCCGCTGTCCGCGTTTGGAGAACCATAAACGGAAGCCGGTCAGCAGGGCGGCCAGTGTGCTAATGGAGGCCGAGGTCATAAAGACGACATGCATGCCGGTGATAAAAATATCCGGTTGCCCCGGAATCAGGCCGGTAACGCGGTGTCCCGCTTCCGAACTCATCACGCCGAACAAGGTCGTCGTAGCGACCGTAATGCCCACCACCATCCCGACGTTTCGGATCAGCGAATTAATGCTGCCGGCGATCCCAAGCTGGGTTTTGGGAATCCGCGACATGACCAGCGAGTTGTTCGGCGACTGAAAGACGCCGTTGCCGAAGCCCAGCATGGCGATCCATAAACCGACAAGCGGAATCGAGCTTCCTTCATGCAGGTTGGCCAGGCCCACCTGAGCGATAACGGTAACGACCAGACCTACGAAGGTCAGCAGCTCGGAACCGATTTTGTCCGATAAGGCGCCGCTCAGCGGAGCTACGATCACCATCATGATCGGAAACAGCATCAGCAGGAATCCGGCATGAAACGGCGACAGGTTCAAAATGCTCTGCGCGTAAAAAGGAGCAATGATGTTGTAGCAAAAATTGCCTACGAAAACCAGGAAACCGCAGGTAATACTTAAAGAAAACAACGGATTTTTAAACATGGTCAGCTGGAGCAGAGGATTTTCCTTCCCCGATTCGAGCCATAGAAAAACACCCAGAGTCACAACGGCCACGATCAAAGCCGCCACGATCCTCAGATTTCCATATCCGTATTGCTGGCCGAGCAGCAGGCCGGAGAACAAAGCCAATATAAACAAGGTAAACAAGAGACTGCCTTGGCTGTCGATTTTCACCTTCAGCTTCGTGTAGTCTTTAGGCAGTACCCGTACCCCGAAGATAAAAGCAAGGATTCCGATCGGCAGGTTGACCCAAAAAATATATTCCCATCCCAGCGCCGAGACGATAACCCCGCCCAGACTTGGACCGGCGATACTGCCCAGCGAAACAAAAGTGCCGACCAGGCCCAGCGCTCTGCCTCGTTCGGTGCTCGGAAAAATATCGGTGACGATCCCCTGGCTGTTCGCCATAGTCATCGAGGCTCCTACGGCCTGAATCAGGCGGGAGGCGATGAGGAAGGGGAGGCTGTGGCTTAACCCGCATAAAGCGGAGCCGATAATGAAGATAACCATTCCGATTTTAAAAATTTTGATTTTGCCGATGATGTCTCCCAGTTTGCCGAAAAATAAAATCGCCGCGCAGATCGTCATCAGGTAGCTGGTGACCACCCATTCCGTTTGCGCTACCGGCAGGTTCAGCGTTTTGGAAATGACCGGAAGCGCGATGTTGACGATACTCCCGTCGAGCGTGGACATGAAGGTAAACAAATTCATAACGATCAGGATAATCCAGCGCCTTCTCTGTATATTCGGATCCTCCTGATAGGTTTTCCTGGGAGCGGCTGCCGCTTGACTCATAACTATAGACACCTCTATTCCCTAAAAAAGTAGGTAGTTGCACCCGCAACTATCTGAACATTTCTTAATGTACTCCGATTTTGTTGCGGACGCAACTGAATTAAGGTAAACTTTTTCTCAGGATCGATTCAGCCGGATCGGCATTCCAAAGGAAGGTGCCAATGGTGAAACAGCCATCCATGGGGAAGCTCATTTCCCTGATCAGCCGGGTTAACCAAAGAAAACTGGCCAACGAGTTAAAAACGTTCGGTATCGGAAGCGGCGGCGCCCATAGCTATTTAAAGGCCATTCTCCAGCGTCCCGGGCAGAGTCAGGAGCAGCTTACGAGCGATTTGAAATTCGATAAGGCAACGACTACCCGCACGGTCAGACAGCTTGAAGAAGCCGGATATATCGAACGCAGGACCGACGAGAAGGACCGGCGCTCTATCCGCCTGTATCCGACGCAGAAGGGGAGAGAGTTTGCCCCAGCGCTGCAAGCCATTCTGGATGAATCGAACAGCCGGCTGGCCCGGGATTTGACCGCGGAAGAGCAGCATCAGCTTGTACAGCTTCTTCAGAAGGTATATGGCAGCCTGCAGGATCAAACCGAAGGAAAAGCATAAGCCTCGGCGGACGTTTTGGAATTCCAGGTTGCTAATCCTAATATGAACCAAACCCTTCTTATAAATCCTTTAATGTGTTTAACCCCGTAGCCAAGCCTAAAAACAGCCTGCCCATCCGGGAGGCTGTTTTTTATTTTTCGATTCCTTATCAGGTGTGATCAATATTACAGCAAGGTTCCTAACGCTATTTTATAATTTACCCACAATTGAGAATGATTATCAATTACGGAAGGTGAAAATATGAGATTAACGGATGCCGGAATCGGCGTAGCAGTCCGGATTCTGGACCTGTCCTGCCGGAGCCGGCTGGTCAGCCGCCGGCTAAACGATTTGGGCGTAATGGAAGGAATCGTAGTTCATGTGGAGCAGAAGCTTCCCTTTGGCGGCCCCTTTACCCTGGAAGCGGATGGACAGCGGATCGCGATCCGCCGCTGCGAGGCCGAGGAAATCCTCGTGAACCCCGTATGATGGAGGTCGTATTAGCCGGGAATCCGAATACCGGAAAAAGCTCGCTGTTCAATATGCTGACAGGCTCTTACGAATACGTCGGAAACTGGTCGGGCGTCACGGTCGAGAAAAAGATCGGCAAATTAAAAGGGGAACGGGGAAAGTTGACCGATCTGCCGGGCCTTTATTCGCTGAACCCGATCTCCCGGGATGAGGCGGTGGCTTCCCGCTTTCTGATCGACGAACCCTTTGATTTTATTTTGAATGTAGTAGACGCCTCTCAGCTCGAAAGAAACCTGAATTTGACGATGCAGCTGCTGGAATGCGGAAAACCTATGGCAATTGGCCTGAACATGATCGACGTTGCCAAGCGGAAGGGCTGCCATGTTCAGGCGGACCGTTTATCCGCCCTGCTGGGCGTCCGGGTGGTGCCTTTGGTGGCTCGCACCGGGAAAGGCTGCGATCAGCTGCTGGGCATGCTGGCCGCCACCTCAAGAGAACTGGAACAGGCAAATTCAGTAGCCGATTCCGGAAATATCCTTTCTAAAACGGTGCCTTATCTTGTTCCGTACGGCGATGTTGTGGAAGAGGGGATTGCAGGTCTGATCCGGCTGATGCCGGCTGACATCCGGTCTCCCCGCTGGCTGGCGGTCCAATTTTTCGAAGGGAATCCGGTAGTGCGCGATTTGTTGGCGGCCCATGTGGACCCTGAACAGCTGGATTCGCTGCATCGGTGTGTAGAGCTGGAAGCCGCCAAACGGTATGGAGCCAAGACCATAGCTCTATATATCCGCAAGAAACGGGCCGAACATATCGCCATGCTGGCGAGTCGTTGCACGGTTCGGACCCGGGGAGAAGCCGGCTCTCTCTCGGAAAAAATAGACCGGATCGCCGCCCACAAATTTTGGGGCATTCCGCTTTTCCTGTTCTTCATGTATTTGACGTTTAAATTGACTTTTGAATGGGTGGGCAGCCCGCTGTCGGATCTGCTTGACGGCTTCATTAACGGTCCCCTCAGAAGCGGTGCCGGTTGGCTGCTGGACCGCATGGGGGCAGGGAGCCTGATCAAAGCGGTCATTTTTGACGGGATATTTGCCGGCGTCGGCGGGGTGCTTGTTTTTGTGCCGCAGATCTTTATGCTGTTTTTCATTATTTCCTTTATTGAAGATTCCGGATATATGGCGAGGATTGCCGCGGTGATGGACCGTCTGATGGAGACGGTTGGCCTAAACGGGAAAACCTTCATCCCGATGATCATCGGCTTCGGCTGCAACGTCCCGGGCATTATGGCAGCTAGAACGATTGAACAGCCGAAAGAACGGCTGCTCACGATTATTTTGACGCCGCTGATGTCCTGTTCGGCCCGTTTGACGGTCTACAGCTTGTTTGTAGGGATTTTTTTTCAGGCACATCAGGCGATCATTGTGCTTTCCCTGTATGTGCTCGGAATCGTGGTGGCCCTAGCCTTGGCCAAGCTGTTCTCGGGTACGATCCTGAAGGAGGAGGAATCCATGTTTGTCGTGGAGCTGCCGCCTTACCGGATTCCGCAGTGGAGAACCTTGTCCCGCAGCACCTGGGAGAAAGGCAAAGGTTTCGTCCGCAAAGCAGGAACGTTTATATTCGGCGGATCGGTGCTGATATGGATTCTCGGATACACGGGGCCGCATGGTTTTGACGTGCCGATGGATCAAAGCTTTTTGGCGAAAATCGGCGGAGGGATCGGATATCTGCTAACTCCGCTTGGTTTCGGGAGCTGGCAGACCGGGGCGGCGCTTATTACGGGTTTCCTGGCCAAGGAGATTGTGGTTTCCACCATGAATATTATTTATGCCGTTCCGGATACGGCCTCTCTGCAGGGGCTGCTTGCTGGCCATTTTACGGCGCTGCAGGCTTACGGGTTTATGGTTTTTATTCTCTTGTATGTTCCTTGCCTGGCGACAGTGGGGGTGATCCGGAAAGAAACGATGTCCACCCGCTGGACTTTATTTTCCGTCTCATATTCGCTTGTCATTGCTTATTTCGTTACCTTATTGATCGTCTTGACAGGCAGAGCTTTGGGTTACCACTGATAGGCAGGTTTTTTCAATGAATGATAACGAAAGGTAGGGGTTAAAATGGCTGCCAGCCTTGTGCTTGGACTGTTGATTTTCGGTTATGCCGCTTGGACTTTAGTTTCCTTTATCCGCAAAAGCAGGAAGGGAAAATGCGCGGCCTGCTCCATGAACAAAAGCTGCGGAGCATCAGCACCCTGCGGCAAAACGAAATAGGCGGGGGAAGTTAAAAGACGGCTTCACGGCGTTTTAATAGAAAAATGTATGATTCTCCTGATAGATTCGTCGATGCCTTACTAGATTCCTCGCATAAGATAAAGTGCAACAAGAAAAGGAGGAATGAAAATGGCTATTTTGTTACCAGAACAATTTTTTAACATCGGTCCTGGCATCGGCAAATCGTATTTTGAGGATTTGCTCGGCGGCACGAATGCAACCGTAACCGTGAACAATAACGGAATCTTCCCCATCGACCTGGTTCTGTACCCTGTCAACTCGCCGGTGCTCACGTACACGGTTCCTGCCGGTACCAGCTTGACCATTGGTGTCGGGCTGCTTCTCGTAGCGGCGCTTCTGACATCGCCGGCCGGCGGAACCTTCGGTACCATCCAGATTGCCACATCCGATTTCTAATGTAGATTGGCGGGTGGTTCCACAGCCTCGCTGTAAAAAGAACGGCCCCTGTCCTTTATGGATGGGGGCCGTTCTTTTTAAGCCGGCTTTTCTTCATAAATAAATCTTTCAACGGCGGTGGCGGCCAGCTGTAGATCGGAAGCGGAATTGTCCAGATAGAGCACATGGGTCCCCGGCAAAGGCCAGGCTAGGTTTCTGGCGCCAAGCGAACGGCGGAATTCCTCCCAGTGTTCCAGCTTCCACGCATCCAGCGGCGAATGCCGGTTTTCAATCCTTTGGCGATACAACGTTTCGTCAGCCAGACTGACCAGGACAACTTTGACTTCGACGTCTTCAAGCGTCCTTCCGATCCGGCTGAGTTCCCCTTCAATCCAGTCCTGCTGTGCTGTTTCCTTTGTAAACGGGCCAACGATAAAAACATCCGTGTCCAGCACGACGTTATCGAGCGCGGCGTCCATCGTAATCCGGTAACCCAAGTCGCGGCACAAGCTTTTGTATTCGGCGGAATCTCTGTCGGCAGGATCCAGTCCGTGCATGCTCATAATGGCGTTTGCCGCCGGTCTGAGCAGGACGTCCATATCAAAAAAAGCCGCTTTGCGGCGGGTGCACACCGCTTTAGCCACAGTGGTTTTTCCGGCGCCTGCCGGTCCCAGAAAAAATACTAGTTTGCTCATTTCCTTGTCCCCCATCAGCATGTCCAGCTCCTTGATTGTTTTCTTATCATATAAAAAATCGCTATGAACCGCCAGCAGGCGGCCGTAATTTTTTTCCAGAAGCAGGTAACGTGGATAGGCATACGCACATAGGATAGAGCGACAAGAATCAGTCAGAAGGAGGAAACGTCTTGGCGGTTGTAAAGACGAATTCGGAAGACGTCAAGCTGCTGGCCCGCCTGATGCGAGCGGAAGCGGAAGAGGACCTCGATCCGGGCATGTTGATGGTCGGAAATGTCGGAATTAACCGCATTTTAGGCAACTGCCTGGATTTCAGGGGCATCCGGACCATGAACCAGATGGTATTCCAATCGCCCGGCGGATATGAATCTACGCAGAAGAGTTACTTTTACCAAAGAGCTCGCGAAAGGGATATCCGTTTGGCTCAGCGCGCCATCAATGGCGAAAGAACTTGGCCGGCCACCAACGCTTTATGGTTTTTTCGTCCGGCGGGGGATTGTCCGGCAACGTGGTATAACCAGCAGAACGTCGGAAGATACAAAGCGCACTGCTTTTTCGCTCCGGCGGCAGGGGAGTGCCCAGCGGTATATTAGATTGCTCCAGGCAATTCACCGGCATGCATATTTATTCATTTAACCATTCGATTTAAGGAGGAAAAGTTCAATGTTTAACCCGAATTACCGCGTTTCCTATGGGAGCGCTCCGATGACTATGCCTACACACATGGGAGGCACGCAGGCTGGCATGCCTATGCAAGTGGGGGGCAGCAGCACGCCGCCGTCGCTCAGCGGCAACCAGATGACTCAAGGCGGCGCGGTGGTTGTAGCTCCTACGCCAACCTACGAGCAGTCTTATATTGAAAACATTTTCCGCTTGAACCTTGGCAAGATCGGTACATTCTACATGACGTATGAGAACAACAGCCAGTGGAATGCCAAAATTTTTCAAGGGGTGCTGGAAGCGGCGGGCCGCGACCATATCATTATCAGCGACCCTAAAACCGGCCAGCGGATCGTGCTTCTGATGGTGAATTTTGATTATGCCACCTTTGATCAGCCGCTTATTTACACTTATCCGGGCGTTATCGGCAATCCGCCTACCGCAACAAGACGGGGCTAAAAAGGCGCAAAATGACGAACCTTCTCCACATTTGGAGGAGGTTCTTCGGCTTTCAGCCGAATTTCTGTACTAATACGGGGTTTGACTGTGTAGTGTATAAATATATAATGAAATTAAGATTTATGAAAGGCTTGACACATATTTCTGAAAAGGGGGTGGAACCATTGGGAAGTTGACGCTCAAGCAAGCGATAGCCATTTGCGCTTATGATCCACACTTTAATCCGCGAAGGAGGTGCTCCTATTCACCGCCTGCATATGCGGGAATAGGATTGAGTATTGAGTGACCCTTTACCGAGTCTTTTGCATTTAGGACTTATTTTGTTATTGGTAATTTTAAACGGTTTCTTTGTATCGGCCGAATACGCCATCGTCAAAATGCGAGGAAGCCGGATCGATACGCTTGTTGAAGAAGGAAGAAAAAACGCGGCTGCCGCCAGAAACATCATTAACCATCTGGATGGCTACATGTCGGCCTGTCAGCTGGGCATTACGCTTGCCTCGCTTGGATTGGGCTGGGTAGGACAGCCGGTTGTGGCGTCTTTCCTGCAGCCTTTATTTGAAGCCTTTGGCTGGAAGCAGGGCTGGACCTACGCCATTTCGTTTATCCTTGCGTTCCTGTTTATCGGCATCCTGCACATCGTGCTCGGCGAACTCGCTCCGAAGACGATTGCGGTCCGCAAGGCCGAAGAGGTAACGTTGTTGTCGGCAAAGCCGATGCAGATTTTTTACAAAATCATGTACCCTTTGATCTGGGTGGTTAACAGTCTTGCCAATCTGCTGCTGGGTCTGCTTCAGATCAGACCGACCAGTGAGCAGGACTATCTGCATACCGAAGAAGAAATTCGGATTATGATGAAAGAAAGCAGCGAAAGCGGTTTGATCGACAGCGCGGAAATGAAGCTGGTTGACAACATTTTTGATTTTGCGGCTACCACGGCGCGGGAAATCATGATTCCCCGCACGGAAATGATCTGTTTATATATGAACAATTCACTGCAGGAAAATCTCGATATCGCGATGGACGGCATGCGGACTCGTTATCCGCTGTGCGATACGGACAAAGACCATATCATCGGCTTTATCCATATCAAGGATATGATCCGGTCGGATTGCAGCGACCTCCGGGATTTGCTTCGCCCGATCCTGGCCGTGCCCGAATCGATTTCCATCAGTGATCTAATGAAACGCATGCAGAAAAGCAAAACGCAAATCGCTATCCTGATCGACGAATACGGCGGAACGTCAGGTCTGGTTACGCTGGAAGACATCATGGAAGAGATCGTAGGCGAAATTCAGGATGAGTTTGACGAAGAACGTCCCGGAATCGAGCAAATTGCAGAAGACGTTTATTCCATTGACGGGTTGATGCTGATCGATTCGGTCAATGACCGGTTTCATCTGGAGATGGATTCTGAAGACTATGATACGATTGGCGGCTGGCTGTATGCGCGTATCGATGTTCTCCCGCCGAAAGTGGGGCAGACCGCCGAGTTTGGCGGATATGTCTTTACGGTCGAGGAGACGGACAACAAGAGAATTTCGCGCGTCAGACTGCTGAAACAGCAGTATATCCCGCTGGAAGAGGCGGGCGCTTAATGAAATAGAAGAAACGGCAGAAGAAAAGCATGGCAGCAATGCCGTGCTTTTTGCTTGCTTTTTACCTATATGTAGAGATTTTTATAAAAGACTTAGTATAATAAAAGGAACTGAGAGGAGAGTGCAGCGGTGAAAGATGCTCTGAATGTAGACCTGCAGTTTATGCCGAAATTCGAATTTATCAGCAGCTTACATAGTTATATTTGCCGAAAGTCGCATCGAAAAATCGATCTCACTCCCCACTGGGCCGAAGAGGTCAAGCAGCGGATTACCCCGGACTTTGCAGCCGTGCTGGATGAAATGGAGATCAATGCGGATTGGAAACTTGCATACCTGTTAATCGTCATGTCCGGCCATACCCGTACCGCCGAAGACGTCATCGGCTGGCTGGAAAGCCTGACGCCCGGCAACTTGTATGAATGGTTCGCCCCTTACGGCGGGCAGTTTCCGGAGAACATGGCAGGTTTTCAATCACAAATGATCAAGGTGTTCACCGAGTGGAACCGTCAATATTTTGAAACGTGTAGTCCCGCCGTCCATGAGGCTTTGGAGGTTCATTTGGCTGAACGGGCGGCGGCAAAGGAAACGATGACGGAAGAGGCTTTTATTGACGAAACGACGGAAGGCTTTATGTTCGAATCTGCCGGTGGGGCGGACACGCTGCTTCTGGTCCCCCAGTACCATTTCCAACCGGTAAACCTGGTTTATCAGTTCGGATCGGTTATTTTTTGCCATTACGCCTCCCGGATTGACCTGAGCGATGAAGATTTTATGTCCTCGCATGACTATCGTGTTATCCGAAGTCTGGCGGAGAGAAGCCGGTTGAAGATTCTGCGTTATCTCCAGAAAGGGCCCAGGCCTTTTATCGAGATCGTCCGTGAATTGAAGTTGTCCAAAGGCATTACCCATGATCACATTTCCAAGCTGCGCAGCGCGGGGTTGATTTATGCCCATTTCCAGGGAGACAACCTGACCGGCTACAGCACAAGAATGAAAGGTCTGGAGCGGATGCAGGAGAAGCTGGTGGAGTATATTACGCAAGACTAATCATGGCCTGAAGACCATTTCAATACAGCGAAAACGAACTTCCGTCCTTCCTAAAGAAGGGCGGATTTTTTTATGGGGACCTGCAGGGATGGGGATTTCTTCCTGATGTTTCCGTGAAAGAAGAATAAGTGAAAAGTTCTCTCTTTACAGAACCGTCATACTTACTTATAATAGGGTTCACAAGCCTAAAGCACACTGAAATTATCGGAATTATACTTATATGTTACATAAAATATCTTCTTTGTGCCATAGGCCTAGACAAATTCAAATAGAGGGGTAAGAGTGAAATGAGAAAAAGTACCATTTTGTTAGCTTCCTTAATGCTCGCGGGATCGATTTTGCTGTCGGCTTGCTCGAGCAATAATAATGCATCGAATGCTTCGAATGCGAGTTCCAATACAGCTTCAACCAACGCGGGAAGCAACTCGTCTTCGAATGCCGGAAGCGCGCAAAGCGACGCTCCGTTGGCTATTCAAGCGAGCGACATGTCCAAATTGCCTAAGCTTGCCCAAGAACGGACGGATACGATTATCGTTGGTTTGACCGATCCGAGCGGTTCGTTTACGCCATACTTCCAGCAAAGCGGTTATGACGGCAACGTTTCCTCCTTGCTCTACACGCCGCTTGTTACCCAAGATGACAAGGGCTTGCCTAAAGCCGGTTTGGCCGAGAAATGGGAAGTTTCGGACGATCAGCTTACTTACACCTATCACTTACGCAAGGATTTGAAGTTCAGTGACGGAACTCCGCTGACCGCCGATGACGTAGCGTTTACGTGGACGATTCTTAACGATCCATCCTATGACGGGGATTCTTTGATTCCTTCGGTAGGCATTAAAGGCGCAGCCGATTATAAAGCCGGTAAAGCGACTACGATTTCTGGAATCAAAGTTATCGATCCGCAAACGATCTCCGTAACCCTGGAGAAGCCAAACGCAACCGCACTGCAGCTGCTGGGCTCCGATGTTCTGTCCAAAGCTTATTACGGCAAGGATTACAAATTCGGCAATCTGGATTATATGAAGGATTTGTCCACGAAACCGGTCGGCACCGGCCCTTACAAACTGGATAAATTTATTCCGGGGCAAGAAGTGCGGATGGTAGGGAACGAAAATTACTTCGAAGGCAAACCGAAAACCGAGCACTTCATTTATAAAACCTCCGACGGCGACACCTGGCAGTACCTTGAAACCGGTGAAGTCGATTACGCTTCCTTTAGCGCGACCCAAGAAAATATCGACAAGCTGAAAAGCATGGGTTTCGTCAACCTTGCGACTTATACGCCTAGCAACTACGGTTACCTGCAGGTCAACCTGGAACATACCCAAATGAGCGACAAAAAAGTTCGCCAGGCCATCGCTTACGGCCTTGACCGTCAAAGTATTTACGTAGATGCCAACCAGGGGGCCGGCTCCGTGGCCAACATCCCGGCCGCCGCGATTTCCTGGTCCTATACGGAAGACGGTATCAACCCTTACAAATACGATCCAGACAAAGCTAACCAGCTGCTGGATGAAGCCGGATGGACCCTGGGTCCCGACGGCATCCGCGAGAAAGACGGCAAAAAGCTGACTGTGCATTTCCTGGGCTTCAAGAACGATCAAAACGATGTTTTCATTTCGGTCGCAACCGAAAACTTTAAAGCGATTGGCGTCGATTTCCAACCAGAGGTTTTCGCCGATTTTAATGCAATGGTTGCGAAAGTGGAAGGCGGAGATTACGATTTGGCGGCATTCTCCACTTCGCTGCTGAACGATCCTTCCGACGGTGTTACCCAGTTCGTGGATGGCGAGTTGAAAGGCTACAACAACCCACAGGTGAAGGAGCTTTACGACAAGGCTTTGGCGACTAGCGATATTGAAGAACGCAAAAAAATCTATGCGGAACTTTATAAATTGCTGAACGACGAGCTGCCTGTCATTTTCACGAACTACAAGAAATCGGTGTATGCCTATAACGGGCGCATCCAGAACTTTACGATGAATCCGATCCTTGGACTTTCGCCGAACGTCAACAATTGGACTCTGAAGTAATCAATAAGCGGACATCCCCTGTGCCTTTTGACGGTATGGGGGATGCCTTATCATAAGGAGCCGATCATGAGCAGTTATATCACTAAACGTCTTTTATACATGATATTGATTTTGCTGGCCGCTTCGCTGCTGATCTTTTGCCTGTACGCTTTTACGCCTGGTGATTTCATCAGCGGCAACATGAAGCTGAGTCCGGAACGCAAAGCGGAGCTTAGAGAAATATACGGACTGAACAAACCGGTTCTGGAACGGTACGTCATTTGGATGAAAAACGCCTTTCACGGCGATTTCGGTTATTCCCTGGCGCAGCAGAGACCGGTTCTTACTTTGTTTAACGAATACATCTGGAATTCGTTCCTTTTGGCCGTCGTGTCCACCTTTTTCACCTGGTTTATAGCGGTTGTTATCGGGGTAGTGGCAGCCTATAAGCTTTACTCCTGGTTTGACTCGCTGATCATGATTTTGATATTCGCCTTTATGTCTTTGCCGTCGTTTTTTATGGGGCTGCTGCTGATCAAGATGCTGGCGGTTGACCTGAAATGGCTGCCTCCGGGAGGCATGATGACGACGGGCAGCAATGCCACGGGCATGGCTTATGTCCTGGAAGTCATTCATCATATGACGCTTCCGGTCATCGTCATGACGATCCTGGGTTTGGGTTCCTTGACCCGTTATTTCAGAAGCAACATGATCGACGTGATCCAGCAGGATTACATCCGTACGGCACGCGCGAAAGGGCTGAAAGAGCGGAAGGTATTGTTCGTCCATGCCCTGCGGAATGCGCTGCTTCCGGCGATTACGCTGATCGGTTTCGAGCTTCCGGGACTGTTCGGGGGATCTTTAATCATTGAAAAAATATTCAACTGGCCCGGTATCGGCCAATTGTACATGTCGTCTTTCTCCACCCGCGATTATCCGCTGCTGATGGGCTTTACGATGCTGATCGCGATTTTGACGGTCATCGGCACCCTTTTGTCGGATTTGCTGTACAAAATAGCCGATCCGCGCGTGAAATTATAAGGAGGTAGTCATTCATGTCATCGGTTAGCGGCAACTTGGCCGCCGGGAGTGCCCGGACGACTCCGGTCAAAACTTCGCTTTGGAGACAGTCCTTTAAACAGCTGCGCAAAAACAAGCTGGCTGTCATCGGGCTGGCTATCGTCATTATTATGTTTCTGGCCTGCTTTATAGGTCCTTTATTTTCGCCTTATACCGACAATCAGATTAATATGCGGATCATGGGAAAAGGCCCCAATGCCCAGCATTGGTTAGGCACGGATAAGCTGGGGCGGGACGTGCTGCTGCGCCTGCTGATGGCCGGCCGGATTTCGCTTACCGTCGGTTTTGCAGCCATGGTGCTGTCCGTGTTTATCGGAGCCCTGCTAGGGATTCTTGCAGGTTATTATCGCGGCGTAGTGGATCAAGTGATCATGCGGATTGCGGATCTTCTGCTTACGATTCCGAGTTTGCCTTTGCTGCTCATTGCCGGTTCCATGCTTTCCAACTGGAAAGTGCCGACAGATTACCGGATGTACGTCGTAATGCTGATGTTAAGCGTCGTCGGCTGGCCGGGCTTGGCCCGCTTAATCCGCGGGGAGATGCTGAGCCTGCGCGAGCGGGAATACATGCAGGCGACGGTGGTGCTCGGTCTGCGAGACCGCCGCAAGCTGTTCAAGCACCTGTTGCCGAATCTGGCTCCGCTAATTATTGTCATCGCCACCTTAAACATCGGCAGCTCGATTTTGCTGGAATCGGTGCTCAGCTTTTTTGGTGTCGGGGTTACGCCGCCCACGCCTACTTGGGGAAACATGATTCAGAGCAGCAACAATCTGATCGATTTCCAAATGAGACCTTGGCTTTGGATTCCGCCGGGCTTGTGCATTTTTGCTACGGTTATCGCCATTAATATATTCGGCGACGGTTTGCGGGATGTTCTTGATCCCAAACACAAAAGGTAGGTGGCAAGTACGAAATGAGTAAAACTCTGCTGGATATAGAGCATTTAAGCACGCATTTTTATACAGATGAAGGAACGGTCAAAGCGGTCGACGATATCAGCTTTCAGGTGCGCAAAGGCGAAATCGTGTGCATTGTGGGCGAATCCGGTAGCGGCAAAAGCATAACGGCCATGTCTATCATGGGTCTGATCAAGGAGCCGGCCGGCCGGATTGTGAACGGTGAAATCAAGCTGGATGACCAAAATCTGCTGACCTTGACGAAAAATGAAAAACGGGTGATCCGCGGAAGAGAAGTCGCTATGATTTTTCAGGAACCGATGTCTTCCCTGAATCCCGTGCTGCCGATCGGCCAGCAAATTATGGAGCCTCTGCGTGAGCATCTGAAATTGGGGAAAAAGGAAGCCCGCCAGCGCGCCATCGAGCTGATCAGCGAAGTGGGGATTTCCCGCCCCGATCAGATTGTGGATGCCTATCCGCATGAACTGAGCGGGGGGATGCTGCAGCGGGTAATGATCGCCATCGCCATTTCGTGCAACCCGAAACTGCTGATCGCGGACGAGCCGACAACGGCGCTCGACGTGACGATTCAGGCGCAAATTCTGGAAATGATGCGCAAGCTGCGCGAAGATTCGGACATGTCGATTCTGCTGATCACGCACGATTTGGGTGTTGTCGCCGAAATGGCCGATTACGTCGTAGTCATGTATGCAGGCAAAGTGGTCGAGCAGGGCGAAGTCGTTGAACTGTTCAAAAATCCGAAACATCCCTACACGCAGGGACTGCTCAAGTCGAAACCGGTTCTGAACCAGCGTCAGGATGAGCTGTATTCGATTCCGGGGCAGGTTCCGAACCCGCTTGAGCTGAGTGAATCGTGTTATTTCCATGACCGCTGCGAGCATTGCATGGAGATCTGCCGGGTTCGCGAGCCGAAGCTTAAGGATGTCGGAAACGAACAGAAAGTGGCCTGCTGGCTGTATGAAGAGGAGGCGGTCACCCATGCCTGAATCTTTGCTGGAAATTAAAAATTTGAAGAAATATTTTCCGATCAAAGCGGGTTTGTTGAACAAAACGGTCGCCAACGTCAAAGCGGTCGATGATATCAGCATTTCGATTGGACGCGGCGAGACGTTTGGCCTGGTGGGCGAGTCCGGAAGCGGTAAAAGCACCGTGGGCAAAAGCGTCGTTCGCTTAACGGAAAAGACAAGCGGCGAGATTTTGTTCAAAGGGCAGGACATTTACAAGCTGTCCGGCGAGGAGCTGCGGAAAATCCGTCCGCAGATGCAGCTGATTTTCCAGGATCCGTACAGCTCGCTGAATCCACGGGTGCGGGTGGGCGACGCCATTGGGGAAGCGCTGCTTGACCATGGGCTGGCGCCAAGAGATGAAATTAGGGACCGGGTGAAGGAAGTGCTGTCCTTGTGCGGCCTTTCCTCTTATCATATCGACCGGTTTCCCCACGAGTTCTCCGGCGGTCAGCGTCAGCGGATCGGGATTGCCCGCGCGCTTATTTTGAACCCGGATCTTATCATCGCCGATGAGCCGGTTTCAGCCCTGGACGTTTCCATTCAGGCCCAAATTATCAACCTGTTCAAGAAACTTCAGGACACCCGTGCGCTGACCTATCTGTTTATTTCGCATGACCTCAGCGTAGTTGAGCATCTTTGCACGCGGATCGGGGTTATGTACCTGGGAACGATGATGGAGACGGGTTCGCGGGATGATCTGTTCAAAAATCCGCTTCATCCCTACACGAAAGCTTTGCTTTCCGCCGTACCGGTTCCGATTCCGAAGCTGAAGAGAGAGCGGATCGTATTAAAAGGCGATATTCCGAGCCCGGTGAATCCGCCCTCCGGCTGCAAATTCCATACCCGCTGCCCGTTTGCGGTGGAACGCTGCAAATCCGAGGTGCCGGAGTTCCGCAATGTCGGCAGCGATCATTTTGTCGCCTGTCATTTGGTATAAGCTAAGCGCCCCCGACGTTAAGCCGTCTGACGCTGCTGCCTATAGAATGAGAAGTAAAAACGCCAAAAGCGCTCCCTAATGTTTAGGGGGCGCTTTTGGTTTGAATCTTGCTTAATCCTCATCCGGCGTTGTGTCCGAGGCCATATCCTCGTAGCTGTCCACGTTCCGTTTGGCGGACATTGCCGGAGAATCGGAATTGCCGTAGCTTTCCACCGTTCTCCAGGCGCTTGCATCGTCAAAACGGCCGGCATCCTGCTGGCGGTGTTCGCCGGCGCCCTTCGGCGGCAGGGTCATGACTTCTTCCTCAACGGGCCGTGTATCCGGCACCTGCTGTTCCGGCGAATTCTCCACCGTATAAGTCGTGTAAGGGATCGCTTCCAGCCGCTCATAAGGAATTTCCTCGCCGGTCACTTCGTCGATTCCGTATTCGCCTGTTTCCATGCGCTGAAGGGCGGCTTCGATTTGTTCAAGCTGGTGTTCCAGATTTTCGTCGATGGCCAGATCGCGGCTCCGCTCGAAGGTCTCCGTGCCTTCATCGGCAGGATGGTTGTCAGCTGTGCTTAGATCTCCCGTCGATAATCTAAGGGATTCGTCAAGTCCGGGGCCGCCATCCTCCTTAAAATGATTTTCCAAATCTTCTTTCATTTCAAGCAATGTATGCTTCAGCTTATCCAGCTGGGATTGGGTTAAATGGCTCATGTAGGTTTCCTCCTCCGAATAGGGTCATTGGTTTCTTACCCGGAAAAAGGGGATCGTGACGCAAGTCAAGATTTCATATACAATGGGTAGAGCGTCTATGGGTGCGTTTTCAATCATGAAGGAAGAGGGAGTTTTCTGATGAAAAGGTTAATCTGGATCAGTGGCTTATCCTATTTGCTGATCGGTTTGGCTCATGTCATTATCGGATCTATTATGCCGGTTCTGCTGGAGCATTACGGTAAACATTATAGTGCCGGGGGGACCTTGATTTTCGCCCAGTTTGCCGGATTTCTTGTGGGGGTGCTGGTATCGCCCTGGTTGATTTCAAGGCTGGGCAAAAGGCGAGGGCTTCTTGTCGCATTATCCGTATTGGGCATTGCCGAGCTCGTTTATATGCTGCTTCCGGCCTGGCCGATTATGTATGTGATTGGGGCATTTGCCGGATTTGGCTTCGGGATGATCGAAGCGATCATCGGTACGCTGGTCATCGCGGCCGCGAAGGAGAAGGCGGCAATGGCGATGAGCCGCATTGAAGTGGCCTTTGGCGTTGGGGCTTTGCTCATGCCGCTCATTTCCGGCTGGCTGATCCATTCAGGAGCCTGGCGTTATGGCTTTCTGGTCATTTCCGCGTTTGCGATCCTCATGCTGCTGGTATGGTCCAAAAGCAGATTTGGCGAACTGGATACCGTCATTAATGAACGGCCTGCAGGGAAACCCAAAGCTGCGGAGGCTGATTATGCTTCGGCCGAAATCGGCTCCGGGGCTCCGGATGATCCGCCGGGACAGAAGGAAAGGAAGGGCTGGAGCCGCCATTACAGCGGTGTACGCGGCGTTCTGATGGGCGTATTCGTTCTGTTTTTCTTTATCTATGTGGGCATCGAAATGGGATTTGTCAACTTCCTGCCGTCGATGATGATTGAGAAAAGCGGGGTCAAGGAAGCTACGGCGGCGTACGGCGTAACGGTATTTTGGGTGGCGATGTCCATCGGGAGAATTTATGCCGGCGTGCTCGCTTCAAAAATCGGTTTCGCCAAATACCTCATTTCCGGCATTTTTTTGTCTCTGCTTTTTTTAGGTTTGTTTAGCTTGTTCGATCATGTCGGACTGCTGCTTCTGGCAGTCTTGTTCATCGGTTTGTTTTTATCCGGGGTGTTCTCGATTGCCTTGGTTCATGCCACGAGCCTGCTTCCGGGCAGCGAAGAAACAACCCCAAGCCTGCTGATTGCTGCGGGAGGAGTAGGGGGAGCCGTTCTGCCTCTTCTGCTGGGCCGCAGCATGGACCATTACGGCGCCGGTTCGTCGGGCTGGCTGCTGGTCGGCGTTTTGGCCTTACTGGGGATGCTGAGCTTGATCATAGCCGGCACCGAACGGGCCCGCCGGCTCAAAAAAAGCGCCGCGGCCAGCATCTAAAACAAAAACAAGCGGATCGCTCCGGGAGGAGCCGATCCGCTTGTTTATTATTGCAGCGCGCCGCGGCTGTTAAATCGCCCAGCTGCCTTTTTTGAAAATTTGAATCTCCGTGCCGTCTTCCGTGAGGCCGAAAATATCCATTTCGCCGGAACCGACCATGAAATCCACGTGCGTAATACTGGTGTTCAAACCGCTTTGTTCAAGCTGCTCCTGCGTCAATTCCTTGCCGCCTTTCAGGTTAAACGCATAAGCGCTGCCGATAGCCAGGTGGTTGGAAGCATTTTCGTCAAACAAAGTGTTGTAAAACAAAATGTTCGATTCGGAAATCGGGGAGTTGTGCGGTACAAGCGCCACTTCACCCAGATAATGAGCGCCTTCGTCCATGGAAACGAGCTGTTTGAGCACTTCTTCGCCTTGTTTGGCGGTTACGTCGACAATACGTCCGTTCTCGAAAGTTACGGTAAATTCGTCGATAATATTGCCGCTGTAGCTTAGCGGTTTCGTGCTGGACACTTTGCCGTTGACGCCGGTTTTAAGCGGTGCGGTGAACACCTCTTCCGTTGGCAGGTTGGCCAGGAACGAGTTCCCGTTTTGGTTGATGCTGTCCGCCGCCACCCACAGATGGCCTTCGGGAAGTTCGATCGTCAGGTCGGTTCCCGGAGCTATGTAGTGCAACTTTTTGAATTTCTTATCGTTTAAATATTCGGATTTCTCGTTCAGCGTCCGAATATGCTCATCCCAGGCTTCAAACGTGTCTTCACGGTCGATGCGCGTAGTGTGGAAAATAGCCTCCCACAGCTTGTCGATCTGTTCGGATTCCGGCACGTCAGGGAATACTTTCGCAGCCCAGGCTTTGGACGGCACCGCCACGATCGACCAGCTGAACTTGTCGGCTTGCTGATACTGACGGTATTTGCTCATGGCTTTGCCTGTTACTTTCTGCAGATTAGTAATCCGTTCATGCTTAACGCCTTTCAGAAGATCCGGGTCGGATGAGATCACATGCAGAACAGCGGCGCCGTTTTCCACGAGCTCCAGCATTTCGCCTGCATACCATTTCGGCTCGTCGAGGAACGATTCATCTGCCGCCATATCGTATCGGAGACGGGTAATCGTATCGTCATTCCAGTTTACTTTTACAAAACGCGCGCCTTTCTCATAGGCTTTCTTGACAATTAGGCGGACAAGCTCCGCGGAATCAATCGTAGCGTTAACGACCAGCGTTTGGCCGGGCTGAACATTGACGCCCACTCTAACGGCCAGTTCGGCGTATTTCTCTAGTTTTTGCAAAAAATCTGACATGTCCAATTTCCTCCATTCGGCAAATAACTACTTTCCTATTGTACAGGAAATGTATTTAGAATCCAAAAATAATTAATTCGCTCCGGGCAGTCCAAGCAGGGCTAAAACCCAATTGCACCAAGCGATTTCTTCTTCTTCCATCCGAAGCTTGCGGTTGTGGACGATATAACGTCCGAATTGCAGTTCTCCGAATTCCGGAACTTTTCCACCGGACTCTTGGATAACGGTTTCGATCTTGAGTCTGCGGTTCTCGGAGCTTTTCCGGTAAAAGGCAATACGTTCATGAAACAGGCGTTCCGCCGTGGGGAGGTCGGAAAGGGATAGGGCATAAGCTTTGATCAAAAACTCGTCCCGGGCCACGGGCATGGCCGGCGATTTTGAAGTCCAGGTTTTTAGAATCTCTCGTCCCTTGTCGGTGATATAATAGATTTTTTTGTTGGGTTTTCCGGTTTGCTCCACGTTTTCGGATGTCAGCAAAGCTTGATCTTCAAGTTTGGCGAGCAGCGGGTAGATTTGGCTGTGTTTCGCCTGCCAGAATACTTCCATCATCTTTGCGAGCTCATAGCCTGAGCAGGGCTTTCTGACCAGCATGGCGAGCAGCGCATAACTGAGACTATTCATGAAAGAATAACTCCCTTTCTTTTGATAAAAACAATGCCTGGCTGTGCAAAAAATGATAGTATAAAGCAAGACATATCTTAAAATTACCACACAAATCTCTTTTTATGTGAAATAAATGCGCTAATTCGATAAAAATTCATGGAGGTAGGCCGGATTTGAAACTCAAAGTATGGAATATTCGCGGTAAAATCCTGTTTGGCTACATTTTGATCGTGTTGTGCTTGGGCATCCTGCTGATTACGGTTTCCTCTAGGCTGAACGATCTACAGAAAGAAACCGACTATATCAGCGACCACGATTTGGCGGTCCAGAACCAAACGAATACGATCGAAAAGCTGGTTCTCGATATGGAAACCGCCCAGAGGGGATTTATCATAACCGGCATGGAGTCTTATTTGGAGCCATATAACAATGCCTTCGGTTCCTGGAAAATGGCCTCTGAAACCTTGAAGCAGCTTGTGCAAAACGATCCTGTGCAAAGCGATAATCTCGATAAGATTGATAAAGAAATCTCCAACTGGATCGAGGTTGCCGGAAGCCCATCGATAGACTACAAACGCGAGAATAACGAAGCGGCTATCAGAAGCTTTTTCGCAAACGATCCCGGCAAACCGATTATCGATCAGATCCGCCAGGATTTCGAGCAGTTCCGGAGTTATGAGAAAAACGGAACCAGCCAGCGCGTCGCGGCGCTTGAGGAAGGCAACAAAAGTCTGGTCAGCTTTATCCTGCTGCTGTGGCTGTTAATTACCGGGGTTGCTTTGATTGCGGCCATTTCCATCTCCAGAAACATCGTAAATGCCATTAAGCAGGTGACAGGGGCGATACGGGAAATCGGAAGGGGAGGAAACCTGTCAAAAAGAATTGCGGTCAAATCCAAAGATGAATTTTTGGAGCTGGCCCAGGTTACCAATGACCTGCTCGCGAGCATGGAGGAGGAGAACTGGCGCAAGGAGCAGCTTAAGAACACAGCCCTTACTTTGCAAAACAGGCCAACCGTCGAAGAATTGGGCAAAGTGCTGCTAGAGAAACTGGTGGAGACTTTGGACCTCTCGGTTGCTGCTTTTTACGTTGCTTCTAAAAATACCGGGCGTTATATGCTTGCAGCTTCTTTTAATACAGTTTTATCTGAAAGTGCTCTTCAGTTTGAGGTTGGGGAAGGACTTGTCGGCCAATGTGCGCAGAGCAGAAAGACCGTCCATATACATAACGTTCCGTCCGACGTTCTATCGATCGAATCCGGCTTTGGCAGAATCGTCCCTTGTCAGCTCACTGCAATGCCTGTCCTGTTTGAAGACGAAGTGGTTTCGGTCCTCGAATACGGCATGATGGAAGAGCTTCCGCCGGGCAAACAGCGGTTCCTGGAAGAGCTGCTGGCCACCGTCGGCTCCTCTGTTCATTCCATTACAACGCGGATGGAGCTTGACCATCTTTACCGGGAATCCCAGGCGGTGAACGAAGAACTTCAGGTCCAGACGGAGGAGCTGCAAACCCAGGCCGAGGAACTGCAAACACAGACAGAAGAGCTCACCATGCAGGCGGAAGAGCTGCATAATCTCAATGAACGTCTCGAATCTCAGAAGAGCCTGGCGGAGTATTCGGCGCAGGAGCTGGAGAAGTTCGCCAAAGAACTGGAGGTCAGCTCCAATTTTAAGTCGGAATTCCTGGCGAACATGTCTCATGAATTGCGGACCCCGCTGAACAGCATGCTGATCTTGTCGCAGCTGCTGTCCGAGAATCAAACCGGCAATTTGACGGAGGATGAAAAAAACTATGCTTCGGTCATTCATTCCTCGGGGCGCGATCTTCTGCACCTGATCAACGATATCCTGGATTTGTCGAAGGTGGAGGCCGGTCAGATGGATCTGGAGATCATGGACGTGTCCCTTAAGGACATGCTGGAAACCCTGGAGGTACAGTTTGAAAACATCGCCAAGCAAAAAAATCTCGAGTTCATGATCTATTGGGATGAACAAGTCCCTGCAAGCATCCGGACCGATTCCTTGCGGGTTCAACAAATTTTGAAAAACCTGCTGTCCAACGCCTTCAAATTTACGGATCAGGGGCAGGTAGCAATTTCGATCCAGCGGAAAGACGGGCTTATGGTTCCTGAAATCGCCGCTCCGGTGGATGTGCTGGCCTTTACCGTACGCGATACGGGCATCGGCATCCCGCCTGAGAAACAAGAGATGATCTTCGAGGCATTCCGTCAGGCGGAAGGAAGCACATCCCGCCGTTATGGGGGGACAGGGCTTGGTTTATCCATTTCGTTGCAGCTTTCCAGATTGCTCGGCGGTCATATCACCCTGGAAAGCGAGCCGGGATTCGGCAGCTCGTTTACCTTATATTTGCCGATATCGGAAACCGCAGCTAATGATCTGTTGAGATATGACAACGTCATGCTTCCGCAGGGATACGATCCGTTAGGGCAAACGCAGGCTGCGGCCGCTGCGGAAAGGATCGGCCTTTCAGAGCCGGATATTCAGGATAGCGGCATCCTGACGACTGCCTTCGAGAACAAAACCGTGCTTATCGTGGATGACGATATCCGGAATGTTTATGCCTTAACAAGCGTCCTTGAAAAGTTGAAAATGAAAGTGGTTATTGCGCAAAACGGTTATGAGAGCCTCGATGCCGTTTCCCAGCAGCCGGTCGATCTGGTGCTCATGGATATTATGATGCCGGAGATGGACGGTTATCAGGCGATCCGCGAAATGCGCACGACGTTAGGCTACACCAGCCTGCCCATTATCGCCTTAACGGCCAAAGCGATGAAGGAGGATCGGGAGAAATGCCTGGCGGCAGGAGCCTCCGATTATGTCAGCAAGCCGCTGGACATTCAACATGTTTTAAGTATTATGCAGCTATGGCTGGAGAAAAATAAGGAAGAACCGACTAAAGATATGAGGGAGTTTTGAAACAAATGAACATAATGATTAAAAACGCGGAAATGAGCAAGGATTCGGAAGGGGCCTTCCTGGGTAAAACGGTATTTGAAGTTGAAGGACACAGCCAGCCCTACGAGATAACCTTTTACAGCAAAAAGGGCAAGGAGTGGGATTACAGCCTTCATTTTCATGCGGAGCCGGGAGAAGAAGAGAAGCTTCTTGCGGTAGATGCGTTTATAGAAGAAAGCGACGAGGCTTTCGACAACCTGCTTGACGCTGCTTTGGATTCTAATCCGGAGCTGTAGCCTGCCGCGTTGCCCGGGCCTTGTTCGGAGGACTAGGGGGATAAGCATGCCGCAGAACACTTTTTTCAAGAGCTCGCTTGGCATCATCATGGTGCTTACGATCATCTATCTGCTCCACAAGATCAGTTTTGTTTTTAATCCGGTCGTCACGCTGGTTTCCATTCTGATCGTGCCGGTCAGCGTATCCGTATTCTTATATTATTTGCTCCGTCCGATCGTGCATTTGCTGGACAAACGCAAGGTGAACCGGGTGGTCTCCGTGCTTGTCATTTATTTGGCGATCGGGCTCCTGCTGACGATCTTTTTCCTTGTTGTTTGGCCTCCGCTGCGCAATCAGATCCAGCAGTTCATCAACAACGTGCCGAACCTGATCAGCGGGCTGACGGTACAGTTGAACGAGATCCAGAAAAGCAAATATTTTTCGATGTTTGACAGCGACAATGAACAATTCACCAGTAAAATAACGGAGTATACCAACGAGCTGCTGCAAACCATCAGCGGTTATTTGTCGCATTTTATTTCGTTCCTGAGCGGATTTTTTATCGTCGTGGGCACGGTGCCGATTGTCCTGTATTACATGCTGAAGGAAGATGGGAAAATGTCGGCAGCCGTCGTACGCATGATTCCTTCGAAATACCGCAAGGATGCCAATTATGTAACGGAAGAGATTGATAACGCGTTAAGCGGGTTTATTGCGGGACGGATTATCAGCTCCTTTTTGCTCGGCGTACTGAGCTTTATCGGCTACGTGATCATCGGGCTGCCTTATCCGCTGCTGCTGGCGATCATCTGCGCGATTTTTAATTTCATTCCTTATTTCGGTCCCTTGCTTGGCGCCATTCCGTGCGTCATCGTCGCTTTTACCGAATCCCCGAGCATGGTGCTCTGGGTCGTTGTAGTCGTATTTGTAGCCCAGCAGATTGAAGGCAATTTGATCGCCCCTTACGTATATGGGAAAACCATTAATATTCATCCGTTAACAACGGTGGTGCTGATCCTCATTGCCGGCGAAATCGCCGGCATTCTGGGCATGCTGCTCGCTATACCGCTGTATATGATCGTGAAGGTGACGGTCGTGCGGATCTACCGGATTTTTCTGGCTGAGAAAGTTGAAGAATTTGTCGATTGAATGGTGGATTTGTCAGAAGTGACAGATGTCATATCGGGACCTTCTTTTGATAAGGGATGATGGAGGCAAGCAAGTTTCTCTAAACTCCCGGGAGGCGATATCATGTCAATGACTGCCAAAGGCGGCAAGTTTGTATACGCTTGGAGCCTGATCGGCTTAGACGGCTCCCTGCATTTGCCGGAGCAGGCGCTGGAGGAATACGGTATTCTTCCGGGCCCTGTCATTCTTATGTCCGGCAGAAACACATCCAGCGGATTCAATGTCATGTGCAAGGAACTTATCCCCAACTCACCGCTGGCTGCGGTATTTGCCAGCCTTCCTGAGCTGCAGAACTTTTCCATTAAAGAGGGGAGCATTACCAAGTTTAAGGAACGTTTATTTTGTTGGGTAGCGCTTAAGGAAGACAACAGTCTGACCATTCCGCTTCCGACGTTGAAGTTATGGGGACTCGAGCCAGGGGACAAGCTGCTCTGTCTGCGGGGAAGCCATTTATCCTTCTCCTGCCTGGCTAAAGGTCCTTATGTGGAAAGGGCAGAAACATCCTACGGAATAAAGGTATACCGGATTTGAACCAAAGCCGATCGTTTCAGGATCGGCTTTTTATTTTTCGCCGAATGGGTAAGTAATATCAAAAATGACGTTTTTGGGTTATGATGAATCAGTACCAAAATTCATTGTTTAGGTTGTGGAGCGGGATATTTATGGAGAATTACCCCGAGGAATTTATTGACTGGTTAATTCAAACCATGCAGCTGGATGGTTACTCTATTCTGCTGGTTACGATTCCTCTAGCCCTCATTCAGTCCTTTGTCGGCCTCTATCCGTTTGCTGCCCTGATTATGCTCAACATTTCGGCCATTGGTCTTGCAGAAGGTCTGCTTGTCAGCTGGGTAATGGGTACGTTAGGCACGATACTGGTCTATGTAGTTTGCGAGAAACTTTTATCGGACTGGATACAGCGCAAGTGGCTAAAAAAAATGAAACGGTATGAAAAATGGCAGAAGTACACGGAGCGCTACGGGATTTGGACGATCATCCTGCTGCGCACGCTGCCTATCATGCCGAATAACTTAATCTGTTTAATGGCGTCCATTTCTTCGTTAAGCTTCAGAAAATACTGCTGGTCCTCGGTATGGGGCATGTTGTCCTATATCGGCCTTATCGGGGTTCTGGGAGCGGCGGTGCTTATGCCTGAGGTAAACATAGGTTTGGCAACGGGCTTGTATGCGGCGTTTTGCCTGCTGATGCTGCTTATCTTCATTAGCCAGGAAGTTTGGCTGGTCAAGCAGAACGGCAGGAAAACGCCGGATAAGGAGCCTCCTCCCACCAATCACACGTTGTAATGCTCATCCTTATTTTGAAGCGGAAGGCAGGTAGGATTTATGAGGAAAAATCAGCTCGGAAACTCGGATTTATTCGTCTCCGAAATCGGGTTTGGCTGCATGTCCATCGGGACGGAGGAGCAGCCGGGCGTAAGACTGATCCATGAAGCGATAGATCGCGGCATCAATTTGCTGGATACGGCGGACTTATATGACAGCGGCCGAAACGAAGAAATTGTCGGCAAGGCCGTCAAAGGCCGCCGACAGGAGGTTATTCTGGCGACCAAGGTCGGCAACCGCCGCGTTCCCGGCCAGGATGGCTGGGTATGGGATGCTTCCAAAGCTTACATTTTATCCGCAGTGAAGGAAAGCCTTCGCAGGCTGCAAACCGATTATATCGATTTGTACCAGCTTCATGGCGGAACGCTCGAAGACCCGATTGAGGAAACGATCGAGGCCTTCGAACAGCTCAAGAAAGAAGGCGTGATCCGCGAGTACGGCATCTCGTCGATTCGGCCGAACGTTATCCGGGAATATGCGTCGCGTTCCTCTATCGTCAGCGTTATGAATCAATACAGCCTATTGGACCGGCGGGCCGAAGAAGAAGTCCTGCCTCTGCTGCAGGAGCGGGGCATCAGCGTGATTGCCCGCGGGCCGGTGGCCAGCGGCATCTTGGCTGAAAGCGGACAGGCTAAGGCCGCCAAAGGTTATTTGGACTACAGCGAGCCTGAATTGCTGGAGATCAGACGCCGGCTTGCCGAGCTGGCGGCAGGGAAAGGCACGTTAAGCCAGCTCGCCATTCGTTACAGTCTGGCTGCGCCGGCCGTGGCTTCGGCAATCGCCGGAGCAAGCTCGCTGGCCCAACTGGATGAAAATCTCGGCGCGGCGGCCATCGAGCCGCTTGATGCCGAAATTTTGAAAGAGCTCCGGGAGATCAGCCGGGCTAATCCATACACGCAGCATCGTTGATTATGGAACCGGAAGATCGCCTTTGAGAACAAAAAGAGATCAAAAGGATAAACCGAATCCATCTCGGATTCGGTTTATTTTTGTCGGTTTAACACTATTTTACATAGAGGATATATTCTATTAATCTACTAAAGGTATTCTACTTTTTGGATAATAAAACCAATTAGGAGGGTACTACAATGAAATTGAGCCAAAAAAAACGCCTCACAAAAACTGCGGCCGTAACGGCAGCAGCCGTACTGGCCATTACCGGTTTTGTTGTTCCTAAAGCATCGGACAACGTCCTGGCGGATACCCCACAAACCAAAAACGTAATTCTATTTGTAGGGGACGGCATGGGCACAGCCCAGCGCAATGCCATCCGGTTGGCTACGGTAGGCCTTACAGGCAAGCTGGCCATGGACGACATGCCTTACGCGGGTTTGATTCACACTTCCTCGACGGTTCCGGTTACGGATTCCGCAGCTTCGGCAACCGCTTATGCGAGCGGTGTTAAAACCTACAACGGGGCAGTCGGCGTGGATGAAAACAAGAAACCCGTCAAAACGATTATGGAATACGCGAAAGATTCCGGACTTTCCACCGGCGTCGTGACGACCAGCCAGGTAACGGATGCAACGGGCGCCGCATTTGGTTCCCATGTGGAAGACCGCGGCAAGCAAAGCGATATCGCGCTGCAATATTTGAATGACAGCAAGCTGGACGTGATCTTGGGCGGCGGAGAAGACTTCTGGTATCCGGCAGGCAGCGCAGGCGTTTTCCCGGATGAACCTGCGGAAGATCCGTCCGAGAAGAGCAAAGGAACGCAGGGCAACCTCGTGGATAAAGCCAAAGAGCTGGGCTACACGTATGTCAGCAGCAAAGCCGAGCTTGACCAGGCTACGGGCAGCAAGCTGCTTGGCTTGTTTGCGAACGAAGAAATGTTCCAGCAAAGAGAAGAAGGCCAAGGCGATCTTTACAATCCGGTGGTGCCTTTGGCTGACATGACTCAAAAGGCCATCAGCACCCTGTCCAAAAACGATAAAGGCTTTTTCCTGATGGTGGAAGAGGAGGCTACGGATGAAATGGCCCACTCGAACAATGCCAAGCTGACAATCAAAGCGGGTCAGGAGCTGGACAAAGCCGTTCAGGTCGCTAAAGATTTTGCCAAACAAAATCCGGATACGCTTGTGCTTGTATTGGCCGACCATGAAACCGGCGGCTTCTCGATCGAACCGGTGGAAGATACGGAAGACGAATCCGGCGACGGCATTTCCAAAGAAGACGGGCCGTTCAGCATTGCAGGCTCCGACCAGCAATTTATGGTGGACTGGACAACGTCCGGCCACACGGCGGTTGACATTCCTGTAACGGCTATGGGCAAAAACTCCGTTTTGTTCTCCGGCATGTTTGAAAATACCGAACTCGATGACAAGCTTATGCTGGCCATGGGGCTTAAGAAAAGCGAATAAATTTTAAACCAGCGCGCATGAGCTCATCCGAAGAGGATGGGCTCTTTTTTTATATCCGCGAATCACGACTCTATTAGGTCGGGGTCATCAGGCCATAGAAGGAACTGAGGGGCCAGGAAAATGGATTATTACAGTACAGAGGGGATTCTATAACGGGCACACGGGATATCTTTTCCTGGAATATAAGTAAGGTGAGGTGATAAAGTGTGATCCAAATCAGTTTATGCATGCTTGTTAAAAATGAAGAGGACACCATCGGCCGGTGCCTAACCTCCGTGCAAGATTTGGTAGAGGAAATTAATATCGTGGATACCGGTTCTACCGATCTGACCAAAGAAATCGCAAGCCGGTTCACGGATCGGATTTACGATTTTGAATGGATCCAGGACTTTGCTGCAGCACGGAATTATGCGTTTAGTAAAGCGACAAAACCTTACATTTTATGGCTGGATGCGGATGATGTATTAAAGGAGCCCGACCGCGTGAAATTTGCCCAGCTAAAAAAAACGCTGGACCCTTCCGTGGATTCCGTGACGATGAAATACGATCTTGCCTTCGATGAATTCGGGAACGTTATTTCAAGCTTGCGCCGCAACCGCTTGGTCAAAAGATCCAAAGGTTTTAAATGGATCGGTCCCGTACACGAGTATTTGGAGGTCTGGGGACATATTCTTAACAGTGAAGTATCCGTCACGCACGGCAGTCTTCATCATGACCGAGACCGGAACCTGAACATTTACGAAAAGCGGGAACGGACAGGGGAAGATTTTTCTCCTAGGGATTTATATTATTTTGCCAATGAGCTTCTTGATCATGGGAAATACGAGAAAGCCATTTCGTATTATAACCGCTTTTTGGCTACCGGACTTGGTTGGGTGGAAGACAATATTGCGGCCTGCGGGAAGCTTGCGGACGGTTACACTCATTTGGGTCAAAAGCAGATGGCGCTTGAGTCGGCGCTTCGCACGTTTCAATACAGCAGCCCGCGGTCCGAAACCTGCTGCAGACTCGGTTATTATTTTCTGAATGAAAGAGATTACCGCTCCGCCGTATTTTGGTATGAACTCGCAATTCAACTAAAACCGCCTCCAGAACACCTGGGGCTTACCCACATGGTCTACTCAACCTGGCTTCCTCACCTGCAGCTTTGTGTATGTTATGACCATCTGGGAGAACACCGGCTGGCTTACAGTCATAACGAGCAAGCTCTTAAGTACAGGCCTGCCGACGAAAGAATGCTGCATAATAAAATATATTTTGAATCGGTACTTGGTATTTCCAGCGAGGCGGAGCAGAAAGAAGGGGAGGGATAGGCATAAATGGCGCGGTATAGGAAAAAGGAGATTGTGCCGTGTCATTGCCCGTATAGAGACTGTGTCCCAGACGGCCTATGGCTATGTTTTTTTTGTTAACCCCTGAAAATAGGCGGCTGCACTCTTCAATCATCCAATCTCTTTGCGCGTTTTTTGAATATATTAATTACTAAAAAGTAAAAGGGAGATGGGGGGAATATTTAGCTCGATGCTAAAGGGCAACAATAAAGGAATTATAGCTCCAGCGTTGCGGTCATGTATAGAAATTAGGCGAAAGGAGTAGAAACATTGACATTTTACAGTTCTGGCCCCATAGATAACGCGATTGACGCTTCAACCGGATTAAGACCAACCCAGCAGGTTGCGCTGCGTTTTACAAACCGGAGTCAGACTAACTCGGCTACGGCAGGAGTAACCGGTTATATACTGGGTGCAATAAGAACCGCATATGTTCTGGAATATTTTCCGATTCAGGCAAATCAGGCGATTGTCCGAACTTATCCTGCCGACGTAGATGCTTTTGAATTTGATTTTAACATCACTGGAACCTCTCCGGAAGAAGTTGAAATTTCCATGTGGGGGAAAAACGCCAACAATCAGCTGGTAAGCGTGCATCGGCTGGTGACCTCTGAATTAGCCGGGGCTGGATCCGGTGGAGCAACGGGACCAACCGGACCTACCGGCGCAACAGGGGCAACGGGACCTACCGGCGCAACAGGGGCAACGGGACCAACTGGGGTTACGGGAGCAACGGGACCTACCGGGGTTAGGGGAGCGATGGGACCAACTGGAGTTACGGGAGCAACCGGAGCAACAGGATCAACCGGAGCAACGGGCTCGACGGGGCCAACAGGAGCTCCCGGTCCGGGAGGAGGGGCGACCGGAGATACTGGACCTACAGGGCCGACAGGTCCAACCGGCCCGACGGGAGCAACGGGAGCCACCGGGGATATCGGTCCTACGGGAGCTACCGGCCCGACGGGTGCCGTTGAACCCAATCCATTTAATGTCTATGTGCAAGCTGGCGCTATGGGCGGAAACGGAAGTCAAGCAAGTCCTTTCGGAACGATTCAGCAGGGCGTAACCGCTGTGGCGCCAACGGGGAAGGTGCATATTTTGGGAGGAAGCTACCCGCTGACGGCACAAATCACCATCAACAAAGCAGGAGTCACTCTGCAGGGTTATCCAAACACCCAGGTGATCCTGCAGGCAGCGGTGATTCCTTTCCTTGTGACGGGCAGCGGCATTACGATTGACGGATTAACGATTACCAGCAATCTTCCTTATGCTGTTGAGTTCATTCAGTTAGCTGGGGCTAATCACGTATTGTCCAATAATACGATTTTTGGTCCGCCACAAGCCGGACCTTCAACAGGCTGGGTAGTTAACCGGGGATTTTTGACCCAAGGCAATGTAACCAACCTGCTTGTGAAGGAAAACATTTTTTACAGCTTGAGACAACCAGCTTATTTGAACCCTAACTCCGCAGGCAATATCATAAACAATGTCGTGTATAACACCCGAGGTTTCGTTGTAGATAGAGCTATATTCGTTTTCTCGGGCAATTCCTGGGGCATTCCGGAAAACGCGTCGGATATCGCCTTGCTCGTCGGGACGCCAATTGGAGCGCCCTATGATCCGGTTACGGAACTGGAGGCTAACAACAGCAGCGCCACGGTCGACGATCAAAGGTAAATAAAAGCAATGGAAAAGTCTAAAACACGCTAATAAGACCGGTAATTGAGCGGCCAGAGTGCTGCATTTCGGTCAATCAAGATTCTCAAATGAAGAGGGTCTTTTTTTTATGGCCGGGGCTGCGGATTTTTTCGAAATTGGGTAGGGGTCAGGCCGTAGAAGGAACTGAAGTGTCTGGAGAAAGGGTGGATCGAGCCGTATCCCAGCTTTTCCGCAATCAGGGTCACGCTCATTTCGCTTTCAAGCAGCAGGTTGGCCGCCTTCTTCATGAGCAGGTTATGCTGGTAAACCTTTGGCGTCAGCCCGGTTTCCCGGAGAAAAAGTTCATGGAAGTAGGTACGCTTTAAGCCGCAGCTTCTGGACCACTCAGCGATCGAATCCCGGCGCTCCGGGTGAGCCTGCAGCTGCTCCAGAAACCGGACAATCCGGTAATCGCTCGGCTGCCGGGTTTGCAGGACGTTAAACCAGGACAAAAGCCACCCGTAAAAATAGCTGTTTACCGCCTCCTGCCGGTACAATTCCAGCTCATCGAAAGCCCGCGCCACCTGAAGGAAGCCGTCATACAGATGCGGGTAGGCGCGAAGCGAATAAACCTGCGGCAGAATCGCAAGCTCTCCACATTCCTCTTCCGCCGCTTTATCTTCCAAAAGGAAAGGCAGGGGCGCATAAATAATGGTCCGGCTATAGGGAGCCTTTGCGGGACGTTCCCACAAGTCGCAATACAGATTATAAGAGGCTAAGGGACGTTCGGGGGAAATGTGAAAAGCATGCGGCTGGCCCGGACGGAGAAAGATGAGCGTGCCCCGTTCAATCGGATAAAGGATTCCGTCGATCTCCATTTCGCCCGGACCCTCCGTAAATAAATGAAAGGCGTATACGCCGCATATCCTGAGTTTTTCATTGCTGCTGCCGTCGTAAATATATTTCATCGAATCCCCAACATACGGCCGGATTTCGGCTAAACGTTTCATGTTTCTCTGCGCCTCCCATCATATTTGAATAAATCCAAATTACCGGATAATTCGTCAAATCAATGAATGATCCAGCAAAGACATGATCTGCTTCCAATGATACGATATTTGCGGATGAAACGGAAAGAGGAAGAAAAATTAAGCGGATCATTCGGCAACTCCATTCACCATTGAATCCGCTTTCTTTTTAGGCTGAAGGAGCAAGCGGGTTGGCTGGCGGAGCGCGGTTGATCCATAAACCTTACTATGGGCAGAAAGAGGGATATCCGATGTCTACAAACAAACTTTGGTACGATACGCCGGCTAGCGGCTGGGGACAGGGACTGCCGGCCGGCAACGGAAGAATCGGAGCGGTAGTGATTGCGGAGGCTCTAAAGGAAATCTGGTGCATGACGGAAGTGACCTATTGGTCCGGACAGCCGGAATATATCCGGGGGGCCGCCGGCGGGAAAGCCGCCTTGGATGAGATGAGAAGCCGTTTTTTTGCCGGGGATTTTGCCGGCGGCGACCGGCTGGCGAAACGTTACCTGCAGCCCGCCAAACAAAACTTTGGGACGAATCTGAGCTTGTGCGACGTTGTTATCGAGTTCCGAGCGTCCGGTTCGGATGGGCAGCGGGGGGGAAGCGGCGGGGAGCCGTCGATCTACCGGGAGCTGGATCTTGACGAGGCAATCATCCGGACGGAAGTGCGAGGTCTTGAAGGGGAAGCCGCAGCTTCGCCGTCGCTGACGAGGGAGCTTTTTGCGACGCACGCGGAGGGACTGGTCATCGGAAGGGTGCGGAGCGCGTCGCCTGGAGGCGTTCATTTTTCGTTGAGGCTCGAAGGCCGTACCGATGAGTTCCGGTCTGAATGTGCCAGGCAGGATGCCGAGGACGCCGGTTTGCTTGTTTTTCGTGGGAGGGCTGTTGAATCCGTACATAGCGATGGAAGCTGCGGGGTGCGGAGCGAAGGGGCCGTGAAGGTGACAGTTACCGGAGGGTCGGTGCGCCAATCGGGCGGAACCCTTGAGGTCAGCGGCGCGGACGAGGCGATCCTGTATTTTGCGGTGAATACGGATTATAAGCAGAAGGATCAAGCCTGTAAGACCCGAAGCTTGGAACAAATCGAAAGGGCGGCAGCCAAAGGATACGAGCGACTAAAGCAGGAGCATGCGGCCGATTACGCCCCTCTTTTTGAACGCGTGAAGCTGGATTTGGGAGAAACAGCCGCCGCCTGGCTGCCGCTGGATCAAAGAATCAGGCGTTTCAAAAACGGGGAGCTGGAAGACCCGGCGCTTGTTGCGTTATTTTTTCAATACGGGCGTTATTTGACGATTGCCGGAGCCAGGGAGGATTCCCCCCTGCCGCTGAACCTGCAGGGCATCTGGAACGATGGGGAAGCTAACCGGATGGCCTGGAGCTGCGATTACCATCTCGACATTAACACCCAAATGAATTATTATCCTACGGAGATCGCGAATCTCGGCGAAAGCCATGTGCCGCTTATGAATTATGTGGAGGACCTGTCCAAAGCCGGGCGGTCGACGGCCCGGGATTTATACGGCGCGGACGGCTGGGTGGCCCATGTCTTCTCCAATGCCTGGGGATTCACGGTGCCCGGCTGGGAGACCGGCTGGGGACTGAACGTAACGGGCGGATTGTGGATCGCTACGCATCTTATGGAGCATTATGATTACACGCTGGACAAACGGTTCCTGGAAGATCAGGCATATCCGGTGTTGAAGGAGGCGGCGGCTTTTTTCTTCGATTATATGACCGAACATCCGAAGTATGGCTGGCTCGTTACGGGGCCGTCGAATTCGCCGGAGAACAGCTTTTATCCCGCCACACCGGAGGAAGGCGGGCAGCAGCTTTCCATGGGGCCGACGATGGACATGGTGCTGGTGAGGGATTTGCTGGAGTTTTGCCTGCGGTCCGCCCGCCATTTAGGCAAGGATGAAACGCTGCAGGAGCAGTGGACAGCGGCGCTCTCCAAGCTGCCTCCTCTCCAGGTCGGCAAACAGGGCCAACTCCAGGAATGGCTCGAGGATTATGAGGAAGCCCAGCCGGAGCACCGGCATTTGGCCCATATGTTTGCCTTGTATCCAAGCAACCAGGTTGATGCCCGGCGTACGCCGGAATTTGCGGAGGCGGCCAGGGTTACGCTCGAGAAACGGATGGGACAAAGCGATCTGGAGGACGTAGAGTTTACGGCGGCTTTGTTTGCGGTTTATTTCGCGAGGCTGCAGGACGGAAGCCGGGCTTTGAAGCACATCTCTCACCTGATCGGCGAACTGTGCCTGGATAACCTGTTAACGTTTTCAAAAGCAGGAATTGCAGGGGCGGAAACGAATATTTTTGTAATAGACGGGAATTATGGCGGAACCGCAGCTATCGCTGAAATGCTGCTTCACAGCCGTCCAGGCGAAATCGAACTGCTGCCGGCGCTGCCGCAGGATTGGCAAGAGGGCCGGATCAGCGGTTTAAGGGCGAAAGGCGGATACGAGGTCGGCCTCGAGTGGCAGGGGGGAGAACTTCATAGCGTCTCTATCCGTTCTTTGATTGCAGACGGCTCGTTAGAGATTCGGTACCGGGAGAAGCAGGTCCGGCTGGAATTGCCGAAAGGAGAAGCCGTCCGGCTGGATGGTGAGCTTGGGGAAATTCCAGCCGCGGGGGGCGTTCAAATCCTTCATTGACGGCGACTGGGTGATCGCTCGCTGCTCAGGACGCGCCCTCACCGTAAATAGGGCAGAAGACAACCGCAGGCTTTCAGGCCGGGTTGTTTTTCCTGCCTTTCGGAGGCGGCTGCGGTTCCGGTCCAATTCGATCTTTTTACTCAAGGGGGAAAGGCTTTTGCGTTTGCCATCGATTGAGAAACTGCACAATTCGGGAAAGCTGCTCCAAAATTCGAAACGGATGCTGCAAAACACGCAGCGGGTGCTGAATCAATCCAAAATGTTCCGGCGTTTTCTTGTTTCCTATTTGATCATCCTGGTGATTCCTAGCTTTGCCGGTTATCTCTCGTATCGAACCTCTATTTCGGTTACGGAATCGTTATCCATCGAGAACAGCCTGACGGAACTGAACAAAAGCAAGGAAATTCTGGAGAGGCGGATGGCGGAGGTGGAGGGTTTTACCCGGCAGCTTGCGCTGAATCAGGACTTGAACGTGCTGATGAACGAGAAACCGGCCGCAGGCGGCGCCGTAAACGTCTTTGGCATTTGGGAATTGATGAAACAGGTGACCCCGTTCAGCCAAACGAACGATTTTTTGCAAAATTACTTTATCTACCTGAACAATTACAACGTGATTTTGGCGAAGGGCTCCACCTACAAGCCGGAATCCTACTTCCAAACCAATCATTATGAAAATATGTCCTTGAGCGGCTGGAAAAATAAAGTGCTGCATGAAACCCACCGCAGCGAAGTTTCGCCGCTAGACACCATGGTCACTGAAGATAAACGGTATGCAGCCGTTTCTTATATGCAGTCCCTTCCGCTGGACAGCTTCAGTGGGGCTTCGCCGGCCGTAGTCGTGGTTACGATCGACGAAAAAAACATCCGAAATCTGCTTTCGGGCTGGATAGAGAGGTATGGAGGCTGGACCTCCATCACGGACGAGAAAGGCCAGCCTATCAGTCTGCAGGGCATCAGCGCGGATAAAATGAAAGCGGTATCATCTGAGCTGGCTCCGGAAAACGGGCAGGTGAGCCGGTTCCTCGACGACGATCTCGTCATCACCATTCATTCGAAAAAAACCGGATGGGTCTACCGGGCGGGGATTCCCAAACAAGTATTGATGGAAAATGCCATCCGGATCAAACATATTACCTGGTTGTTTACGGGAGCGGCTTTGCTGATCGGACTGCTGGCCGGTTTTATCCTGTCCTACCGGAACAGCGCGCCGCTGAACCGGCTGCTTGCCATGATTAAGGAGCAGGTGCAGAAGGACGAACCGGCAAGCCGGAGACGGAATGAGTTTGATTTTCTGCACGGCAACATTTCGCAGATGATTTCAGCGAACAAACAGCTGGAGACGGAGGTAGCCCGACAATTTCCCATGGTAAGGGACGGCTTCCTCAAACGGCTGATCAACGGGGAATTCGAGACCAGGCCGGAAATACTGGCCGCGGCCGCCCAATCCAACACGGAGCTGGAATCCCACTGCGGTTATGTGGGGGTTTTACGGGTAAACGGTTATCCGGACCTGGACAGCGTAGATATTCTGAATGAATTGTACGCCGCACGTCTGCTCGTCAAGCAAATGCTCAGCGGCCGCCAGCCGTCGATGTACGTGACGGACTTGGGCTCGGACCGGATGGTCCTGATCTGCCTGGGCGGGATGAATAACGAAAAGGAAGAGGACCCTGAAGAACTGCGCACCAAGCTTGAAGAAACGCTGTGCGGAGTGCTGGGCATGGCTTATGCCGAATATAAAATCAAGCTGACCGCCGCCTTTGGCGATTATTTTTCCTCGATTCAGGATATCGGCCAGTCGTTTGAACAGGCGAAACAGACGGCCGAATACGCGGCGGCGGAAGAGGATAAAGATATTGCCTGGTTCAGCGACTCCAGGCAGGGAAACGGCAGTTATTATTATCCCCTGGACGTCGAGCAGCGTTTGATCAGCACGGTTCGTGCGGGGGATTTGGAAGAGGCGGAGAAAATTCTCGGCACCATAATAGCTCTGAACAAAGAAAACCGCTGCCTGCTTACGGACATGAAAGTCCAGTTCATCAACGAGCTTAAAGGAACTTTGATCAAGCTGCTGGACCAGAAAGTGTTCCTGGAGTCGGAGCATTATGCGGAGCTTTATCAGAAAACGATGAACATTCATCCCGGCAGCGAATGGGAAACCGCCCAGCAGGAATTCGGCGAAATTTTGTCCGCTCTATGTGTATTGGTGACCAGCAAACAAAGCGACAGCCAAATCCAAACCGTGGAGAAGATCAAACAATTTATTGCGGAAAATTATTCGGACGGGGACCTGAACTTGTACCGGATCGCGGAGCAGGCGGAACGCCCGGAAAAGTATATTTCGCAGTTATTTAAAGAGATAACGGGGGTCAACTTATCCGATTATTTGGAACAGATACGAATGGAAGAGGCGGTTAAGCTGCTTCGGGAAAAGCCTTATACCGTGGATGAAATTTCCGAAATG
The DNA here is from genome assembly GCF_058267595.1 of Paenibacillus mobilis. NCBI lineage: Bacteria > Bacillati > Bacillota > Bacilli > Caryophanales > Paenibacillaceae > Paenibacillus > Paenibacillus mobilis. Next base: position 424,136 of record NZ_JBZCMS010000001.1, read on the forward strand.
GTGGGTTATAACAGCTCCCATTCCTTCCGAAGAGCCTTCAAAAGAGTGATGGGCGTTTCGCCAAGCGCTTACAGGCAGCTCGCGCGGTAGCGCGGGCTTGTTTGGTTTATCGGACAATCTTGCGGAGGCAGGGCGGGACCGGTTATCGCGGGAAATGTACGCCGCAGAAGCGATTGGCCCCATTCATACAGGGAGAACGGTACCTAAAAAACGGAATTGTACCTACCCGACAACAGCCCGGCGGACCTACAATGAACCCTGTAGAAAGCGCTATCATTTCAGCGTAGACCTAACTCGAAGGGGGGATTTATTTGAATGTCGCACGCAAAAGTTTTGCCAAGCATTGGCAGCTGTATTTGATTCTGATTCCGCCCATTCTGTTCTTCATCATCTTCAAATACTACCCGATGGCAAACGCTGTGCTTGCTTTCAAAGACTACAATGTAACAAAGGGAATTTGGGGCAGCCCGTGGATCGGATTTAAAAATTTCCGGCTGTTCTTCGAAAATCCGATCTTCTGGACGCTGGTGAAAAACACCTTATTAATCAGCCTCTATCAGCTGCTCGTCGGATTTCCGATCCCGATCCTGCTGGCGCTTGCCCTTAATGAAGTAAGGCACGCCAAGTTCAAGAAGCTGGTGCAGATGGTCACCTTTGCGCCGTATTTCATCTCAACAGTGGTTATGGTTTCCATGATCATGTTGTTTTTGGCTCCGCGGCTGGGGTTCGTGAATCTGGCGCTGAATGCGCTGGGTCTGGATTCCATCAATTTTCTCGGGGAGCCGGGAATGTTCCGTTCCATCTATGTATGGTCGGACCTCTGGCAATCCGCAGGTTATGCTTCCGTAGTCTATTTGGCGGCGCTGGCGGGAATTGATCCGGTGCTGTACGAAGCGGCCAAGGTGGATGGGGCCTCCAGGCTCCAGAAAATCATCCATGTGGATTTGCCGGGCATTTTGCCTACGATTACGATTTTGCTCATTTTGAACGTAGGGAACATCATGGCGCTTGGCTTCGAGAAAATTTATTTGCTTCAGAACCCGCTTAACACCTCTAATTCGGAAATCATCGCGACTTATGTTTATAAAATGGGGCTGCTGAATGCAAATTACAGCTTTGCTACTGCGGTTGGTTTGTTCAACTCGGTGATCAATCTTGTGCTTCTGGTGTTCGTGAACTCGTTAGCCAAACGGATTTCGAACAACAGCATCTGGTAGAAGGGAGGGACTGGCATTGGCCTCACAACTTACGGCTTCAACCGCAGCGGCCGCCTCCAATTCGTACCGTATCAAAAATTCCGCTGGCGACCGCGTGCTGATGGCAATTATATATACGGCGCTCAGTCTCGTCCTGATCGCCGTGCTGTACCCGCTGATTTATATCCTGAGCAGTTCGATCAGCAGCCCGGATGCGGTGTCTTCCGGCAAGGTCTGGCTTTGGCCGGTGGATATATCCTTCGAAGGCTACCAAACTTTGTTTTCAACGCCGCTGATTCTGACGGGCTACGCCAACTCCCTGTTTTATACGGCTGTCGGCACTTTGATCAGCGTTACCCTGACGATCATGATCGCTTATCCGCTTTCCAGAAAAACGTTGTACGGGCGCAGTGTCGTTATGGTGCTCGTCACCTTTACGATGCTGTTCGGCGGAGGTCTCATTCCTACTTATCTGGTGGTTAAAGAGCTCGGCATGATCGATACCCGGTGGGCTTTATTGATTCCGAACGCCATCTGGGTCTGGCAGGTTATCATTGCCCGTTCTTTCTTTCAGTCCTCCATCCCCGATGAACTGCTGGAAGCCAGCGAGCTTGACGGCTGCAGCGATCTCCGTTTTATCTGGAGTGTTGTGCTTCCGCTGTCCAAGCCGATCATTGCGGTACTTGTGCTCATGTACGCGGTTGGCCAGTGGAACGCCTATTTTGATGCGCTGATTTATTTGAAATCGGATAATCTGTTTCCACTCCAACTCATCCTGCGGAGCATCATCATCCTGAATAACGGCGCCGGGGCCATGGATGCGGCAGAGATGGTGCAGAAGCAGCACTTGTCCGACCTGCTGAAATATTCCCTGATTGTCGTGGCAACCCTTCCGGTGCTTTGCATTTATCCTTTTGTTCAGAAGCATTTTGTGCAGGGCATGCTCGTGGGATCCGTTAAAGGTTAAACCAAGAAATTGAACAAAAAAGGAGAGGTCGGATTTGAGAAAAAGAATCTTGAGTTTGTTCAGCTTGATGGTGACGTGCTGCTTGCTGCTTGCTGCTTGCGGCGGCGGAAATAACAGCGCGTCTTCCAATTCCGGAAAGGCTTCCTCGGGCAGCGCCGACAGCGGAAAGCCGGTAGACGTCAGCGTGTTTGCGCAGCAGGAATCCGGCGTGGATCTTAAAACGAATACGTTCAGCAAATTTTTGGAGAAGCAGTTCAACGTCAAGTTTGACTGGCAGGTCATTCCTACCGACGGCGCGAAGGAGAAACGCCAGATCTCCCTGGCGAGCGGAGACTACCCGGACGCTTATTTTCTGACCGAATACATCGACCAGTTTACGCCTGCCGATTTGCTGAAATACGGGAAACAAGGCGTGCTTGTTCCGCTCAATGACCTGATCGACCAATACGCTCCGCATATCAAGGCTGCTATGGAATCGAATCCTTCGCTGCGCAGCTATATCACCGCGCCGGACGGCAACATCTACGGGCTGGTAGCCTATGCCGAGTGTTTTCACTGCTCTTATCCGAACAAAATGTGGATCAATACCAAATGGCTAGATAAGCTGAACCTGCAGATGCCGAAGACGACCGAAGATTTCAAAAAAGTTTTGGAAGCGTTTAAAACGCAGGACCCGAACGGCAACGGCAAAGCCGACGAAGTGCCTTTGAGCGGATCTACGGAAACGTTTGGCGTTCACGTCGTTCCGTTCCTGATGAACGGTTTTATCTACGACGATGACAATAACTATTTGCAGCTTAAGGACGGCAAAGTCGATTCGGTGGCCAATAAGCCTGAATGGAAGGAAGGGCTTGAATATATCAAATCCCTTTATAATGAAGGATTGATCGATCCGGGTGCCTTTACGCAAAATGCCGATGCTTTCCGCAAAATCGGCGACAACGCCAGCGCGGAAATTTTGGGAGCCGGCGCCGGGATGCATCCGGCGATCTTTGTCAACACAAACACCAAAGACTACAACCCGGTTCCGCCTCTGACCGGTCCTCATGCTTCCTATGCTACGCATAATGACGGCGGGATCGTTCCTGGAGCCAAGTTCGTCATTACCAACAAAGCCAGCAAGGAAGCGCAGATCGCACTCATTAAAATCGCGGATTACATGTATACGCCGGAAGGCCAGACGATCTCCAACTCCGGACAGGAGGGAGAAGGCTGGAGAAAACCGAAGGAAGGCGAGCAGGCGCTTGGAGACGGCGTAACGCCTCAGTTTGCTTCCATCAGCTACCCTTCGGGCCAAGGTCCTACCAACTACGGTTGGGGCGGCATGTCACACATGTATATGCCTAAGAGCTACCGCGACAGCTTTGTAGCCGACCAGGACATCTATTCGCCGGACGGATACGAACGCAGACTGTATGAAGCGACGCTGCTGTACCAGGGCAAGGAGCCGAAAGATCTGTTCCCGTTCTGGTCGATCTGGGTGGATCCAACCGAAACGGATGAACTGAGCATGCTGCAAACGAATATCAAGAACTATATCGATCAAAATACGCTCCAATTCATTACCGGCAGCAAAGATTTGAATAAAGACTGGGACAGCTATGTGAGCGGCCTGGATAAACTCCAGCTGGGACGTTATCTTGAGATTCTGCAGAAAGCCTACGATTCCAGCAAATCTGCTACAAATTAAAGAACTGCCGACAGGCAGATTCGAATAAGGTACGGCCCCCTTTGTCTCGCATGGCGGCAGAGGGGGTTTTAAGTTTACAGGAAGAACAGGATGGCTTTTTAAGGAGTGGTGAATATGGAATTGGATTCAAAAGGCATTCAAATGCGCTGCGGGCTGCCGCATACGAATAGGAAATTTCGCAGGCGGGAACCGCTCCGGGTCGTCTTTCTGGGCGGTTCGATTACGGAGGGAGCGGGAGCCTCAAACGGTGACGAGACCAGCTGGAGGGCGCTGACAGCCCGTTATTTGGCTGAAAGGTACGGCGAAAACCTGGTCGCAAGCATCAATGCCGGAGTAGGGGGAACGAATTCGGCTTTCGGGGCTCACCGGCTGCAGGAGCACGTCCTCCGTTTTGGGCCTGTTGATTTGCTCTTCGTGGAATTCAGCGTCAACGACGGCAATGATGGATTATCGAGGGAAGAATCCATACGCGGCATCGAGGGCATCGTGCGGCAGATGCGGCGTCTGTCCCCGCAGACGGATATCTGCTTTGTTTATACGGCGGCGGAGAAAAATTTGACCGGCACCCTGCCGTTTTACATTGCCGTACAGGAGGAGGTGGCCGAGCATTACCGGCTTCCAAGCGTCAATTTCGCGAGAAGAATTTATGACCGGCTTCAAGCCGGGGAAACGGAATGGACGGACCTGGCGCCGGATACGTATCATCCCAATGATGATGGTCATGCCCTTTATGCCCGTTATATGCGCGAGTATTTGGAGGTTGCTTTATCCGGAAGCCCTTCCTTTCCGGAAGCGAACGTTTCAGCCCAACCCCTGCCAGAACCGCTTGAAACCTCCAATTATGAATTTGCCGGAATGAAATTTGCTGAATCGATAGGGGAACAAACAGCCTCCGGTCTGGAAGGCAGTACGGAAGCTCCGGACTCAGTGCCGATCCAGCTCATTAGCCAAACAGGCTTTTGCCGGACAACTCTTGATGCGAATGCTCCCGTCATGAACTGGAGATACGATTCGAGCCATCTGGATACGAGCCTGCCGGGTGCGGAGCTTGCTTTCCAAACCTGGGGACAAAGCGCAGGCGCAACGCTGCTTTGCGGCCCGGATTCGGGCAGCTTCGAATATTCGGTTAACGGAGCGGAGTTTAAGCGAGTAAATCCGTTTGACGAGTGGTGTCCTCTTGCCTACCGGCCCGTGACCATCCTGTTTCCGCTGCAGCCGGAGCGGGGTCCCATCAGCGTCCTTTTGCGGAATACCGGACAGCGGAATGAACGAAGCAAAGGCAACGGCCTGAAAATCCTCGGACTGCTGTCAAACTGAGGTTAAAGTTGTCCGCTCGCTTCTCCGTGTTCTCATTAAAAAAACCTTCCGCACGCCAGGGTGCGGAAGGTTTTCTTGGCTTCATTTTTTCCGTTAACTTTTGATAGCGCCCATCATCATGCCTTTTACGAAATACTTCTGCACAAACGGATAGACCAGAATAATCGGAATCGTGGCGACCATCGTTGTGGCCATGCGGATGCTTTCCGTGGAGACCGGGATTTGTTTCGAGCTTTGCGCGAGCTGCTGGGCGTCGGACATCATGCCGGCGGTTTGATATTGATTCAGGATTTTGACCAGCACGGCCTGCAGCGTCTTCAGGCTTGGCTTGTAGGTATATACGTAAGAATCGTACCAGGCATTCCAGTGGCCGATGGCCAGGAACAGACCGATCGTGGCGAGAACCGGCACGCAAAGCGGCATCACGATGCGGAAAAAAATCTGCAGGTCGTTGGCCCCGTCTATTTTGGAGGATTCTTCGATTTCGCCCGGAATCTGTTCAATAAAGGTGCGGACCAGAATCATTAGGAACACGCCGATCAGTCCCGGGAATATAAATACCCAAAACGAATCGATCAGCCCGACGGATTTGATGACCATGTAGCTCGGGATCAGCCCTCCGCCGAAGTACATCGTGAATACAAAAAAGAAAGAGAAGTATTTCCAGCCGACCAAGTAACGTTTGCTGAGCGCATAGGCCAGCATGGAGATGCAGAAGAGCGATAGAAGGGTTCCGACGACGGTGCGAAGCACGGTCACTTCCAGGGCGCTCCAAATCTCGGGATTCCGAAAAATCGTCCGGTAGCTTTCAAAGGTAAGCGATCTCGGCCAGAAGTAAAGATTCCCTTTTAGGGTATCCGTCGCATCGTTCAGGGAGATGACGAGAATGTTCCAGAACGGGTAGAAGGTGATGATAAAAATGCCTGTCAGGAAAAGATAAAGCGCGGCGTCAAAGAGACGTTCGGCGATCGTTTTGCTGCTGTTCATAATAAGCCCCTCCGGTCAAAAATTTTAGAATAGGGATTGTCCGTTCACCCTTTTGGCAATGGAGTTCACGATGACCACGATGATGAAAGCGACGACGGAACTGAACATGCCCACTGCGGACGCATAGGAGAACATGCCGTTCTGGATCCCGTAGCGGAAGGAATAGGTCGACAAGACGTCCGAATAATCCTTGGTTAAGTCGTTGCCGAGCAGGAAGTGCTGGTCAAAACCCGCGTTCAGGATGCCGCCGAGTGCGAGGATCAGAAGAATGACGATGGTCGGCTTCAAATGCGGCAGCGTAATGTAGCGGATTTGCTTAAACCGGTTGGCTCCGTCCACCTTGGCGGCTTCGTAGAGCTCCGGATTGATCGAAGAAATGGCGGCCAGGTACATAATCGAGCTGTAGCCCATATCCTTCCAGGTATTGCCCAAAGCGACGATCCACCAGAAATAAGGGCCGTGCTGCAGAAACAAGATGCTGTCCTTCGTCAGATGGAGGAATTTCAGCAGGCCGTTGATCGCTCCGTCGGAAGACAGCAGGGTAACGATGATGTTTGCCGCAATAACCCAGGAGATGAAATAAGGCAAATAGGAAGCGGTCTGGACGGTTTTTTTGAAGGCGACGTTTTTGATTTCATTGATCGCAATGGCGATCAGAATCGGCATCGGGAACGAAAAAAGCAGGGTAATCAGCGTTGAAGCCAGCGTATTCCGCATGATCAGGAGAAAATCGCCGTTGCTGAAGAAATAATCGAACCATTTGAACCCTACGAATTCGCTGTGGAACAAGGTTTGCCAAAAAGCGCCAAGCGTCGGCTGATAGTTGACGAAAGACATGTACAATCCGACCATAGGCGTATAGGCAAAAATGAGCGCCCACACGATGGCGGGCAGCATCATCAGGAACAAATATTTTTGCTGCTTGAATCGGGTCCATATTTTCCGCTTAGGGACTGCAAGAGTAGGAAGCGGCGGATTTTCCTGCACGTTTGTAAAGGTTTTCATTTTGCTGCACCTCGCAAGTTCAAGTTAGTAAAATTATAGAGCCGTCAAAAAACCAGTGTCGATATGACATTCTAACGAATGATGCCTGAAAATAACTTTCATGCTAAAGTCTCATTAAAGCTCTATAATGTAAGCGCTATAATATTGAGAAGCCAGTGAGGAGGGAAACAGCGATGTACAGCATTTTTCTGGTTGATGACGAAACGCTTGAGCTTGAAATGATGCGGGATTATATACGATGGGAAGAGATGGGCATCTATGTCGCTGGAACGGCGGTGAACGGCAAAGACGCCATGGAGAAAATCGAAGTTATCCAGCCGGATATCGTGCTGACAGACGTGCAGATGCCGATTCTGAACGGGATTGATCTGGCGAGGCAGGTGAGCGAACGTTTTGAGTGGATGCAGCTCGTGTTTTTGACCGGGCATGACGAATTCACCTACGTGAAATCGGCGCTGAACGTAGGGGCCGTAGGCTACCTGCTTAAGCCGCTGGACCTGACCGAAATCGTGACGATTATGGAAAAGGTGAAGCAGAAATGCGAGGAAGTGAGACTTAAGAACCGCTCTATCCAGGCCGCGAAAGCGAACATTTTAAAGGAGCTGCTCCAAGAGCGCAGTCCGGAACGAGTGCGGAATCTGACGGAGAGCTATTGCAAGCTGGCCCGCAGACAGGAGACGCCTTCCTACAGCCTGATGCTTTGTGATGTCCATCCCGCTTCGGAGCCTGCCGAAGATCAAGGGAAATCCCTGGAGGAAGCGCTGGCGGCGTTTGTACCTTTGGCGGAAAGGCTGCTTGCGGAACATCATATGGAGGGAATCGTCGTGCCTGTGCGGGAAGGTGAAGCCGGCATTTTTATGGAGCGAAAGGCGGACCCTCAATCCGCATCCGTGTCCATATCCGGCACTGGCGCATCTTTTGTTTATAACCTGGCGGAGCAATGGTCATCCCGTTTGCGGGAACAATTGACTCTCCCGGTTACCCTTGCGGCCAACGAAGAAGTGGAGCCCCTGGAGAACTTGGCTTCCTTGTACGAACACAGCAAACGGATCCTTAACGATCAATTTTATGCGGGAGAGGGCAAGGTGCTTCGCCGCCAGAACCCTTGCGCCAATCTGCACGAGGAACTGATCCCTCCTTTTCCGGAGCGAAGATGGCTGGAAGCGGTGAATCAGCTGGATGACGAAACGTCGGAGCAGCTCATCCATGAATATACGGATATCCTGATCCGGCTGCATGCCGGACGCAAAACGGTTTGCGATTGGGCGCTGCATCTGATGGGGCGGGTGGAGGAGGAAATTCTTCATCAGCCCGCGAAGGGATACGAGCGCAGCGAGCTGTATTATTCGGTTTACAACGCCCGGACCATCCACCAGATCGAAGCCCGGGTTTTAAAGGCAGTGCGGCAAACGATGGAGCGGCTTGGCGAACGGTTTACGGATAAAAACGAAAAGCTGGTGCACCAGGTCTGCATGCTAATCGACCAGACGTACCATGAACCGATCACGATCAACAGCCTGTCTGAACAGGTTTATTTGTCGCCCAATTACCTGAGGTCTATTTTTAAAGAGAAAAAAGGGATTACCATCCATGATTATTTGACGAAAATCCGGCTGGACAAAGCCAAACAGCTGCTGGCGGACGGTTCTTTAAAGGTTCAGGACATCGCGCAAAAGGTCGGTTATGAAAGCACTTCGTATTTTATTTCCTTATTCCTAAAGAACCAGGGAGTTACGCCGAATGAATACCGAAAGAGTTTATAAACCAAAGCCAAAGCCGGTGCAAGGGCATCCCGGGGCAATGAAACGGAGATTTCCGCTCCTCGGCAAAGGAGCCTTCGCGAACCTGCGCCTGAGGAACAAATTTTTCTTTATTTTTCTGGTCGTGCTTATTATCCCATTCTCCGTGCTCGTTTTCTACTCTTATACTTCAACGAGGGATACGATCACCCAGCAGGCATATACGAGCATCAGCAGCACGCTGGATCAGATCGATGCGAACGTGGAGGACCGGCTGGATTATTATAAGCAGCTGTCGACCAGCATTTACATGGACGCGCAGCTGCGGAATTATTTGTCCACCCAATACGAGCAGGCCTATTATTACCTGGACGCTTTTGATTATATTAACCGGCTGCTGCCGTCCATCATGATCCTGAATTCCAATTTGCAGGGGATCACCATCTATACGAATAACAAAACCCTTTATACCGACGAACAATTCGTCAAATATATGGAAGAGCTGCCGGATCCGCTGCAAACCCGGGCTTTGGATGCCGCGGGAAATACGGTGTATACCCATTCGGCCGATTATAAAGCGGCGGATGCGCACATCACGCTGGCCAGGTCCTTAAGTTATTTCAGCCTGAAGCATCCCTACGGCGTTCTGACCCTGGATATCAAAAGCAGCGAGCTTTATTCGCTGATCGAGAAAGAAAACAATCAAAAAAGCGTTTATATCATAGACGAAAACGGTCAGGTCATCAGCACGGGAGATCGCAGCCTGACCACGGATCAGCTGTTTGACGTTTATCCGATCGAGTCCCAGCTCAAGGACGGGGAGGGGAAATTCGACGCCGTCATGGGCGGGGAAAAGCATTTTTTTACTTACAAATCGCTCAGCAACGGCTGGAAAATCGTCATCACAACGCCTTACAATGAGCTGCTGTCGAACACGAACAAGGCTACTGCGCATATCGTCTGGATTTCGGCCATCGCCATCGCCGCCGCAACGCTTTTGATTTTTATTACGAGCAAGGTGATCACCAAACGGATCGAAATTTTGCTGTCGCAAATCCGCAAGGTGGAACGGGGCGATTTCCGGCTTTCCATCAAACCGATGGGCCATGATGAAATCGGGCAGCTGTCTTTTGCGTTTAATAAAATGGCCGCACAAATCCAGTCCTTGATCCATGACGTATACGAGAAAGAGCTGTCGATGAAAGAGTCGGAGCTGAATACGCTGCAGGCCCAAATCAATCCTCATTTTCTCTATAACACTTTGTCTTCCATCTCTTCTTTGGCGGTCAAGGAAGGGGCCATGCCGGTATACGAGATGGTCAATTATTTGGCCAAGTATTACCGGGTATCCCTGAATAAAGGCAAACGGATTATTTTAATCGAGCAGGAAATCAATCTCGTCAAAAACTACGTGGCGATCCAGGCCATCCGTTTTCCGGATAAACTCCATATGCATTATGAACTGGATGAAACGCTGTTCGGCAGGTCGACCATCAAGCTGATTCTTCAGCCTTTTATCGAAAACTGCATCAATCATGCCATCTGGGACGAAAGCGGCATTAATATCGTCGTTAAGCTGCAGCAGGAAGGAACGGATATTTTGCTGAAGGTGATCGACGACGGCATCGGCATGACGGCGGAGCAGCTGGAGCAGGCGTTGAGCAAAACGGACAATTTATCCGGCTACGGCATCCGAAATGTGGATGAACGCATCAAGCTGACGTACGGTGAAAAGTACGGAGTTCACATGTTCAGCAGACTCGGGATCGGCACCTCCGTGACCATCCGGCTCCCTCTTGATCCAAACGTAAACGGCAAGGCTTTGCGATGAAAGACGTTTTCCATCATGGATTGTAACATTGCGTTATAGATTAATGCTTCCGGCATTTTTACAATGAACTTGTATTTACGGCTCACACGAATACGGAAGAGAGGGGTTAAACGATGAAAAAGTTTTCGGCCATCGCAGCGGCAGTTTTAGTTTTGGCAGCGCTTACGGGATGCGGCAGCAACCAGGGGGCTTCTTCCTCCGGTACAAATGGTTCAAACGGGGAGGCGAGCACCGGGCCCATTACGCTAACCTGGTTTGACAAAAACACGGGGGATCCATTCGACAATCCTGTTGCGAAAGCGATTACAGAAAAAACGGGTGTCACCATCGAAGTCCAGCAGCCGACCGGCAATCCGGTCGAAAAGCTGAACCTGATGCTGGCGAGCAACGACTTGCCGGATGTGGTCATGCTGGACCGCGGCAGCGATATTATGAACAAATATATCGCCTCCGGCGCGGTGATTCCGCTGAATGACCTGATCGACAAATATGCGCCGCACATCAAGGAAATGTACGGGGACACGCTGAAGAAAACCCGGAGCGACGACGGGAAAAACTATTATTTTGCCAACTGGTACGGGTTGGAGAAATATCCGGTATTCGGCTTCATGATGCGCATGGACCTGGCGAAGCAGCTGGGCGTGGGCGACAAGCTCACGAACGGCGAGCCTTTTACGGCTCAGGAATTCGAAGACCTGCTTGTTAAGTTCAAAGAGAAATTCCCAACCATCGACGGAAAAGAAAGCATCCCGATGACGCTGAACGGCGAAAACATCGGCAGCGTAACCGGCACTTTTAAAGGGATGTTCGGCATGATGCCTTATTACGAGGAGAACGGCGAACTGAAGAAGGATATCCGCGATCCGAAATATTTGGAAATGGTAAAGTATTTGAACTCCCTGTACCAAAAAGGGCTGCTCGACAAAGAATGGGCAACGCTGAAAACGAAGCAATATGAACAAAAGCTGTCTACAGGCAACGTCTTTGCGACTGCGGAAGCCCTCTGGAACGTCGGCAACGCCAACACGGCGCTTAAAGCGGGAGCCAGCGACCCGGCGCAGCAGGACGAACGCCAATTTTACCAATACAAAGTGGTTGCGCCAGGCGTAGATCCGGACAAAACGACGTATGGCCCTAAAAGCTCCCTCGGCTGGGACGGCATAGCCATTACCAAAACGAACAAAGATCCGGTCAGAACGATCAAGCTGCTTGATTTTCTGGCCAGCGAAGAAGGGCAATACCTGCTTATGTGGGGCATCGAAGGCAAGGATTGGGACATGAAGGACGGCAAACACGTACCTCGTCAGGAAACGCTGGACGCTTTCAAGAAAAACTGGGATGAAGCTGCCCGCACGACCGGCATCCGCAAATGGACCTGGATGATCAAAAACGGTCCGGGCAAAGACGGCACGCCTTATGACCTGATCGGACGTTACTCTACGGATCCTGTAACTGATCTGGCGATCAAAAATCTGGCGGACACCTCGTTTGATACGGCGCCTTACGACAGCCTCGGACCTGCCGGCGGCACGCCGGAAGCGATTATGGAGACTAAGGTCAACGATACGGTCAACAAATATTTCCTGAAAATGGCTCTTGCTCCTTCCACGGACCAAGTTACGGAACTGTACAACCAGATGATCAAAGAAGTGGATGCGGCCGGACTGCCTAAGCTGGAGAAAATCTACACCGATAACTACAAAAAACGCCAAGAGCTGTGGAACAGCTAACCGGCTGTCATTGAACGACTGGCAAGGGAGAAGAAAGACGGCCGTCTTTTTCTCCCTTTTATTCGGGGCTTGTTTATTTAACGAAGGAAGGATGATTCGGCTTGACTATTCAGTTTGACGAGCTAAACCGCATTTTTGCGATTCAAACGGCGGGCAGCTCTTATGTATTTGGCGTAAATGACAAAGGGAAACTGCAGCATTTATATTGGGGGGAGCCGGTGTCGATCGAAGACGCAGCGCCTTTGCTTCGCTCCTCTTCCCATAGTTCGTTTGATGCGGAGGTAGATCGCGAAGCGGAGGAGTACAGCTTCTGGGGCGGAGTTTGCTATACGGAACCCTCCCTGAAGGTGCGCATGCCGGACGGCGTGCGGGACTTATGCGTCGATTATGCCGGGCATGCGATTACGGAACAGGACGGCAAAGAAACGTTGATCGTCACGCTCAAGGATCGGGTATATCCGCTTGAAACGCATCTCGTCTACCAGGTCATTCCGGAATACAATCTGATCGAACGCAGCGCTAGGATCGTAAACACCGGGGATCAGGAAATCATTCTGGAAAATACGCAGTCCGCGGCGTGGAGCTTGCCTTATCTGCCGGAAACGCGGATGACCCACGTAACCGGCAAATGGGCCGGCGAATTCCAGCTTCGCAGCACCTTGCTCACCGAAGGGAAAAAAGTGATCGAATCCCGCAGAGGTTTTACGGACAGCCATGCCAACCCCTGGTTCGCGATTGACGGCGGTGCGGCAACGGAGGACAGCGGCCAGGTTTGGTTCGGGGCTTTGGCCTGGAGCGGCAACTGGAAAATGACCGCCGAGAAAACCGCTTTTAACCATGTACGCGTGACGGGCGGCATTAACGATTTCGACCACGAATGGTTGCTTGCCGGGGGAGAGACCTTTGAGACGCCGGTGTTCGTAGGCGGCTACAGTCGGGACGGCTTTGGCGGTATGAGCCGGCAGCTGCACCGTTACCAATACGGGTACGTGCTGCCACGGAGCGAAACGCGGAAGGTGCTTTATAATTCCTGGGAAGCCACCTATTTCGACGTCAACGCCAAAGATCAGATGGCGCTGGCCGAACGGGCCGCCAAAGCCGGTGTGGAGCTGTTTGTCGTGGATGACGGGTGGTTTGGCGCACGGAACCATGACCGGGCCGGCTTGGGCGACTGGTACGTCAACAAGGAGAAGTTCCCGAACGGTTTAAACGAGCTGATCGGACGGGTGCAAGAGCTGGGCATGGAGTTTGGCCTTTGGGTCGAACCGGAGTCCGTGAATCCGGACAGCGATTTGTACCGGAAGCATCCGGATTGGGTGTACCACTTTGAAACCCGGGACCGAACGGAGCTGCGCAACCAGCTGCTGCTCAATATTTCCAAGCCGGAGGTGAAGGCCTACATTTTAAAATTCATGACCGAACTCCTGGAGCAGCATGACATTAAGTTTATCAAATGGGACATGAACCGCACGATCACCGAACCCGGCAGGTCCGGCAGCCCCTTGAACCGGCAAAAGGAAATCTGGGTCCGCCACGCGCTCACCCTGTACGAAATTTGGGCTGAGCTGCGGCGCAGATTCCCGCAGGTCGAGTTTGAGACGTGTGCGGGCGGCGGATCGCGCATCGATCTCGGCATTTTCCGTTATGCGGACCAGTCCTGGCCGAGCGACAACACGGATGCGTTCGACCGTCTGAGCATTCAAAAAGGTTTTTCTTATACTTACGCCCCGCGCATGATGACCTGCTGGGTGACCGAATCGCCGACCGGCATGAACAAACGCCATGTGTCTCTGAAATACCGGTTCCACAGCGCCATGATGGGGACGCTTGGCATCGGCTCCAACCTGAACGAATGGAGCGACGAGATGATGTCGGAGACGGCCGTATACGTGGACCAATACAAACGGATCCGCCATTTGATCCAATTTGGAGACCAATACCGGCTGACCGCCTTGGAAGATAAAGGGGTCACCGCGGTCCAATACTCGGGCGGGGATGCCACGGAGCATGTGCTGTTTGCGTTTCTGCATTCGCAGAAGCTGGGCGAACCGCTGCCGCGCCTTCGCCTGAAAAATCTTAACCCGGACCGATCCTATGCCATAGAAGGACTTTCCGGCGTCCGGAGCGGACGCGCCCTGATGAACATCGGGATCGAGCTGCCGCTGCGCGGCGATTTCGACAGCCTGATGTACCGCATCCGCGAACAACAGTAATTCCTTTGAAGAAAACCCTCGGCCTATCCCTTCCGGGTTTCCCGGTATTCGGTCGGGGGTTTTCCCATGATTTTTTTGAAGAGGCGCGAGAAGTAATAGGGGTCCTTAAAGCCAAGGCTGTGGCTGATCTCTTTGACGCTCTGGTCGCTCAGATCGAGGAGCTGGCAGGCCCGCTGGATTTTCAGCCGCAAATAATAATCGACCGGCGAATAACCGGTGGTTTTCTTGAAGCGGTGGGTGAGATGCGGGACCGACAAATTGGCATGTGCGGCCAGCTCCGCCAGAGTTAACTGATCCTCCAGATGTTCGGTCATAAACCGGATTGTTTCGTCGATGGCCGACGGATTGGCGGCAGGGCGTTCCCCCGGGGAACGAAGCTGCGGAAGCTTGAGCAGAACCGCCGCATAAGAGGCCAGCTGCGAAACGTAAATCATGTGATTCAGCGAATACCCTTTCAACAGAATCTGAAAACCTTCCTCAAACAGCTGCAGCAGCTTGGAGGTCTGTTCAACATCAAGAGGGACGGGGGCGGACTGGCAGTCGAACCCTTCAAAGTAAACCTTCGCATGTTCGCCTTTCATATGCCACCAATAAATGCTCCAGGGATGCGTTTCGGAAGAAGCGTATTGATGAGGGACTCCAGCCGGAATCACCACGGCGAAACCTTTGCGCAAAGTCTGTTTTCTGCCCTCCTCCAGCTGCACCCAGCCTTCGCCTTCCACGCAATAAATGAGGATATAGGCCTCGATGCCGACCGGCCGTTCCCGGTAATGATGCCTGGCTTCCGGGAAATAACCTGTATCGGTAACATAAAGCGGGGCGACGAGCGGGTGTTCGGCAGCTTTATTCAGTATATCGTCCGGCAAAACAATAAGCTTTTGTGCGGCGAATCCTTCTGATTTTCTTATCGTATCCATACTTTAACTATGATTCATGCCTCTTTTTCTGTCAATGAAAATTCTATTAAAAATCATCAGATAATCCATCAATTCCATGAGATCGTTAATGGAGGGAGAGCCGGGGAGCAGGTAACATAAGAAATAAGAAAGCGATTTCCTAATCAGAAAGGATGACAAACATGTCCAGCATTTCCGTACAAGCTGACGTGAAGGTTTGGGAACAGCACGTTGAAATTCCGACTTACGAAACCGGCCTTCCGGATAAAAACCCGATGTTTCTGGAGAAACGTGTCTATCAAGGCAGCTCGGGCCGGGTATACCCGCATCCGGTTATTGATAAAATCGAAAACGACAAAGTGTTGAAATCCTACCGAATTGTGTTTCTGGAGAACGAATACGTACAAATCCAGATCATGCCTGAAATCGGAGGACGGATTTACCGTGCGTTCGACAAAACCAACAATTACGATTTCGTGTACTACAACCGGGTCATTAAGCCGGCTTTGGTCGGGCTGGCCGGTCCATGGATCTCCGGCGGCATCGAGTTTAACTGGCCTCAGCATCACCGGCCGAACACGTTTGGTCCTGTAGAGTACAAAATCGAAGCGAACAAGGACGGGAGCAAAACCGTCTGGGTCGGCGAAACGGACCGGATGTACGGTACCAAAGTTACGACGGGGTTTACCCTGCATCCGGGCAAAGCTTATCTGGAGATCCACGCCCAGCTGTATAACCGGACCGCCGAGCCGCAGACCTTCCTGTGGTGGGCCAACCCGGCCGTAGCTGTCAACGACCACACCCAATCCGTTTTTCCTCCGGACGTCCATGCCGTATTCGACCACGGAAAAAGAGACGTGTCCAAGTTTCCGATCGCAACCGGCACCTATTATAAAATGGACTACTCCGCCGGCGTAGACATTTCCAAATACAGCAACATTCCGGTGCCGACCTCCTATATGGCATACCATTCGGATTTTAATTTCGTCGGGGGTTACGACCATGGCGCGGGAGCCGGAATTTTGCACATCGCGAGTAAACATGTATCGCCGGGTAAAAAGCAGTGGACCTGGGGCAACGGCGAATTCGGGCAGGCCTGGGACCGCAATCTGACCGATGAAGACGGCCCGTACATCGAGCTGATGACCGGCGTTTATACCGATAACCAGCCGGACTTCAGCTGGCTCCATCCTTATGAAGAAAAAAGCTTCAAGCAGTATTTCATGCCCTACAAACATATTGGAATCGTCAAAAACGCTTCCCTGGATGCAGCTGTAAACCTTGAAATCGAAGGGCGGGAAGCCAAGGTTCAGGTCTACGCCACTTCCCGTTTCGAGCAGGCAAGGATCGTCATCCAGGGCGAAAATCAAACCTACGCAGAACGAAAAGTAAACCTGTCGCCGACGGAAACCTTCCAGGACACGGTTCATTTGAGCGGGGAAGAACGGGAGACGGATGTCCAGGTAACGGTTTACGACCGCGAAGGGCGCGAGCTGGTTTCGTTCCGGCCTTTGCCGAAGGAAGTCAAACCGGTTCCCGAGCCGGCGAAAGCCATAGGCGAACCTCGACATTTGCCGAATACGGAAGCACTTTTCCTGGCCGGTCAGCACCTGGAGCAATACCGCCATGCGACTTATGAACCCGATCCTTATTACTTGGAGGGATTGAAGCGGGATCCGGGCGATATTCGGCTGAACAATGCTTACGGTTTGCTGCTGCTGCGCAGGGGGAAGTTTGCCGAAAGCGAAACGTATTTCCGCAAAGCGGCCGAAACGCTGACGCGGCACAATGCCCGCCCGTATGACAGCGAACCTTTTTTCAACCTGGGAAAAAGCCTGAAATGGCAGGGAAAGCTGGAGGAAGCTTTTACCGCCTTTTACAAGTCGGTTTGGTCCGCGGTGTGGCAGCCTGCGGGATATTTCCACCTGGCTCAGATTGCCGCCGAGAAGGGGAGTTATGAAGAAGCGCTGGAGCTGATCGACCGCTCCCTGAACATGCAGTACCGGAACTTTAAAGCACGCCACTTAAAAATAGTGCTGCTCCGCAAGCTTGGCCGCTTGCAGGAAGCCGGACAGTTAGCTGCGGAGACGATCTCCCTGGACCCGATCGAATTCGGCTCCCGGTACGAACGGTTCCGTCTTGCCGCAGAACAGAAAGACGGGGCGGCAGACGTAGAGCAGGCCGCCCTGCGGGAATTGCTGGCCTTGCTGCGCGGCGAAGCCGCCAATTTCATCAACCTGGCCCAGGATTATGCGGATGCCGGGCAATATGAAGAGGCTCTGCAGGTGCTGGGGTTATATCCGGAAAAAGAGGGGGCCCAGGTTTCTCCGCTGCTTTTGTACTATCAGGCTTACTACAGTGAAAAGAAGGGCCGGACGGCCGAAAGCGAACGTTATTACCGGCTTGCGGCGGAAGCCGATCCGGCTTATTGTTTTCCGAATACGCTTTATGATTATCAAATGCTTCAGCATGTGACACGGCACCGCCCTACGGATCCACGTGCGCCTTATTACTTGGGCAATTTGCTGTATGACAAGAAACGGCATGAAGAGGCGGCCCGCTGCTGGGAGGTTTCGGTAGAGCTTGACGGAAGTTTCGCCACGCCTTACCGCAATCTGGCGCTTGCCTATTACAACAAGCAGAACCGTCCGGAACAGGCGCTGAACGTGCTCGAACAAGCCTTCCGGCTGAACCCCGCCGACGCCAGGGTGCTCTATGAGCTGGATCAGCTGCATAAAAAGCTCGGCAGTCTTCCGGAAACCCGCCTTCAGCTTCTGGAGCAGCACCGGGAGCTCGTCAATGCCCGTGATGACCTGTATCTGGAATACATCACGCTGCAAAATACGCTGGGTCATTTTGACCGGGCGCTGGAGCTGATTCTGGGGCGGCATTTCCACCCCTGGGAAGGCGGCGAAGGCAAAGTGCCGGCCCAATACGTATTTGCCCGAGTGGAACGGGCCAAAAAGCTGCTGCAGGGGCAAAAAGCGGAGCAGGCCGCGGCAGAGCTGCTGGCTGCTAAACAATACCCGCTGAACATCAACGAAGGCAAACTCGAAGGCGCGCAGGAAAACAACATTCATTATTATCTGGCTCTCGCCTATGAACAATTAGGGCAGACCGAACAGGCGTTGTCGAATTTCAAGACGGCCTCCGAAGGTTTGTCCGAGCCGGCCAGCGCGATGTTTTATAACGACCAGCCTCCGCACATGATCTTTTATCAGGGGCTCGCGCAGCGCAAGCTGGGGAACGAGCCGGCCGCGCGAAGCCGGTTCAACAAGCTGGTGGATTACGGGGAGCAGCACTTGTTCGATGATCCGAAAATCGACTATTTTGCCGTTTCCCTGCCGGATTTTCTGGTGTTCGACGAAGACCTGAAACGCAAAAACGTCATCCACTGTCGTTACATGATGGGCCTTGGCTACCTGGGGCTGAACCGGCCGCAGGATGCTGCCCGGCAGTTCAACATGGTTCTGGACATGGAGCCGCATCATCAGGGAGCCGCCGTTCACCTGGCGCTGGCCGGGGCAGCGGAACGATGAAGCCGAGCTGGAGCCAGAGCAGCCATAACGGGGTGGAGGTCTGGATCGGGGAAACTTCCGGCATGCGGATTTCCCTGCTTCCGGCTGTCGGAAGCAAGATGGTTTCTCTCTATAACCGGAAGAGCGGCCGCGAATGGCTGACCCAATCCGCGGACTGCAAGGTCCCTGGGTATGGCCGTCCTTTCAAGGAAAGCAGCGGAAGCGGCTGGGATGAGATGTTTCCGACTATCAATCCTTGCCGTTATCCCGGGGATGCATGGACGGAGGTGGAACTGCCCGATCATGGCGAGGTATGGTCGATCCCTTGGTCGGCGAATCTAGATGCGGATGGACGTGAACTGCACTGTAAGGTCCAGGGCGTCCGGCTTCCGTATCTGCTGAGCAAAACGTATTCTTTCCCTGCCCCTGACCGGCTTCGGATCGGTTATGCGGTAAAGAACTTAAGCGCTACGCCCATGTCCTTTCTTTGGGCGGCCCATCCGCTGTTCCGCATAGAAGAGGGCATGGAAATCCGCGTTCCGCAAGGTTTGAACGATATCGTCGTCTCCTATTCGGCGAACGACCGGCTTGGCCGGACAGGGGACGTACGGGGCTGGCCACAGCCTTTGGCGGATCGTCCGGACATCCGGCTGGACCGTACGGGAACCCCCGAGCAGGGAACGGCTGAAAAATATTATTTCGCCGGCCCTCTGCCGAGCGGGAGGGCGGGAATCTATGATCCCGCGAGAGGGGAAGGCCTGGAGCTTGCTTTTCCGGTAGACAAAGTGCCTTATTTATCGGTTTGGGCCAATGACGGGGGATTTGAGGGCCAATATCATCTGGCGCTGGAGCCCGCGACCGGCTTTCTGGACGATCTGAGTTATGCCCGGGAGCACGGGCAGGCGGCGGAGGTCGGGCCGGACCGTGTATACGAATGGTTTCTGGAAGTTAACTGGATTTGAAATGGAAGCGGCTAGTGAAAAGGAAGCCCGGCGCAAGCAAATTTTTTAACAAGTGATATAATGACGGAAGAATCGAGGGGAAGATGAACAAGCAGATGAACCGGAGAGAGGAAGAGGAAAAATGAGCCGTATTCCCACAGATCATCTGACCATAAAACGCATCTACGAGCCCTATGAGGCCGAGGACGGTTTCCGGATTTTGGTAGACCGGCTGTGGCCGCGGGGCGTTGCCAAAGAACAAGCCATGATCCAGGAATGGATGAAAGACGTAGCCCCCAGTCCCGGATTGCGGAAGTGGTTTGGACATGAACCGAAACGTTTTGAGGAATTCAGGGACCGTTACATGCTGGAGCTGGAACAGGAGACTGTTCCGAGGGCGGCGGCAGTAAAAATCCGTGATTTGGCGGCTCTGCAGAAGGTTACTCTGATTTATGCCGCCAAAGACCCGATGCACAATCATGCCCTTGTTCTGCGCGACTGGTTAAAAAGCCTGGAGTAAGGCTTGGACATGAATACCTCCGCGGGTGAATCTATTCCCTGCTGTTTCTCAATTTGAGCGATTGGCTGCGCAAGACCTAATGGGTCTTGCGCATTTTTTTGGTTACGGCGAACCCATTCATATTCAATTCATAATAGCACGTTAATGTATGGATCATGACTCGTAACCTTATTTTGAGGAGATGGTTGGTGTGGCAACAAAAGAACAACAACGTATTACAATCATCGGTGGAGGTCCAGGCAGGTTAATGCTGGCGCTTGTTCTTCAGAAAAAGGGGATCCGTTCAACCATTTATGAACGTGAAATTAGCGGACCAGAACGCCAAACGAGGCGGTTCACTGGACATTCATGAAGATTCCGGACAGCTAGCGCTTCGAGAAATAGGACTACTTGAACCCTTTCAGGCAATAGCTAGATATTCAGGTGAGGAAATTTAATTTTATGGCAGTAAAGAAAGAACCAGCTGCCAGAATGAAGCGGCAACTGGTTGTTTAGTCTAAAAAGTGTCTGAACTCTGTCTTACAAGCAGGGGAAGCTCCCATAAGTAGCTTTATTAGACTCAGAGTTAACTGCTCATTTGAGTTATAGGAATATGACTTTCTAAAAGTAGATGAGTTAATTTCATGCTTAAGGAAAGTTTATTATTCTAAAAAACGATCTTTATTGAACAACTCATCAGATCTATTTTGTTACAAAATAATTAACAAAAATATATCTTAATGGTTCTCCTTGAACAATGTTTAAGGACTCCCAATTAATTTCGTCTGTATAGTTTCCTTTTGAAGGAATATTAGATGTATTTACGCCAGTCGAACCATCTGGAGCTATCATCCCTCTTGTGCCAATAAAAGAAATTTTAGAATTATTTGCAAAAAATATAATATTTCGATTTAGTTGTCCTTCAATGATATTAGCGGTTGAATCGTTCTTTATGTCTACTGTTATTTTGTTCTTCTCAATATCTTTATTTGTTAAAAAGGAAAAGTTGTAAGGAATGATTTTATTTTTGAAATCGTCATTGACTCTTTGCATCTCATCTATAACACTAAGTTTTTGGCTACTCATTATTCTAGAATCGGTTAAATGGACAACGTTTGAACTCTTATTGTAATCTATTTTGATTTTAAATGCTTCAGAAATAAATCTTGCAGGCACCATAATAGTTGAATTTTTTACTACAGATGTTGTGTCCATTTGTTTTTGTATTCCATTTACAAATGCGTTTTTTTTATTTAAGACTACAATGACGCTGTCTTTCCCCATAGTTACCGTTGCTTTTTGTTCTTTCGCATTCCAATTAACTGTTGCCCCCATTACATCTCCGATTAATCTTAACGGCAGAAGGGTTCTCCCATTAGATGCATAAGGTAATTGCTGGCTAGAATATAAAACGTAAGTATTGTTTAATTGAACCTTTAATGAAGGGGAGGTAATTCCGTTGGCGCTTGCAGAATTTTGGAATTCCATAAAAATAAAAGAGATTGAAGCTAAAAAAATGAACATGCCTTTAATATACTTCATTTTAAATTCCTCACTTTCCAAAAGATCAAATTTTTTGTTGCAAAATAATTAACTTCAATTAAGACGTTATATCTATATTAAAAGTTTCAATTAAGAGTAGGTTAGGGAGTGGTTTGAATGATAGACTCATTCTTTTAAATAGGGCGTAATCCCGCTTGAAAATAGGTTCTCTACTAATTTAAAAAATTCTTCTGATGATAAATCCTGTTTACGCTGGATCCAAAGACGAAACAAAGTAAGGGAGGTTGTCAGGTAAAATTCGATTAAGTATGGCGTTAAGGAATGGTTTTGCGGAACGTTTAATTCTAATTGACCCAAATTGATTTCTTTTTTTAAGCGTTTTAAAAAACGGGAACTTCCATAATCGCCCAAAAGGGCATTAAGAACCAGGAGATGTTCTCTTTTGTCCAGGCAATAAAGCGTATCTTGCACCGTATGCATCGATAGCTCTTTATTCGCCAATTCTTTTTTCATGTCATTCAATAAGTCGTTTTCAACAGCGTCCAACAATTCATAAATGTCAGTAAAGTATTGATAAAAGGTGCTGCGGTTATATCCGGACTTCTTCGTAATTTCCTGAACTGAAATTTTCTCAATCGGCTTTTGGCTGTATAACTCACAAAAAACCTCTACAAACTTTTGATTTGTTTTCTCCGTGATTTGGGGTTGCTTTTTCATGTTGCCCTCCTGCTGGCGAATAAGAATATCATCCGACAAATTCTAAAATACTGATGGTTGATCAAGAAATAATAAAGCTTTATGATCACATCATACAACATGTTGTCGGATAATCAAAAAAGGTTACTAAGCAGGGGTGTTATAATGTCAGCAAAACAAAATCGAATTTTAATTTTCGGTGCAGGTGTCATCGGCAGCATGTACGCCATCAAGTTTATTGAAGCAGGGTTTGACGTTACCCTGTTTGCCCATTCTAATCGTTTTAAATCCTTAAGAGAAAACGGCCTGCAATATAAAGAAAAAGGTACAGTTAAATCGATACAAGTGAAGGTCATAGATACGCTCGAAAATGACGATGTATACGATTATATTTTGGTTACCGTTCGTTATGATCGGTCCGAATCAGCCTTATTAGCGCTAAAAGATAATCAAAGCAAAAATATAGTTACGATGACTAATAATTCGATTGGATTTTCTTCGTGGCTGGGTATCGTAGGGGATAGACTTTTACCCGCTTTTCCCGGCTTCGGCGGACAGATTAAAGAGGGAGTTTTATATCCTCGATTTCTGCCAAAGATCATAGCGGCAACGGCATTCGGAGAATTGAACGGCGTAATGACAGAACGCATAGAAAAGCTCGCCAAATTATTTAAAACAGCAAAGCTTCCCTACGTTATTAAAAAGGATATGCCAGCGTATCTAATCACACATTCCGTATCAGACATTGCCCTGCTCAGTATTTTGCAATCCGGAAATAATATAATGGGCAACAAAACAGCCGGAACCGGAAAGACGGCACGCCAAATAACAGTCACTTTAAAAACGTATCTAAGGGCCATACAACAAGCCGGCGTTTCCATTGATCCGCCTATGCTTAAATGGGCGCTTAAATTTCCAAACTTATTATTGGATCTCTTCTTTATGACATGGCTGCGAACTAAAATGGTCAGGGATATGAGGCTGCCGGATTATGCGAATAGTGCCAACAATGAGATTGTGCAGCTGAGAAAGGATTTAATGAAATTTTTAAGTCAAAAGGGCATCCTCATAGTAGGCGCTACTGAGCACCTCTAATGGTTGTGATTATAATCACAATCGAAGGGGTTAGGCCATGTTACGCTGAGGTTGTTTCTTATTACCGGGCTGCTCTCGCAGCTTGACTATAAATTTTGGACTAATGAAGTAAACGCTAAGGAGAGGTTGCCCATGATCGTGGGCCAGGATGAGCGGGGCCTTTGCGTCGCTGTCGAAGACTGCTTTTGCTAAGGTCTGCCGGTCGATGAAGAGAAGATGGTGTGCGATCTGGAGGGCGCCATCATGGAAGGAGCGCTTAAGAAAATCCTGAACCGGAAGGTCAGCGTCCGGGAAGTGAAATGCAATGTGCATGGCGACGAGCGCTGCGAATATGAGGTGCGGCTGCAATAAGGCTGCGGCAAGCTTCCGAGGGTTTTCCCTAATGGGCAGATTGGGCAGGCTTGCTTACAATATTACATAGCGCTTTTACTAATTTAATAGTTAAAGGAGAATGTTTGTGGCAAGGTACATTCCCAAGCAGCACGGAGCCTGGGCGATGCTTGTCCTTCCCTTTTTGGCCGGCCTGGCGGTCTCGGAAGGAAAAATCATTCATATTCCGCTGTTTCTTGGCTGGCTGGTTATTTATTTGTTCAGCTTTCCGGTGCTGCAATGGATCAAGACGGGAAATAAAGCCCGATACCGCGGACCCGCGCTGCTGTACGGGGCGATTTTGCTTCCTTTGGCGATTATTCTTATCGCGTATGCCCCCATGCTGATCGGATATGGCATACTGCTGCTCGTTTTTTTCATCCCCAATATCTATTATGCAAAAACAAAAAACGAACGTGCGCTTCTCAACGATATCATGGCCGTTTTTGTCTTTTGCTCCTTCATTTTTCCGGTTGTGTATGTGGGGGGAGGGAGTAGCCAGGGATTTGGGGCAGCAGCGCAATGGTTTGCGTTGTTGGCCGCCTATTTTGTCGGAACCGTCTTATACGTCAAAACCGTCATTCGCGAAAAAAATAACCCCAGGTTCTATTACGCCTCCATAACCTATCATCTCTTAAATATCGGGATTTACGCAACCGTCAATCTTTATATGATCTTTCCCGCCGTTATCCTGCTGCTGCGCGCCGCCTGGTTTCCAAGCTTAAGCTTGAAGGTTAAGCAAACCGGCATGGCGGAATTCGGTTTTGCTGCGCTGATGGTTGCTTTCATTTTGCTTATATCCCCTTTTATCGTTTAAACCATGTCTTAAGCCATCCGGTCCTCCGGATGGTTTTTTTATCGTAGAAACACAGGGATTTTCCCGCAATCCATAGGACATTCCCTGATGGGCACGCTAAACGGCACCTTTCATAATGAGGATATAGATGTTGCGGCTCTTTTAGATGACATGACTTATACAGGCAAAGGAGCGTTCTATTTCAATGAAAAGAAAAAGAAGCCTTAATTTTTTTAAACCCGTAGAAAGCTATTCCGGCAACTGGTCCATTCTTGAGGAGAAAAATAGGGAGTGGGAGAATGTCTACCGGCAGCGCTGGTCGCATGACAAGGTAGTCCGGACCACGCATGGCGTGAACTGCACCGGTTCCTGCAGCTGGAAGGTGTTTGTCAAGAACGGCATTATCACCTGGGAGAACCAGCAGATCGATTACCCTTCCTGCGGGCCCGACATGCCCGAGTTTGAGCCGCGGGGCTGCCCGCGGGGGGCCAGCTTTTCCTGGTATGAATACAGCCCGCTGCGCGTGAAATACCCTTATATACGCGGCAAGCTTTGGCGGCTGTGGGAAGCAGCCCTCGCCGAGCATAGCGACCCGGTAGAAGCCTGGGCCAGCATCGTGGAGGACCCGGAGAAAACCAAACCGTATAAATCCGCGCGGGGCAAAGGCGGCCATTTGCGGGTCAAATGGGAGGATGCCCTGCAGCTGATTTCAGCGCAGCTGATTTACACCATCCGCAAGTATGGGCCGGACAGAATCGCAGGTTTTACTCCGATTCCAGCCATGTCCATGATCAGCTATGCGTCGGGCGCCCGTTTTATCTCCCTGCTGGGCGGTCAAATGCTCAGCTTCTACGACTGGTACGCGGATCTTCCGCCGGCCTCCCCGCAAATCTGGGGCGAACAGACGGACGTGCCCGAGTCTTCGGACTGGTACAATGCCGGTTACCTGATCATGTGGGGGTCGAATGTTCCGCTTACCCGCACGCCGGATGCCCACTTCATGACCGAGGTCCGCTACAAAGGGACCAAGGTGGTTTCGGTAGCCCCGGACCTGGCGGAGAACGTTAAGTTTGCCGATAACTGGCTTGCGCCGAATCCCGGCACGGATGCCGCATTGGCCCAGGCCATGACCCATGTCATTTTGGATGAGTTTTACCGTGTCCGCAAGGAACCGATGTTTTTGAATTACGCCAAACAATACACGGATATGCCGTTTCTTATTCTGCTTGATTCCCATGAGGATGCCTGGAAGGGCGGCCGTTTCCTGAGAGCCAGCGATCTTGGAGAAACTTCGCCGAATTCCGATTGGAAGCCGGTTATTTATGATGAAGCCGCCGGGGAGCTGATGGTTCCGAACGGTACTTTGGGCCAAAGATGGGAGCAGGGCAAGAAATGGAACCTGATCCTCGAACGTGAGAACGGGACGAAGGTTGAACCTGCTCTTACCGTAGAAGGCCATGGGGAGCATTGGGAGGAGATCGTGTTCCCTTATTTTGACAACGTTAAGAACGGGACGTTTAAACGAATGATTCCGGCTATGAAAATCCGTCTTGCCGACGGTACGGAACGTTACGCGGCTACCGTATACGACCTTATGATGAGCCAATACGGCATCGCCCGTACGGAGAGTTCTTATCACGCTGAAAATTCTTATCACGCCAAAAATTACGAGGACGAAACGGTCCATTACACGCCGGCCTGGCAGGAAAAAATTACGGGCGTTAAAGCGTCCGTGGTCGTACAGATTGCCCGCGAATTTGCCCAGAACGCTCTCGATACCGGGGGACGCTCGATGATTATTATGGGAGCCGGCATCAATCACTGGTTCAACAGCGACACGATTTACCGCTCCATCCTGAACCTGGTTATGCTGACCGCTTGCCAAGGCGTTAATGGCGGAGGCTGGGCCCATTATGTCGGACAGGAGAAGCTCCGCCCGATCGAAGGCTGGTCGGCTATTGCCTTTGCCAAGGACTGGCAGGGGGCAGCGCGGCAGCAAAACGCGACTTCGTTTTTCTATTTTGCAACGGACCAGTGGAGATATGAAGAAAGCGATACGTATTCGCTGAAATCTCCGACCGCAGGCGACGTTCATTACCGGCATCCTGCAGACTACAACGTGCTGGCCGCCCGTCTCGGCTGGCTGCCTTCCTACCCGCAGTTCAACAAGAACAGCCTGCTGTTCGCGGAAGAAGCGGCCCGGGCAGGCAAAAAGTCGCATGAAGAGATCGTCCGCCATTCGGTGGAAGAGATCAAATCCCGTAACACTAAATTTGCGGTTGAAGATCCGGGCGCACCCGAAAACTTCCCGCGTTCGCTGTTCGTCTGGCGGTCGAACCTGATCTCCAGTTCGGCGAAAGGGCAGGAATATTTCATGAAACACCTGCTCGGGGCCTCCGACGCTCTGCTGGCCCGTCCGAACGAGGAACAAAAACCTGAAGAAATCGTGTGGCGAGGCGATGTCGAAGGCAAGCTTGACCTCCTGGTCAGCATCGACTTCCGGATGACGGCGACGCCGCTGTATTCGGACATCGTGCTTCCGGCGGCCACTTGGTATGAGAAGACGGATTTATCTTCGACCGATATGCATCCTTTTGTCCATCCGTTTAATCCGGCAATTAATCCGCTGTGGGAATCCCGCTCGGACTGGGATATCTACCGCCAGCTATCGGAGGTTTTCTCCGAGATGGCCAAGGAGCATCTGCCCGGCGTCTATAAAGATTTGGTCATGTCGCCTCTCGGTCATGATTCCGCCGGCGAAATTGCCCAGCCTATGGGGCTGATCAAGGATTGGACCAAGGGGGAAATCGAGGCGGTTCCCGGCAGGACGATGCCGAACTTCAGCATCGTGGAACGGGATTATACCCAGATCCACGACAAATACGTTTCGCTGGGTCCTAACCTGGCAACCGGAAAAGTCGGCGCCCACGGCGTCAGCTTCTCGGTAGCGGACGAATACGAGGAAATGAAGAAGCTGAACGGCGTCTATCACGACAACTCGATCAAAGACGGATTGCCGAAGCTTCAAAGCGCCCGACAAGCGGCCGATGCGGTACTGCATTTGTCGTCGGCCACGAACGGACGGGTTTCGCAGAAGGCCTATGAGGAAGCCGAGAAGGAGCATGGCGTTCCGCTGAAAGATATCTCCGCAGACCGCGCCGCGGAGAAGATCACCTTCCAGAGCATTACGGCCCAGCCGCGGGAAGTCATTCCGACACCGGTCTTCACCGGTTCGAACAAGCAGGGACGCCGATATTCGCCGTTTACAACGAATATCGAACGATTGGTTCCGTTCCGCACCTTGACCGGCAGACAGCATTTTTACCTGGATCACGAAATTTTCCTGCAATTCGGGGAATCGCTGCCGGTTTATAAACCAACCCTTCCTCCGCTGGTCTTCGGGCCGAGGGACAAGGAGGTCAAAGGCGGCCGGGATACGCTGGTGCTCCGCTACCTGACTCCGCACGGCAAGTGGAATATCCACTCCACTTATCAGGATAACCAGCACATGCTGACCTTGTTCCGGGGAGGACCGACGGTCTGGATCAACAATGAGGACGCGGCGGAGCACGATCTCGCCGACAACGATTGGGTGGAAGTTTACAACCGCAACGGCGTAGTGACCGCAAGAGCCGTGGTCAGCCACCGGATGCCGCGAGGCACGATGTTCATGTACCATGCCCAGGATAAACATATCAACGTACCCGGTTCGGAAATTTCGGAGACGCGAGGCGGCAGCCACAATGCCCCGACACGGATCCACCTGAAGCCGACCCAGATGGTCGGCGGATATGCCCAGCTCAGCTATGGATTCAACTATTACGGGCCGATCGGCAACCAGCGTGATGTTTATGTGGCGGTCCGTAAAATGAAGGAGGTTAACTGGCTTGAAGATTAAAGCGCAAGTCGCAATGGTCCTGAATTTGGATAAATGTATCGGCTGCCATACCTGCAGCGTTACCTGCAAAACTACATGGACAAACCGCAAAGGAGCGGAATATATCTGGTTCAACAACGTGGAGACCAAACCGGGCATCGGTTATCCGAAGCGCTGGGAGGACCAGGAGCAGTACAAAGGCGGCTGGGAGCTGCGCAAAGGCAAGCTGGAGCTGAAAGCCGGGAACAAGCTTTCCAAGGTTGCGCTCGGCAAAATTTTTTATAACCCCGACATGCCTGAAATGAAAGACTACTATGAGCCGTGGACCTATAATTACGACCATTTGACTCAAGCCAAGGAACAAAAACACTCTCCGGTAGCCAAACCGCATTCCGCGGTTACCGGGGACAAAATAAATCTGGAATGGGGCCCGAACTGGGAGGACGATTTGGCCGGAGCCCATGTCACCGGACCGCAGGATCCGAATATTAAAAAGATCGAAGAAGAGATCAAATTCAACTTTGAGCAGTCGTTTATGATGTATCTGCCCCGTCTGTGTGAGCATTGCCTGAATCCGAGCTGCGTGGCTTCCTGTCCTTCAGGCGCCATGTATAAGCGGGATGAAGACGGCATCGTGCTGGTGGACCAGGAGGCCTGCCGAGGCTGGAGATACTGCATGACGGGCTGCCCTTACAAGAAGGTCTATTTCAACTGGCAGACCAACAAGGCCGAAAAATGCACCTTCTGCTTCCCGCGTGTGGAAGCGGGCCTGCCGACCGTGTGCTCGGAAACCTGCACGGGCCGCATCCGTTATTTGGGCGTTCTGCTTTACGATGCTGACCGTGTGCTTGAAGCGGCGTCGACACCGGATGAACAAGAGTTATACAAGGAACAATGCAGCTTGTTCTTGGACCCGCACGATCCCGAGATCATTGCCAAGGCCAGACGGGACGGCCTTTCCGAGGATTGGATCGAAGCGGCCCAGAACTCCCCGGTTTACAAGCTGGCGATTGAATATAAACTCGCTTTTCCGCTTCATCCGGAATACCGTACGCTTCCGATGGTATGGTACGTTCCGCCGCTCAGCCCGATCATGAACTATTTTGAGGGGAAGGATTCGATCCAAAATCCGGATCTGATTTTCCCGGCGATCGATGAAATGCGGACCCCGATCGAATACTTGGCGAACCTGCTGACGGCCGGCGATACGGATACGGTCAAAGGAGCCCTGCAGCGGATGGCGATGATGCGCTCGTATATGCGCGCCAAGTCCAGCGGACAGGAGTTTGACGACAGCAGGCTTGACCGGGTGGGGTTAACGGCGCTTCAGACGGAAGAGATGTACAGACTGCTGGCTATTGCCAAATATGAGGACCGCTTCGTGATTCCTTCTTCACATAAAGAGGAGCAGATGAATCCTTACCGGGCTCAAGGCTCCACCGGCTTTAACCATGTCATGGGCGGCATGGACATGGGGCAGGGCTGCAGCGGCTGCGGAGCGGTTCAGTCGATGAATGCGGTTCAGTCCATGAACGCCGTACAGCCGGCTCCGGTCAAAACCGAGGAATCGGGCAAGGAATTTGGCGAGAATTTTTACGGGGGGATCTGGCGTGATTGAGGCAATTGACGTATCCAGGCTGCAGGAGTACAAAACCTCGTTTGGCTTCTTCTCCCGCCAGCTGATGTACCCGGAGAAACTGGACTTTCATCCCGTTTTGCTGGAGGAGGCTTTTGATGCGCAGCACCCGGCCTTTACGGAGGTTCAAGCCTACTGGTCTTTGATGCAGAACCGGAGCATGGAAGAGATCCGGGAGCTGTATACGGAGACGTTTGATTTTGACAAACATTGTGCGCTCTATATGACTTATTTTAAATTTGAGGATGCCAAAGAGCGGGGGCAGATGCTGGCCAAGCTCAAAATGCTGTACGAATTATACGGACTGGTCATGCCGGAAGGGGAGCTTCCGGATTTCCTCCCGCTGATGTGCGAGTTTTTCTATGCGGCAGAATGGAGAAAGGACCCGCGCACGCCTGAAAATTTTCGAATGCCGATTCTGATTCTCGAAGACGGCACTTACCATTTGCTCAAAGCGCTGGAGAAGAAAAACAGTCCTTATGCCCATCTGGTAAAAGGGCTGCGTGCAACGCTTAAAGCGTGCGTCAAACAGGGGGTTGCCGGGTCATGACCATGCTGAACCAATTTTTATGGGTGATTTACCCTTATCTTTGCCTGGCGATTTTTGTTGTCGGCCATATCTTCCGCTACCGGACGGACCAGTTTAACTGGACCGCCAAATCCAGTGAATTTATCGAGAAAAAACGGTTGATGGCCGGCAGCCTCCTGTTTCATCTCGGCGTCATTCCGGTATTCTTTGGCCACGTATCGGGCCTCGGCATCCCTAAATCCTGGATGCGGGCTTTTGGCGTGGATGATCATATTTACCATATCGGCGCCGTTTATATCGGCGGGATTTTCGGGGCGATGACCCTGATCGGCATGCTCATTTTAACGGCACGGCGCTTTACGATGAAGAACGTGCGACGTTTAAGCTCGGCTTCCGACCTGGCGGTGAACGCGCTGCTGCTGATCATCGTTTGCATGGGCATGTTCGCCACGCTGGTTACCAATGCCGTGCGGCCCGAATTCGATTACAGGGAAACGATTTCCGTCTGGTTCCGCGGGCTGTTTATGCTCAGACCGAATGCATCGCTGATGACGGACGTTCCTTTATCCTTTAAGCTGCATGCCCTGCTTGGTTTCGGCATTTTGGCTTTCTGGCCGTTCAGCAGACTGGTTCACGTCTGGAGTGTTCCGCTGAATTATCTCGGCAGAAGTTACATTCTGTATCGCAAACATAAAACGACTGAAAAAGAAGTCTGAGCCTTCTTTTCCGGTTTCCATAGGAGATAGTCTATGAACAATAAGGTGGCTTTCCAGAAGGATCTCGACAGGGCTCGGGAAACCTTCGGTTTTGATTTCATGGCCGTGGCTCTTGTTGAACCGGCAGAACACAACTATGTCATCAAATGGAAATATGTTTCCGGCAGCCGGAACGACCGTTATAAACGAATTGTGCTCCAATCCGGGAAGGGCATAGCCGGGATGGTCTTCAAGATCGGGAAGCCGCTTTTAATCTCTTCCGTTGAAAAGGATGTCGGCTGGGGCAGCCTGTTCAATTATCCGATTGCCCAATCCGAAAATTTGAAGAGCATGGGGGCCGTGCCGCTGTGGAACGAAGAGCGGGTGGCCGGCGTTTTACTGGGGGCCTTCCGGAGCGGGATGCAGGTGACGGGTGAAATGCTGCAGGCCATGGTCAACCTGACCCAAACGGCCTTCAAAGAAAAAAATAATGTCAAGGAATTGACAGAGCTCTAATGAGAAGAGGGCTGAAGCATGATACAAATCGTGATCGCAGACGACCATGCCATCGTACGCAGCGGATTTTCCATGATTCTACCAGAGCCCTTCCAGCTAAATTGTAGAAAAAGGTGAGCAAACATGATAAGAAAAATTCAGCTGCCCCTGCAGACGCTGAACCTGATTGTCGGATTTATGATCTGGGTCATTATTTCTTCCTTGATGCCCTACATTACCGACGATATTAAAATTCCTGCGGACCAATTGTCCATAGTGACGGCAATCCCGGTAATCCTGGGTTCCGTCCTTCGGATCCCGCTCGGCTATTATGCCAATATACTGGGAGCCAGGATTATGTTTTTGGTCAGCTTTGTCCTTCTGCTGTTTCCGGTTTACTACATAAGCGCGGCTTCAAGCATGACCGATTTGATTATCGGCGGCTTGTTTCTCGGCATTGGCGGGGCCGTGTTTTCGGTAGGGGTCACCTCGCTGCCAAAATATTACCCGAAAGAAAAACACGGTTTCGTAAACGGCGTGTACGGAGCGGGAAATATCGGGACGGCGATCACGACCTTCGCGGCGCCGATCGTAGCCGATCGAATCGGCTGGGCGCCCACGGTCAAGCTGTATCTCATTTTGCTGCTCTTATTTATCGTCTTAAACTTTTTCCTGGGAGACCGGAAAGAGACAAAAGTGAAGACCCCGATCCTGGAGCAGGTAAGAGGCGTCTACAAAAATCAGAAAATGTGGTTTTTCTCGTTGTTTTATTTCATCACATTTGGTTCGTTTGTAGCTTTTACGGTTTATCTGCCCAACTTCCTGGTCTCGAATTTCGGGCTGGACAAGGTGGATGCCGGCATGCGGACAGCCGGTTTCATAGCGGTTGCAACCTTGATGAGGCCGGTAGGGGGTTGGCTGGCAGACCGCTTTCAGCCTCTGTTTCTCCTGATTGGCACCTTTGCTGCCTATACTTTATCGGCCATTCTGCTTGCCTTTTCGCCTTCGATCGGCCTGTATTCGGTAGGAAGCCTGGTCATCGCCGTATGCGCCGGCATTGGTAACGGGGTTATTTTTAAACTGGTTCCGTTCTACTTCAACAAGCAATCCGGGATCGTAAACGGCATCGTTTCGATGATGGGCGGTCTCGGCGGATTTTTTCCTCCGATCCTATTGTCGGCCATCCATGGATTAACAGGCCAATATTCCATCGGTTTTATGCTTCTGTCCCAGGTGGCGCTCGCCAGTCTTGTGATCGTGATCTGGATGTATTACCAGGAACGTTTGTCCATGCAGTCCGAGGTATTCAATTCAACGGGCCAAGGCGTTCTGGTTACGGATGTATCCGGCAAAATTATAGCGGTAAATCCGGCTTTCAGCAGGCTGACGGGTTATCTTCAGGAAGAGGTGGTAGGCAAGAAACCAAGCGTGCTGAAATCCGGCCGCCAGCCTGAGGATTTTTACCGGAAGATGTGGAAAGAAATCAAGGAGAAAGGCGTTTGGCAGGGCGAGATCTGGAACAAACGCAAAAACGGACAGCCATATTTAGAATGGCTGACGATCAGCGCCGTCAAGGACGAAACGGGGGAAGACGCCCGTTATGTCGGGACCTTCAGCGATATCACGCTGGATAAGTCTTGATCAGACCGGGGATCAGCCCTTACCAGACAGCACGAATGAACCGGAAGGAATGGAGGGAATCGCATGAGCAGAAACCTAATAATGGATCAACATCATCGTCCCATGCGCGATTTGCGGATATCGGTGACGGATCGCTGTAATTTTCGCTGCACTTATTGTATGCCGAAGGAGCTGTTTGGCGATGACTTCCCGTTCCTTCCCGAAGGCGAGCTGCTAACGTTTGAAGAGATCCGCCGGCTGGTCCGGCTGTTCGCTTCTCTTGGCGTAAAAAAAATCCGCCTGACCGGCGGCGAACCGCTGATCCGCAAAGACCTGGCTGACCTGGTGGCTTCTTTGATTGCTACGGAAGGAATCGAAGATTTGGGTTTAACCACCAACGGACTGCTTCTGGGCAGGCAGGCGCGGCCGCTGTACGAAGCGGGGCTCCGCCGGCTGAACGTCAGCCTTGATGCGCTGAATCCCGAGCGGTTTGGAATTATGAACGGACGTGGGATCAAACCTGCTGTCATTTTAAAAAATATAGAGCTGGCCCGGGAAATCGGGTTCAGCGTCAAGGTGAACATGGTCGTGCAAAAGGGCGTCAACGATTCCGAAATTTTGCCGATGGCAGCCTTGTTTAAAGAGATCGGGATTCCTCTGAGATTTATTGAGTTCATGGATGTCGGCAACGACAACGGATGGAGCTTCAGGAAAGTCGTAACCAAGCAGGAAATTTATGAACGTCTCAGCAAAGTCTACGATCTCGGGCCCGTGGAACCCGATTATTTGGGCGAAGTTGCCGTAAGATACCGGTATCGGGACGGGGGGACGGAAGTGGGGTTCATCAGTTCGGTTTCCGAATCGTTTTGTGCTTCCTGCACACGGGCGAGATTGTCCTCGGAAGGAAAAATATTTACCTGTCTGTTTGCTTCCGAAGGATTTGATTTAAGGGGCATGCTGCGAAGCGGTGAGGACGATGAAGCTATTATCGCAGCTATCAAACGTGTTTGGGAGCGGCGCACGGACCGTTATTCGGATGAAAGAACCGAGCAGTCGGCACGGAGGGGGAAAATTAGCATGTCCTATATAGGCGGCTGACAGCCGGAGGGGCGTCCCTGGTCAATTTGACTTAGGACGCCCCTTATTTACAAAAGGTCTGTTTGTTCGTATCCCTTAGGTCTTCTTAGGTTCTTTAGGTCCACTTGGCGGCCCAAAGCTTCATTTCATGGCAGATGACGTGCAAATCTTGTCCTTTAGGCGTAAGTGAATATTCTACCGTAACAGGCACGGTCGGAAAAACCTCGCGTTCGAGAACGCCCTGCTCCTCCAGATGGCGGAGCGTACTGGTTAAGGCACGGGGGCTTACGCTCGGAATTCGCCGCTGGAGCTCGCCGAAGCGGAGTTTGCCGCAGAAAAGCTCGCGGATGACAAGAAAAGCCCATTTTCCGCCAAGCACATCCAGCGTTTTTTCAATCTTGCATTCGATAAATACCGGTTCTTTAGGAATATAGCTGCTTGCCTTTTTAGCTGTTTTCATAGGTTCTCCTCCTCTATGGAACTAACTATACGAGGTATAGTAGCTACCCTATCTATAATTAAGTGAAAAACATTTCACTTCTTCAAATCATATATGAACTTGTTTAGAATGAAAAGGGTTACTCCAAATCACTTGAGGAGGTAGATTAAAAATGAAATACCGGAAATTAGGCGGAAGCGGACTTAAAGTCAGCGAAATCAGCTTGGGAAGCTGGCTTACATATGGCGGTTATGTAGAGCGCGAAAATGCGGTCAACTCTATTAAAACTGCATACGATTTGGGCATCAACTTTTTTGATACGGCGAACGTTTACGAGAAAGGCGCGGCTGAGGAACTAGTAGGCAAAGCGCTGAAAGAATATCCTCGTGAATCCTACGTGCTGGCTACGAAAGCATTTTGGCCGATGGGCGATGGCCCGAACGACCGCGGCTTGTCCAGAAAACATATCACGGAGCAGGCTAATGCGAGCTTGAAGCGCCTTGGACATGACTATGTGGATATTTTCTACTGCCACCGTCATGATCCGGAAACCCCGCTTTACGAAACGCTTCGTGCGATTGACGACCTGGTTCGTCAAGGCAAAGTGCTGTATGTAGGCGTGAGCGAATGGCAGGCTTCCCAAATCGCGGAAGCGCTTGGCGTTGCCGACCGTTATCTGCTGGACCGCATCGTTGTCAGCCAGCCGATCTACAACATGTTTGAACGTTATATCGAAAAAGAAGTGATTCCGCTGAGCGAACGCTCCGGCATCGGACAAGTCGTATTTTCGCCGCTGGCCCAAGGCCTGCTGACAGGCAAATACACTTCGGCTTCCGACGTTCCGCAGGACAGCCGTGCGGCCAAGCTGGATTGGATGCGCAAAGGCATCACCGAAGAGAAGATCAACAAAGTTCACCAGCTTGAAAGCGTTGCGAAAGAGTTGGGCATTTCCGTCGGCAACCTGGCGCTGGCTTGGATTTTGCGTCAGAATAACGTAGCAAGCGCCCTGGTGGGCGCAAGCCGTCCTGAACAGGTTACGGAAAACGCGAAAGCTTCCGGCATTGAGCTCAGCGAAGACGTATTGAACCGGATCGAAGAAATTTTGAAATAATTTGAAGCAAATGGAATTGGGTGCTTGAATCGGTTGAGAAAAGCCGTCCTGCGGGGCGGCTTTTTTTGCTGGCTATGAAGCTAAGCATATGATAGAACGCAAAAGGGACAGGCCGCGGATTGCGGTTATAGCAGATTACCTCGATATAGTCGGAGTCAGTCGCCGCGATGTGAAGATATTTTCGGGCGAAATTACTTTTGGGGAATTGATCCTGAGGATGACTAATAATGCCAAGAAAAATCGCCGCTGTTAGGTTATTTTTCTTGGCATTTTTCTTTTTTTTGCGACTTTCCTTATAATTGCTCATTCTGGATTAACGCAGTATCTCATTCTAACGCTCCCCTTTGGCAAACTTTAGTCACTTCACGGCATGGATCGGAAAATCGAAGCATAGAAAGCGCTTTATTCCTTTTCTATAATAGCAGCGAAAGCGGTTTATCCGCAAAATTCAGCAACGTTAAGGAGGGAAAAACATGAATGCAAACAGCACCATCCCCGTGAAGGTGGAGAGGGCTGGAGATTCCCGGCTGGTGGTTAACAACGGGAAGCTGGAGCTGAACATTGATTTGGAAAATGGGGCTTATGCGTGCTCCATGGAAGGATTTACGGAGCTCAAGCAATTAAAGAGCGCTTTCCGGTGGAACGGCCGGGAGTACGATACCGGCCATTACGAAAGTCACCGTCTTAAAGAAGAGGCAAGCCCGGTCGAAGACGGATTCGGAAAAGGGCTTCATCTGACCGTGATCCATTCATCTAAGGCGCTGCCGGAGCTGGAGCAGCATTTTTACGTATACGAACAGGTTCCGTTCGTGCTGCTGAGAACCGCCGTGACCGGAGACAGGGATTTCAAGGCTAACCGTCTGTCGGTCTTTAAAATGAATGCGCTGACATTCGAAGAACCGAATCATCCAGGAGACCAGCTTCATGTGCTGCGTATTCCGTACGACAACGACAAGTGGGTGCGGTTCGATGCGCAGAAGCTCCCCTTGACTACCGAAAGTTATGAAGCGACCGCGTTGTTTTTGCCGGAAAGCCGCAAAGGGATCGTTATGGGTTCCATCAGCCATGAGCTTTGGAAAACCGGCATCAAAATCAAAGCGGAGACTCCGACCAAGATTGATGAACTGGAGCTGTATGGCGGTGCGGTCAGCGAAATGACCCGCGACTTCCAGCCTCACGGCTATGTCAAAGGGCCGCGTGTAGAGTCCCCTTTGGTTTTCCTTGGTTTTTACGAGGATTATCGCGCCGGACTTCAAACCTATGGATGGGCCAACACGGTTATAGAACCGGCGCTTCCTTGGGAAGGCGGCGTGCCGTTTGGGTGGAACAGCTGGTCCGCCGCGGCTACCAAGCTGGATTATGAGCTTTATACCTCAACCAGCGATTTTTTGAAAAAGGAAGTTCAGCCTCAAGGCTTCGAAAACGATGGGACGCTTTATATCAACTTTGATGCGTTCTGGAACAATCTGAGTCCCGAAGAATTCAAGTCGGCGCTTGAGCGTGTCCGGCAAAACGGGCATAAGCCGGGCACCTACTGGACCCCGTTTGCTTTCTGGGGAGGGCCGGATCAGTTTGGCAAACCGGTAGAAGGCACGGACGGCCAATATGTTTATGCCGACATTCTGCTCCGGGATGCGGAAGGGGAAATTGTGCCCGACATAGCCGGAGGACTGGCCATCGACCCGACGCATCCGGCGGCGCTCGCCAGGATCGACTGGTTTACGGCCAAAACGCTCGCGGATGGATTTGAATACATCAAGCTGGATTTTATGGCGCATGGCGCTCTGGAAGGCCAGCACCATAATCCGGAGATTACGACGGGGATTGCCGCTTACCACTACGGCTTATCTTATTTGGCGGATAAATTGTCACCGGAGAAAGCGGGAAGACCGTTTTTCATCCATCTGTCGATTGCGCCGCTATTCCCTTATGCCTTTGCCCACAGCCGCCGAATTTCCTGCGACGTATTCGGTGAAATCGGCGATACGGAATATCTGCTCAATTCGCTGACGCATGGCTTCTGGATGAACAACACCTTGTATCGCTATAACGATCCGGATCATTCCGTCATGTATAAAAGCTTCAACCAGGAGCCGACCACCCGGCACGAAGGGCGAAGCCGCCTGACGGCCTCGCTCATTTCGGGCACCGTGCTGCTGCTCGGGGACGATTTCCGCAGAGAAGAGGCCGCCTGGCGCGCCAAAAACTGGCTGGCTAACCGCGAGGTGCTGGACCTGGCCCGGCTGGGCCAAACCTTTATTCCGGTCGAAGGGAATTTTGGCCAGCAGGCCTGCGATATTTTTATATTGAAGCAGGAGGAACCGGCTCCAAACAACGGGGAAGTACTGTATGCGGCAGTTTTTAATTTTGATAAACAAAACTCTGTACGGAAAACTTTTTCCCTGCGGCGCATGGGCTTGGAATCAGGGCGTACTTACCGGCTTGCCGAGCTTTGGGAAGGAGAGACGGATATCGTCAAAGATGAGCTGATCTGCGATTTGGAGCCGGCGGAATCGAAAATCTTCAAGCTGATTTTGATTCAGGACTAAATGCCGGAATCGAAGATCCGCAGTAGCCAGAAATACACCCAGATGCCGAAGAGGAGGAATTTTATGAACTTACGGGGATTTAACCGGTTGATGCAAAAACCAGCGGCAGTTTTGTTATCTTTGCTTTTGACATTCACGATTTCAGGCGGTGCTTTTGCGGATGCCCAGAATCCTTTGACGGGGAATGCCGTTGACCCGGCACCTGCCGTCCAAAGCGTCCTATCTTATGAAGCCGAGGCTGCCGGGAATACTTTTACCGGCAATGCAGGTCCCGTCAACTGCGATGCCTGCTCCGGAGGCATCAAGGTCGGCAATGTGTACGGCGGGTCGGCGTTAACTTTTAATAATATTAACGCAGATCAAGCCGGCATCTATGATTTAACCGTTTCTTACATTTCCGGTGATCCAAGAGCGGCTTCGATCTCCGTCAACGGAGGGGAGAAGGAGAACTTCAGCTTCCCGAAAACGCCTGACTGGAATACGGTAGGGCAGTACAGCCTGCAAATTCATTTGCAGCAGGGCAGCAACTCGATCACGTTCGATGACGATAACAGCTATGCGCCGGACTTTGACAAAATCGAGTTATCCTTTAACTCTTCCGGCAGCGGAGGATCCGGAGGGGACGGAAACATCGGGGATCTCGGCAAGCTTATCAACGTCAAGAAATATGGGGCCATCAAGCTGACCCAATATAAAAATGGATTTAAGGTCGGCAATTCCGCTTACGAACTTGTATACAACACTCAAACCGGATTGTCTAAATACAACTGGAACGGACGTACGGTAGCGACTGGGCTTTACAGCTCGCTTGAAACGGATAAAACGTTCTTCAGCAAGGATTACAAAACACATAAGTTTAACCCAAGCGATGTGGTTCCTTTTAAGGACGCATCGGGTCAAGGGGTTCGCGTGACCGTTCACAATGAACAAAAGGGTGCGCCTGCACTGGACCAAATCTATACCGTTTACAACAACGGGACTTATTTGCTTGCCCAGACGGTCGCCAAGCAGTCGACTCCCCTTTCCACCAACCATATCGCGCCGATCGTCATGGAGGCTCAGGGAGGCGTAGATATCGGCAGTTATAACGATAACCGCGT
Source organism: Paenibacillus mobilis (assembly GCF_058267595.1). NCBI lineage: Bacteria > Bacillati > Bacillota > Bacilli > Caryophanales > Paenibacillaceae > Paenibacillus > Paenibacillus mobilis. Next base: position 464,252 of record NZ_JBZCMS010000001.1, read on the forward strand.
GCTCTTTGCGCCTTTTGATAATGACAGCTGGTCCCGTTACCAATCCAAAACGATCAACACAAGCCTGAACAACCAGAACTATGTCAGCTCAGAGCTGACGGCCATTTATGACAACACGAGCCGCACCGGCCTCGTTTTGGGATCGGTGACGCATGACACCTGGAAAACCGGCATCTTCTGGAGCGGTTCGGACAATAAATTAAACCGGCTGCAGGTCTACGGCGGTTTTACCGCGCCTTCTTCCACCCGGGACAGTCTGCCTCATGGCAAAGTGACAGGGAAAACGGTAGCATCGCCGCAAATTTTCGTAGGTTTCTATGACGACTACCGTACCGGTCTTGAAGCCTATGGAGCGGCCAATGCCGCGGTTGCTCCGCCGCTGGATTTTGGTCCTGGTGTTCCGGCAGGCGTACCGGTCGGCTGGAACAGCTGGGGAGCTTATTCCAGCAATGTCAGTTATGACGCTGTAGTAGATACCTCCAACTATTTTAAAGAACAGCTTCAGAACCATTCCTTTGAAAATGACGGCAACGTCTACATCAACTTGGATTCCTACTGGGACAACATGAACGACCAGCAGCTTGCCAGTCTCGTTCAGCAGATCCATGCCAACGGGCAGAAGGCCGGTATTTATTATTCTCCTTTCGTGTATTGGGGCGATAATCTCCAGCAGACGGTCGAAGGCACAAACGGCGCTTACACTTACGGGGATATCGTGCTTCGCGACGGCCAGGGGAACGTACTGCCGAAGCTGGACGGAGCTTATGCGGTCGATCCGACCCATCCGGCCGTCAAGCAGCGTCTGGAATATTACATGAACCGTTTTAAAGCAGCGGGTTTTGAGTATATTAAAGTCGACTTCCTGGCACATGGTTCGCTTGAAGGGCAGCATTATGACCCGAAGGTCGCGACGGGCATCCAAGCCTATAATGAAGGCATGGCTTATCTGGACCAATTAGCGGGCGGTACAATGTTTATCAGCGCATCCATCGCGCCGATTTTCCCGAGCCAGTATGCGCACAGCCGCCGGATTTCCTGCGATGTGGACGGCTCTATCGGCAGCACGGAATATCAGCTCAACAATCTCACTTACGGCTGGTGGCAGAACGGCACGATCTACCGCTATACGGATCCGGACTATATGGCGCTCAGCAAAGGCGGTTCGCTTGAAGGTGCCCGGTCCCGCGTGAATGCTGCCGCCATTTCGGGTACGGTTTACCTGGATTCCGACGACGTGCATGATGCAACGGCCCGTGAATACATGGAAACGCTGCTGACCAATCCGGCTGTAAATGCGCTTGCCTTAAAAGGCAAAGCCTTTAGACCTGTTGAAGGCAATACGGGGACCAGCGCGGCCGATACTTTCATTCTGAACGACCATGGAACTTATTATCTGGCCGTGTTTAACTATTCTGAGGCTGCCGTCGACAAAACCGTTGATCTCAAACGGGCAGGCCTCGGCGGTAAATCAAGCTATAAAATGACGGACCTGTGGACCGGGGAAAACACCAAGGTTTCCGGTTCCCTTCATTTCTCTTTGCCGGGGGCGACTTCCAAGCTGATTAAATTGGAACCCGCGAAATAAATACGAGCTCGGCAGATGATCGGGTAGATTAGATCGAAATAGAAGGTACAGCTGCTCCCAGACCGCTGGGGGCAGCTTTGTTTTTCGAGAAGCGGTTAAAAGAAGGATATAAATTCCGGATTTTGGCTTTCAAAATGCCAGGATTTAGGGTAATAAATAGATAGGGATCCTAGAGAAGCAGAAGGCTCATTTAGGTTAGAGCGAGGAAAGGCAGGCGGCAGTGCGGTCATTGCAAGGCCGGCCTGCAAAAAAACGGTGAGGGGGATTGAAATGGAAAAACGACGTTACGGAGACACAGGCATGGAGGTCAGCATTCTTGGGTTTGGCGGTTCGGAAATCGGCCGCGGGGTATCGGAAAAAGAGGTGGAGCAGCTGCTGCTCGGTGCGCTTGATGCCGGACTTAATGTGATCGACACCGCCGAATGTTACGGGGACAGCGAAGAGCTGATCGGGAAGGTGCTGGAGGGAAGACGCAGCGATTATTATCTATTTACCAAATGCGGACATGCATCGGGCCTGCCGGGCAAAGACTGGAATCCGGACTTGCTTGAGGAAAGCATTAACCGCAGCCTGAAGCGGTTGAAAACCGATTATGTCGACGTTATTCATCTCCACAGCTGCAGTGAAGAAGTGCTGCGTCAGGGCGATGTGATCGAAGTGCTGCAGAAAGCCAAAGAGGCCGGGAAAACTCGTTTTATCGGATACAGCGGCGACAGCAGGGATGCGGCATATGCAATTCAAACAGGCGTCTTCGACAGCTTTGAAACCTCGGTGAATATCGCGGACCAGGAGTCCCTTGAGCTGACGATTCCAAAAGCGAAGGAACAGGGCATGGGCATTATTGCGAAACGGCCGATTGCCAATGCGGCCTGGACTTATGACTCGCTCGACGAAAAAGCCTATCCGTACACCTATTGGAAACGGTTTGGCGAACTGAAATACGACTTTTTGAACCAAAACATTCAGACAGCGGTAGAGACGGCGCTTCGTTTTACTTTAAGCGTGCCCGGCGTAGATACGGCGATCGTAGGGACCACCAAACCAAACCGCTGGCAGGAAAATGCGAAACTGCTGGAGAAAGGGCCGCTCCCTTCAGAGATTTTTGGCCGCATTAGGAACCGCTGGTTGGAAACGGCCAAGCCGGATTGGAGAGGGCAGGTTTGATTCCTGTTCACATAAAACCCTGGCTTTACGTGAACAATAAGCGGGACTAAGCAGATTTTTATTCGGGCCGCCAACTCGGGAATCCCGATTAATTTTGGAAAATATATCGTTTTTGGCCTTATTCAGCGATATCTCTGAACTAACCCCTCGTTTTAGCTCTGAAAATGTCGAAATACGGACACATGTGAGGTTTTTGCAAATTGACCTCTCTTAAACACGAGAGTATACTTGGGTAAGAAACTTTCAAAAATACATTAATTAAATTTGTGGAGGTTACCAAAAATGAAATTTTTCATCGATACTGCCAACCTGGACGACATCAAAAAAGCATACAAACTTGGTGTTCTGTCCGGCGTAACTACCAACCCTTCTCTGGTTGTTAAAGAAGGCGTGAAATTTGAAGACCGCATCGCGGAAATTTTGCAGGCTGTTCCCGAAGTTGAATCCGTATCTGCGGAAGTAACTCCGGATGCAGAATCCGCTGAAGATATGATTGCCCAAGCTCAAGAGCTGATCAAAATCAACAACGGCGACAAAAACATCACGATCAAGCTGCCGATGACTTTGGCTGGTCTGGAAGCTTGCCGCGCTTTGACTAAACAAGGCGTTAAAACAAACGTAACTTTGATCTTCACCGTAAACCAAGCTTTGCTGGCAGCTCGCGCCGGCGCAACTTATGTTTCTCCGTTCCTGGGTCGTTTGGACGACATCTCCGAAGACGGCGTTCAATTGGTTGCCAAAATTGCTGAATTGTTCCGTGTTCACAACCTGGACACTCAAATCATTGCAGCTTCCGTTCGTCACCCTGACCATGTTACCCGCGTAGCATTGGCTGGTGCGCACATCGCCACAATTCCATTCAGCGTTATCGACCAATTGACTAAACACCCATTGACTGAGCAAGGTTTGGCTAAATTTGCTGCCGACTGGAGCAAATCGGTTAAATAATCATGATTTAATCGGTCAATAAGCAAAAGGGCACCTCGATGAAAATCGGGGTGCTTTTTCTTTTTCAGCTCACGCCAGCAGCTTGAAATATAAGAAGTTAAATAGAATTTACATATGCTTAACGCGGTTTTAACGCTTGTCCGCTATAGGAATGATACGATAGGACTAAAGGGCTAATCATCGCCAATTCAACCCAGGAATATCACTTATAGAAAAATAAAGGGAGAAACCGCAAATGAAAAAACCGCTCTTTCCTTCCACGGAGAAAAGCGGTCTGTATAATTACATGACCTATTTTTGCCAGGCGATCCGACAGTCCTTGCAAGCTTACAAGCGTTTTAATGAACTGCAGCGCATTATCCGGGGCAAATCGCTCACTACTTATTTCCAGCCTATTTTTCATCTACAGGATAACCAGTGTCTCGGCTTTGAAGTCCTGAATCGCCCTCCGGTCTCCTCCTATTTCCCGAATACCGAATCCTTTTACGATTTTATCGGGTATACGGATCAAGTGTTTGCCATCGAACGTTTCTGCCGGGAGATTTCGCTTGAGCGTTTCAAGAAAGCCGCGGACGAGCAGGCGGAGCAGGAGGCGGTTATCTTTTTAAATGTCCATCCGGAAGTATTAGCGGATTCCAACTATCGGAGCGGAGAAACGCTGCAACTCCTATCCCGATTCGGCTTGTCCCCGGAACAAGTCGTATTTGAACTTACGGAACGCCAGGCGGTTCAGGATTACGAGGCTTTTGAAAGAGTATTGTCCCATTACCGCTCGCAGGGGTTTCGGATTGCCGTCGACGATGCCGGAGCCGGTTATAACAGTTTAAAAGCCATCATCAGCCTGAAGCCCGAATTTATTAAACTGGACAAGTCATTGGTCCGGGACGTCCACCTTCAGCCTAATCAACAGCATGTGGTAAAATTGCTTCAGGAATTTGCCTCGGCCTCCGGCACCCATATTATTGCGGAAGGTATTGAAAGCAGCCAAGAAATCTCTTATCTGCGCTCTGAGGGTATCGAATTTGGCCAAGGTTATGCGCTGGGCAGACCGGAAATCAAGCTCCAATCCATTCCTTTACCGCCGGTTTGAGCTAAAAGCTGGCCGAAGCATTTGCATTTGAGGATCTTATCTCTGGGGAGAAAGAGGGTGAGGAGATGTTTACGAAGATCGGTGAAATTGCTGAAGCCATTCCGTCCGTTACGCCCGAAACCAAATGCGGTTTTGTGTACGGACTGTTTAAACAGAATCCCAAGCTTGAAGGCATAGCGGTTGTGGGAGAAGAAGGCGAGCCCAAGCTGCTGATGAGATCGCGTTTTTACCAGCAAATCGGCACGCAATACGGCTATAATCTGTACATGGGAAGACCCGTCAGTCTTGTCGTGCATGACCGGCCGCTGGTCGTAGATTTCGAAGAGGCGATTACGGACGTCAGCATCGAAGCGATGAACCGCAGCGAGGAAGAGCTTTATGAAGGCGTTATTGTTACCAGGGAAGGCAGCTTATATGGAGCGGTTAGCATCCGCAGTCTGTTGCTTGCCGTAGCCGATATTCGCGCGGAAATAGCCATATTCCTGAACCCGCTCACCGGCTTGCCGGGGAACCGAATGATCGAACATAGGCTGAATCAATCGGTGAGGCAGGATTTTTTTAGCGTTTTATACATAGATTTGGATCACTTTAAGACGTATAACGACAGTTACGGCTTCAAGATGGGCGATCAGCTGATACAAGCTACGGCCAACCTGCTGCGCAAGCATTTTTCGGAAGATTTTCTCGGGCATATCGGCGGGGACGATTTTATCGCCATCTTGAACCACCATCAATTTGAGCCGATGTGCCGGCAGGTCATCGAAGAATTTGAAAACATGAAGCTGGAATTTTACAGCGAAGAAGACTGGAGAAACCAGTTTGTGATGGGCGAATCCCGAAGCGGATCTTACGCAGCGATTCCTCTGACCTCTATTTCCATTGCCGTCGTTACAAACCGTACCAAGCCCTATGCCTATACGGATGAGATTGTGGAAGAAGCGACCCGGATCAAAAAGATTTGCAAATCCAAACCCGGCAGCATAAGTTATGCCGACACCGAGGTCGTGGCTCATATTCCCTCTATAATCGTTCAGAAATAAGTGTGTGCCCCTCTGTATGCAATTCGCCCGGCAACTGGTCTATTGGAGAAATCCTTTGTTTCTCGGCTTATGGTAGACTAATAGTCGATACTGTAAATAAACAATGGATATCGGCTGAGGGGGGAAACTATGAATATTGAAATCAAACCAGGACAACCTGGCGATCTTCAATCTTTGATGACGATGATTGCACGCTGCGTCCGTGCCATGAATGAAAGCGGTAACGAGCAGTGGGGGGAAGAGTACCCGAACCGGGAAATCATCGCGGATGATTTGGAACGGGGAGCGATGTATATTGCGGTGACGGAGGAGAGCCGGCTGCTGGGCATGATGGTTTTGGATGAGAGACAGGACGAGCAATATGAAAGAATCGACTGGAGGCAGCCTGAAGGTCCAAATCTGATCATGCACCGGCTGGCCGTTGATCCGGATACGCAGGGCAAGGGCATTGCAAGCCGGCTGATCGCTTTTGCGGAGCAACATGCGAAGGAACATGGATATAAAAGCATACGCCTGGATACTTACATGAAAAACGTTTCCGCCATGCACCTGTATAACAAACTCGGGTATGAGGTAAGAGGGAAAATCAATTACGAAGGCCGGGAAGCGGACTTTCCGGTGTATGAGAAAATCTTTGGTTAAGAGTCCTTTTATTCCGGGGAGGTACCCCCGCCGAGATAAAAATAACAATTTGTAACTACCCAACTTGATTAACCTAAAGAACCTGAAAAGCCTACCGTTTGCGGTAGGCTTTTTCATGGAAAGAGGTAATGTGCCGGAACAGGGATTTACCGTCATTCTTCAGCTCAAAACCGGGTTTTAGCGGCAAAATGAGGGCACGGTAAGGCTCAGGCACCCAAATGTAGGTATGTACATAATCGGTTGCGACAAATCCGCATTTTTCCCAAAAGCGAAGCCGGGCCCGATTGGTATCGTTATCTTCAGCTTCAGCCTCGATAAGAAGGGCGGAAACGTCCAGCTCCCGAACGGCCCAATCTTTAATTTTTTGCAGGAAATGCGTGCCCAGACCCTGACCGCGTAAATCCTTGCGGAGCGCCATATAATCAACGATCAGCTTTCGGCCGCCTTCTGTTTCCAAGCCGCTCAAGCCGGTTACGGCCATAGCCGCGGCTTCTTCTCCCAGATATCCGCCGTGCAGGCAGGCCATTCCGCGATCCAGCATGGTGCGGAGAATCGCTTCCGGTTTGGCGCCATGCGGAAAAGCTTCCGCGTAGATGGGCTTCAACTTGTTCCACACGTTCTGATCCCAATGCGTATAGGTGACAAACGACAGGTCCATCGGTATCGGTTCCTCCATTTTTCAATCAGGCTTCTAAAAATATTGTAACACAGCCTGCCCTTTTCACCGTCATCGGAGTCTGTTATCAAAATTGATATATCCTTTTCATGAGATCGTAACTTATGAAGGCCGGCAGTCGTTTATAGTATAGATAGTTTTTAGAACCCCGGGATGACGGCATTCGGATTTTCGGGTTATCAGACATGGAAACGGGTTAAATCATAAGGAACAAGAGATAAAGGAGCAGATCATCATGAAACAGAAATCAACTTTCAAAAAAGCAGCTGCCGCACTGGCCCTGGTCGGTGTAATCGGAGCAGGTTCCGCCGGACTGTACGGCGGCGTCCTGCCGGTTCAACAGGCGCAAGCCGCCACTGTAAGCAAAACGGATACCCAGATGGCCCTGAAGACCTTGAACGGTTTTTATAAGCCGGCTTTAAACGGCCATTTTCCGGGTGTAGTCAGCAGTTTCGTTGTAGGGAAAACAACCAAAGAAGAAGTGATCAAAGCGATCGGCAAGGCTCCGAGCCCTGCCAAAGACGCCGATTCCTTTGACGTTTACGGGGCGGACATGGGCAATCCGGGATACGCCATTTCCTATAAGCTGGATAAAATTCGCGAGATCCGTTATTTCGGCACTAACGTAGAACGCCAGACGAACATCGGCGGCATCACGATTGCCATGGTGAAGCAGAACTGGTTTGCGCCAAGCGCGGTATCCACGATCAAAACGGGCAAACTCACCCAGACAAAGCTGACTTATGTGCGCGGCGCATACAAACTGGAGTTTATCTTTAACAGCAGCACGGATTTGGATCATATCAACCTGACGAAGAAATAATTTTGCTTCTTAATCCTAGATGAAATAGAGAAAATAACCGGCATTCCTAAGGGAATCCGGTTATTTTATTTGCGTAAGCAGTCTTGGAGCAGGCGGCTCAAAAAAGTGCAAAAATCGAGCCGGATCGTTCTAGTTTTTGTTCCTCGCCTGACGGTATAATCTACTAGATAACCGGGGAGGCTTTCCCCGTCATTTCAGCCGGGAGGATATCGAAATGAACAAGAACGAACAGCGCGGGACAAGTGGCCAGCTGAAGCAGACCATTGAACGGAAGAAGGGAATCCAGGCCAAGGAGCTGACCCCGATGGCGTGCGGATATGTTTCCGGTACACCGCTTTCCGCGGCAGCCAACTTTATTATGAATCGGCCCGAGCCCTTCACGCACACTTACCGGACTTATGTCCGCACTTATAACAACGGCAGCCTGTCTATCCGTATCTGGCACAGCAATGCCGTGGATTCCACCTGGGACAAAGGACAGCAGGCAGCGGGGGGAGAGCCGGGAGGCCGGTGGCGTATCGAGTCCGCCTTTATAGGAGACGGCGGTTTGCAGCCTGACGGGAGCGCGGCTCCTGGAACGTTAATCCCGGTGACCTTTGACGGCCAGGACAGCAAAGAAGTGCAGCCCGGCGAAACCTTTTCGAGCGACGAAGTCACCGTTGAGCTGCCGGAAGGGCATTTTCTGGTATTCAGCTGGACCTTAACGGCTTTGGAGCCCGGGAAATCGTTTCCTTATAACGTGGAAGGCATGCTGGCTTCGGGTTATGACGGTCCGGGAGCCTTGGCGGGCGAGCCGGGAGCGGAGGGGCTGTCCCCTTCGGATCAGCTGCTGGTCCTGCCCAGCTTTATCGGAGAACACCGGCCTGCCGCGAAAAAAATGGTGCTGCTCGGTGACTCCATCACCCAAGGCGTGCGTACGAGCAAGGATGCATATGAATATTGGGGAGCCGGGATCGGCAGGGCCTTATCCGGTGATTTCGGCGTCTGGAATATCGGCTCGGGCTGGGGCCGAGCTTATGATGCCGCTGCGGAGGGGAGCCCGTGGCTTTCTAAAGCGCAGTTTGCGGATGAAATCCTGATCATGCTGGGCGTAAATGACCTGGATATCGGGGGACGGTCCGAAGAAGAGCTTTGGTCCGACTTGACGGCTATTGTCAGCCGGTTGAAGGACCGGAATCCGGCGATAAAAGTCATGCTGAGCACGGTTCCGCCTTTTAACTTTACGGAAAACAGAGAGAAGGTGTGGAGGGCTGTGAACAAACGGATTCTTTCCAGTCCGCCTGCGGGCGTAGAACGGGTTTTTCCGGTGGGGGACGTTTTGTCCTGGCCCGCACCCGAAGAGCACCGGATCCGGCCCGAATGGATGAGCGACGCTTATGACCCTCACCCTAACGGAAAAGCGGGGTTAGCGGTGGCGGAAGCTTTCCTGGCCTGGTACCGGGAGCCGGGAGAATAAGAATTTTGCGGCATAGGCTTAAAAAGCATAGAAAACAAAAAGTGAAAAAAAACTAAAGAATGTGTACTCTATTGGCGGCCATTTTGGTTTATGATAGAAATGAAAGCGTTACCTTGTTACCCAAAAAATAGGGGAGAGTGGAGGCGAAGGTTTTACATGGAGAAAGTCAGAATCGGGATGGTGGGCTATAAATTTATGGGAAAAGCCCACAGCAATGCCTACCGGGCGCTGCCAATGTTTTTCCCAGACAGCGGCTTGAAGCCGGAAATGTCCCTCATCTGCGGACGAGATCCGGGGGCTGTGCAGGAAGCGGCCGACCGCTTTGGCTGGAGTGGGGCGGTTACCGATTGGCGCGAGCTGGTAAACAGGGAGGATATCGATTTAATCGATATCAACGCGCCGAGCGATGCCCACAAGGAAATTGCTTTAGCGGCGGCGGCAGCCGGCAAACATCTGTTTTGCGAAAAACCGCTTGCGCTTTCGCTGCAGGATTCCCGGGATATGCTGGAAGCCGCCGAGCAGGCCGGCGTGAAGCATATGATCGGTTTTAATTATCGTTTTTCGCCTGCGGTCAGGCTGGCCAAGAAATTGGTGGATTCGGGCCGATTGGGCCAAATTTATCATTTCCGGGCTTTTTTCCTGCAGGATTGGATCATGGATCCGGAGTTTCCGCTCGTCTGGCGGCTGCAGAAGGAAATCGCGGGGTCCGGGTCGCTTGGGGATCTCGGCGCGCACCTGATTGACCTTGCCCATTTTCTGGTCGGCGATATCGGCGAAGTGATCGGCACAAGCGAAACGTTTATCAAAGAGAGACCGCTTGCGGCCAACATGACGGGTTTAACCGCAAAAGGAAGCAGCGGCGGGCCTAAGGGGCAAGTCACGGTGGATGACGCTACCCTCTTTTTGGCCCGGTTTGAAAATGGAGCGCTGGGTTCGTTTGAAGCGACCCGCTTTGCCGCGGGCCACCGCAGCACCAACTCGTTCGAAATTAACGGCAGCAAAGGCAGCGTCAGATTTGATTTCGAACGGATGAACGAGCTTGAAGTGTATTTCACGGAGGATGCGGAGGATGTGCAGGGATTCCGGCGTGTGCTTGCCACGGATGCGGCCCACGACTATTCGGAGGCCTGGTGGCCAGCCGGGCATACGATCGGGTTCGAACACACCTTTACGCACGAAATCCTTGAGCTGATGCAGGCCATTCAGGAAAACCGGCAGCCGTCGCCGAATTTTCAAGACGGGGTGAAATGCCAGGCGGTACTGGAAGCGGTCGAACGTTCCGTGGCCGAAAGGCGCTGGATCCGTATCAGTGAAATGTGAGCGGAAGAACGAAATATAAGATTTAAGATTGGTTTTGGAATCATACCTAATATAAAGGAGTGATTGTCAGCATGAAAGCGCTTATCGTATGGGGCGGTTGGGACGGCCATGAGCCGGAGCAGGTCGCCGCTATTTTTAAACGGATTCTGGAGTCCGAAGGTTTTGAGGTAGAGGTTTCGAATCAATTGGAAGCCTTTGCGGATAAAGAAAAGCTGCTGGGCCTCGACCTGATCGTTCCGGCATGGACCATGGGCGAGCTGAGCAGCGAACTCACGCAAAACGTGCTGGCTGCCGTCCAGCAGGGAACGGGCATTGCGGGCTGTCATGGAGGAATGGGCGATTCGTTCCGGACCAACGTCGATTGGCAGTTTATGGTCGGCGGGCAATGGGTGGCCCACCCGGGAAATGACGGCGTGGAATATACCGTGAACATCGTGGAACGGGAAACGGAAGACCAGCCGCTGCTGGCCGGGCTGCCGGATTTTGAAGTTAAAAGCGAGCAGTACTACATGCATGTGGATCCTGTGGTTCAAGTCCATGCGACAACCCGGTTTCCGGTGGTGGCCGGTCCGCATGACACAAACCCGCCTGTTGATATGCCGGTGGTATGGACCAAAATGTGGGGCAGCGGCCGCGTGTTTTACAATTCGCTTGGACATCATGCGGACATCGTCGATATGCCTGAGGTGACGGAAATTATGCGGCGTGGTTTTCTGTGGGCGGCAGCCGGCAAAAAGCTGGCTTCGGAGCGCAATGCAACTTCCGCCGCAAGCTACAGCGGCATGCAGGATAACCAATACGAATAACGAATGGGGGAGAACCGTTTGAAACCAGTGAAGGTTGGCATTATCGGCTGCGGCAAAATCAGCGGCATTTACATGGAGAACTGCAAGAAGTTCCAGAATCTGGACCTGGTCGCCTGTGCGGACCTGGATCGGACGCAGGCTGAAAGTAAGGCAGCCGAATATGGAATCCCTAACGTGTATACGCCGGCGGAATTGCTGGCCGATCCGGATATCGAGCTTGTCATCAATTTGACGATTCCGGCCGCCCATGCTTCCGTCTGTCTTGAAGCCCTGGAAGCGGGCAAACACGTGTACGTGGAAAAACCGCTCGCCGTCACCCGGGAACAAGGCCGGGAAGTGCTGCGGGTTGCGGAGGAAAAAGGGTTGCTTGTCGGCTGCGCGCCGGAGACCTTTTACGGATCGGGCATTCAAACGAGCTTGAAGCTGATTGAAAGCGGCCTGATCGGGCAGCCTGTTGCGGCTTCGGCTTTTATGCTGGGCGGAGGCCATGAATCCTGGCATCCAAGCCCGGAGTTTTATTACGCCAAAGGCGGGGGACCGATGTTTGACATGGGCCCTTATTATTTGACGGCGCTTGTGCAGCTGCTGGGACCGATCAAGCGGATCACCGGGATTACCGGCAAAGCGCTGGAAGAAAGAACGATCACCAGCAGTCCGAAATTCGGGCAGAAGATTAAGGTTGAGATTCCGACGCATATTGCCGGCGTATTGGAATTCCAGCAGGGAGCCATAGCCACGCTGGTCACCAGCTTTGACGTGTTTGGCGGAACCACGCTGCCGCCAATCGAAATTTACGGGACAAAAGGCACGATTAAAGTGCCGGATCCGAACAATTTCGGCGGTAAAGTAGAGGTCAAGCTGGCCGGGCAATCCGATTGGACCGAGCAGCCGCTGCTGCCCGGTTTTACGGAAAACGCCCGCGGCGTAGCGGCCGCCGACATGGCGGAAGCGATCCGGACCGGCCGGAAACACCGGGCGACCGGCGAGCTGGCATATCATGTGCTGGAAGCCATGTGGGCTTTCCATGATTCTTCCGACGAGATGGGCCACTATACGATGCAGAGCTCCTGCGAAGCTCCGGCCCCTGTCACGGAAGGGGAAGAGGCATTTTTGGTCAAAAGCTGAGAACGGTTAGACACAGAACAGTCACTCCTCTTAGGGGTGGCTGTTTATTTTTTTCTATGGAATAAAGGAAGGCGTCAAGTATTGACATATTTATTGAGAACCATTATCATTCGAATAGCCTTGAGTCACTGAGAACCATTATCAATATATCAAGGGTCAGCCTTCAGGTCTTTAACTGATTACGAAATTGAACTTCAGGTGGTGGAAGAATGGACGTTAGCAGCAAAGTCCCCCTGGATCCGGACCAACTTATTTTCCGGCTGCATGCCGTCTCTTGGATCCATGACGTAACCGGCTGGGAGGAGGCCGGCCTGTTCAGCGATACCTTCGTCTGGTTTGCCGTAATGAAGGGAACGGGTTTGTTGACCATCGAGCAGGATGAGTTCCGGTTAGGGCCCGGCCAGCTGTTTCTGTGTCCGCCCAATCAGGTTTATCGGATATCCGAGCAGACGCCTCGCCAGCTATCGGTCTTTGTCATAAGGTTTAGCGCCTATTCCTTCTCCGGCGCTGCTGCCCCGGAACCGATCCAGAGCAGCGGCGGGTTTCCGCTGAAGCAACATTTGCAGCCCTTGGATCCGGGTCCCTTGTTTTCGCTTTGCGGCACGATGGTTGATCTGGCGCCGGCTGATAATCCGCTGGCCCGGTTTGAGGCCCAGCTTTTGTTTCAGAGCCTGGTGCACCGGCTTCTCCGCAGTCAGCAGCAGGAGAATGCCGCCGGCTCCGCCTCCGGTACCGGCTCATCGCTCGAGGCAGCCAAAGTACATATCGAGCGAAATTTCCGCTCCAATTTGAGCATCGACCAGCTGGCGCAAATAGCGAACTTAAGCCCGAATTATTTTGTGGACCAGTTTAAGAAGGCCTTTGGGGTAAGCGCGATGGACTATTTGAATGCCGTAAGGATGAAAACAGCCAAGCAAGGGCTGGCCAAAGCAGCCGTTCACCCCCGCAAATTAAGGGATATTGCTGCCGAAACGGGCTTCCAGGACGAATTTTATTTCAGCCGCAGGTTCAAGAGATTTACCGGAATGAGTCCCAGCCAATACGTCAAAAGCCGTAAACGCAAAATCGCCGTTTATCACGCGTCGTTAACCGGTTATCTGCTGGCGCTGCAGATCATTCCTTATGCCGCACCGCTGCACCCGAAGTGGACGGCTTATTATTACCAGGCTTACAAGGATGACGTTGCCGTACCGCTTAGCGCCTACCGGAACAATAAACATTGGAAAAACAATCTGCAGGTGCTGGAGCGTTTGGCCCCTGATCTCATTCTTTATAAAGATGAACTCATGCCGGAAGAAGGAGAAACGTTAAAGCGGATTGCGCCGCTTGCCAAAATACTTTGGAGCACCGGAGAGTGGAAACAGCTGTTCCTGGAGCTGGGGGAAAGGCTTGGCGAAAAGCGGGAGGCGGAGCAGTGGCTGAGCGGTTACCACGGAAGAATCGAGCTGGCCAGAGAACGGCTTAAGACTTCCATGCAGGAGGAAAAGCTGCTTGTCCTCCGTATTTTCGGATCGGAAATTCATGCTTACAGCAACCGGACCCTGGCCGAGGTTGTTTATAGCGACCTGCAGATTCCGAGAGCCTATTTAAGCGAAAAAGAGGTCTATGACGAGCTGATTACGCTCAAGCAGCTAATGGAAGTCGGCGCCGACCATCTTATGGTGCTGCTGAGGCAGGAAACGGACACTCTGGCCTATTGGGCCCAGCTTCAGCAATCGATAGGCTGGCTTGAGCTGCCCGCTGTCCAGAAGCACCAGGTTTATGTGCTGGCTTCCGATCCCTGGTTTGAGTATTCGCCTATTGCCCATGAGAGAGTGGTAGACCTGCTGCTTGGGTTGCTATCGGAGGATCGTACAAATTAAAATCGGAATTTCGTACATGGACGAGCCGGAAGGAGGTCTTTAATATGATAATGAGAATCAATTTCATTTAGAGGAGAAAGGGGATTCATCCATGTTTTCGTTGTTTTCCGGAAAAAAAATAGCTGCCCTGGCCCTGACAGGGGCAACGGCGTTAGCGTTGGCCGCTTGCGGCTCAAATAACGCGGGCTCCTCCAATACAGATGGAGCCTCCACGGCACCTTCGCCGGCGGGCAATGCGGCCGTAAGCGCAGAGCCGGGCGCGGCTGAAGCCGCATCCGCTAACGCGTCGACCCGCACGCTTTCGTATCTGGGCAAAGAATATACGCTGCCTGCAAAGACGGACAAGCTGGTTATCTCCGGCAGCCTGGAAGCGATGGAGGATGCCCTGGTGCTGGGCGTCAATCCGGCAGGCGCCATTTCAGTCGGCGGCAAATTCCCCGACATGTTTAAGGATATTACCGCAAATGCCGAATCCGTCGGCGAGAAAACGCAGCCTGATTTTGAGAAGATCGTCAAGCTCCAGCCGGACGTTATCCTTGGAACGGCAAAATTTCCGGCGGAAGTGAGCGACAAGCTGGAGAAAATCGCGCCGATGATTCCCGTTTCCCAAATGGCCTCCGATTGGGAGGCCAATCTGAAGCTGCTCGCGGACTTGACCGGCAAGCAGGCGCAAGCGGACCAGGTGATTCAGAAGTACAAAGATGATGCGGCCGCGGCCAAAATCAAGCTTGGCGCTCAACTGCAGGACAAAAAAGTAGTGGCCGTCCGAATCCGGTCGGGCAACATTATGATTTATGGGGAGGATTTGTTTTTTAACCCGACATTATACGGCGATTTGGGTCTGACTGTACCGGCAGAGATCCATGCGGCTACCAAGCAGGAAACCGTGTCGCTGGAGAAATTCAGCGAAATGAATCCCGATTATATCTTTATCCAGTTCTCCGAAGACGAAAACAAAGATAAACCCAAAGCGCTTGAGGAGCTGGAAAACAATCCGATTTGGAAAAGCATCGGCGCGGTGAAGGCGAATCATGTATACGTCAACGTAGTGGATCCGCTGGCACAAGGCGGAACGGCATGGAGCAAAACCCGCTTCCTGCAAGCTGCGGTGGAGAAGTTGTCCGCAGATTAATCCCGCGGGCATGCGGGTGCGTAAATTTATTTTTATTCGAAGAAGAGGGGGAGCCTTATGCGCAAAAATTCGAAGCTTCCGCTGGTGATCCTGGCGGCTTCCCCGATCGCGATCGTCCTTGCTGTCGTCTTGTCTGTCATGCTTGGAGCAAAAAATATCCAAGGCTTTACCGTATGGGACGCCTTTTTCCGATTTGACCCGGGGAATGTCGATCACCAAATCATTCTTCATTCCCGGCTTCCCCGGGCACTGGGGGCCTTGATGATCGGAGCTTTTCTGGCCGTATCGGGGGCGGTGATGCAGGGAATGACCCGGAATGATCTGGCCTCGCCATCGATTATGGGCGTATCAGACGGCTCCATTTTTGCCGTTACGCTGTGCATGATCTTGATGCCGGGCACCTCGTCCCTGGGTCTGATCGGCTGCTCCATGCTGGGTTCGGCTTTGGCCGTCCTCCTGGTTTTTGGAGCCGCGTCCTTGCTTCCGGACGGTTTAAGCCCGGTTAAACTGGCGATTCTGGGAACCTTGATCGGCACGTTTCTCAGCAGTCTGGCCGCCGCCGCCGCTTCCTATTTTCAGCTGTCGCAGCAGATCAGCTTTTGGTATAACGCCAGGCTGCACCAGATGGACCCGCACCTGATCAAGCTGACCGTTCCTTTTGCCGTGATCGGTTTGGCGCTGGCCTTTGGCCTCTCGAAGTCCATCACGGTGCTTTCCCTGGGCGAAGAGGTATCCGCCGGACTCGGACAGAGGACGTTTCTGGTGAAGATGCTGGCGACCTTGTCGGTCATTATCCTCACGGGAATTTCCGTGGCTATGGCCGGTAATATCGGCTTTGTCGGCTTGATTGTCCCGCATATTACCCGTTTTCTGGTCGGCATGGATTACCGCTGGATTATCCCGTGCGCCGCCGTTCTCGGCGGCCTCTTTTTGATCGTCTGCGACCTTGCAAGCCGGTTTGCCAACTATCCGTTCGAAACGCCGATCGGAGTTATTACCGCCTTGATCGGCGTGCCTTATTTTCTGTATCTGATCAAAAGCAAAGGGGCAGGGAGGCATGCGTAACCCATCCAGGAGCCGCTACGTGTCGTTTCTGCTGCTATTTGCGGGAATGATCGCCGCCGTTTTCTATGTCAGCTTGACGAACGGCTCTTTCGATCTTTCGTTAAAAGATATTATTTATTCGCTGCTGCGGATCCGCCGCGTGGCGGAATATGATTTGATCCTTTTTGATTTCAGGCTGCCCCGCATCGCTGCGGCGGCATTGGTCGGGACGGGACTGGGCATCGCGGGAACCGTCGTGCAGGGCGTAACGCGGAACGGTCTGGCCGATCCGGGCATTTTGGGCATTAATGCGGGGGCGGGCGCGGCGGTCGTGCTGTACATGTTCCTTTTCCAAGGGAAGGTGGAGGTTCACGGTCTGGCAGGCGCTTTGACGGTCCCGGTGTTTGGCTGGGCGGGCGGATTGTTGGCCGCTTTGCTGATTTATTTTTTCGCGAGGAAAAACGGAACGCTGGATCCCCAGCAGATGATCCTTGCCGGTTTGGCCATCGGGTCGGGGCTGGGAGCCGCAACGCTTTATGTCTCGCTCAAAATGAATCCGCAGGACTTCGAAATGGCCACCGTTTGGCTTGCAGGGAGCATCTGGAACAGCAACTGGGCCTATATCCTCTGCATGCTGCCCTGGCTGTTGATTTTAACGCCGGTTATGATGCGCAAGGCTCAGCTGCTGGATCTTTATCAGCTGGGGGAACCCGCGGCCAAAGGTCTGGGCGTACGGGTGGAGCGGGAGAAAAAGGTGCTGCTGGTCTGCAGCATCGGCCTGATCGGCGCCTGCGTTGCCGTATCCGGCAATATCGGGTTTATCGGCTTGCTGTCGCCGCATATCGCGAAACGGCTCGCGGGACACCGGCATGTCCGCATCCTTCCGCTGGCGGGTCTGATCGGCGCTTTCCTGGTCATGGCGGCGGATGCGGTAGCCAAGCTGGTTTTTGCTCCTGCCGAGCTGCCGGTGGGTATCGTCATTGCCGTAATCGGCGTTCCTTATTTCATTTATTTGCTTTATGCGGCTAAACGCCGTTCGTAATCTATCCTACTTGCAAGGACAAAGGAGGCCATTTTTCATGATCGTTCAAAACCGGACCGAGCAAGCCTGGATTCCCGGAACCCGGCAGTGGGATGTCCTTTCGAGCGAAAGCCGCCGCGACTACCGAATCTTTGTGTACATCCCGAAGGAAGTGCCTCCGCCCGGCGGATTTCCGGTCATTTACCTGCTGGATGCCAACGCGGTATTTGGTACGCTGGTGGAGACTCTGAGGGTTCAATCCCGCAGGCCGGAGAAAACTGGCGTGGAGCCGGCGGTAGTCGTCGGAATCGGTTATCAGACGGAGGATGCTTTTTCACCGAGCCGGACTTACGATTTCACGTTGCCCAGGCCGGCTGCCGAACCTTCGTACACTTTTAAAGGAAGGACGTTTGCGGAGCAGGGCGGAGCAGAGCTGTTCATGCGGTTTATCCAGGAGGAGCTGAAGCCGGAAATAGAGCGGACCTGCCCGGTCGACCGGCAGCGGCAGACGCTGATCGGCCACTCGCTTGGCGGGCTGTTTGCGCTGCAGGTGCTGCTGCTTCATCCGGAGTATTTTCAATGTTATATCGCAGGCAGTCCGTCCATCCACTGGAATGAGGCTTTTATTTTTAGAGAAGCTGCCCGGCTAGGAGACAGGCTCTGCGAAACTTCCGACGGAATCCGCCTGCTTCTGGCAGCAGGGGAACTGGAAACCGCCCACAGGATGATAGAAAACGCCGAGGCGTTTAAGCGGAAGCTGGAAGAATACGTTTATCCGTCCCTTTATTCTGAGCTCAGTATTTTCGAAAAGGAAGGGCATGTCTCGGTTTTGTCCGTGCTGATGAGCCGGGGGGTAAGATTCGCTTTGGCGGCAGCAGGGAAAGTTTAAGGAATGGGAAAGGAGATTTCATTTATGCTGGTTCAAACCCGATTGATTACACTGGTTAAAGGTTACGCGGATGAGGTGGCCGGACGCTTCAGCCAGGAAAGCCCGGTTGACGGTTTTGAAGGCCTGATCGACCGGACGGTGCTGGTTAATACCAAAAACAAAGATTACGATGAAGTGATGATCCTGATCCGCTGGGCCTCCAAGGAGGCTTGGAAGAACTGGGAAAAAAGCGACGTGCATCTGGCCGGCCACCGCGCCAACCGCGGCAAAGCCGAGCCGGATTACGTGCTGGACAAAAAGGTTTCGATGTATGAGACGGTGGCGGTCATCGAAGGGAAACCTTAATTGAGGGCCGCTTCAGAAAAGCAGCCGGCCGGAGAAACAGCCTGGCCGGATACAAAGCTGAAACCGTATGGAGCCGCCGCTGTTCGGCGGTTTTTCTTTTTCGCCAGGGAGGATACAATCGTTAATGGCATTAAATTTTTGAACTTCAGGGGGCGGAAACAGGTAAAAAGTACTAAGTTGACGGCGCGTCTCTTGACTTTAAGGTCATAAAGACTATGTAAGATTCCCGAGAATGTAACGATAAAGGTGTAAGAGCCTATTTTAAGCTAAACGGCTTCTTACGTCCTTTATTTAGAAAGCTTTTTGCAGGAGGGAAATCGATTGAGAGTTTCTGTAATGAATCTTAAGCAAGGCGACCGCCTGCTGCAAGACACCTTTAACAGCTCCGGCCTTCATATTCTCGGAAAGGGAGCGGCTATTAAAGCGGAAGATATCGCGCTGCTGCTGCAGCACCGAATTGATTATGTCGAGATCGAAACGGAAGCGGAGACGGTGTCAGGAAGTTTCCTGCAAAACCTGTTGTCGGAAGAGGAGACCCATGCCGAGCAGGTGATCAAACCGAAGTTTGATTTTACGGTCCGCAATTATCAGTCCATGTTTCTGGATGCGCTGGTGAACGGCCGACTGAATTCGGCAAAGATTGAAAATGCCTTTTTTCCGCTGGTCCATGAGCTTGCCTTACATAAGGACGTCGTCCGTCTGCTGCTGATGCTAGAGCGAGATGACGTCAATAATTACACGCACTCCATTCAGGTGGGAACTTTGTCTTTTTACATAGCTAGCTGGCTGGGTTATACGGAGGGAGAATGTTATCAGATCAGCAAAGGCGGATATTTGCACGATATCGGGAAATGCAAGGTTCCGCTGCGGATCCGCTACAAGGAAGAAGCTTTGACCCTAGAAGAATGGAAAGAATATAAGAAACATACGATTTACGGTTATAATCTCATTCAAAACTCCAAAATGGATCAAACGACGGCATTGATCGCTCTTCAGCATCATGAACGCGAGGATGGAACCGGTTATCCGAACGGGATGATGAAGGACGAGATCCATCCGTTTGCGCAAATTGTAGCGGTGGCTGATGAATACATCAGCATGCGGGAACAAGCCGATCCGAGCAAGCCGAACAATCTGATCACCAATTTAAAAGAAATGTATGCGCTGAGTTTCGGCAAGCTGAGCGAGAAGCCGGTCCATGCTTTGATTCAGCATATGCTGCCCAATTTTATCGGGAAAAAGGTCCAGCTGAACAACGGCGAACTGGGCACCATCGTGCTGAACAACTTGTCCGACATGTTCCGTCCGCTCGTTAAGGTAGACGAAAACGTGTACCGGGATCTTTCGAAAAACCGGAGCCTGGATATCGAAGAAATTTTGCTGTAGCCGTATGTATAACCGGATAGCCAGCCTTGGCAAATACGCCTTCCGGAGATTTAGGTTCAGGTCTTTAAAAGCTAGCTGTCGGAGCCATCGGCTTCGGCAGTTTTTTTGTTAACCGGTTAAAATATCCGTCAAGCTGGAGCTTGAGGACATATGTCCTTCCCTTGATCCCCTTGCGTGTTTTTTAATAAGAAACAGAGACGACAGAAGGAGAGAGCCTTATGAAAGGAAGCGTAAAGGGGAGTTTATTTGCTTTTGCCGGAGGCGCCTGCATAACGCTGCAGGGTGTGGCCAATGCCCGGATCGGCAAGGATATCGGTACCTGGCAGGCAGCGGCGGTGACCCAGATGACCGGGTTTGTGCTGGCTATTTTGATTTTTCTGCTTGTCTGGATGGTCGGTAAAAAGGAGAAAAAGAAAATAAAGACCCTTCATGAAGGGAAAATAGAGTCCGGGTCCGGCGATGGCGATGCTCCATTGGAGCGGCCTGAAGCAAAACGGACCGGAATACGGGCGGTAAAGCCGCTTTATCTGATCGGCGGCGCTTTTGGCGCGGTCGTCATTTTCAGCGAAGTAACGGCTATTCAGGCCATCGGCGTCACTTTTACGATATCCGCGCTTTTGATTGCGCAGCTGGGCTTAACTTTTCTGATCGACAGCAACGGCTGGTTTGGCGTCGTCAAACAAAAAATGAAGCTGCCCCAGTTTGTAGGCATCGGTCTGATGATAGCCGGCGTTGTTATTTTAAAAGCCCTGTAACGGGTTGGAGGTTGTACACGGACATGAAAGAAATCCAAGATCGGCAGCAGCTGGACGCGTATATTAAGGAACATAGGCTGGAGGGCGTTTTCCCGGATGAGCTGCAGGACCATTTGTCCCTGTTCGCTTACGAGCGGGGGGAGCTGATTTGCTCGCAGGGCGACCCGGGCCAACAATTATTTGTGCTGGTTAAAGGCAAAATCAAAATTTTTACAACCTCTGCCGAGGGGAAATCGCTGATCCTGTCCTTCAAAACTCCTTTAGAAATTATAGGGGATATTGAATATATCCAGGGGATCGAGATCATCAACACGGTGGAAGCCGTCTCCCCGGCGGTCATGATAGGCGTCCAGTACCGCTGGCTGGATAAACACGGAAAAAATTACGCCCCGCTGCTGCGGTTTTTGCTGGATATTATTACGGAGAAGTTTCATAGAAAGTCGAATTTTCTCAGCTTCAACATGCTGCATCCGGTTGATGTCAGGCTGGCCAGCTATCTGCTGTCCGTCTCTTATGATGAAAACGGGTCGCTCGTAGACAGTCAGATCAGCACGTCGAGCCTGCGGGACGCCGCCAATCTGATCGGAACCAGCTATCGTCACGTAAACCGGGTCATTCAGAAATTTTGCGCTGAGGGGCTGGTGGAGCGAAATAAAGGACATCTGCTTCTCAAAAACAAAGACGGTCTGCGGGCTTTGACCGGCCACAGCATTTATGAGTAGTTAGAAGGGAGGCGTTTCAATGATCGCCGGAATATTGCTTGCGATAGTCGCGGGTTCGCTGGTGAGCCTGCAAAATATTTTTAACAGCAAGGTCAATCAGCGGGTCAGTTCCTGGGGAACAACTTCGTTGGTCCTCGGGATGGGATTTGCGGCTTCGCTGCTGCTTGGCCTGATATTTGAAGGGGGAAAAATGTTTAACCTGGTGAACATGCAGCCATGGTACTGGATCAGCGGGATGATCGGCGTTGGGGTGGTCATCTGTCTGGTACAGGCGCTGAAACGGCTGGATGCGACGTTCTCCATCTCCATGGTAATGACCTCTCAGCTCGGATTTGCTCTGCTGTGGGATTCGCTGGGCTGGCTGGGGCTCGAAAAGGTGCCATTCCGGCCCAATCAGCTGATCGGGGTGCTTGTCATCGTCGCTGGAATCGTTGTGTTCAAGACAGGCGGGAATTTCGGCTGGCTCCTTGGGAAGAAATCAAAATTGAATGCGTGAGTGAAAGACAGGGTGCTCTTCGGAACGGAGGGCGCCTTTTTTTCGGGCATCAAGCGGATAACTCTCCCAGGTATTTGCTGCAACGATAGGCGATTTTCGGACGTCAAATAAAAATAAAGCACATTTGTTAATGAACGGCTGTTTTTTCCGTATTAACTTACGTGAGTTTGCAAGAAACAAGTTGCGCAATTTGTAAAACTCAGAAAATACGATGGGCTGCAGCCCAATTTATGTAAAGAGGAGGGAAGCAGATGGAAGGGGTGCACCCTGCCGCAGACCGCTACCTGGACCATTCGGACAAGCCGGCTCAACGGATGCCCAAGGAGGAGTTCGCGCGCATTTTCGACCTATACCACAAGAGGGTTTATAAATATATCTGCTACCGGATCAATCATCATTATGCCGCGGAGGACTTGTGCAGTCAGGTTTTTGAGACGGTCATTCGCAAGTATCATCTTTTTTCTCCGCAAAAGGCAAAATTTGAGGTCTGGCTGTTCGCCATCGTCAGAAATGTGGTGACTGATTATCATCGCACGCAGAAGAAAAGAGCCTTGTTCTCTCTGGATCTCCTGTTGGACCTTGTGATGTCCAAACCCTCGCCGGAAGAGATGGCCATCCAAGGGGATAATCATCGGGAATTGTTTAAAGCTTTAAGCAAGCTGCGGGAGAAAGAGCGTCATTTTTTGGCGATGAAGTTTGGCGCAGGACTTAAAAATGCCGAAATTGCTGAGCTGATGGGGATTAGCGAATCCAACGCCGGTGTAGTCCTGCACCGGAGCCTGAGAAAGCTCCATAAGATTTTAGAGGCTGGGGGGTTCAAGTATGAGTGACAAAAACAATTTGGACAGGCTGGATCAATTATCGAATTGGCTTGAATCCAACGAACCAAACGATCCGTTTCTGCAAGAACGGCTTTATCACCGGATTATTCGAAAGGTTTATCTGGGACAGACAGACGATACTAAAAAATTAGAGGATGGGATGATGAACATGAACAAACGTAAATGGACTACAGGAATTGCAACGGCGGCTGTGGCAGTAGGTTTGATCGGCGGATTTTCCGCTACAGGTTATGCACAGGAGCTGTTTCAAAATATTAGAGCCCAGTTTCATATCGGCAATATGAACATCACCCAATATGACGGCGCGGTTCCGGTGCAAGAAAGTGATGGAGCAAGAGGCGGTGAGAATGCCGGTTCAGGAAATGCTGGAAACGTCTCCTCCAGACAAACCGCCGCACCGGCTCAATTGACGCTCCAGGAAGCCCGGAGTGCTACGGGCATGAACTTCCCGGCACCGACCTGGCTTGGGGATTACGAATATGTGAACACCGTTGTTCAAGGAGACAGCATGGTTGAACTGCAGTACCAGAAAGGCGAAGTGCCGCTGAACCTGCTTGTCTCCAAAGGGGGAGAAAACGGAATTTCCACGGCGGATGAAGTGAACACTAAAAATATTGGCGGAACAACGGTTTATTTTGCGAACGGAATTGTCATCTGGGAAAATCAAGGATTTACCGTTGAGATGTATGCCCAAGAAGATTTTGATACCGATACGCTTAGTAAAATCATTTCCGGGATGAAAACCGGGGAGGACGTTGCCCCTTTGACCAAAGAAGGGCAAAACCAGCTGAATGAGATGGAGAACTCGCGGAGAGCCGCGGCGGCAGAGGCATCTAGATAAGTTAGCTGTTAGGTGCAGAGCAGCTAGTAAAATATATCGAATACAGCCCATGGAAAATTCACTTTTCCATGGGCTCATTCATTATACGGAACAAAAAAATTGAAGAAAGGTTCTATCACCGGATAATTTTATGAGCCAAATTTGACAGCCGGGAATACAGTAGCTACAGAACGAGGAGGCGAATATCTTTATGCCGGTAAAAAGCGGTAACCAATACAAGGAACGTATTGATCGCCATAAGCGGAACATATGGTTAAAAGGCAGCAGGTTGGAAGGTCCGGTATCGGAGCATCTCGCATTTAAAGGACTAATGAAGACGCAGGCTCAATTATATGACCTTCAACTGGAAGATAACGGACCGACAAAATGGACCTATCCATCCCCGCTTACGCAGGAAGCGGTGGGGGTTTCTTATATGCAGCCCAGAACCAAAAAGGACCTGGCTGTCCGGAGACAAATGATGCAGGCCTGGGCGGAGGTGCATCATGGATTTTTGGGGCGTTCTCCCGATTACATGAACACGGCTGTCATGGCTTTTGCGTCCGCGGCTGGAATCCTGGAGGAAGCCAATCCGGAGTATGCATTCAACCTCAGACGTTATTACGAATACTGCCGGGAACAGGATATTACCTTGTCGCATGTGTTCATGCAGCCGAAGGCCGCCCGTTACCAGACCTTTGTCCGGACGCTGGAGGAGCCGGCGGCAGCCCGGATTGTGGATAGAAACAACGAGGGAATCATCGTAAAAGGGGCGTTCCTGCTCGACACCCAAGGTGTGACCGCGGACGAAATTTTTGTTTTGCCGACGCCTTTTCCGCATCTGGAATCCGAAGACAGCCCGTACGCCTTTTCGTTTGCCGTGCCGAGCCACCAGGACGGCATCCATTTTGTATGCCGGGAAAGTTTTGTAGGCGGCGAATCCGCTTATAATTACCCGCTAAGCTCCCGTTTTGAGGAGATGGATACCCTGGTATTGTTCGACGAGGTGCTTGTGCCATGGGACCGGGTATTCGTCTGCGGAGAAGAGAACTTAATCCAGCGTCTCTTTAGCGAAAGCCATTTCTATACGCATGCCAGCACGCAAATCATGTGCAAAAATATCGCCAAAACGGAATTTATTCTTGGAACCGTCGAAGCTATCATCGAATCGGCGGGACTGGACGGCGAGCAGCCGATCATCGACCAAGTGGCCGAATTGCTTATGGCTCTGGAAACGCTTAAGGGGCTGCAAATCTCCGCTGAACAAGGGGCGAAAAAGGACCGCTGGGGCAGCATGCTGCCCGACCGCAAACCTTTGCTTGCGGCCAATGCCTATTTCCCGAAAATTTATCCCCGCCTTATTGAAATTGTCCAATTAATCGGATCCAGCAGTCTGATGGTCATCCCGGATGAAGCCGAATTCGATTCTTCGGTGAGCGGCCTCTTATACGAATACATGAAAGGAATCGGCATCAATGCCAAAGATAACATTCATTTGTCCAGGCTTGCCTGGGAGCTGGGGGCCAGCGCGTTTGGGGGCCGGCAGCAGGTGTATGAGCGTTTCTTTTTTGGAGATGCCAAAACGGTTAACTCGCGTTTGTACAATGGATACGGGGAACAAGCGAAATATAAACAAAGAGTGATGGATTTTCTGGGCCAAAATCAATAAACCGTGGGCATCAAAGCCGCACTCCGGAGTATGAGCATTCGAACTATGCCGGCAAAAGGAATGCCGGATCGCGCAGCCGTTTCGGGGAGCAGGTTTAATAAAACCGCTGAAGGCTTGGAGGTCAGCGGTTTTTCTCCTGCCCCGGTCTTTTTTATAGGCGTTTTGATCCTTGCAATCGGTCATATTCCTGCTAGTCTGGATGCATATCGCCGTTAGGGCGGCAAATCTTGAAACCGGTCCATGAACCTGGGGAGGAATGGGATGGAGACTTTTTTTCAATATAATTGGCTGGTCAGGGAACGTTGGTATAATTGGTGCGAGGAGCTGCCTTATGAGGAGCTGATCCGGGAGCGGACAGGCGGCGTGGGCAATATCCTGAAAACTCTCTTCCATATTGTCGATGTGGAGTGGAGCTGGATCCGAGTCTTGCAGGGACAACCCGACTTTGAAGAGGACTTTGAGCTTTATAAGACCCTTGATCGGGTTCGGGAACTGGACCGGAGGTTTAAACCCGAAGTCGAAACATTCGTTAAGGCTTGGCATGAGGGTCTGGAAACCCAGCCCTACGAATGGGTGCGTTATAACGGAGAGAAGCAGCTTGTGGCTTGGGGCGAAGTGATGCGGCATGTCATCGCGCATGAAATCCACCATATCGGACAGTTGTCTATCTGGGCGAGGGAAATGGGACAAACACCGGTTTCGGCCAATGTGATCGGCAACGGATTGATCAAAGTCTCGAACACGCTTTAAATTTCCTGGGAAAGCGCAGGAATCGATAAGATCCCGCCTGGTTTGGCAAACCCTGTTGATTTCTGGCCGAACATTTCCATTTTTTGAGTACCGACTGCTTTGCGGATGTCCGGATTTCATGTACACTTATATTTAATGATTTCAAAAGAAAGAATAGGGGTTTGTTCGAAATGATCATCCGTGAATTGCAGTTTAAAGACAACGCGGCCATCGAAAGGGTTATCCGGGAATGCCTGGTCGAATTTGGCGGCAACCGGGCGGGACTGGCATGGGAAGACGAAAGCATGCACGATTTGTATCATTATTATGCTAAGCCGGGACGGGCTTATTGGGTGATAGAGCGGGATTCCGGAGAAATTGCCGGCGGCTGCGGAATCGCTCCCTTTGATGAAGGAAAGGAAATCTGCGAGCTTCAAAAGATGTACCTGACACCGGAAGCGAGAGGAACGGGCATGGCTCTGGAGCTGCTGCAAACCGCTTTGGCGTTTGCCGGGCAGCACTACAGCCAGTGTTACCTGGAAACCTTGCAAAATATGCATGCCGCCAACCGTTTTTACCGTAAAAACGGGTTCGAGCTGCTGGACGAGCCGCTTGCCGGATCGGAGCATTTTGCCTGCGATGCCTGGTATATTAAAGATCTGGCGGAAAGCACGAACTCATAATGCGTAAAAGAATAAACTTCCCCGCCTTCTCAGTTTTCACTTGAGGAGCCAGGGGAAGTTTTATTTTTCAGCGGGATCTTGCTGCATGCTTAGATAAGAAGGGTTTTGAAGACGAACGTTTTTTCCGATGCAGCTTGCTTAGAACCATTGGTGCCGGAGCGGGGATAGGGGCGGGGATTGGACCCGGATTCGGTATTGGAGCAGGGACCTCAGCCCGTTCCCGGTCTGAACCGCTCTGCCATTTCTTTAGTTCACGCATTCTCTTCAGCATTGTTTTATCCTTTAATTCCTTAAAAATAATGCTGTTCGGCTGAGTGTTCACCTCAAGTATCCATGGCTTCAGGGAGGCGTCCAGCCCGACGTCCAGCCCCAGTTCTTTGAATCCCCGGTTTGATTTCTCCAGTTCGGCAGCTATTTTATGGCTTAAGGTTTTGAGCTCCCGCAAAAACGATAACCTGGCTTTTCTGGTCCGGATATAAGGCTTCAAAATCTGATGAACCGGAAGCGCCTTGCCGTCTGCATGAAAGTTGGTGACAATCTTTCGCGGATGCGATACCCGGCCGATGATGCCCGTATATTCCCAGCGTTTCTGTTCATTCTTCTGCATGACGATCCGGATATCCGTGATTCTGCCTTTATGTTTTAAAAGCCGGATGCCCTGTTGGATGATATACGTTTTGTCGAGTTTGGCTTCATTTAAGGCCGCGTACAGCTCGGGATAGGACTTGAAGCTCCGGCTGCTGGAATCTTTATGAAAAACATAAGTGCCGTCGCTCCGTTTCCGAACCTTGATGACGCCTTTGCCGCCGGAGCCTTTATCAGGTTTGATATAGACCATCTTGTGTTTGTTCAGCATCACTTCCAGACTGTTGTAGGCGTAAGTGGACGTATCCGGGACATACTTGGAGAGCTCGGCGTTTTGCAGAAGGATTTTTGTTTTTAACCATTTGCTTCCCATCGTAACCGTCGGCTGCTCAAACGGCATGTTCCGTTCACCTCTTCGTTTGGGATCCGCGGATGAGCTGCGGGGAATGAGTTTATAATAAAATATGAACTTAGGCTTTAAATTGCTTTACTTATAACCCATCCAGGTCCATAAAGTAGGGAAACTGCCAGCTATAATAATGCTGACTTTAGAGGTGTCAGGATTGATGCAAAATGAATTTATTTAATGAAATCATCTTGGCGGGGCAGTCTAAACACGGGAAATTCAACTTCAAAATCATAACCAGATGAGGTTTTGTCCAACATGAATCAGACATCGGAAAAAAAACAATCCACAAACAGCGGGCAGGACGGCTTGAAGTGGTGGCAGCTTTCCCTGCTCGGGGTGGCCGGAACGATCGGCACTGGCTATTTTTTGGGCTCAAGCCTGGCGATTTCGTTCGGGGGACCCGCAGTATTACTGGCTTATTTGCTGGCAGCTGCAGGCACCTATATGGTTTTTGACGCTTTGTCCCGCATGACTGCGGATCAACCGGAACAGGGCTCATTCCGTTCTTATGCGAAAAAGGCGTTTGGCGGCTGGGCCGGCTTTGGCAGCGGCTGGGTGTATTGGTTTTCCGAAATGCTCATCATGGGCAGTCAATTAACGGCGCTTTCGATCTTTGCGCGGTTTTGGTTTCCGGCCGTTCCGATGTGGATTTTTGCCGCCGGATTTGGGCTGCTGGGGCTGTTGATCGTATTTTTTGGCAACAAGGGTTTTGATCGCGTGGAAAATGTGTTAGCTGTCATCAAATCGGCGGCAATCCTGATGTTTCTTATTTTGGCCGCAGGATTGCTTTTGGGCTGGATCGACGGGGGCAGATTCAAGCCTAAAATGCCCGGCGGTTATGAAGGATGGTTTCCTACCGGCTGGACCGGATTGTGGTCGGCTTTTATTTTTGCCTTTTATGCTTATGGGGGAATTGAGGTCCTCGGCATCATGTCCTACCGGCTCAAGAAACCGGAAGAAGCGCCAAAAGCGGGAAAAGTGATGTTGCTGACGTTGTCGGTGGTTTACGTGCTTTCGATCGGACTGGCGATCCTGATGGTTCCGCTCAAAGCCTTTAACCCGAAGGAGAGCCCTTTCGTGCTTGCCTTGAGCAGCGACCATTTGGCTTTTGTGCCTCATTTGTTTAACGGCGTACTGATTATCGCCGGATTTTCGACGATGACCGCCTCCTTGTATGCGGTAACTTCCATGATTAACACTCTGGCCCGGGAAGGGGATGCTCCCCGGCTGTTCGCAAGAAAGTGGAAGGATAAATATCCGGTATTCGGTCTTGCGCTGATTTCCTGCGGCCTGCTGGCCGCCATTGTCATGGCCCTGCTGCTGCCGGGAAAAGTATACGAATACATGACCACCGCCGCGGGTTTAATGCTGCTGTACAACTGGTCTTTCATTTTGCTGTCCTCAGGCAAGCTTCTCAAGGCAGGCAAGTTAAGCGCATTCAAACGCTGGACGGGCCTTGTGCTTATAGCGGCTGCGGTCACAGGAACCTTGTTCCATTCGTTAAGCCGTCCCGGCTTTTTTATTAGCCTGCTCCTCGTCTCCTGCATTGCGATCTGTGGTTTTCTGGTGGAGAAACACCGGAACGGCCGGAAGGAGACAGAAACCGAAAGCACTGAAACGGCATCCGGTTGGAAGGGACCGCCGCATCGGCTGGAGGAAGGCACCTTTTATAAGATCAAAGGGATTATCCGGCAAAAAAACAAAACTTGAAGGGAAGATTCAAGTTTTATAGGACTAACATCCGGAAAGCTTGTACGCCGAAATAAAGGCCGAAGCCGACCAGTGAAAGTCCAGACAGGAAAGAGATGCCTTTCAAAACGGCAGGGGTCAGGAATCTCCGAAAGAGGCTGGAGGCGGCAGCCATCGTAAAATCCCAAAGAACGATGCCGATGACGATTCCGCCGCTGTAAATGAGCAGCCGGTCCATAGGATAGGTATTTGCGGCATCGGCCAGAATGGAACCGTAGATGCCCAGCCAGAACAAAATGGAGAGCGGATTAAACAAGGACATGAAAAAGCCGGACAAAAAAGATTTGGCCAATAAGGGCTCGCCGCCCCTCATTTCCGCAAACGACGTCTTGCCGGCATCCTTTATGCTCTCTATTCCCGTATACAGCAGGACCATAAAGCCGAATAACCATAAAAAAGCTTTAATGTACGGCGCATCAAGCATATGCGACACCCCGAAATAGACGACAAACATATACGCCAAATCCGCCAGCAAAGCTCCCAACCCTACCGCCCAAGCATGCCAAAACCCGCCGCGGAGGCCTTTGTCCAGCTGGGCGGCGTTAATCGGGCCGATGGGTGCGGAAAGCGATAAACCAAGAAATATGTATCCGATAAACAGGTTGATGGGATTCACCTTCTTTAGGTTTGGTGCCCTATAGCTATATTCAAGACAGCCGATGATTAGGACAGGTTATTCACGTTATGGAAACAAAAGGGAAACTTGTGGTGACCCTATAAAACGAAAAAAGACGCCAAATTGGCGTCTTTCTTACTAACTGTGACCCTGCTTATTCAGGTTTCTTGATGAAAAGCGGAGGCGGGATCAGCCAGCCTTTTTCTTTGACCATTTTCAAAATTTTCAGGCCGAAAGCGGTTTTCATGCCGTGATATTTAGCGAACAAAGCGCCGATATCCTCGCGGATCGACATGCCCATCGCCGTGCTGCAGCCGACCAGCCCCGCTGAGTTTTCAACCGATTTTTGCCGCAATCCCCATGTCGGAAAATCGCGCTCCCGGCGGAATGTCCTCCAGCTTGGCTTCCGGCCGTTCCGGCGCCACCGGGAAAGGAGGGATCCCGTTTTTCAGCAAAAGATCATCGAGCTCCTTGATTTCCAGCTTGCACG
This sequence comes from Paenibacillus mobilis, assembly GCF_058267595.1. Classification (NCBI taxonomy): domain Bacteria; kingdom Bacillati; phylum Bacillota; class Bacilli; order Caryophanales; family Paenibacillaceae; genus Paenibacillus; species Paenibacillus mobilis. Next base: position 495,171 of record NZ_JBZCMS010000001.1, read on the forward strand.
GGTCGATCAGTTCGTAAAGAAGCTCTTTCAATTCTTTGTCTCCGGCATGATAAGTATAAGCTTGGGTGCAGGACAAACAGCCTTTCGCTCCCAGTATGTCCTATTCCCGAAAAAGCATCAGCCTCCAGCGCATAACTTTGGAGGATTCCCCAATACTAAAGGTAGTTTCCACCTCACTGACCATTAAGGAGGGCCCTTTTAGTTGAAGAAGACCGAACGCGGATTGCTGATTGCTGCGCTGGGCGGCGTTAACGAAATAGGTAAAAATATGTACTTCATTCAATATAACGACGATATCGTCGTTATTGACTGCGGCTCCAAATTTCCGACCGAAAATTTGCCGGGCATCGACCTCATTGTTCCGGACATTACGTATTTGCTGGATAACAAAGACAAGGTGCGGGCGCTGATCGTGACGCATGGACACGAGGATCACATCGGCGGCATTCCTTATTTGCTTAAACAGCTTAATCTGCCGGTTTACGCCAGCAAGCTGACCTTGGGGTTGATCAAAATCAAACTAAAGGAACACGGTTTGCTAAAGGATGCGGAGCTCCATACGATCAATGCCGACTCCGTTGTTCAGATTAGAGCGATTGAGGCCTCCTTTTTCTCTATTAATCACAGCATTCCCGACTGCCTGGGTATCTGTTTCGAGACGCCGGAAGGAACCGTCGTTCATACCGGGGACTTTAAATTCGATATGTCTCCGGTCAGCGGACCTTATCCGGATCTGCACCGTATGGCGGAAATCGGCAAGCAAGGCGTAAAGGTGCTGCTCTCGGAAAGCACGAATGCGGAACGTCCGGGTTTTACCCCGTCCGAGCGGCAGGTAGGCGAGCATCTGCTGGATGCTTTCATCCGGGCCAAGCAGCAAGTCTTTATTTCTACCTTTGCCTCCAACGTCAACCGGGTGCAGCAGGTCATTGATGCTGCGCTCGAAACAAACCGGAAGCTGGTTCTGCTGGGCCGCAGCATGGTTAATGTCGTTAACGTTTCAAAGGAACTCGGGTATTTGCGGATTCCGGACGACCTGATCATTGAAGCGGAGGACTCCGAACGTTATCCGGCCGAACGGATTGCCGTGCTTTGCACCGGCAGCCAAGGAGAGCCGATGGCCGCATTATCCAGATTGGCCAGCTCGAAACATCCAAAGATCGAGATTTTACCCGGAGACACGGTTATCATCGCCGCCGGACCGATCCCGGGCAACGAACGGAATCTGGCTCACGTCATCGATAATTTATACGTGCTGGGGGCCAAGGTCATTTACGGCTCGGGAAGCGCTACGGGCATGCATGTTTCGGGACATGGCAGCCAGGAGGAGCTGAAATTGATGCTCACCCTGATGAAGCCGGAATATTTGATTCCGGTGCATGGCGAATTTCGCATGCTGTACCAGCACAGGCTGCTGGCGGAGTCGGTCGGCATGGAAACCGACAACGTATTTATCGTGAACAACGGGGATACGGTGCGCGTCGAAAATGGTCAGGCGATGCTGGGTCCCAAAATTCCTTCCGGGAACAGCTTTGTTGATGGCCTTGGCATTGGCGAAGTAGGAAATATCGTGCTCAGGGACCGCAGGCATCTCTCTTCGGATGGGATGATCATCATTGTGACGACGCTAAGCAAATCCGAGAAAACAATGCTGGCTGATCCTGAGGTCATTTCCAGGGGATTTGTGTTTGTCAGGGAATCCGAAGAGCTGATGAATCAGATCCGGGATTTGGTCCTGACGACCATGAACGGCCTCAATGAAGCGGAACGAAGTCAATGGAGCGATATCAAACAAACCTTAAAGGACAACATCGGCAGATTTATATACGGACAGACGAAAAAAAGGCCGATGATTTTACCGATTGTAATCGAGGTTTAAATGAAGCGGACGGAACCAAGGACGTGTGCCGAAAGCCTGGAATGCAGAGCATTATTTCAGGCCGGCAGCGTCTTTTTTTTGCTTATTCATCTTTCGTTATTATTCTTCGAGGCTTATGAATCTTTGGCCGTTGTGACCCGGCTCCTTCTAGGCCAGCGAAGATTGAAGATTCGTTTGCTTTTCAGGGCGGACGAATTCATCAGAATCAACCCGGATACGATGACCAGGACGCCGACTATCATATACCCGTTCAACGGTTCTCGATACAGGATGAAGCCGAGGCCGAGCGCCAGCACGGGAGAAATATACAGCCAGGTCATAGGAAACATTGGCGTTGTTTTGACCACAAGCCAGTAAAATAAAGTGCTGGCGATCATGGAACCGAAGCAGATCAGATACGCCAGGGAATAAAGCGCCTCCGCACTGGAAAAGGCCCGGGCATTAAACGTCTCCGTAAAGCAGGAGACCAGCAGAAGCCCTGCCCCGCCATAAGCCATTTGCGCTGCATTCAGGGCCACGGGAGAAACCTCTTTGAACCTCGGCATGACATGTTTGGAGTATAAAGCTCCGCCCGCATAGAAGATCTCGCCGACCAGGATCACGAGGCTTGCCGTCAGCCAGTGAGACCCCTTCGGGAAGGAGGCTCCCGGAATCAGGAGCAGCGCAACGCCTGCGAAACCGACGACACAGCCGGCAGCGGCAAGAAACCGCGGCTTGTTCCGGAGAATAAGCATTTGAATCAGCAGGATCATGATCGGCCCCGTTGCGGATAAAACGGCTGCGATTCCCGAAGGCAGATATTGCTCGGCCCAATATAAACAGGCGAATAAGCCAAAGGTGAGTCCCAAACCGTTCAGCAGCATTTCTTTCCTGAGCAGCAGCGAAAAAGACTTCTTGCCACGCAGGGCAAGGAAAGCGAGGATCAAAATCCCGGCCGAGAAGAAGCGGATCCCTCCGCTCATGAAAGGCATCAGCCCCGCATCGATCCCCCATTTGATCGCAAGGAAGGTCGTTCCAAAGATCAGGCACATGATTGAAAAAGCGACATAAACCATTCCTAATTCCTCCTTTTGGCCTTATTATAGAGAACAACGGACAGACCAGAGTGAGAAGTACAGACCAGATGTTCTAAATGGTAGATTAGAGTGAAAGAGAAGGAGGGATGAGCGTGCTTACACCATCCGATAAACCCGCGCAGAAGCTGTTCAGCCAGGTTTACGACTATTTGGCGGAACAGCTGTCCAAGGACAGATGGCGCGAACACGAAAAACTGCCTTCCGTCAGAACCCTGGCCGCGGAGCTGGGCGTTAACCGGCTTACGGTGCTGCGCGCCTATCAGCTTTTGAAAGAAAGCAGGCTTGTTTACGTGAAGGAGAAATCCGGCTATTACGTGCTGCCCCGGACGCAAGCTATGTCCCAGAATAGATTAGAAGGAGAACAAAACCCATTGCCCGCTTGGTCGCCTTCGCCCGCGCTTACGAGTCCAAATGAAGATCTTATTTCATTCGCTCAGGCGATCGTGGATCCGGGTCTGCTGCCCAACCGTTATTTCTCGGAATATGCCAAAAAGGTGTTTGATCTGTATCCGAAGGTGCTGGGCACTTATTCCTCGATCCAAGGGGACGGAGAACTAAGGGGTGTGCTGGCGGATTATTTCTCCCGCACGCATGAGCTCTATGTGGAACCGGAGGAAATTCTGATCACGGGCGGTGCCCAGCAGGCGATCGATCTGGCGGGACGGGCTTTCGTAAAGCCCGGGGAAGCCGTCATGCTGGAGCGGCCTACATATCACGCCGCGATTGATATTTTTAAACATCAGGGGGCGCAAATCGTGGCCGTAGATATCCATCCTTGGGGATACGATATGGATGAAGTGGAGAAGCAGATGCGCCGGCATAAGCCGAAAATTTTTTACATAAATCCGACCTTTCATAACCCAACCGGCTACACGGTGCCCGTTCAGCAGCGGAAACAGCTGGCCGAACTGGCGGAGCAGTACCGCTGCATGATTGTGGAGGATGATTCGTTCCGCGACATTTATTTCCGGGATCCGCCTCCGCCTCCCGTAGCTGCCTTCGATACCGAAGGCTGGGTTCTATACATCCGGAGCTTCAGCAAATATGCCGCTCCCGGCTTGAGAATGGCCGCGGTATGCGCGGCATCCTCCCGGATGAAGCTGCTGCTGCATTACAAATTCCACATGGACAATGGCACAGCGCTGCTCAACCAGAAAGTATTTCTGCTGTATCTCGCTTCCGAGCGGCTGACCGGCCATCTCGAGAAATTAAGAATTGCTTTGCTGCTAAGGAAACAAGTCATGGAAAAAGAAATGCGGGCCGGAGGACCCGCCGGCTGGACGTGGGAAAGCCCGTCGGGAGGACTAAACCTGTGGGTGGAACTGCCGGAAGAAGCTCCTCCGCTCGACCGGATTGCCCGGCTTTGCGCAAGCCATCAGGTTGCTTTTTCCCCGGGAAACGCTCACGACCCGCTGGGGCGGATGAACCGCCGGCTCCGGCTCTGCTACTCTTTCCTCAATGAGGATCAGATCCGGAAAGGGATCCAAATACTGCGCGAAGCGCTCCGTTAAGAAAAGAAAACCGCTGAAATGATCAGAACCCGCTGCCAGCGGGTTTTTCTTTGTTTCGGCAAATAAACCGTAATCCAAAGAAACAGGAGCGGATAAATTTTTTGTTCCCTGATCATGAAACTTTTGGTAATCGGCAAACGTCAAAACATTTGCAGGAGGTGGGGAAATTTTAGTCACTTGGCGGACATAGTTGTCGGCTACATATACAGGTCAAGAATAAGCAGGAGGGTGAACATTTTGAAGAAAATCGTGAGCGCTTTAATGGCCACCGTCGTTTCAGCCGCTTTGATCGCGCAGCCCCAAGCGCATGCGGCTTCTACGATAAAAATTTATATCGACGGAAAGGAACTGGTGACCGATCAGGCGCCCGTCATTTCCGCCAGCCGGACCTTCGTGCCGCTTAGAGGCATTTTTGAAGCCTTGCACGCCAGCGTTTTATGGGATTCCTCGACGAAAACCGTTACTTCCTACAAAGACGGAACGACCGTGATCCTGAAATTGGGGGCCAATACGGCAACGGTCAACGGCAAAGTCGTATACCTGGATGCGCCTGCGGTCAGCAAAAACGGCCGGACTTTGGTGCCGCTGCGTTTCGTCAGTGAATCCCTTGGTCAAAGCGTGCAGTGGGTGCCGGCCAGCCAAAGAGTCGTCATTACGACGAATGACGGCTCCGGAACGCCTTCCCAAGGCGGCGTGGACAGCGTATCTTACGTAAGCGCGCGCGTATCAGGCCAGACCGGAACGGGCTCCGATGTGACGGTAAGTTTTTCCCGCCCGGAGAATCCGGCCAACATTTCGGGATACCGGATTTTTATCGTAAAACAAGCAAACGCCTCCAGCTTTACTTATGCCAAGGCGCAAACGGTCAGTTCGTCCAATTATACGGCTGTGGCGTCTAACGGCGGCGACCAGTCCGTCAACCTGAATGCGCAGACGCGGGACGTGGACGGCAACACGCTTGTTGCAGGCGCTTCCTACGAAGCCTTTGTGATGAGCGTGGGAAAAACGGGCGGCTACGCCTTATCCTCATCTTCGTCAACGTTTACTTTGTCCGGACCTGCGGTGGCTTCCGTATCGAATCTCACGATCAGGGATTCCGCAGATTATGGAGACGGACGCGACTTGACGGTGAACTTCTCAAGGGCTTCGAGCGAATCCAACATTTCCGGCTACCGGGTATTTATTGTGAAAACCGCAAACGCCTCCCAGTTCACTTTATCTTCGGCCAATTCAGTTTCAAGCAGCTATTATACATCCGTAGGCAAATCGGGCAGCAGCTTAAGCGTAACCTTAAATGCCGGCAGCCGGGATACTTCGGGCGATCTGATCAGAAACGGAGTTTCCTATACGGCTTTTGTTTTGTCGTTGAGCAATAATTCCCTTTATGCCAATAAGCTCTCCGGCCCGTCAGCTTCCTTGACGTTAAATACCGTTAATACGGCCCCGATCGTGAACCGGATAAATGACGTAACGGATTACGGGGATGGACGGGATTTGCAGGTAACTTTTACGAAATCCGCGGATGAATCCAAGGTTAGCTATTACCGGATTTTTGTGGTTAAATCGGGAAATGCGGGCAGCTTTAATTTGAGTTCCGCGAACGCGGTATCTTCCGGCCGTTATTATGATGTGGCGAGGACCGGCAATTCTTCCATCACCACGATTCTCCCGTCCAATATGAAGGATGTGCAAGGCTCCTATGTGACCACAGGCGTTTCCTACCGGGTGTTTGTCATGGCCATGTCGAACAATCCGTCGCAGTATCCAAACCTGCTTTCAGCAGCTTCGGCTTCACTCACGCTGACTTACGACAACGTAACGGCGGTCAGCAACCTGAAAGTCAGCGATACCGCCGATTATGGGGATGGCCGCGACCTGAAGGTGACCTTCAACAAAGCCGGAGACGAGGGTAACGTGTCGGGCTACCGGGTATTTGTGGTCAAAAGCGGGGATGTCAACAGCTTTAATCTATCCAAAGCGAATAGCTTATCCAGCTCTTATTACACCAGCGTTTCCCGTACAGGGGGAAATCCGAGCCTTAATTTGAACAGCTACACGCGTTCGACGGACGGAGCGGCGATCACGAGCGGCCAGAGCTACAGGGTGTTCGTCTTGACGGTGGCAAGCAGCGGTAACAACGTTTTGTCGGCGGCGTCTTCATCGATCACCTTGTCCAGTAATGTGACGCTTGGAGCCGCGAGCAATCTCGGCGTTCAGGATACAGGCGACAATGGGAATGCCAGCGATTTAAACGTCAGCTTCAGCAGAGGGGCCGGAGAGTCCAACATCGGCAGCTACCGCATTATGGTAGTCAAGGATTCGGAGGCTTCCGGTTTTACGCTGGCCAAAGCCAATAACGTTACGAGCTCTTATTATAAACAGGTAAGCAAAACGGGCAGGGATTTCGACCTGAACCTGGATGCCTGGATGAGAACGGTAAACGGAGAAACGATTAAAAACGGAACGGCTTACCGGGTATTTGTCCTGTCGGTGGGCGCTTCCGGTTACAGCGGCAGCAATGCGCTGTCAGCGGCTTCTTCGGCCATCACGCTTTCGAACAATTTGTCCATCAGCCCGGTAACCGGAGTTACCGCTGCATTAAACGCAAATAATTCGGCAATTGACGTTACCTTTGCCAAATCCGAAACGGAAAATAGGATCTCCGAATACCGGATTCTGGTGGTGCCGTCCGACCGGGGAACCTTTACGCTGAGCGACGCCGAGGCGGTTGGAGGAGTGGGTTATTTGAGCACAGGCAAAGAAGGGCAGACGGTTATGCGGACAATATCCGCCGATATTACCGGAGCGCAGCTTCAGGCGGGCCTGAGCTATAAGGTTTATGTGCTGGCCGTTTCAAACGGCAGCATCAATACGCCGGATGCGCTGTCCGCGCCGTCCGGAACGGTAACGCTTCCTGCGCCTTCTTCTCCTGTTCAGGATCCTGGCGCGGAACCTTCGGTCCCTTCTGAGTCTTCCACTCCCTAGTCTTAACGGTATGCCAAAGAGGCTAAGCGAAATTTATAAAATTCAAGATACTAAAAAGATTTTAACATCATAAGTTAATTAGGGCTGGATTAATTGCCTGGTTCCTGCTATTATTATGGAAATATTTAAATGCTTGGATGAGGAGCAGTACCTGCCTGTCCGGTTTACAGAAAGCTGCTGGTCGATGCGAAGCAGTAGAAGGACATCGGGGAACTCGCCTTGGAGCAGCCGTTTCGAAACCTGAACCTTTGGTTCCGGGAGTAGCTTCGGACGGATCGCCCGCCGTTATGAGGGGTTAGGATAAGGAGCCGGCTCTTTGTCCGCTGAGCGTATGAACAGCTGTTCATAAACTGGAGTGGTACCGCGTAAGACATGGTCTTTCGTCTCTAATGGAAATTGGAGATGAAAGGCCTTTTTATTTTTATAATAACAGCTAATGGAAGGGGTTAAGCATGATGGACTACACAAAGTACAAACGGGGATATTTCATGCCGCCGGTAATCACGTATGATTGGGTACAAAAGGATTATATCGACCAAGCGCCGATTTGGTGCAGCGTCGATCTCCGGGACGGCAACCAAGCACTGGTGAAACCGATGAATCTTCAGGAGAAGCTGGCCATGTTTCAAATGCTGGTGAAAATCGGCTTCAAGGAAATCGAAGTGGCATTTCCGGCAGCGTCCGATACCGAATTCCAGTTTTTACGGACGATTATTGAGCAGGACATGATTCCCGAGGACGTGACGATCCAGGTACTCACCCAGTCCAGGGAGCATATTATCCGCAGAACCTTCCAGGCTCTGGAGGGCGTTCCGCAGGCTATCGTGCATCTTTATAATTCAACCTCGGTCGCGCAGCGGCAGCAGGTGTTCCAGAAGAGTAAGGAAGAGATCAAACAGTTGGCCGTGGACGGCGCTATTCTGGTGAAAGAGCTGGCGGCCACGACGCCGGGAAATTTCCGGTTCCAATATAGTCCGGAAAGCTTCCCGGGAACGGAAGTGGACTACGCTCTGGAGGTGTGCAACAGCGTCCTCGAGATCTGGCAGCCGGACCGTGAGCATAAAGCGATTATCAATATTCCTACGACGGTGGAAATCGCGATGCCGCACGTTTTTGCCAGCCAGATCGAATACATTCACAAAAATCTCTCCTACCGCGAGGGTGTCGTCTTGTCCGTGCATCCACACAACGACAGAGGCAGCGGCGTAGCCGACGCGGAATATGCGGTGCTGGCTGGGGCCGACCGGGTGGAAGGAACGCTTTTTGGCAACGGGGAAAGAACGGGCAACGTCGACGTCATCACGCTGGCGATGAATTTATATTCCCACGGGGTGGATCCGAAGCTGGATTTCAGCAATATGACGGACATTATCGAGGAATATGAACGGCTTACCAATATGCGGGTTTCCGAGCGGCATCCTTATGCGGGCCAACTGGTCTTTACAGCCTTCTCCGGCTCGCACCAGGATGCGATCGCCAAAGGCATGCAGTGGAGGGAAAAACATAACTCGCCGATTTGGGATGTTCCTTATCTGCCTATCGATCCGAAAGACGTGGGCCGGAACTACGAAACGGATGTGATCCGCGTTAACAGCCAGTCCGGCAAAGGCGGCGTAGGTTATATGCTGCAGCAAAATTACGGCGTACAGCTTCCGGCCGGGATGAAGGAAGAAATGGGTTATCTGGCGAAGGGCGCTTCCGACCAAGAAGAGAAGGAATTGACCGCAGAGGAAATTTACAAGCTCTTTAAAGCCGAGTACGTCGATAACACGCAAAAATTTGATCTGATCGACTGTCATTTCAATAAACAGGGAGAATCGATCGTTGCAACGCTTGAAATCTCCCGCCAGGGAACACTGGATAAGATCAACGCCCTGGGGAACGGGCATCTGGATTCCGTGAGCAACGCCTTCAAAGCTTATCTGGGCAAAAGTTTTGATCTGTCCTTCTATGAAGAACACTCGCTCGGCCGCGAATCCTCGGCGCAGGCGATTGCTTACGTAGGCCTTACGGCAGGCGGGAAAGTGTACTGGGGAGCAGGCGTACACCCGGATATTATGCAGGCTTCGGTGCACGCGATCCTGGTGGCTTTGAACCGGATGGAGTAGTTCCGTTGCGTGAAGACTCATATTTCTAAACAGCTAAGAGAAAACCCGCCGCTGGCGGGTTTTCCTTTTTTTACCTTTGGATCACCTACAGTTTGCGTAGAATTGCTCCTCATGGTTCGAGCGCGTCATTCTCTATAATGGGAATGTATGAAGAGGAAAGGAGGGAGCTTTATAGCCGAGGTTAGTGAGGTCGGAAGAGTTACGTATGGGTAACGAAAAGAAAAGAGGAAATCGGCTGTTCGGCAGACGAGCCTGGTCAGCAGGCCTCATTTTTTGCAAACGCTATCATTCATTTCCGAAACTCTGATTGGTAGCTCTGAAATGCACTCTTTTTAAATTAGGTTCCTTGTTCAGTTCCAAAACCTTTGCTCGGAGGAGGAATAACATGCGCACTAAATTTATTTCTTTGTCGCTCGTGATCAGCATGCTGATTTCCGGTTTCTTTTTGGATTCAGGCCCCATGTCCCTGCCGGCATCCGCGGAGGGCGGTACCAATTTGACCCTTGGAAAAACCATAACCGCCAGCGGCCAGGCAGACGTATATAGTCCAAACAACGTCAAAGACGGCAACGCGAATACTTATTGGGAAAGCACGAATAATGCTTTTCCGCAGTGGATTCAAGTGGACCTCGGCACTTCAACAAGCATCGATCAGCTTGTCTTGAAACTGCCTTCGGCCAGCGGATGGAATGCCCGCACGCAGACGATAGCCGTTCAAGGTAGCGCCGACGGTTCCAGCTTTACGACGCTGGCAGGCGCAGCGGACTATGTTTTTTCTCCGGATTCCGCAAATACGGTGACGATCCACTTTGCGGCTGCAAGCACTCGTTACGTAAAACTCAATTTTACCGCAAATACGGGATGGCCGGCTGCCCAGCTTTCGGAGCTGGAAATTTACGGTTCGTCCAACCCTGAGCCAACTCCATCGCCAACGCCAACACCAACACCTACACCTACGCCAACACCGACTCCGACCCCAACGCCGTCGGCTTCTCCAACACCCAGTCCAACTCCTACACCTACACCAAGCCCGACGCCAACTCCTGGCCCAGGCTCCAATGTAGCCGTCGGCAAAACGATAACAGCATCGTCCCATACCCAAAATTTCGTGGAAACCAACGCCAACGATAACAACGTCGGCACCTATTGGGAAGGAAGCGGCAACCCAAGCACGCTTACGCTTGATTTGGGCGCCAACCACGATATCACCTCCATTGTGCTTAAGCTGAACCCGGATCCGGTTTGGGCCGCTCGCACGCAAACGATTCAGGTGCTGGGCCACAACCAGAACACGACCACCTTCAGCAATCTTGTATCTTCCAAAACTTATACGTTTGATCCGGCTTCCGGCAATTCGGTAACCATCCCGGTAACGGCAACGGTCAAACGTCTTCAGCTTAACATCAGCGCCAATACAGGGGCTCCGGCAGGACAAATCGCCGAATTCCAGGTGTTTGGAACTCCAGCGGCGAACCCTGATTTGACCGTGACCGGTTTGACATGGTCTCCGGCTTCTCCGGTCGAGAACAATGCGCTTACGCTAAACGCCGTAGTGAAAAACAACGGCACGGCAGCGGCCGGAGCGACGAGCGTTAATTTTTACCTGAATAATGAACTGGCCGGTTCCGCCCCGGTCGGGGCGCTTGCGGCGGGAGCCAGCGCCACGGTTTCACTTAACGCCGGGGTCAAAGCGGCAGGCACCTATTCCGTAACGGCCAAAGTGGATGAAAGCAATGCGGTCATTGAACAAAACGAAGGGAACAACAGCTTCACGAACCCTTCGTCTCTGATCATAACTCCCGTATCCAGTTCCGACCTGATCGGAACGATTGCCTGGTCCCCCGTGACGCCGCAAGCCGGCAATGCCGTCAGCTTCAGCGTCAATTTGAAGAACCAGGGCACGGTAGCCACAGCAAGCGGGGCGCACGGCATCACGATCGTTTTGAAAAATGCCTCCGGCGATACGCTGCAAACGTTGAGCGGCTCCTATAACGGTGCCCTGGCAGCCGGTGCCTCCGCAAATGTCTCCATTCCGGGGACATGGACGGCAGCAGCAGGCAGCTACACCGTCACGACGACCCTGGCTGCCGACGCAAATGAAATCGACGCGAAGCAGGCCAACAACACGACGACCAACAATCTGGTCGTGTACGGTGCCCGCGGAGCCAGCATGCCTTACAGCCGGTACGACACGGATGAGGCGACACGCGGCGGCGGCGCCGCTTTAAGAACCGCGCCTACCTTTGACCAGTCCTTGACGGCTTCGGAAGCTTCCGGCCAAAGCTATATCGCTTTGCCGTCGAGCGGTTCCTTTGCCGAATGGACCGTGAAGCAGGGGCAAGGCGGGGCAGGCGTCACCATGAGGTTTACGCTGCCGGATACGACTAACGGCATGGGCCAAAACGGTTCCCTCGACGTCTACGTTAACGGAACCAAAGCCAAAACGGTATCGCTTACTTCGTATTACAGCTGGCAGTATTTCTCGGGCGACATGCCTGCCGACACGCCAAGCGGCGGCCGTCCGCTGTTCCGCTTCGACGAAGTGCATTTCAAACTGGATACGGCGCTGAAAGCCGGCGATAAAATCCGCATCCAGAAAAACAGTGGGGACAGTCTCGAATACGGGGTCGACTTCCTGGAAATCGAACCTCTTCCAGCACCGGTAGCCCGGCCGGCCAACTCGGTGTCCGTCACTGATTTCGGCGCGGTAGCGAATGACAATCAGGATGATCTGGCCGCATTTAAGGCCGCGGTGAATGCAGCCGTTTCCGGAGGGAAGGTTCTATATATTCCGGAAGGCACCTTCCATCTTTCGAGCATGTGGGAAATCGGCTCCGCGAATAACATGATCAACAACATTACCATTACGGGGGCCGGCATCTGGTACACCAATCTGCAGTTCACCAACCCTAACGCAGCGGGAGGAGGCATTTCGCTCCGGATTTCCGGCAAGCTGGATTTCAGCAATGTGTACATGAACTCCAACCTGCGTTCGCGTTACGGCCAAAACGCTATCTATAAAGGCTTTATGGACAATTTCGGCACCAATTCCGTCATCCACGACGTTTGGGTAGAGCATTTTGAATGCGGCATGTGGGTTGGCGATTACGCGCATACGCCGGCCATTTACGCAAACGGCTTGACGGTGGAAAACAGCCGCATCCGCAACAACCTGGCGGACGGCGTCAATTTTGCGCAGGGCACCAGCAACTCCACCGTGCGGAATACGAATCTCCGCAACAATGGGGATGACGCTTTGGCCGTCTGGACGAGTGACACCAACGGCGCCCCTGCCGGCGTGAACAATACCTTCTCTTACAACACGATTGAAAACAACTGGCGGGCAGGCGGCATCGCCTTCTTCGGCGGAAGCGGCCACAAAGCGGACCACAACTACATCATCGATTGTGTCGGCGGCTCCGGCATTCGCATGAATACGGTGTTCCCGGGTTATCACTTCCAGAACAATACGGGCATTTTGTTCTCCGATAATACGATCATCAATTGTGGAACCAGCAAAGACCTGTATAACGGCGAACGTGGTGCGATCGATTTGGAAGCTTCTAACGATGCCATCCGGAACGTCACGTTTACCAACATTGATATCATCAACAGCCAGCGTGACGCGATTCAGTTCGGCTACGGCGGCGGCTTCCAGAACATCGTGTTCAACAACATCACGATCAACGGAACGGGTCTGGACGGCGTGACCACCTCCCGGTTCTCCGGCCCGCACCTCGGCGCGGCCATCTTCACCTACACCGGCAACGGCGCGGCCACGTTTAATCATCTGGTAACCAGCAACGTGGCTTACCCGGGTCTATATTACATCCAGAACGGATTTGGTTTGACGATCAACAATTAAGGTTTGAGAAAGAGGGGTCCGACTTGATCGGGCCTCTTTTTTTGAACTTTTATTCTCCGCGCGCAAATGAGATACTGGTTGGAAGACAGGTTATTAAATCCGCTTCGCTGAAGGAGCAGAAGCGCTTCGGAGGCCAAACGGCCGCAATTGCCTGATAAACCGTATAAGCCAGATTCGCCATTATGTTCTGCTTGGAGGGGGCCATGTGAAACCGATTCAAACTACGAAAAAAGCGCTCAGGCGTTTTCTGCTAGAAACGCAGCTTTTGCCGATCGCGAATAAAGACGCTAATCAGCAAGAAGAACCCGCCGCTCCTCATAAAAGGGTTTTAGAGGTTCTCCGTCATTTAGAATGCATTCAAATTGACCCTGTATCCGCTGTAAAACCCAATCAGCATTTGGTGCTCGCCGCCCGCATTCCCGGCTATCAGCCGAAATTATTAAACGAGCTTCTGGGTGATAGAGCCGTGTTCGAATATTTTGCTAATGCGGCGTGCGTGATCCCGATGGAGGATTATCCGGTCTTTGAACCGGTTCGCAGACGGATTTTCAGCCAGCTGGACAGCCGGCTTGAGGAAATCCGGCCTGTTGCCGACGAAGTTTTGAGCAAGCTGGAGCAGGAAGGCCCGCTTCCGGCCAAAGCTTTTCAATCCGATCAGAAGGTACGGGGATATTGGGATAATACGGCCAAAACCAAAGCGAGTTCCCACGCGATCAACCTGTTGATGGACATGGCGGAAATTCAGATTGTCGGCCGCGAAGGCAACCAGCGCCTCTTTGATTTAACCCGCCGGAGCATTCCCGGCGAATGGCTGGGTCTTGCGGAAGCGATTACGGAGGCCGAAGCGCTTGAGGGCATGCTGCAAAAATATTTCCGGGCTTACCGGGTTTTTGAACCTTCGGATCCCCGTATGGGATGGCAGCGCCTCACGGCGAAAGACCGACGGGAAACGATAGCCGGAAGGACGGCAGAAGGCGAACTTGTTCAGCTGGAGGTGGAGGGCGTAAAAAGTCCTTATTACATCCTGGCCGCCGACCTAAACCGCCTGCTGTTTCATCAAGAGACAGGAGAGCAAGAGGAGCCGCAAGGTTTTCCCGCACCCGTCCGTTTTCTTCCGCCGCTGGATAATTTGTTATGGAGCCGGAAACGGCTGGAGGACTTGTTCGACTTCGAATACCGCTGGGAGATTTATACGCCGGCCGTCAAGCGGAAATACGGCTACTACGCTATGCCAATTCTGGCCGGCGACCGGCTGATCGGCCGGATGGATCCGCGGCTCGATACCAAAAAGCAGCATTTAACCGCCCAGCTGCTGCAGATCGATCCGGGAATCGACTATACGGGCGAACTCCGGCAAAGCGTGGAGCAGGCGCTTGAACGTTTTGCAATGGTTCATGGGGCTCTGACGCTCACGGTTCAAAACGTGCGGATCGGCGAATGAGCACCTTAAAACCAAACGAAGATTGACAGCGTTTTCGAATATTGAATATGATGAAGGTGCCGGAAAAAGGAGGCGGAACCGATGTACATACTCATTACCGGGGCAAACCGGGGATTAGGCTTCGAACTGGCGCTGGAAGCGCTGAAGAGAGGGCATAGCGTCATAGCCGGGACAAGAAATCCGATAGAGAAAGAAGGAAAGCTGCAGCCGCTCCAGCAGCAGTATCCAGACCATTTGCAGGTTGTCCGCCTGGATGTGCAGGACGAGGACACGATTGCCATAGCTTCGGCAGAGCTTTGCAGGCAGGGAGTTTCACTGGGTGCAATCATTAACAATGCTGCTATTTTGAAAGCAAGGGATACCCGGATCGAAGAGCTGGACATGAAGGACGTAGCCGAATCCTTTGACGTGAACCTGTTTGGTCCGATGAGGGTGGTGAAACATATGCTGCCGCTGTTGTCAGCTTCGGAAGCTTCCGTCATCAATATTTCTTCCGAGGCAGGCAGCTTATCCCACGCGTATCCCAACGACTAACCGTACGGGATCACCAAAACGGCGCTAAACATGTTTACGCTGCAGCTCAGCAGTTTGCTGAAAGACCGGAACGTTCAGGTTTTGAGCGTGCATCCGGGCTGGATGCGGACCGATATGGGCGGGGAACAGGCCGCTATGGATCCCGCCGACAGCGCTGCCGGCATTCTGGATTTGGCGGAGCGAAAGACGGCGTCCAAGTCGCGGTATCATTTTGTGAAATTTAACGGAGAAGAAATGCCGATTTAACAAAATTATAAGCAGCCGAAAGGAGCGTTACCCGAATTGAATAAGATTGACGAATCCAACAAACCGGAGGACCGGGGCGTCACCAGCATACTGGAGACGATCGACGTACAGACCGGAGAAAGGGTAGTGCTGGCCGAGTTCGAAGAACTGATCGAAGCACCGAACTGGACCCGGGATGGGCGTACGCTCATCTATAACAGCGGCGGATCGCTGTTTAAATTTGATTTGGAAACACGGGACAGTACCCGGATGAATTCCGGTTTTGCGAACCAATGCAACAACGATCATGTCCTGTCGCCGGATAATCGGCGCGTAGCGGTCAGCCATCACACCAAGGAGGACGGCAAGTCCAGAATTTATATTTTTCCGATGGAAGGCGGGAAGCCGGAGCTGATCACGGCGATGGCGCCGAGTTATTTGCACGGCTGGTCGCCGGACGGCAGCACGCTTGCTTACTGCGCTGAACGCGGCGGCGTATTTAATATCTATACGATCCCGGCCGAAGGCGGCGTGGAGACTCAGCTGACGCATACGCCAGGGCTCGACGACGGACCGGAGTATTCGCCGGACGGCGCCCATATCTGGTTTAATTCCACGCGGACCGGCCTGATGCAGGTTTGGCGGATGAATCCGGATGGCAGCGGGCAAACCCGGGTGATGGAGGAAGACAGCAACAACTGGTTTCCGCATGTTTCCCCCGACGGCACCAAGGTGGTTTATATCGCTTACCGCAAAGGGGACGTGGACCCGGCGGATCATCCGCCGAACAAACAGGTCCAGCTTCGGATCATGGACTATGATGGCGGGAACAGCCGCGTTTTGGCCGATCTGTTTGGAGGACAAGGGACGATCAACGTTAACTCCTGGTCCCCGGACAGCCGGAAGGTCGCTTTCGTCAGCTACCGATTGAGAGGATAACCGAAAAAAAAGCAAACGCAAAGGCCCGCAGCAGATTCGCTTGCTGCGGGCCTTTGCGTTTATTTTACGGTCAAAAGCGGGTGATTAACGTTTTGCCCTGTTCAGCGGCTATTAGAGTCCCGCTATATAACATAATCGTTTGAACCAACTGTTACCAAGCGGCTACGGTGCCGTCCGTCCGGGAATCCGTCCCGCCGCAAAGCACGCCGGTTTCGAGGTCCCGCCAGATGATTTGCCCGCGGCCGAAAGAGCCGGAATCGAGCGTAATCCGGATATCATGCCCGAGCCGGGCGAGCGCCTGCGCGGTCGCGTTGGGAAAGGTCGGTTCCACAAGAACCGTTTTCCCGCCTGTCCACTGCCATCTTGGCGCATCCAAGGCGGCCTGGGGATGAAGGCCGTAGTCGATCGTATTCATCACCACCTGCATATGGCCCTGGGGCTGCATGTATCCGCCCATGACGCCAAACGGACCGACGGCCTGGCCGTTTCTCGTCAGGAAGCCGGGAATGATCGTATGATAAGTGCGCTTGCCGGGTTCCAGGCGGTTGTCATGTCCGTCCTCAAGCGAGAAATCGCTGCCCCGGTTCTGCAGGGCGATACCGGTCCCCGGCACAACCAGTCCCGAACCGAAGCCCATGTAGTTGCTTTGGATAAAAGAAACCATGTTACCTTCTCCATCGGCCGCTGCCAGATACACCGTCCCGCTCGAATGCGGGTCGCCGGCCTCGGGCTGGAGCGCTTTGGCGCCGATCAACTCCCGCCGCCAGGCGCCGTATTCCTCGGACAGCAGGCGCTTTACGTCCGCCTTCATGTGGCGGCTGTCCGTAATATATTTCTGGCCGTCCGCGAAAGCCAGCTTCATCGCTTCGATCTGGCGGTGGAAGTTCTGCACTTCATCGGCGCCGAATTCAAATCCTTTGGCGATGTTGAGCGCCATCAGGGCCACAAGTCCCTGTCCGTTCGGAGGGATTTCCCATACGTCATATCCTCTGTAGGCCGTACTGATCGGCTGCACCCATTCCGCCTGATAGGCCGCCAGATCGCTTGCCTGCAAATAACCGCCGCACTGCTGCACAAACTCCGCAATCCGTTCCGCGAGTTCTCCTCTGTAAAAGGCTTCCGCTCCCGTTTCGCCCATCAGCCGGAGGGTTTTGGCGTGGTCCGGCGAACGCCACATTTCGCCAGGTTTGGGCGCCCGGCCTGCCGGTGCGAAGGTGTCAAACCAGGGCTCATAACACTTTTCGGTAAAAAGGCCCCGGAAACGCGCATAAGCTTTTTCCCAGAAATAAGCGACCGTTGGCGAAACGGGGAACCCGTTCTCCGCGTAGTCAATGGCCGGCTGCAGCACCTCGCTCAAGGGCAGGCTTCCAAAACGGCGGGACAATTCCGCCCAGCCGCCGGGCGTTCCGGGAACGGTGACGGGAAGAGCGCCGAAGACAGGCATTTTCTCATGTCCGGCGGCTTTTACGGCTTCGCTAGTGATGGACAGGGGTGCAGGGCCGCTGGCGTTGAGGCCGTGGAGCTTTCCCTCTTTCCAGACCAGGGCAAAGGCGTCGCCGCCGATCCCGTTCGCATTTGGCTCTACAACGGTTAAAGCCGCAGCGGTGGCCAAGGCGGCGTCAACCGCGTTCCCGCCTTTCTTCAGGATATCAAGGCCGGCCTGCGCGGCCAGAGGCTGAGAAGCCGCAACCATGCCATGGCGGGCGAAGAGAGGTCTCCGGTAGGCCGGGTGAGGATGGTGATAGGAATCGAACATGACAAATCGCCTCCCTATTTTTTCATTAAATTATGAAGCATCTTGCTCCGAACATCCAGCCCCAAAATCCATGCTCCCCAAACATAAACTGCCTCTTCCCGTTTCGCCCGCCATGCTCTATACTGGGGAAGGGCTTCCATTTAAAGCGTTTTCTATATAGGACTCAGGGAAATTTTTGCCATGATTTAGCCGTGATTTTGGCCTTTCATTTACTTACGTCTGCTTTTACAACAATGGGTTAACAACGGGGAGGAATTTACATTGGCTAGTATTAAAGTAACGATTTGGAACGAATACCGGCACGAACGGAACAATGAAAAGGTTGCGGAAATTTATCCGGACGGCATCCATAACGCGATCGGCGGTTACCTCGGACAGAACGGCACCTTGGAAATTCATACGGCTACCTTGGATGAACCGGAGCATGGGCTAACGGACGAAGTGCTGGAAAATACGGACGTGCTGATTTGGTGGGGACATATCGCGCACCAGGAGGTCCGGGACGATATTGTTCAGAAGGTCAGAAACCGGGTGCTGGACGGCATGGGACTGATCGTGCTGCATTCCGGGCATGCCTCCAAAATTTTTGAAGTGCTGCTGGGTACGCGTACCGGCCAGCTGAAATGGCGGGAAGCCGGAGAGAAGGAACGTTTGTGGGTCATCGAGCCGAATCATCCGATCGCTGCCGGTTTAGGAGAATACATTGAACTTGCGCATGAGGAAATGTACGGTGAACGGTTTGAAATTCCTGCTCCAGACGAACTGGTGTTCATTTCCTGGTTTGAAGGCGGAGAGATTTTCCGCAGCGGCTGCTGCTACCGCAGAGGCAAAGGCAAGCTGTTCTATTTCCGCCCGGGCCATGAAACGTTCCCGACCTATCACCACCCGGATGTCATTAAAGTTATTTCCAACGCCGTGCATTGGGCGGCTCCAACGCCAGGGGCGGCAGTTACTTACGGGAACGCACAGCCGCTGGAACCGCTTAAGGTCGCCGAGCCGGTGTAAATCCAAGCCCAAAATGATATATAAGTTAATCAGTACCAGCACATCGTTGTGCTGGTATTTCTTTTTTTTAGGAAGACTTTGAAAGAGGATAGGAGAGGAACTGTGCCTCTATGTGAATGACTTGACCGAATAATGGGCAGGCTATTTTCACCAAAATATGGATATATTAGGTAGGAGACAAGTGATGGAGAACTTTCGGGAAAAGTGGCGAAGCAAACGGTATAAAGCTCATGTGAGCATTTTGGGGACTACTCAGCTCCATAAGAGGAACCCTTATACAATAGCCTTATGGTCCATGGCTTTTCCAGGTTTTGGACATTTGCTGCTAAACAAGTATCTTAGAGGATACGCCTTGGTCCTGTGGGAGATGTTCATCAATCAGAAAATTCAGTTGAACAGAGCCATCATCTATACCTTTAATGGGAATTTTCAAGGCGCGCGGGACGTTTTGGATCCCAACTTTACTTTTCTGTATATCCCCGTGTATTTGTTTGCAATCTGGGACAGCTATCGCACGGCCGTTGATATGAACAAGGTTTATGTCCTTGCGGAGAGGGAAAATGCGCCGTTTAATGAATTCAGTATCGGTGCGCTGGAGGTTAATTATTTGGATAAAAGGAAGCCGTGGGTAGCTGTTGTCTGGTCCATGGGAATTCCGAGCTTAGGCCAATTATATCTCCACCGCTTGATATTGGCTGTTTTTATTTTGTTTACTACCATCGTACTGGTCTGGCAATCCCATTTAGTTTTGGCGGCGCATTATCTTGTACTAGGCGATATTTCTTCTTCTAACCGGGTGCTGAATGATCAGTGGGTTTTGTATTTTCCTTCGTTTTATTTCTTTACGGTTTACGACGCTTATACAAATACGATAGAGAACAATAAATTATTTGATGAGTCCCTCAGGACAAATTTGATCCAGAAATACCAGCCTCCGGGCAGAAAAGTGACGGTTAGGAAGAAGGTGGGCTAATGCAGGTTTTTGCTACGTTTGAATATACGACCCTGCTTGAGATCGCGGTCACCGAACTTGAAGCAAAAGGGATCAATGAAATTTATGCCGTACCCTTGGAGCTTCGAAAAAAGGAACCAAGGTTAATGGACAGTATTCATCGGGCGGATGGACTATCTTTTATAGACAAAGGGATGGTCTTTGCATTTATGTTTTCGACCGTCGGGGCAAGCAAAGGTTTTGTCTGGCCCGGCGGGCCGATCATTTGGGGGATAGTCGGCGCCATTTTCGGGTTCCTGATCGGGCTTTTGATAAACTGGATCATTTATTTGCGCAAGCGCCACAAAAACGAGTCCGAAATCCGTAAAGGGAAAAAAGCCGACGTAATCCTCATCGTAACATGCGCGGATAGTCAAGCGGGGATAGTCGAAGACATTTTATGGGACCACAAAGCCATCGGGCTGGCTGTAACCCAATAAGCCTGGAATCATTTTAATAGCAGAGAAAGAGGGACTGCCGGATAGAAGAAGCCGGCAGTTTTTTATTTATATATATAAAGCGGCGGACAAGAGACTGTCGAAATCTTGCTCTCGTAGCTGGAAAGCCTTTTTGCGGGCGGGCATACGAGTTATACTTGGCCTCAGGAGGTGTAGCGAATGGACCAGGAACTGTTTGAACGGATTTATGCCGCCGTGGCCAAGAAAGACTCCGCCTACGACGGTATTTATTATACCTGTGTAAAAACGACGAAAATTTTCTGCCGTCCCTCCTGCCGGGCAAGAACCCCGTTCCCGCAAAACGTGATGTTTGTGAGCTCGGCGGCCGAAGCGGTCAAAGCCGGCTTTCGTCCCTGCAAACGCTGCAAGCCGGAGATGCCGGGAAGCGAGAATCCGGATGGGCGGACGGCAGCCGATGTGAACATGCTTCTCCAAAGCCGGCTCGATCGTGGAATTACGTTGTCTGACTTGGCGGAAGAGCTGGCGATAAGTCCTTTTCATTTGCAGAGGCTGTACAAACGGGTCACCGGGGTGACGCCAGCCGTTCAACTGCAAAAGCTCCGATTGGCCGAAGCCCGGAAAAAGCTGGAGGAGGGGGACGGGGAGGAAAACGACATGATTTCCGCCATCGCCAAATCCGTCGGCTTCCGAAGCCACTCCCATTTTTCGGCGTGGTTCAGCCGGGCTACGGGGCTTACGCCAAGCGAATACCGCGCAGTTTATAAAGAAAGGAACAAAAATAAATGAACAAACCACCGATCTATTGGGCCCGGGTGCATCCGGATTCCCCATCGAATTCATGGACGTTTATGGCAACGGAACAAGGGATTTGCCGCATTTTGTACCCAGGCGACGATCCGGAAAATTGGTGTTTATGGCTGAACCGGGTGAAGCCGGGGGCGGAGCTTGAGGAGAACCGGGACGCGGTAGGCAGATCTGGCATTTTCGAATGGTGGGAGGATTATTTCGGAGGAAAACCGGTTGATTTCAATCCGCTTCCACTGGATCTGTTCGGTACGCCTTTTCAACTGGAGGTATGGTCCGAACTCCGTCAGATTCCTTACGGCTCTGTCTGGACTTACCGGGACCTGGCCGCTGCCATCGGCCGTCCGAACGCCGTCCGTGCGGTAGGCGCGGCCAACGGGGCCAATCCTTTGCCGGTTGTTATCCCCTGCCACCGGGTGGTCGGGTCCAATCGTACTTTGGTCGGGTATCGGGGCGGTCTGGCCGTAAAGGAAACGCTGCTGCGGCTGGAAGGAGTCGATTCTGTTGAAACTAAGGGACATGCCCGTTTCCGGTTTTGAGCTTTACATTCCAGTTCCGGATGATTTTAATTTTGGACTTTGCCTGGATTATTTGGCCCGGTCTACAGACGAATGCCTGTATGAAATCCAGGGATCTGCCGTCAGAAAGCCGTTTGCTGTTGGGGAACGTATTGTTCTGCTGGAGGTGAGCAACGCCGCCGATGAAGTCTTGAAAGTCTTCGTTCTTGCCGGCGGGCCGCTTGGGGAGGCGGAGCTTCAGACCGTAACCCGTTATGTGCGGGAATGGTTTGATCTCGACCGCAGCCTGACGCCTTTCTACGAGCTTGCGGCTGAAAATGCCGTTCTGGGTCCCGTAGCGGGCCGGTTTAATGGTTTGCGGATGATCGGGATCCCGGATTTATTCGAGGCCCTTTGCTGGGCCGTTCTGGGCCAGCAAATCACTTTGTCTTTTGCTTATGTGCTAAAAAAAAGTATTACTTATGCCTATGGGCAAAAGCTGGAGCGGAACGGCTCCGTTTACGTTTGTTTTCCGACGCCCGAACAATTATTGGAGGCAACCCTGGAGGAGTTAGGAGCGATGAAGGTATCCCGCGCGAAAAGCGCCGCCCTGCTGGAAATCGCCAGGAGGATGCAGGGAGGGGGGCTGTCCAAGGAAGGGCTGCTTGACCTGAAAGACTACGACCGGATGGGCGAAGCCTTGATGAGCATTAAAGGCGTCGGTCCCTGGACGGCCCACTATGTCCGGATGCGCTGCCTGGCAGATGCAGGCGCTTTCCCTATCGGGGACGCGGGGCTCCTGAATGCCGTCAAGGCGGCGACAGGGCTTGGCGAAAAGCCCACCGAGGCCTTCATGCGGGAGCTGTTTGCGCCGTGGAGGGGCTGGGAGGCTTACGCTACTTTCTATTTGTGGCGCACCTTATATTGACAGCCTGACAGCGCTGCGGGAAACCCGGCGCAGGCATGCAAAAAAGCCGCTATTATGCGGCTTTTATATTTCGCGTTCGCTTCCATTTGGGGCTTTGTAAGGGAGGAAGCTCTCTTTTTTATTATCGTTTAAGCTTTCCTGCCGCCAAATTTCCAAATCGAGCCGACCACAAGCACAGCCAGTACAACCAGGCAAACGCCAATGCTCAGCCGGTTCTGGGCGTCAAACAGAAACAGCAGCGCGATAACGGCCAGACAGGCAACGGCCAAATAGTTGATGTAGGGAGCTCCCCACAGCTTAAAGGTCGGCTGAACCGGATAAACCTTCCGCAGCTTTAGCTGGGCTAGGCAAAACGTCATCCAGACGAGCAGCACCACAAAACCCGGAACGGCCATTAAAACCCGGAACAGCTGATCCTGCGCGAAAAAGCCCAGCAAAGCTCCGGCGATCAAAACGGCCGAAACCAGCTTCAGCGTCTGCAGCGGAACGCCGCGTTTGGAGACCTGCGCCAGCACCGGCGGGGCTTCGCCGGCCGCCGCCATCGCATGCAGCATGCGCGATGCCCCGTAAACGCCGGAGTTTGCAGCGGACAAAACGGCCGTCACCAGAATAAAGTTCATGACATGCGCCGAGCCCCGCAGACCCGTATAATTCAATACCTGCACAAACGGGCTGCTGGTACCGCCAAGCTCATTCCAGGGAATCAGGGCGCAAATGACAAGAATAGGCAGCGTGTAGAACAAAATCACCCGCAGAATAAAGCTGCCTACGATGCGCGGCAAAATTTTTTCGGCATTTTTGGTTTCCGTCAGCGTCAGGCCGATAAGCTCAGAACCCCCGTAGGAGAACGTAACTACGAGCAAGGCGGAGAAAATGGCCGACCAGCCGTTCGGAAGAAATCCGCCGTGTGCCGTCAGGTTTTGCAGACCGGGAGCTTCCGAAGCCCCGGCTCCTTTAATGATGCCAAAGAGGACCAATGCACCAAGGATAACAAAAAGAATGATCATGGCAATTTTAATGCCCGCCAGCCAAAATTCAACTTCGCCGAAGCTGTTTACGCTCATCATATTGATCAGAATGATCAGGGCTGCGCAGGCAAGGCTAAGCACCCACAAAGGAACGGATGGAAGCCAATACTGCAGGAAACTTCCTGCCGCTATGATCTCAATGACGCAGACTGCAAGCCACATAAAGCAGTAAAGCCAGCCCAGGATAAAGGACAACCGCTCTCCAAAAGCTTCCCGCACGAAATCCTTCATATTTTTCCCCGGATAAACGGTGGCCATTTCGGTCATCGCCGCCATCACGACCAGCAGCAGAAGACCGGCTAGGACATAAGTAATTACGACACCGGGTCCGGCGAGGCCTATCGTTTCCGCACTGCCCTTAAAAATGCCGGTGCCGATGACGCCCCCCATAGCCATGAAAGTGATATGCCTCGGCTGTAATTTTTTCTGTAAATTACGCTGTTCGTTGCTGCTCATAAACGCCCTCCTGCCAAAACCTCAAACTTTTATTTAGTATTTTCCAGTATACAACCTATTTTCTAAAAACAACATGACTTTCACACGATAAGGGAGTTTATGACGCCGATCCCGCCTTTTTTCTTTCAAAATGAAGCCGCTACTCCTTATTAAACAAGTATACTCAAGTATAGTATCTATCCTGGATATAATTAAGTGAATATCTTTTCACTTCTTTAAAAGCCGGCCTGTCTTTTATAAAATGTAAGCGTAACAAACCATAGGTCTTAACATTGATACGGAGCAAAGAAACGGGGAGGAATGTAATATGAAATACCGTAAATTAGGCGGCAGCGGCCTCAAGGTCAGCGAAATCAGTTTGGGAAGCTGGCTTACATACGGAGGTTACGTCGAACGTGAAAATGCGGTGAATTCAATCAAAACCGCATATGAGCTCGGCATCAATTTTTTCGATACGGCCAATGTTTATGAAAGAGGAGCGGCGGAAGAGCTGGTCGGCAAAACCCTGAAGGCTTATCCGCGAGAATCCTATGTGCTGGCCACCAAAGCCTTCGGTAAAATGGGTGAAGGTCCCAACGACAAAGGGCTGTCCCGCAAACACATTATCGAGCAGGCAAATGCCAGCTTGAAACGGCTGGGTCATGATTACGTGGATATTTTCTACTGTCACCGCTACGATCAGGACACGCCGCTTCACGAAACGCTTCGCGCGATCGATGATCTTGTCCGCCAGGGCAAGGTGCTGTACGTCGGCGTAAGCGAATGGCAGGCGTCCCAAATGGCCGAAGCGCTGGCGCTTGCCGACCGTTATCTGCTGGATCGCATCGTCGTAAACCAGCCGATCTATAACCTGTTTAATCGATACATTGAAAAAGAAGTGATTCCGCTCGGCGAACGCTCCGGGATTGGACAAGTGGTGTTCTCGCCGCTGGCTCAGGGCCTGCTGACGGGCAAATACACCTCGTCCTCCGATATTCCGCAGGACAGCCGTGCCGCAAAGCTGGAAAACATGCGTAATGGCATCACTGAAGAGAAGATCGCTAAAGTACGCAAGCTTGAAGCGGTAGCCAAAGATGAGAGCATCAGCGTCAGCACGCTGGCCCTGGCCTGGATTTTGCGCCAGCCGAATGTGGCCAGCGCATTGATCGGAGCGAGCCGTCCGGAGCAGGTAACCGAAAACGCCAAAGCTTCGGGAATCGAATTAAGCGAAGAGACCCTTAACCGGATCGAGGAGATTTTGAAATAGTTTTTGATGGGGAGGAGGAGTAACGGTGGCAAAAGTAGTGATTACGGGCGGCAGCGGCATGCTTGGACGCTGGGTCGTCAAACATTTTGTGGAGCAGGGCTACGAGGTGCTTAACGTCGACACCCGCCGCCCGGAGGAAGAGCTTTGCCGGACGCTGACAGCCGATCTGGAAAATCTGGGCGAAACCTACAGCGTATTGGCCGGCGCGGATGCAGTCGTTCATTTGGCGGCCATTCCGGCAGCGCATATCCGGACGCCTGAGGTAACCTTTCGCAACAATGTGATGTCCACCTACAATATTCTGGAGGCAGCCGCAGGCCTGGGGATCCGGAAAGCGGTAATTGCCTCGAGCGAATCCTCTTATGGCATCGTATTTGCGGTAAATCCGTTTGCACCGCAATATGTTCCGCTCGACGAAGAGCATCCGCAGCTTCCCCAGGACAGCTACGGGCTCTCCAAAATCGTGAACGAAAAAACGGCGGAAATGTTTAACCGCCGGACCGGCATGCAGGTCGTCTCCCTGCGTCTTGGCAATGTTATCCCTCCGGAGTGGTATTCGCGTTTCCCTTCCTTTATCGATAAGCCGGAGGAACGGGATCGGATTCTTTGGAGCTATATCGATACCCGCGATGCGGCGGCGGCCTGCCGGCTGGCGATTGAAGCGGATGGATTGGGCGCGGTTGCCTTAAACATTGCGTCGGACGACTCCAGCATGAATGTCCGCAGCCGCGAGCTGATGGCCGCCCGTTATCCGGGCGTAACGGATTTCCGTGCTCCGATGGAGGGCTATGAATCGTTGTTCAGCAACGAAAAAGCCAAAAAGCTGCTGGGCTGGCAGCCGCAGTTTAAATGGCGTGAAGAGGTCAAGAAATAAAAGCGGCGGCTTCCGGAATTAGAAAGCTCCAGGTTTAAAAGCTGTAGAAGGGCTTTACTAGCCGTTCTGGAATCGAATATTTATTCATAGGAAGCCCCCATTTCGGGGGCTTTCTTTTCGTGGAAAAGGCAAGTTTAAGGCTGATCCTGATCTTTTTGCTGAGGAAGGATTGCCCGCTGCCCGCTGAAACTCTATACTAGGAGCATTACATAGGGAGGAGCAGGGTTGTGGAAATTAAAATCGATGATTTGACTGGCACGGCCATTATCGGGTTATTGGAAGAACATCTGCAGGATATGTATGCCACATCCCCGCCGGAAAGCGTGCACGCGCTTGATCTTGAAGGGTTAAGAAAACCGGAAATTACGTTTTGGACGATTTGGGAGAACGGAGAGCTGCTGGGCTGCGGAGCTTTGAAAGAGCTGGACGCCGGACACGGAGAAATCAAATCGATGCGTACCGCGTCCCGCCACAAACGCAAAGGGGTAGCGGAAACGATGCTGGACCACATCGTTCGGACTGCCCGGGACCGGGGCTATAAACGCTTAAGTCTGGAAACAGGGTCCATGGCGTTTTTTGAACCGGCACGCAGGCTTTATGAGAAGCTGGGTTTCGAATACTGTGGTCCATTTGGCACGTATACGAATGATCCCAACAGCACTTATATGACCAAAGAACTGTAGTTAGCAGTCAGAGCCGGTATCAAATCGGCTTGAAAAAAAGAGACGTCCGGCAGGCCCGCCGAAACGTCTCTTTTTGTTTTATCCACTTGTTTGTTTATTGTTTAATTAAGGCGGCGTACAGGCGGGATCCGGTTTGTTCGCTGCTTCGGTAAGAGAAATCTTCCTCGCCAGACACCTGAACGACGTCTCCGTGTTTCATAGCAGCGGCCTTGCCGTCGGCATAAACCGTTCCTTCGCCTTCCAGCAGCGTTACATATAAAGTGGCACCGGGATGTTTATGGGTGGGCAGCTGCTGGCCGGGCCCGAAAGTAAGCACAAACACCGAATAACCCGGTTGCTGGAACAGTATTTTTTTCGTAAAGGTGCTGGCTGGTTTTTGATCCGCAAAAATGTTTTGAAAGTCCATGTGCATTCCCCTTCCTTTTCTTCTGTACCTTTATCCTATAAATCTCCTGACTCATCTATTGTGATTGAAATCACAAGTTTGTGGATAACCAGATGTTACTTTTTAAACAGAATCAGTAGGGAAAATCTGAGGGAAGAAATGGAAAGATCAGATGGAAAGATCACCGACCAGGAGGGAATAAACATGAGCGAGCTTATCAATAACCGCGAACAATACAAGGAAGACAACGGCAAACGGTTGGAGCTGCTGAAGGAAATTATAAAAGAGCTGCATAACGGGACGGGCGTCGAAGAGGTTCAGGCGCGGTTTTCCCAGGCTGCCGGCGATATTTCGGTGGCTGAAATTTCAGCCCTCGAGCAGTCGCTGATGGAGGAAGAGGGTATTCCGGTAGAAGAGGTGCAGCGGTTGTGCAGCGTACATGCGGCCGTTTTTAAAGGTTCGATCCAGGACATTCACCGTGCGCCGGGCAAACCGGAAGAGCAGCCGGGGCACCCGGTCCATACTTTTAAGGCGGAAAATCAGGAAATCGACCGGCTGGTGCGTTTTACGATTTCCCTGCACGCGGATCAATTCCGCAAAGACGATTCGGAAAACAGCCGCCTGAAGCTGCTGGCCGACCTTAATTTGCTGTACGATCTCGATAAACATTACAGCCGCAAAGAAAATCTCCTGTTCCCGTTTCTCGAAAAATACGGTATCTATGGGCCTACAAAAGTGATGTGGGGCGTAGATGACGGCATCCGCTTAGGCATTAAGGAGCTTAAAACCAAGCTGACCGATTACAACGGGAACAAAGAAGAGCTGTTTGGACTTCTAGAGCGGGTGATGAACGAAGTGACGGATATGATTTTTAAAGAGGAGCACATTTTGCTGCCTATGGCCTTGGAAAAATTAACGGAAGACGAATGGCTCAAAATTGCCGCCGAAAGCGAGGAGATCGGCTATTGCCTCGTTTCGCCGCAGCAGCGGTGGGTGCCGGAACGGGCCCTCGAGCCGGAGGCAGCGGAAGAGCCTGCCGCAGAAACCACCCTGCCGCAGGGGATGATCCGGATGGAGACGGGCATTCTTTCCCTGCATCAGCTGGAAACGATGCTGAACCATCTACCGGTGGACTTGACCTTTATCGACGAGCAGGATGTCGTCCGGTATTTCTCCCACGGCAAAGAACGGATTTTCGCACGCACCAAAGCCGTTATCGGCCGTACCGTACAGAACTGCCATCCGCCGCAAAGCGTTCATATCGTCAACAAGCTGCTTGAGGATTTCAAGTCAGGCGTAAAAGAGGTTGAGGACTTCTGGATTCCTTTTAAAGATAAGTTCGTTTATATCCGTTATTTTGCGGTACGGGACGAAGAAGGGAAATACCTCGGCACGCTGGAGTTTACCCAAAACATTGAACCGATTCAAAAGCTGGAGGGCCAGAAACGGATCATGTCCTGAGAGGATGTCCTGATTAAACAGCGTTTATTCGTTCGTCTGCTGCCGGAGGAGGCGGTTAATCGTCTCTCTTCTTAAGCCGATCAATTGGCCGATTTCGCTTTGGGTCAAAATATCCGTTATAGACGCAGGCTGAATATAAGCCTGAAACCAGGCCTGCAGCTGCTTGAGCTTATCCGCCGGGGCCACTTCGGTCAACTGGTCGATGCGCTGCTGCATCATCCGGAGTTTGTCCTGCAGCTGCAGGGCGACCGAACGGTACAGCTCCGGATTTTGTTCCAGATTCTGATACCATTCCGAGGCCGGAATCCTTTCCACCTCGCAGGGAATGAGGGCTACAGCCGTTCCGTAATAAGGATTGGGACTGATCAGGGAATGATGGGGGATCGTTTCGCCGGGCGTGATGACGTTCACCAGGAACTCGGAGCCGTCCTCATGCACGCGGACGATTTTCAGCATCCCGCTTTTTATGCGGTATAAAGGGCCGGATTCCCCTTGACGGAACAAAGTATCGTTTTTTTGCAGAATCATTCGGATTACCTCCAATATATCGTTATTCCATCAGCTGTCTGATAATTAGCGCCAGGCGTTTTAATCCCTGCTCGAATCCAGACATCGGGGCGTAAGCGAAAGACAGCCGGAGATTGCGGTTGTGCTGCTGGTCATAGATATGGCCGGGGTTGAGCAGAATGCCCTGCGCCAAAGCCGTTTCGAACAGCTTGTGCATGGACAGGGAAGGGAGCAGGCGCAGCCAAATGTAAAACCCGCCCTGAGGAATGCTCCACTCCGCCAGCCCTGTCAAATGCCGTTCAAGCAGCTCAAGCATGTAGTCCCGGCGTGCTTTCAGCTTGTGGCGCAGCTCTGTCAGATGCTTCTGATAGAATCCGCCGGACATCCATTCGGCCACGGTCAGCTGGGACAACGAGCTTGAACCGTAGTCGGTCTGCATTTTAATATCGGCCAGACGGTCGATGACAGACTCGGGTCCGGCCACCCATCCGATGCGGAGACCGGGGCTTAGCGTCTTGGAAGTGCTGCCCAAATAAAGCACAAGCCCGTTTTTGTCCATCGCCTTAAGCGTAGGCGGAGGAGGGGCATCGAACCACAAGTCCCGGTATACGTCGTCCTCTATAATAGGGAGCCGGATTTGCTCGCACAGCTTCAGCAGCTCCCTGCGTCTGGATTCCGGCATCATAAGCCCTGTGGGATTTTGAAACGTCGGAATCGTGTAAAGCAGCGAAACTTGCTGCTTCTTTTTTTGTTCCGCGTTCAGCCCGGGGAGAAGGCCGCTTTCATCCATCGGCAGGCCGAACAAACGGATTCCCGCAGACTGAAAAACATTCAGGGAATACAAATAGGACGGGTTCTCCAGCCAAACGGAGGTTCCCGGCTTCAACAGGCCGACCGCTACCAGCTGCAGCGCCTGAAGCGCTCCGGACACGATCAGGATTGAAGATGGGGAGACGTCCATGCCCGCCGTTTTCAGGTGTTTGCTGATTTCCTCTCTTAAGGCGAGGAGACCTTTGGGTTCCTCGTAGCCCAGCGGACCGATACGTCCAGAAAGCTTGCTTAACGCCTGCCGCATTTTGTCCTGCGGGAATAATTCAGGGGAAGGTTCTCCTGTTCCCAGACGTAAAATACCCGGATAAAACTCCGCTTTGTTAATGACCTGTATGGTCGGCAGATTCGGGGCATGGCTGCCGGATTGAACATAGGAAGGCCAGTCGGGCGGAGGAGTGGAGCTCAGCAGGGACCAGCTGTTGTTGGCGATCAGCGTGCCGCTGCCTCTTTTTCCCTCGAGAAGCCCTTCGGCAACCAGTTCGTCCACAGCGGTTACGATGGTGCTCCGGTTTACCTTCCAGCCGGCTGCCAAGGACCGCTGCGGCGGAATTTTGCCTCCGACGGGCCACTCGCCGCTTTCGATTTTTTGTTTAATAAACAGCTTGATCTGGACATATAAAGGAATCGTTGACAGCTTGTCCGGCTGCCAGTCGGGAATAAACAAGTTCAGCCACTTCCTCGGATGCCGTTTTTTCCATTGTACCCTTTGGTTGGGTTGGCGGCAATCCAATTGGTTGGATACGGAGCTGCGGATTGCGGTTACAATGAAGCCCATCCTTAAACTTGGTATTGGAGGCTGTTTCTTGTGTTGACCGCATTTCTTCACGGTTTTATCCTGGCTTTCGGGCTTATACTCCCGCTGGGGGTTCAAAATGTTTTTATTTTTAACCAGGGGGCGCGGCACAGCCGGTTTCTGCATGCCCTTCCGGCTGTGCTGACCGCCGCTATATGCGACACCGTATTAATTTTTGCCGCGGTGATGGGCATCTCTTTGGTGATTCTGGACATCGCTTGGCTAAAAAGTGTTCTTTTAGCGGCAGGATTTATATTTTTGCTGTACATGGGCCTGCAAACCTGGAAAAGCGGGGCTGCTTCGGCAGAAGCCGGCGGATTCGAGACGGAAAAAGGGCTGCCGATGTTGCCGCGCAAGCAAATGATTTTTGCAGCCTCGGTTTCACTGCTGAATCCCCATGCCATTTTGGATACGATCGGCGTGATCGGCTCCGGTTCGCTTGCCTATTCGGGAATGGAAAAAGTCGCCTACGCCGGGGCCTGTATCCTGGTCTCCTGGATTTGGTTTGCCGCTCTGGCTTATGTGGGTAAAAGATTAGGAGAGCTCGACGCCAGCGGGCGCCTGATGGCCTTGGTCAATCAAATATCCGCACTGATCATTTGGGGAGCGGCTCTATTCATTGGATATTCATTTTTGAAATAGCTCTTTCATGAATATACAGAAATAAATTACTGACATCTGACATGACATGAAATATAATGAGGAAACTTATACAGATTTGGCATTTCATATGCAAGGAAGGGTGTTAGAAGTTGAAAAACAACAACCAGACCGGAGCTTCAAAAGGGGACCGCTTTTCTTCCGCCGGCTTTATTTTGGCCGCGATCGGCAGCTCGGTGGGACTCGGCAACATGTGGAAATTTCCTTACATAACAGGGGAGTATGGCGGAGCCGCCTTTTTTCTGCTGTTCATCGTCTGTCTGATCGCGATCGGCCTGCCGGTACTGCTTGCCGAGCTGGCCATCGGCCGGGCAGGACGGGGCAGCGCCTCCACTTCGTTCGTAAAGGCGGGAGGCGGTAAGCTCTGGCAGCGCTTCGGCCTGCTGCAGGTCCTTTCTCCGTTTATTATTTTGTCCTTTTACGTTATTGTGACGGGCTGGACGCTTCATTACGCGGTGCTGTCCTTCAGCGGACGTTTGTTTGATACGAATGATTTTTCAGGAAAATTTGCCGGTTTTACCGGAGGTTATCTGACGATCGTGTGGCAGATCGTGGCGATTGCACTGACCGGGCTGATTGTAGGCGCCGGCATTTCCAAAGGGATTGAACGTTTTAATAAAATCGTCATTCCCGGGCTTGTGATTTTGCTGCTGGTTTTGCTGGTGCGTGCAGTCACGCTTCCCGGGGCGGGAGAAGGGGTTTCCTTTTTCCTTAATCCGGATTTCTCCAAGCTGACGTCCGAATCCGCGCTCGTTGCGCTGGGACATGCCTTTTTCTCTTTGTCGCTGGGGATGGGGGTACTGATTACTTACGGCGCCTACGTGGACAAGCGGCAGTCGCTTGGCACGGCTACGCTTGCTATCGGAGCGGGCGACCTAATTTATGCGCTTATCGCCGGACTGATTATTTTTCCGACAACCTTCTCTTTCGGAATTGACCAGACGCAGGGACCCGCGCTGATCTTCATCGCGCTGCCCGCAGCCTTTTCGGCTATGCCGCTGGGCGCTTTTTTCGGCGGTTTGTTTTTCATCCTGCTGGCGATTGCAGCGCTGACTTCCGCCGTCTCGCTGCTGGAGGTTCCAGTCGCTTATTTCATGGACCGCTGGGGCTGGAGCCGCAACGTATCGGTGGTAGTGCTTTGCGTGATCTGTTTCCTTCTGGGCGTACCTTCGGCCTTGTCACTTGGCATGGTGCCGGCGCTTGGAGATATGGGGGGCAAAGCCTTTTTCGACTGGATGGATTTCGTCGCTTCCAATATTCTGCTGCCGCTCGGCGGACTGATGACGACGATCTTTGCGGGCTACTTCTGGAAAAAAGCCGGGGAGTCCGCCGGCCTGACCTCCGGCTGGTTCCGCGTATGGGTGTTCACGCTCCGTTACATCGCGCCGGTCCTCGTCGTGCTGGTTCTGCTGCATACTTCGGGCATCATCAAATTCTCAAACGAATAATCTTTAAATCCTTATGGGCTAAGAGCCTGCCGGATAGTCCGGCGGGTTTTTTTGCGCTCGCTAGAATGCGAACGTAAGTTTCTAATTTCACCATAAACAGCCGGAAATTATGCTATAATACGGAAATAAGAAACTGCCGCCAGGGGCTGATAGAGGAATGATGAAAGATCCAATTCAATTTGCAGTGATAGATTTGTTCGAAGAAGAGCCGGGAATGGCCATTCCTTCCCGCGAAGAGGCCGGACTGCCTGCCGAGGTGACGGATGCCGACCCTTTAGAGGCGCTGAAACGCGAACGGAAATTTGTGAAGGAGGCGGAAGCTCGGGTTTTTGAACAGGGGAAAGAAACGCCGTTTGTGCCCTTCATGAGTTATTGGCCGACTTATGACCAGATGAGCGGGGCTCAGCGCTCCTGGTATTTTTATTGGCGTGCGGAGGTTCGTTCAGGCCGCTATCCGCGCACCGATCTGTCCTATTTGTTTGTGCACATTTATGAGCTGATCAACGGCGTTGGCTTCACCGATTCTGCTGACGGCTTCGAACAGCTGAACAGGCTGTGGGATGCATATGCGGCGGATTATCCCCGGCTGAGTCATTACATGAAGGACTGGCTGTTTGATTTTGCGCTGGTCCACCGGCTGGAGGTTCCATTGTCCGGTATTCTGGAACGGGCCGGCGGTCAGGCTCCGGCTGAACTGGCGGCGTTGGAGCTTATGCGGGGCCTTGGCGATCCGCCGGGTCCGCTACCGCTTGCCCTGCTGCTGCAGGCGAGCGATTACGACGTGCGGCGCAGCCGTTTTTTTCAGGCGGAGGGGCAGGAGGAAATGACCGTTTATCTCCCGAAGGCGGTATCGCTCGCGGATGCTTACCTGCGCAAAACAGCCGGCTCCTCGCTTGAGGACCGGTATGGCGACGTAGAGAAGAAGGCGTTCCGCCGATATCTTTTCCGGAGTGCGGTTTATGATCAGTCGCTTTATGGAAGCACGGTGGAAGTTTATACGAAACCTTTACTAGGCCATCCGCCATTTCGAAATATCATTACCGCAATTATCCGTTATACGGAAAATAAGCTGCGGGAGCTGCGGTCGTTTAAAGGCCGGTTGAAAGACGTAGAGTTGGACTCTGGACTGGCTAAAGTCATCGGACGTTATCTGGAACAGGAGATAAAGGGGATTGACGCTGTCAGCCGTCCGGAGCCTATCCGGATTGATCCGCAAAGGCTGTCGGTTTTGCAGCAGGACACGGAGCTCGTTCAAAATATGCTGACCCTCGAGGAACGGCAGAATGAAGAATCGACTGAAACAGGAGAGTGGTCCGAAGGGGAAGAAATCGGGACACCGGATGTGCCGGAAAATCGGGCTTTGACTGTGGGGGAAGGAGTATCGGAAAATCGGGATTTGACTGCAGCTGAAGAGGTTGCTGCAAATCACGCCGGTACGTTCGCAGCGGAACCAAGTTTTTCTGCCGAGGTTTCAGTTGCTGCTCTGCTATGGGATACAGACGGGCTGGACGCAGAGTGGAAGGACTTTGCGGGGATGCTGAACGTATGCCAGATCAAGGCGCTTCAGGTTTTGCGGGAAGGGGCCGCCGCACAGGAGCTGGTCCGGATTGCCGGCGAATACGGCACGATGCCGGAGCTGATCATCGATGAAATTAACGACGCAGCGATGACGGCAATCGGAGATCTGGTCATTGACGGTTTGGCGATTGTTGAGGAATATAACCCGAATTTCGAAGGGTTGAAAGGATGGGCGGAATGAACGAAAGAGAAATGAACTTGACTGCGGGAGCAGCAGGAACGACGGAAGCAGCAGGAAGGACAGGGGCCGCCGCTGCGGCACCGTCTGCGAGCGCCTCGAAAATTCCGAAACGCCTGACCACCGCACTGGTGAATTCCCTGACGGCCGGGGTTGTGCCGCGCGTCGGTTTGGAGCATATCACGGTCGGGCGGCGTACCGAAATCGAAGCCGTGCTGCGGGACATGGAGAACATCGAGGAAGGCGGGGCCGCCTTTAGGTTCATTACCGGACGTTACGGCAGCGGAAAAAGTTTTCTGCTCCAGACGATTCGCAACTACGCGCTTGACCGTGATTTTGTAGTCGCCGATGCCGATCTTTCGCCGGAGCGCAGGCTGGTCGGCACCAAAGGACAGGGACTGGCGACCTACCGGGAGCTGATGACCCATTTGTCCACGCGGACCCGCCCGGACGGCGGCGCGCTGGAAGCCATGCTGCAGCGATGGATCGCCGCCATTCAGCAGGCCGCCATGCAGGAGAAGGGCCTGCGGCCCGAAGATCCGGCCATGCAGCTGGAAATGGAGCAGCGGATCTTTGCCGTGATTACGGAGATGCAAAGCATGGTGCACGGCTTCGATTTCGCCAAGGTTCTGGCCGTTTACTGGAACGGCTTCCGGCTCGGCGATGACGACAGGAGGCAGTCCGCGCTGCGCTGGCTGCGCGGGGAATACGCCACCAAAACCGAAGCGCGCAAGGCGCTGGAGGTGGGCGTAATTATCGACGACGACAATTGGTACGATTATATGAAGTTATGGTCGGAGTTTACCGCTAGGATCGGATACAAGGGGCTGCTTTTGTTTGTGGACGAGGCGGTGAATTTGTACAAAATCACCAACAGCGTTTCCCGTCAAAGCAACTATGAAAAGCTGCTGACGATGTTTAACGATACGATGCAGGGCAAAGCGGGTCATTTGGGCATTTTTGTCGGCGGGACCCCTCAGTTTATAGAAGATGAACGAAGAGGGCTGTTCAGCTATGAAGCGCTGCGTTCACGGCTGGTGGAGGGCCGTTTCGCGGGCAGCGGTTTCGTAAACTATACGGGACCGATTTTAAAGCTGGAGATGCTTTCCCATGAGGAGATTTTAATCCTGCTGCAAAAGCTGGTCCGGATTCATGCGCTTCATTTCGGTTACACGCCGCGGCTGAGCGACGGGGAGCTGGTGGATTTCATGCAGTCGGCCGTTAACCGGCTTGGCGCCGACGAACTTTTGACGCCTCGTGAAGTCATCCGCGATTTTATGGATGTGCTGCATACGCTGCATCAAAATCCGGGTTTGTCGTTCCGGGAGCTTACCGGCGAGTTGGCCCGGCAGCCGGTGAGCCGGCAGACGGATGAAACGGACGATTTTCTGGCGGAGTTTGAGTTATGAGCGGAAATCCGTTTTATCGGCTAGCGCCCTTTATCCAGGAGTACATTTATAAGAAACGCTGGGACAAACTCCGTATGGCGCAGGTGGAGGCCTGCCGGATCGGCTTTGATACGCTGGATCACCTGCTGATTGCCGCCGGGACGGCGTCGGGAAAAACGGAAGCGGCTTTTTTTCCGGCTCTGACCGAGCTTTATGAAAGACCCTCCAGGTCCGTCGGGATTTTGTACATCGGTCCGCTCAAGGCGCTGATTAACGACCAGTTCGAGCGGATCAAGGATTTGCTGGCGGAGTCCGGCATTCCCGTCTGGCATTGGCACGGCGACGTGTCCCAAGCCGAAAAAACGAAGCTGATGAATAAACCTTCGGGCATTCTCCAGATTACGCCGGAATCGCTGGAAGGACTGCTGATGAACCGGCCGAATGCGATTCCGGCTTTATTTCAGGATTTGCGTTACGTGATTATCGACGAGGTTCACGCTTTTATGGGAGTGGACCGGGGCATTCAGGTATTAAGCCAGCTTGCGCGCATAGAGCGGATGGCCGGCGCCCGTCCGCGCCGGATCGGCTTGTCAGCCACGCTCAGCGATTATGACGCCGCCAAGGCCTGGCTCGGAGCCGGCACCGAAAATGCCGTATCGGTAGTTGCGCCGCCCGGCGGGCGGAAGCTGAATCTGCGGATCGACCATTTTTCGTTCCCGGACGCGCGGGACGAAGAGCAGGCGGAGCAGCTGCAAAACGCACGCAAGGCTTATTATGATTTTATTTACGATGCGACGCATTTGAAAAAGGCACTTATCTTTACCAACAGCCGCACCGATGCCGAAGTGACGACGCTGGAGCTTAGGCGGACAGCAGCCAAACGCCAGCAGCCGGATGTTTTTTACGTGCATCACGGGAGCATATCGGCCATGCTCAGGGAAGAAGCGGAAAATGCGCTGCGAAGAGGACCCGGTCCTGCGGTTGCGGCGGCTACATTAACCCTGGAGCTGGGCATTGACCTAGGGGAGCTGGAGCGTGTCGTTCAGCTGGGCGCTCCCTACAGCACCTCAAGTTTCGTCCAAAGAATGGGAAGATCGGGACGGCGGGAGGATACGGCTTCCGAAATGCTGTTTGTCGTCCATGAAGAAGAGGACGAGGAAGCGCCTTTGCCGGCGCGGATGCCTTGGACGCTGCTGCGGGCCATTGCGGTGATCGAGCTGTACGTCCGAACCCGATGGGTGGAGCCTGTGGAGGTCCGCTCCCTGCCGGTCGGCACCTTGTATCACCAAACTATGAGTTCGCTAAAAAGCATGGGGGAAGCGGAGCCGGCCGACCTGGCCCGGTTTGTGCTGTCACTGCCCCCGTTTTGCGAGGTGAGTGCCGACCAGTACAAAATCTTTTTGAATTACCTGTTGCAAACGGACCATCTCCAGTGGACGGAAGACCAAACGCTGATCATCGGGCTGACCGGCGAAAAAATCGTTAACAACTTCCGGTTTCTGGCCGTTTTTAAAGATGACGAAGAACACGCAGTGTATAACGGTTCCGAGGAAATCGGATCGATTACGACGGTGCCGCCGCCGGGATACTGTTTCTCCTTGGCCGGAAAGCTCTGGAAAGTCGTCGAGGTGGATACGAAACATAAAGCCGTTTATGTAAAAGCTGCCAAAGGCAAGGTGGATACACTCTGGCTTGGTTCCGGCGGGGATATCCATACCGAGGTTGTCCGCAAAATGAAGGAAGTGCTAAGCGAGTCCGCGATTTATTCCTATTTATCGCCGCAGGCGGTCAACCGCCTGGAGCGGGCGCGCCGGCTGGCCAGGGAAAGCGGGCTGCTCAAGCAGACGGTTATTCCGGCCGGGGGCGATTCCGTGTTTATTTTGCCCTGGGTCGGAAGCAAGCCGTTCCGGACGCTGGAAAGGCTGATTAAACACAACCTGATGGAACGTCTATACCTGAGATCCGTCGTGCCTATGGAGCCCTATTATATGACTATTTCGGGCTGCCGCGACCCGCAGCTGCTGCAGAATGAAATCCTCCAGATCTGCGCGGAATCCAATGAGGAACAGCTGCTGGACCCGGAGGATGCGCCTTATTTGGGCAAATATGATGAATTTGTAGCGCCGGAGCTGGTGCGGCAGGCTTATGCGGCGGACGGGCTGGATCTCCGGGGGCTCAGGGAGGGTTTGGCCTTGAACCTGAAGCGTAGCGCAGACTTTGCAGAATCTGCGGAATAGTTCGGGAAATAGAGGCGGAACCTTTTCATAAAGCTTTTATTATTTACCTAAGGAGGGTTAGAGCATTGGCTGTCAAAATAGTGAACCGGATCACCGACCTGATCGGCGACACTCCTGCCGTAAAGCTGCGGCACCTTACAGGAGAACAGGATGCCGAGGTTTACGTCAAGCTGGAGTATTTTAATCCGAGCGGCAGCGTCAAAGACAGGGCGGCAAGAAACCTGATCGAGCAGGCGGAGAAGGACGGGCGGCTGCAGCCTGGTGCCACGATCATCGAGCCGACCAGCGGCAATACAGGCATAGGTCTCGCCATGAACGCTGCGGCGCGCGGTTACAAGCTGATCATTACAATGCCTTCGAATATGAGCAGGGAACGGATCAATATCATGAAGGCCTACGGTGCGGAAGTGATTTTGACGCCGGCTGAGGAAAGAATGCCGGGGGCAATCCGCAAAGCAATGGAGCTGCAGGCAGCTATTCCCGGCAGCTTTGTGCCGCAGCAGTTTGAGAATCCGGCCAACCCGGATGCGCACCGCGGCACCACCGCCCGTGAAATTCTCGAGCAGATGGACGGCCGGCTGGATGTGTTTGTGGCGACTTCAGGTACGGGCGGGACCATTACCGGAACAGGGGAAGAGCTGCGCAAAAATCTGCCGGGCGTCCGTGTGGTTGTCGTGGAACCGAAAGGTTCGCCGGTTTTGTCCGGCGGGGAGCCGGGCCCGCATAAGCTGGTAGGGACAAGCCCGGGATTTATTCCGACTATCCTGAATCAGAAGGTGTATGACGAGATCGTCCAAGTAGCGGACGAGGACGCGATCCAAACCATCAAGCAGCTGGCCAGGCTTGAAGGTCTGCTGCTGGGCCCGTCTTCGGGCGCTTCCGTTTGGACCGCGCTCCAGGAAGCCAGACGCCTGGGTCCCGGCCATAGAATTTTGTGTATCGCCCCTGATAATGGGGAGCGGTACTTAAGCTCCGGCATTTTTGACTAACGCAGCGCAAATGAGGTGCTCCGCAGGCTGCCTTCCATTCGTTTGTTGATCCCAAAGCCAGTTGCCAGAAACTAACAGCGCCAACTGCCAGCCTGGATCAAAGCTAAAGCCCCTTGCTCATCCAGGTGGAGAGTAAGGGGCTTTTTTGAGTCACGATGGAATATTTATAGTGCGGGCTGCTATTAAACTTCCGTTTTGGCGACGTTTTGTACCCGGATTTCAGATTTTTCCTCATCCGCAGGTTTAACCCGTTTAATGAAGAAGGAAAGCAGCAGACCCAGAAGGCCGATCCCTAAGATGACCAGATAGGCATCGTTAATCCCTTGAATGGTTGCTTCCATAATCAAATGCTGCTGGTCTGTACCGGCGGTGCCGGAGGCCATCATGTCCGTCAAATGCGTTTTCGTGCGGCTTGTCATAACGGTAACCAGAAGTGACGTGCCGACAGCACCGGCCACCTGTCTTACTGTATTGGAAATCGCGGTGCCGTGCGCGTTCAGCTTGGCCGGCAGCTGGTTCAAGCCGGCGGTTTGAATCGGCATCAGGAACAGCGCCATGCCGATTCGGCGACCGGTGGACATCAAGATTAGGTATACATAACTGGTTGAATCGGACAGATGGGTAAAACCGAGTGTCGTGAGCAGCGTAATGGCCAGACCGATCACGGACAGCCATTTTGCGCCAAACCGGTCAAACAGCCGGCCGGTAACAGGCATCAGGAAGCCCATAATTAAGGCACCCGGCAGCATCAGCAGGCCGGATTCCAAAGCGGTGAAACCGCGCGCATTTTGCAGATAAAGCGGGAGCAGCATCATGTCCGCATACATCATCATCGTAGCCGCAATGTTAATGATGATCGTCAGGGAAAACATATTGTACTTGAACGCCCTGAGATCAAGCAGCGGAATTCGGGAAACAAGCTGCTTCCAGGTGAACACCGCCAGGGCGGCGATACCGGCTACGATCGACCAGATCACTTCCGCGCTGGACCAGCCTTCGCTTCCTGCCCGGCTGAAGCCGTAAAGCAGTGCCCCGAAACCGATGGTAGAAAGAACGACGCTTAACAGGTCAAGCTTGGATTTTTGCGTTTCCGAGACGTTTTTTAAATAAATAAAGCCGCAGGCAATGACGATCACCGCGAACGGAATCATGCCGTAAAACATCGTTTCCCAAGCGTAGTTCTCCAAAATATAACCGGCAAGCGTCGGGCCGATCGCCGGGGCAAAAATGATCGCAAAGCCGACCATGCCCATGGCCGCGCCTCTTTTTTCTACCGGAAATATGGTCAAAATGACATTCGTCAGCAGCGGCATGATGATGCCCGCGCCCGCGGCCTGGATCAGACGGCCGGTCAGCAGGACGGAAAAGCTGTCGGAGAAAGCCGAAACGATTGTCCCGATCAGGAACACGATCATGGAAACCTGGAACAGCTGCCGCGTGCTGAATCTCAGCATCAGATACGCCGTAATCGGGATCAGAACGCCGTTCACCAGCATGTAGCCGGTGGTCAGCCACTGAGCCGTTGTCGCCGAGATATTAAAATCACCCATCAGCTCAGGGGTGGCAACGCTCATGATAGTCTGGTTCAATGTAGCCAGGAAGGCGCCCAGAATCATGACAAACAAAATGGGGCCCCGCTTGACGGAGCTGTTTTGGGCTAGGTCGCTTTTACTCAAGTACAATCATCCTTTCAAATCTCGAGACTAAATTTACAGACTGTTGTATACTTAACAGGGTATGAATTAGATTATAGCGGGGAGCCCCGCTTTTACAAGCGACGGATTTTTGCAAATTGTAAATTAGATAACGAAAATTTCAAAAACTGTCGTTCATGCGACAGTAAATCAACAGATTATTTAAAATTGTAGTTAATTCAAGGAAAAAGAAAGGAACGAGGCGGCATGGAGAATAAACCGAACCGGGTGGACCCCCGTGTTCTGAGGACGCGGCAGTTAATCAAAGAAGCTTTTATCGACCTGCTGCGCGAAATGGATGTTGAAAAAATATCGGTGAACCGGATTGCCGAACGGGCTACCATTAACCGGGTGACTTTTTATTTGCATTATCAGGACATTCCGGATATGCAGGAAAAGCTGGCAGCCGAAATGAGGGAGGAGCTCAGCCGGATTCTGCTGAAGCCTCGGGCCTCCGAAACAACTGCGACTGACGACCATTCCGATTGGCCGATGATGGCCGATTTACTGGAGCATATCGCGGAGAATGAAAAATTTTACAAGGTGATTCTCGCCTCCAAACGAATTCCTATCTTTTTGGATGCTTTGCTGAATCCCATTGTAGAAATGATTACCGATAAAATCGAAAACATGGAGGACGGTTCTTTTCTGGCCAAAGCGAACATCCCCAAAGATATAGCGGCCTGGTTTTGCTCGTCGGCCCTCATGGGAACGATCAGTGCCTGGCTGCGCCAGGGCATGCCTTATTCGCCTAAATATATGGCCAAGCAGTTTTCGCTGCTGCTGCCGTATTATTTTAAGCTGACCGACGAGTAGAAGCGAGTACGGAGAGCGAACACACAAAAGCGGGTACGCAAAAGCGAGCGTGTAAAAGAGGGAGAAAATCCTAAGGTTGTGAGCGACGTTATTGCGGTGAATGGGGAGCTTACAACATGGGGCCTCTCGATTGAGGTTATCCGGCTGGTTAAGCCCTTTTTAGCTTGGACAGGCAATGAAACAGGCAGCTGCATCGCAGCTGCCTGTTTGCTTTTTTACAATTAAAACCAGAAGGTCGGGTACTGCCGGCTGCTCCGCAAATTGTTGATGATTAACGCCAGGAGCACGATCACGACAGAACCGGTCAGCACCGGGAACAATAAATAACCGAACGTAAAGTGTCCGAGAATGACGACGATCGGATCCGCACCTGCCGGCGGGTGCGTTGTTTTGGTCAGCATCATAATTCCGATGGCTAACCCTACGGCCAAAGCGATGGACCAAGGGTGGTCTCCGAAAGCGTAGAGGACAACCAGACCGATCAGCGTGGAAATAAAATGTCCCCCGATCAGGTTCCGCGGCTGGGATAGAGGGGCGTTCCACAACCCGAACGCCAGCACGCAGCTGGCGCCAAAAGGGGCCATCAGCCATTCGGAAGAGGTGAAGTTCGTCAAAAGGATCAAAGCCAGGATGGCCGCAAACCCCCCGATACAACCGGTTAAGGCATCCTTGTAATTGACCTGAAGGGGACTTTTTCCCTTTCCCTTCATTTTTGCAAAAAATTCGATTTGTTTTGCTTCTGTTTTTTCAGCGCCTGCGGCTGTGTTTTCCACTCAGTTGTCCTCCTTAAATCTGCTACAGCCAATTTACAACACCACAAACTAACCTGTCAACATAAAATTAATAGGTTAGTTTAGAAAAACGCAAAAAACGGCTTCCACAAGAAATCGTGAGAAGCCGCAAAAAGACCTAAGAAGACGTTATGTGTCATTGATCGTTTGAGGTTTTCCGGATTTGGAACCGTGCAGCTTTGCTGCGGTTGCCGCATATTTTCATGGAACACCATTTCCTTTTCCCCGTCTCATCCATAAAAAGCAATACGCAATCGGGGTTGGAGCACCGTTTGAGCGTGGTTAGCTTGCGTTTGGCGATCAGCGATAAAGCGTCATAAGCGGTCAGGGCAATCAAGGCGTCCGCAGTCCCGCCAGCCGGGACGGGAACGAGTTTATCCAAGACCAGCTTGTACCGAAAAGGAGCTTGCCGGATCGCATGTTCCAGATAAGCGGTAAACTCGGCGGGAATATCCTGCCCGTCTGCAATCGATTCAAAATGTTCCCTGAGGACGGCCCGAAATTCCAGCATCCGGCTGAACATAACTGTCTCTATATGGAATGCGGGGAGGCTGTCCCTTTGAAGGGTGCCCTCCTCCAGCATCGTTTCCACCCAGCGGTTCAAAGCTTCTTCCGTCTGCAGCAAATCCTGACGCCGGCCCCGCCGGACCAGTTCCGTATTCACCAGATCAAGAGCAAGAGAACCGGAAAGCAGCGGGAATTTAAGGTTTGCGTTCATCATATAATCTCCTGTCTATATTAACGTCGGTCTATCGATTTATAAAAAAGGCCACAATTATATCTTAATATACATCAATAAACGCTCCAAATGAATAAAATGAGTACAAGAGAAGGGTTTATCTGCACCAATGGGGCTGCCGCTACATTTTATATAATGAAAAAGCCCAGGTCTTTTCTTCTCCCCGCTAACAGTGTACTATTGGTGATGCTGTATAATCTTTTTATGACAAGCGGGTAAAACGCAAAAGCTTCCGATGCGGAGCTTAATGAACGAGATTGGGAGTGCGCAAGTGTATGTACGATTTGGAAAAATGGATTCCTCAAGACAAAATCAAATACAATGAACCTTTAAAAAACCACACCTTTATAAAACTCGGCGGACAGGCGGACATCCTGGTTCAGCCTACTGCAAACGAAGAAGTGAAGGCCGTTGTCGATATTGCGCGAGCAAACCGGTTGCCGCTGACCATTCTGGGCAAGGGCTCCAATACGATTATCAAGGATAACGGGATTAGAGGCATTACTTTATCCTTAAGCGAGTTTAAGCAAATCCATGTGAGCGGCCATAAAATCATAGCCCAAAGCGGGGCCGACATTATCGAGGTTTCCAGAAGGGCTTTGGAGTATTCCTTAACCGGGCTGGAATTTGCCTGCGGAATCCCGGGAAGCGTCGGGGGGGCTTTGTATATGAACGCCGGGGCTTACGGCGGCCAGGTTTCCGATGTGCTCGAGAGCGCTAATGTGCTGACCCGGGACGGCGAGCTGCTCGCTTTATCGAAGGAGCAAATGGAGCTGGGCTACCGGAAAAGCATTTTCCGGAGCGACCGTTACGTCATTCTGGATGCGACTTTCCGGCTGGAGGATGGCGATCCGGCAGCGATCGCGGAGAAAATGAAGGAGCTTACCTTGGCGAGAGAGTCCAAGCAGCCGCTTGAG
Organism: Paenibacillus mobilis; assembly: GCF_058267595.1. Classification (NCBI taxonomy): domain Bacteria; kingdom Bacillati; phylum Bacillota; class Bacilli; order Caryophanales; family Paenibacillaceae; genus Paenibacillus; species Paenibacillus mobilis. The sequence goes on from NZ_JBZCMS010000001.1 coordinate 539,830, forward strand.
TATCCTTCCTGCGGCAGCGTATTCAAACGGCCGGTGGGGCATTTTGCCGGGAAGCTGATTCAGGACTGCGAGCTGCAGGGAACGCGGATCGGCGGGGCGGAAGTGTCGACCAAACATGCGGGTTTCATCGTGAATGTCGATAACGCGACTGCCCGGGATTATCTGGATCTGATCGAGCTGATTCAGCGCAGGGTCCGCGAAAAATTTAAGGTTGAACTTGAAACCGAGGTTATCACCTTGGGAGAGTAAGAAGTCATTAAAGAACAGCGGGAGCCGGCAAGGCTCCTGCTGTTCTTCTTTTTCTCAGCTAATTCTCACGCTGCCATATTTATGCCAAAGCGGTATGACCACGACTCCGTTTTAACGGACGGTTCGTGGTTCTTTTCATTTTTAGCAGGAATATGTCATGATGGATGGCGGAGGGCGATTCAAGATGTATAACGATTTTATCTTGCTGGACCGGGACCGTCCGGCTCACATTCAGGTCAAGGATTACGTAAAAAGGATGATCACGAAAGGGGCGCTGCAGACGGGCCAAAAATTGCCGGCCACGCGCGAAATGAGCAAGCTGCTGGGCGTCAGCCGGAACACGATCCTTGCCGCGTATGCCCTTTTGGAGGACGAAGGTTTGATCTACGCGGTGCAGGGTAAAGGCAGCTACGTGGCCGACGTGCACGCTTCCGCCGAGCCGGGCACCTCCTGGCAGACCGATTGGCAGACCCGAATAAACGGTTATGCCCAAATGGCCGTGGAGCTGGACCGGATGAAAAACGGCATCCGCGCGGAGAAAGGCGCGATATCTTTCACAAGCATTGCGCCGGATGAGCATTTATTCGATTTGGATAACGTCAAACGGGCGTTTCTGGACCGGATGTCCCTCGAAGGCCATGTGCTGCTTAATTACGGGTACGCCAAAGGATACAAGCCCCTTATCGAATATTTGATGCGGTACATGGAGCAGAAGGGGGTGGACCTGAAGGGGAAAGACATGCTGATCACCAGCGGTTTTACGGAAGGTTTTGATATCGTCCTGTCCGCTCTCGGGAAGAAACACGGCCACATCCTTTGCGAAAACCCAACCCACCAGACGGCGATTAAAAATTTGAAGCTGAACGGCTTCCGGATTACGGGCATCGAAATGGAGCACGACGGCATCCATTTGGGCAAGCTGAAGCAGGCCTTGTCCGAACGCCCGTACGATTGCGCTTATTTGGTCCCTTCTTACCACAACCCGACCGGAATCGTCACCTCGCCCGCCAAAAGAATCGCGCTCATGAAGCTGATGGCCGAATATCAGGTCCCGGTAATCGAGGATGGATTCAACGAAGAGCTGCGTTACTCCAGCTCGCATGCCCTGCCTTTAATGTCCCTTGCCGGGGAAGGGAACGGAGTTGTGTACCTCGGCAGCTTCTCCAAGGTGCTTTTTCCCGGACTCCGGGTAGGCTGGGTGATTGCCGACAGGCAGCTGATCGATTATCTGGAAAGCATCAAACGCGCGCGCAGCATTCATACCTCCACCCTGGATCAGGCCGTTTTATACCAATATTTGCACAACGGGCATCTGGACAAATATTTGAAGAAAGCCCGGTCGGAATATAAAAAGAAATACGAATGGACGCGGCTTTGCTGCGAACGTTTTATCCCTTTTGCCCGTGTATCGGGCGATGGAGGCCTGCATTTGTTTATGGAGTTTGAAAAAGGGTTTGATACGCACAAGCTGCTGAATACCTGCAGCGATCAGGGCGTTATTTTTACGCCGGGTGAAATGTTCTACACGGATGGCGGCGGGAGAAATACGCTGCGGATCGGTTTTTCCCGGTTGGAGAACCACGATATTGAAAAAGGGCTGCGCGTCATTGGTGAAAATGCAGCCAAACAGCTTCAGAACGACAAGGAGGAGCAACGATGATGAAGGTTGGCGTTTTGATGGGAGGGGCTTCGTCTGAACGCGAGGTTTCTTTGTGGACGGGGAACGAAATGCTGGAAAATTTGGACCGCAGCAAATATGAGCCTGTGCGGATTGAAATCGGGAAACCGGAGGAGCTGGCGGCCCAAGTCGAGGATATCGATTTTGCGCTGCTGGCTCTTCACGGGAGCTACGGGGAAGACGGGACCGTTCAAGCCGAGCTGGAGAAATTGGGCATTCCGTATTCCGGCAGCGGGGTGGCCGCCAGCAGGCTTTGCATGGATAAACAGATTTCCAAAACCATGATGCAGGCGAGCGGAATTCCGACGCCTAACTGGCTTCACTGGGAAAAAACAAAGGACTTCCCCGCGGCCGAAGTACAGAAGCTGGGTTATCCGGTGTTTGTCAAACCGAATGCAGGCGGATCAAGTGTCGGAACTCTGCCAGCCCTGGATGAACCCTCGCTTCGTATAGCCGTGGAGGAAGCCCTTTGCTGGGATTCTTCCGTATTGATCGAAAAATATATCGAAGGCCGGGAGATCACCTGCTCCATTCTTGGCGGTGAAATGCTCCCCGTGCTGGAAATCCGCTCAAAAACGTCGTCCGGCTGGTTCGATTACAAGGCGAAATACCAGCAGGATGCCGCGGATGAACAAGTCATTGAACTGCCTGTCGAAACGGCTGAACGGGTTAAAAAAGCAGCGCTGGATACTTACCGGATCCTGATGTGCAGCGTTTATGCGCGCATAGACATTTTGCTAAGGGACGGCATCCCCTACGTACTCGAAGCGAATACGCTGCCAGGCATGACTAAAACGAGCCTGATGCCCAAAAGTGCGGCCGCGGCAGGCATCAGCTTCACCCAGCTGCTCGACCGCATTATCGAGTTGTCCGTCCGGGAACGCATGGAGGAAAAGGGGCTAAAAACGATGTTCATGTCCGGTTATAATACCAGCCTCTAATGCCCCGGAACGATCATCGGGTACCTGCTGGGTTCTCCTCCGTAAGCGACAACTATCCTATCCCTTCTACTTTGCTAGAATAAACGGCTGCTTCTGATCAAACGTTTTTCTCCTGTTTCCTGCCTCGCAGCAGCAGCGGGTAAAACAGAATTCCGACCACAATCAGCGCCAGCCCCAGCAGAAACGTCTTCAAATCCGCCGTACCCGCCACGATCACCCAAAGCGAATAAATGGCCGCAAGAACAGCAATAATCCCTTCCGTCCAACGCTCCTGCTGACGCAAATACGTTTCTCCGGTCACAATCAGCTTTAAATGATAGACGGCTGCAATCAGGTAAGGAACCAAATAAGCCAGCGTAGCAATGTAAATAATGAAATCGAAGGCAGCCGAGATGGAGCCTGAAATCGTGGACAGCAGCAGCATTTGCCCGAGTACATTGGAGACCCACAGGGATACTTTAGGCATGCCGCTGCTGTTTTCTTTGGAAAAAGTGGGCAGGAACACGCCCAGCTTGGCGGCCTGGAACGGGACTTCGGCGCTGAGCAGCACCCAGCCTACCGTCGAGCCCAGCAGACTGATCAGACCCAGCCCGGCAAGCCATTTGCCGCCGGAGCTTCCAAGCACGGCGGAAATTCCGTCTACCAGCGGATTCGGGGAAGCGATCAGCTGCTCCTGCGTCAACAGCCCCATAGTGAGCAGGCTGATCCCGACATACAGCACCAGCGAAATCAGCAGTCCCGCAATCGTTGCCCGGCGGATATCCTGCTTCCGGCGGGCTCTGGCCGCAAACACCATGGCGGATTCAACGCCGATAAAAGCCCAAAGCGTCGCGACTGCCGCGGCATTCACCTGGGAGAGCATGCCGAGCGTCTCCCCGTTTTCGTTGGTGCGCGGCGCTACCATCGGCCCGATGTTGCTCTGCTGAAACGCGAACAAAGCAATGACGATAAACAGCGCAAAGCCGATGACCTTGGTTGCCGTTGCTATAAAGTTCAGACGTCCTGCGCCTTTTATCCCTTTCAGGCAGATGGCGTGCGTTCCCCACAGCAGTACCGAGCAGACGATAAAACTTAGCGCGTTGCCCGCTTTTAAAGATATGCCTCCGGCAGTCTGCCATACCTTGTCACTGGTAAGCATGGGGAAGAAGGTAGACAGATAACTGGTGAAGGTTGTGATGACCGCCACGAACCCCGCGATATTTCCGACCCAATAGCCCCAGGTGGACATAAACCCGGCCAACAGCGAACCGTGCGTTCCTTTACGGAACAGTTCTTTGGCATAAATCTGCGGCCCCCCGCTTAGCTCCGGCTTCCGTACGGCCAGGCTGCCGAAGACCAAGGCCAGCATAAGGACGCCAAAACCGGTGGCGGCCCAAGCCAGCAGGACACCAGCTGGACTGGCCGCTTCCGAGAGGGAGCGGGGAAGCATAAAAATTCCGGAACCGACCATATTCCCTACGACGAGGGCGGTCAAGACCCAGAAGCCTAATTTGTGTCTGGACATGATGCGTAAAAACTCCTTTTACTTAGCTTAATGACTTTACCTTATTAACAGGATAAACCGACAAGTATCTATCATACTCTTTCTTCTGGTAAAGCACCAGAGTATTTTTCATATTTTTTCGAATTGGCAAAAAATACTGAACCACGTCTGCCTTCAATCCGGCCGCCCGTGGTTCTTTTCGCCTGCGCTGCCGTTATGACATGATGGAATGGACCAAAGTCTCGAAGGAAATACAGAGATAGGAAGTGGATGGAAATGGAATCACAAGAGGTAAAGGAAATCATGGACCCGATGGCTGCACGGATAGAAGCCCATATCGAAGCAGCCGGACCTTTCTACAGGGATGCCTGGGTAGAGGTGAATCTGAGCCATATTGCCTGGAATATAGCTCAAATCAAACAGCAGCTGCCCGAAGAGGTGGCTTTTATAGCCGTGGTGAAAGCCAACGCATACGGCCACGGCGACGTACAGGTTGCGGCCACCGCCCTGGAGGCGGGTGCTTCTTATTTGGCGGTTGCTTTCCTGGACGAAGCGCTGGCCTTAAGGGAAAAAGGCATTACGGCGCCGATTCTGGTTTTGGGGGCAACGCGGGCCAAGGATACCCCCTTGGCCGCCGCTCACCGCATTACGTTGACCGTCTTTCAAAAAGAATGGGTGGAAGAAGCGAAAGTTTATCTGCGCGAAGGAGACCGACTGTCCGTGCACGTCAAGCTTGATACGGGCATGGGCCGGATCGGCATCAGAAGCCGAGAGGAGCTGGCCGCTCTCGAACGGAGCCTTCAAAATGACGGCAGGCTGGAATGGGAAGGCATTTATACGCATTTCTCTACCGCGGATGAACCGGACACCTCTTATTTCGAGCGCCAGCTGGGATTGTTTCAGGAGCTGATGAATGGATTAACCCGGCTCCCTAAATATATTCATTGCGGCAACAGCGCAGCGGCGTTAAGGTTCCCGGCAGCCCGGTTTAATGCCGTGAGGATCGGCCTGGCCATGTATGGACTGTCGCCTTCGGAAACCGTTGAGCGAGAGGTCCCGCTAGAGCTCAAAGAAGCTTTTTCCTTGCATGCCAAGCTGATTCACGTCAAGAAGCTCTCGAAGGGCGAAAAAGTCGGATATGGAGCCTCTTATGAAACCCCAGATGAGGAGTGGATCGGCACGCTGCCGATTGGATATGCGGACGGCTGGATCCGGAGACTCCAGGGGCAGGAAGTGCTGGTGGACGGCGAAAGAGCGCCGGTCGTAGGAAAAATCTGTATGGATCAGTGCATGATCCGTCTGTCCGGCCAAGCGGCGCTTGGAACAACGGTTACCCTCATCGGCCATGCAAGCTCCGGCTCCGGGTTCATCTCGGTGAATGAAATTGCGGAGAAGCTCGAAACGATTGCTTATGAAGTTCCCTGCCTGATCGGCTGCCGGGTGCCCCGAATATATAAACGGACGTTTTTTGCATGATCCGCCCTTCAAAGGAACATAATACATCTCGATTTGATCTTGCTGAAATGGAACTTGCGACATACAACTTAAACCTTATGAAGGAGATAAACGATTTATGGCACAAGTGTTATATATTACCGCACATCCGAACGACCATCACAGCTCTTACAGCCTGGCTGTCGGCAAAGCTTTTATCGAAGCTTACAGGGAAGCCCATTCCGGCGACGAAGTGGTTCACCTGGATCTGTATAAAGAAAATATTCCCCATATCGATGCGGATGTTTTCGGAGGCTGGGGCAAGCTGAGATCCGGTTCCGACTTTGATCAGCTGAGCGCCGACGAGAAAGCCAAGGTAAGCCGGCTCGGCGAGCTGGTCGATCAATTTGTTGCCGCCGATAAATATGTATTTGTTACGCCGATGTGGAACTTTTCCTACCCTCCGATTATGAAGGCCTACATCGACTCCATCTGCGTGGCGGGAAAAACGTTCAAATATACGGAAAACGGCCCGATCGGACTGCTCGGCGACAAAAAAGCGCTGCATATCCAGGCGAGCGGAAGCGTTTATACGGAGGGGCCTATGGGCGATTTGGAAATGGCTCACCGGCACTTGAAAGTCATTATGAGTTTTATTGGCATTCCGAACCTGGAAGGTTTATTTGCCGAGGGAATGGCCGCTATGCCGGACAAGGCGGAATCCATTAAGGAACAAGCGATCCAGCGTGCGCGCGAGCTGGCCAAATCGTTTTAATCCATCCCTTTACGCGTTAAAGGAACAAGGCTAGCCCTCTAAACCGGGCCGGAACAAACAACTTGCCTGTCCGTTAATTTTCAGCCCAATATAAATCCTTAATGGCACGTCAGAGATCGATTTCTCGGCGTGCTTTTTTGTTGTTTTTTTAGAAATCATTGGAGAAACCGTCGAAATTCTTGTTTTTCTGGTTTTTCATTCGCTATAATAGCTATCGTGATTTCTAAGGTGGACGGATCCGTCCCTTGTCCGAACGGATATCTTTTTTTATGTTAATAGAATGGAGAATCTTTTATATTCATTATTTATTCGTTTTTGGAAAAAAAGTTTATGTGGATAGTAACCAAGTAATGCGTATGTCGCCGGTACTTTTAAAAGCAGGTAAGGGGGGGTTCCATGGAATGCAAGTCCAAAATTTATATCTTGCTGGTCGATGAAAATCCGATAAGTTTACTTACCTTGCGAGCCATTCTTGAACATGAATTCTATCAGCTGATGTCGGCCCGGACAGGGGAAGAGGCTATTGTTAACGTTCTGAAGCACGATTTTGCGGCTGTTATGCTGGATATTCACCTGTCGGGCATAGACGGCTTTGAAACGGCTAAAATCATTAGGGCCGGCGACAAAACACGCCATATCCCAATCCTTTTTCTTACGTCAGGGGATCTGAGCAAGGAGGAGCTTGTTAAAGGCAATTCCCTGGGTGCCGCGGATTATTTGCTGAAGCCATTGGATCCCCTCATAGTAAAAAGCAAGATAGAGAAGCTGGCGGAGGAATACCGGACGAAGCAGGAAATTCGCAGGCAGGACGAGGCCCTTAGGGAACAGGCGATGGAATTGAAAAAGCTTAACGACGAGCTGGCCGCTGCTTCTTGCGAACTGCAGGAAGCGGACGTTCTGGTGACCGCCGTGTTGGAATCCGCCCAGGACGGGATGCTGATCCTTGATGAGCAAGGGCATATATCGAACGCAAATCCCGCAGCAGAAGAAATGTTCCTTTATTCGCAGGAAGAATTGCTGGATTCCTCCGTTGATCTCTTATTTTCATGCGGCACACCGAGAAAAGGCTTTAATGGTTTTTTTGACCTGTTGGGGAGAATGAGGGACGCTCAGCCTAAAGAAATAACGGCCGTTCGCAAAGGTGGGGAAACCTTTCCGGCGAAGATCCGGGTCGGGACCCGCCTGACCGGAAACAAGACCCATCTGATATGTACGATCCGCGATATAAGCCACATAAAAAGGGCGGAGCAGCTCATAACTCATATGGCTTATCATGATCGGCTGACGGATCTGCCGAACCGATCTTTATTTTTGGAACAAATGCACAAGCAGCTGCATGAAGCCAGACAGAATAACCAGCCGTTTGCGCTTCTTTACCTGGACATAGACCGTTTCAAGTACATTAATGATTCCCTGGGGCACAAAATCGGCGATATCCTGCTTCAGCAAATTTCCAAGAGACTGGCGGGAAACATGAGGCCGGGAGACTTTCTTGCGAATGTTGGCGGCGACGAATTTAACATCATACTGCCGGACACCAACCGGGAACAGGCGATTGCACTGGCCGAGGACATCATGAACGCATTTAAAAATCCGTTCCAAATCGACTCCTATGAACTATACATGACTACCAGCATGGGCATGAGCATCTTCCCGTTTGACGGCGAAGACGTGTACAGTTTGCTGAAAAATGCGGATGCGGCTCTTCACCGTGCCAAGGAGCAGGGGAAAAACAGCTTTAAACTGTATCATTCCGGCATGAACATCCATTCTTACCGGGCCTTCATTTTGCAAAACGACCTCAGGAAAGCGATAGAACGTAAAGAGCTCTCACTCTATTATCAGCCCAGACTCGATCTTGAGACAGGGAATTTAACCAGTGTAGAAGCCCTAATCCGCTGGAACCATCCCAACTGGGGGCTTATCCTTCCGACCGAATTTATCCGGATTGCCGAAGAAACAGGCCTTATCGTCGAAATTGGAGATTGGGTGCTCAGAACGGCCTGTACCCAGATTAAGAAGTGGAGAGATACAGGGTTTCCCAAGCTGAAAGTGTCCATCAATTTCTCGGCAAGGCAATTTATGCAGCGTGATTTCCTGGAGAAGTATAAACGGCTTCTGAACGAAACCGGCGTTACCCCGAATGAACTCGAAGCGGAAATTACCGAGGACACTCTGGTGGACGGAAATAAGCAAATTTTATATGAGCTGCGGATGATGGGAACGGCCATCAGCATGGATGATTTTGGTTCCGGCTACTCGTTCCTGAATGATCTGATTAATTTCCCGATGGACACTCTAAAGATTGACAGGTCTATTATTCAAAGGCTTTCCGAAAAGTCCGCCGAACGGATCACCATGGTTGCCGCCATCATTTCGCTGGCCGGCAGCCTTAAAATGTCGGTCATAGCGGAAGGAATAGAAACCGAAGAACAGTTAGCCATTTTAAAAGGGCTGGGCTGTAAAGTTATTCAGGGTTACTTGTTTTGTCCGCCCGTCCCTTCCGAAGAGTTGGAGCTGTTCATTGAGAAGTATGACAAGCAGCGACATCGAGCCCCGGAACCCTATCCTTATGGGGAAAAAGCCGCATCGGCCCTGTCGCCTGATCGAAAAGCTGTATTTTATTCGCAGCCGGATCTGAATCATACCATCATCAAAGCCGCCATTATGCGCACCAAAGAACGATATGGCATTTCGGCCCGTGAGACGGAGGTGCTGGAGCTGCTGGTAGAAGGCCTAACCAACCGGGAAATTTCGGACAAACTGTTTATCAGCGAGCATACCGTGAAAAACCACATCTCCCGGATATTCCAAAAATTAAACGTGACAGACAGGGTCCAGGCCATGTCCTATGTCAATCAGGCCTGCCTGGAGGAAAGCCAACGCCTCGGCATTGGCGGCAAAACAACAAAAGGTTATTCGATTTAATCCCTATCTTATATAACGGTCTTTTGGACTGGTTTTTTCTTAGGAATATATGACTAGTATTACTAGTTATATATTCCTATTTTATTTGGGGCTATTAAGAAGAGCAGCTGATAGTTTCTTGTCGGATTTAGGAAGATAATGACAAATATCAAGAGAGTTACAAATTTTAAGTAAAATTCAAAACTTTTAGAGTCACCAGGGGGTAGTCTTCATGAAGACAGAAATGAATCTCGGCACAACCAACGAAATGCTGGAACGCTATATACGAGCCATATTAAGCGAAATCGGTGAGGATCCTGACCGCGAAGGGCTGCTGGAAACGCCGAAACGGGTCGCCAAAATGTACCGGGAGGTTTTTGCAGGAGTAGGCGTAAATCCGGACACGGCGTTAACCACCACCTTTGAAGAACATTATGAAGGGACCATCATCGTTAAAGATATAACTTATCACACCTTCTGCGAGCATCATCTCATTCCTTTCTACGGAAAAGCGCATATCGGCTACATCCCGGACGGCAGAATAGTGGGACTCAGCAAGTTTGCCAGGCTGGTAGAGCTGGTTTCGGCCCGCCCTCAAGTGCAGGAAAGAATGACCACGCAAATTGCGGCTTCCATTCTGAATGTGCTGAGCCCGAAAGGGGTTATCGTTTCGGTAGAAGGCACCCACCTATGCATGTGCGCCAGAGGGGTTAAAAAGCCTGGGACCGTCACGGTGACTACGGTGAAAAAAGGGGTTTTTGCGGAAAACGCCGCGCTCTGCGAAGAATTCGAACGTTCCCTGGCCCGATAGTCAAAAGGTTGGACAACCCCAAGAATCATCCGAATTGAAAAAGGAGCGGTATCTAATGCTTTATCTGTCCCGAAAGCTTGATTTCTCAGCCTCCCATGTCTATCAGGTTCCGGATTGGAGCGAGGCGGAAAACCGGCGGGTATTCGGCAAATGCAGCAATATTCATGGCCATGGGCATGATTACAAGCTGGAAGTCATCGTTAAAGGATTGCTGGACGAAACGGCCGGGATTGTAGTGAATACGACAGAGATCAAACAGATCGCCGGATCCTTTCTCCGCCGGGAGCTGGACGGCAAGTTCCTGAACCGCGAGCACGCTTATTTTCAGGAGCACATGCCGACCACGGAAAATCTCGTTCACTATATTTGGGAGTCTCTGGACAACCGTTTTCCGGGATGCGAGCTTCATCGGATCCGATTGCATGAAAATCATTATTTAAGCGCTGAAAAGGAGAGGGATTCCTTGCTAAAGCTAACCAGAAAATATCATTTTTGCGCCTCCCACCGCTTGCACAGTCCCAAGTTGACCCTTGAGCAGAATCAGCAGCTGTTTGGAAAATGCAACAATCCGAATGGCCACGGACATAATTATTACCTGGATGTGACGGTCGAAGGCGAACCCGATCCCGTTACGGGTATGATTTTGAACCTTGCCGAGCTGGATCAGACGGTAGAAAACACCGTATTGGAGAAATTGGACCATAAAAATTTGAATTTGGATACGGAAGAGTTCAAAGAATTAAACCCGACTTCCGAGGTGGTGGCCATGGTCATTTTTGGCATGTTAAAGCCGCACCTTCCCCAGCTCAGCCGGATCGGGTTGTGGGAGACCGATAAAAACTATTTTGAATACGGCGGTCCGGGAGGAAAGCATGTTTGATTATAACCCGGCTGAGCAATTAAAAAATCAAACGATTGCGATCACAGGCGCCAGTAAGGGGATCGGCCTGGAAACGGCGCGCCTTTTGGGGCAGCTGGGCGTCAATCTTGTCTTGGGAGCACGAAATAATAGCAGCTTCCCGTCTCCAGCCGGCGGCTTCCAGACCGAACCTTTGTGGCTGGAGCTGGACGTGATCTCGGAGGCCTCCATAGCGGAGTTTACCCAAGAGGCGGTATCGCGTTTCGGAACAATCGATGCCCTGATTAATTGCGCGGGCGTTGGCGTATTTGAGCCGATCCTATCTTTATCCACGGAGGATTTTGACCGGATGCTTTCCGTCAATTTGCGCGGCACTTTTCTCATGAACAAATATATTGGACGGCATATGGTGCAAAACGGGAAAGGAAAGATCATCAATTTGATCTCCATTGCCGGGTCGACGGCTCTGCCCGGATGCGGCGGTTATTCGGCGTCCAAATTCGGACTTCTGGGCCTATCGAGAGTCATGCAGGCCGAACTCCGCAGCCAGGGCCTGGAGGTCATTTCCGTGCTGCCCGGAGCGGCCGCTACCTCTTTCTGGGACCGGATGGAAAGCAAACCGGATATGGAGCAAATGATTCCCGCCGAATCGCTGGCTAAACACCTCATCTATCTGTTAGGTCAACAGAAAGGGGCATTTGTAGACGAAATCACTATCATGCCGACATTAGGAATCTTGTAGGGGGTCGCCAATACTTTATGAAAACGCTGTTGCATAAAATATTTGGCCAAAACGAGTCTGATGTTCAGCTGCAGGCTCAAACCCAAGGCGAAACCCAGGTCCAGACCCAAATTCATCCCCAAACCCAACACGTATTTGCCCCATCGTTATCCGAGCACCATAAAAACGCGCTTATAAGCTGGATAGCGAACCGTTTAGGGCAGCTTCTCCCTTTGGAGCAGCAGGACCAGGAGGAGTTGAACGGTCTAGCTGTCCGGTTGTACCGGTGGATGGAAAGCGGAATGGATGCCTATTTGAAAATCCGCGGACTGAGTTTAGGCAGCCTGCATACGGAAGCTTTGCTAGCGGTTTACGAAGAAATCCGGGAAGACGCATATCTTTTTACCTCCAGGAAAAACGCAGAGCTGTCCAAAGCGGAATTTGATATCGAAGTCTGGGAAGTGTACCGGGATGTCATCTATGCGGCTACCCAGCAGAAGTTTCTGCTGATTCAGGAAGACGAACTCCTTCCTTACAAGCTGGGAGAGCTGATTTACGAAGCTCCGATCAAGCAGCGCTCGGACATTCCGCAAGCCCGCCAAAAGGCAAAAGAAAGCCTGCTCGGCATCGGGCAGCCCCTTCCCAGGGTAATGAATGAAATTTTGCTCATATCCGAAGCCATTACCAACGTGCTGAAGCATGCCGAGGAAGGAAACCTAAGTATTTTCAAGATGCCGTCAGCCATTCATGTCTGCATTACGGATACAGGACCGGGATTCGAGCTTAAGCTGCTTCCCTATGCCGTTTTGATGGAGGGCTACTCGACAAAAAATTCATTGGGGCAGGGTTTTACTTTAATGATGAAAATGGCAGACCAGATGCTGCTATCTACCTCTGACAAGGGGTCAACGATCATTCTTATTTTCCGTGAAGAAGGTGTACAACTTGAGAACTCCGTTTAATGTGGATGAAATAATAAACAGGACCATGCGGACTTCCGTTTTAATCGATGCCTTTTGGGATCGCTGGGTCGTTCATGGCCTTCCATTAGAAGAAATTGAAGCCGCAAGAAGCACCTTCCATTCCGTGCAGAACTGGCACGAGGCCTGGTCCGGGGCGGCGGCAAAACAGGAGCGGCTTGCGGAACAGCTCAGAGAACAGCATTTTCCGGCTGAAGCGGATTCCGTCTACCGTACCGCTTCCCTGACTTATAATCTTTTGCAGTGGATTTATCCGGAGCGTAATAAAGACAAAATTGACGGATATAATGAATGTCTTCGGCTTCTCCGGTTAGCGGATTCCTGTTCACCGATCGAAACCCGATATGAGGCCATAGAAGTGGACGGCGGTTTATGCCCGGGAAGGATTCGGATACCGGAACGCCCGGTTGGCTGCGTGATCATCATAAACCCCATTGATTCTACCAAAGAGGAGTTATACAAATATGAGCTGGATTTCCTCGAACAGGGTTTCATTACGGTCAGCTTTGACGGACCGGGGCAAGGCGAGAGTTATATTTTAAACGGGTTAAGAGGGACAAAGGAACACTGGGAAACGTTTATGGACAAAGTAATCGTTTATGCGGCCAAGCAATTTCCCGAACTGCCCATCAACTTGTTTGGCACAAGCCTGGGAGCTTCTTGGGCGGTTTACGGCAGCTGCCATCCTCTGGTTCATAAAACGGCTGCGGTCAGCCCGGCCGTGGATTTCGACCGGCTACAGCTGCCGGGTTATTTTCTGGAACGGATGGATTATTCCTGCACGCTGGTTCCTGAGCAAAGGGCGATCCCGAATTTTGACAACATGCGGTTTCGTTCGCCTGTATACATTTTCCATGGTAAAAAAGATTTAATGGTGCCGGCCGCCGACATCGAGGAGTTATTTCAGCGTCTGCCGGAAGGCAGGAAGTGGATGGCGTTTGAGGATGAAGGGCACTGCTGCAATTACCGTCTAGGCGAGATCAGGAGAGAGGTTTCCGGATGGTTCCGCGACACCCAGGGAGGAAACTGAGAAATGATGACTTCAAAAAGCTCGCTTCAGCGGCAATTTTTAATCCGTGTGTTTATTGTCCTTCTTGTCATCATTCTGCTTTCCGGAGCCACCCAATTTTATCTCATTCATCTGCAGATTAAACGGGAAACCCAAAATCAGGCCAACATGGTGGCAAGCAGCGTTAACAATGGGGTTAAAGAAACCCTGGTGGCATCCGATTCGATTGAGCATCAGATTGATCTGAAGCTGGTGGCTTATGCCAAACATATTGCCGAACTGCTGCGCGACAAAAAGATCGGCGATCTTTCCTCGAACGAGCTGCTGAGCATCCAGCGGGAGCTGAATCTTTCGGGAATTACGATTTTTGAGCCCAAAAACGAAGATATCGTAGGCGTCGCCTCCACGGATCCAAACGAAATCGGCTTCAGCATGAAGCAGATCGGATTTTACGAAGCCGGCAAACTTCTGCTGTCAGGCGGAAAACCTCCCATTCCGGGAGCCACGCTCATCGAAAATAACATGGTAGTGCTGCCGATTGCCCAATCAGCCAGCCATAATCAAGAGTCCAGCTTTTATAAATACGCTTATTATCATCCACCGGGAACGAATTATGTCATCAATCCCTTTATTGAAGCGAACGAGGTTAATCAATTTACGGAAGAAATCGGTCCGGATGCCTGGATCGCCAAAATCGAAAAGGAGAATCCGTATCTGGTGGAAGCTGCGGTTTTGACGCCTAAAGTATATGCGGACCCCTCTTTAGAGGAGAAGATTTATCCGCCTTTAAAGAAAGTCGTAAACGGAACCTTTAACTATCAGACGGACTCGGATATCCAAACGCTAGTATCCATGGCTGAGAAACCCGTAAAGCAAAGTGTCGTCGGCAATGTCAAAGGGAAAAAGCTGTATAAGCTTTTTGTACCGATCGAATCGGATCAAGTCATTTATATTGCGCTGGATTACGGAAAAATAAGCGGCCCGCTTTACCGGCATTCGGTCATTTCCCTGCTGTTCGGACTGCTTTCCCTTGTTGCGCTGTTTATGCTGACAGCCCGCTTTTTTACGCAGATATATAAATATATCCAAAAGATCATCTGGCAGATCAAACAGCTGGAAAAAGGGGATCTGACGGCAAAAAGCAGCCTAAAGGACAAAGGGGAGCTCGGGGATTTGTCCAGCTCGGTAAACGCGATGGCGGACTCTCTCCATCAATTTTTGGCGTCTACGCATGAAAAAGCGACAATGATGCAGAGAGTGGCCTTTATTTTGGAAGCCGAAGCCAATCAGTCCGTGGACAAAGCTTTAACCATGTCGATCAACGCAACGACTGAAGCGAGAGTTTCGATAGAGGAGATCGAGTTTTTTCTCGAGCAGGTTAAAGACAGGCTGGAGCTGCAGACAGAAAACATCGAAAGTCAAACCCTGATTCAACAAATCGCCGATATCCGCAAGGTATTCCGCGAGAAAACCAATGATGCCACCTTGATTTCGATCACCTTGTCCGATCTTCTGAAATCCTTGCACGGACAGTCCAGCGAGCTTTCGGGCTTATCCCAGTCGCTGCTCCGTCAGCTGGAGAAATTCACTTATAATAAATAGCTTTATTATCCGAGCCGCTTTCATTTTCGGCTAGATAGGGGAGGGCCAAAGATGACCTTAAAAGTAGAAACCACCGTTAAGGAGTCGGTCTTTACGATCTTCCTCAAAGGACTTATCGATTATTCGACCGTTGACGATTTTTTCTCCTTCGAGATCCCTGAGCAGGTCACACAAATCATCGTTTGCTTTAAAGAATTGGACTTTATTGACTCGACGGGCATAGGCTCCATCTTAACGCTCATTCGTTATGCCAGTGAAAAAAACCTCCGGGTGGAGTTTGCGGATTTGGATGAAAGCACCCGGGAGTTATTCGAAACATTAGGGGTATTCAAAGTCATGGAGGCTCTGTTAAAGGAGGGACGTTAAAAAATGGTAGGTTATGATATGGCGTCTCAAACCCGTAACGAGAGCGATCCGGATTATACAACCCTGCTGAGGGAGATCCATCAGGCCAGGAACATCCAGCGGAAGCTTCTGAACGGAGAGAAACCTGCTCTGGCCAGCGGTGAAATTTCCGGGATTTCCATTCCCGCAAGATTAATTGGGGGAGACTACTTTGATTTCTATCCGCTGGAAGACGGGAAAATCCGCTTTATTATCGGGGATGTCATGGGGAAAGGAATACCTGCCGCCATGCTGATGATTTTAACGAGAGGGGCTTTCCGCAGCGCCGCCGATTCAACCGGCAGCCCCGGAGAAACCTTAACGGCCATGAACAATGCGATGTATAAGGACCTAAGGGTATTGAATTCGTTTGTGACGGTATGCTGCGCGGACTGGGATCCCCGCTCGGGGCAGTTTGTTTATGCCAACGGGGGGCACAATTCCCCGATTCTGATCCGGTCGGAGTCGGAAACGATGGAGCTTCCCAATTCCAAAGGCGTTATGCTCGGCGGATTATCCGGACAGGTTTATATCGAGAAAGAAATCTATCTGAAAGAGGATGACCTGATCTTTTTTTACACCGATGGTGTTATCGAGGCCCAAAACCGGGCCAAACAAATGTTTAAGCTGGACCGGCTTGTGCCTTTATTAAAACAACATGCGGACAAGAAGGTTTCCGAAATCGAACCCATCGTTGTGGAGGAGCTTGAACATTTTACAGAAGGACTGCCGCAACGGGATGATATCACGATAGTCATGCTCAAGATGGGGCAGTGAAAGGACGGAATACCGAATTAAGCGGGATCGGGATGCTTAGCTTGGGAGGAAAAAAGAATGGGGAAAAAAATTATTGCTAAAGGAAGGTCCATTCAGGAAGCCGTCGTGACGGCGCTTGATTTGCTAAGCGCGGACAAAAACGAGGTAGACATCGAGATTTTGGAGATTGAAAAAAAAGGCGTACTCGGCTTCCGGGCCAAACCGGCCGTTGTTCAGGTCACCGTAAAGGATTCAGCTCCCGGTCCGGGCGCCGAAGGACAACCTCCAGCACCTGCTGCGGACCAGCTTCGCGATCTGGTTGCTTCGCTTGAACTGCAGAATCAGACCGCACTGGAAGCAGCAAACGTTTCCGCTCCTCCGGAAGAAGATCTAACAGGCAAAGTATGGGTGCAGAACAGCCTCATCTTCAGCAAGGACGCGGAGGATAAATTTCCGGTCCTTCAGCCCGGCAAAGGAGTAAGGCTGTACAAAAATGGGCAGCCGATTGACCGGGCCATTGTAGTTTATGAAAAAGATCAGCTGCAGGCCGAAACGGAAGATGAAGAAGTGCAGCCGGTTTGGGAAATAAAAATAGCCGACGATAAAATGGAAGCTTATTTAAGTGTGAAACCGGGATACCGGATACGCCGGCGAATCAGGGATATGGAGCCCTCGAATTTTATATTGCTCGAAGCGGAGGAGAAACGTTATCCCCTCCTGCTGGACGACGTTGAGGTTATGCATAAGCTCCGTGAATTGGGGATTGTGCACGGCGTGGACTACGCCCAGATCGCCGGCGCCTGCGTCAGCGAAGAGCAGGACACCTTTTTGATTGCCAAAGGCTCTCCTTATATGGAAGGAAAAAACGGCTTTTTTATGCCCTATCAGCAGATGGAGATTCTTAAGGGACTCAAGGAACGGCCCGATGGAACAGTCAACTACCGGGATATTCAGGAATTTCCTTCGGTGGACAGGGGCCAAATTATCGGAATTGTTGTTCCTGCAGAGTCTGGATATCCCGGGGTAACGGTGACCAACGAACCTTTGTTTCCTCCCGAGGTGTTTCCTCTGATCCTTAAAGGAGGCCATGGTGTCGAACTGGTCGAAGAAGACACGAAAGTTGTGGCCCTCGAGTCCGGACATCCCGACATTAAGCAGGTAGGGCGGGAGGCCAGAATCTCCGTCGTTCCGAAGCTGACTATCGCCAAAGACATTAATCTGGAGACCGGGAATATCCGCTACATCGGAGAAGTGGAGATCAGCGGTTCAGTTCAGGACGGGATGACGGTGCAGGCAGACGGGAACCTGATGATTCGCGGCAATGCCAATATGGCCAACATTATGGCCGGTCAATCGATCATTATCAAAAACAATATCATATCCAGCGAGGTTACCTCCGGCAAAAGCAATTTGGTCAAAACGGAACTTCAGGCGCCGCTGCAGGAATGTATACTGCAAATGAAAAAAATCGTGACGGCGATTCAGCAGCTGTCGCTGGTATCGGCCTTTAAAGTTTCTACCTTTGAGAGAACCGGGCTTGGCCCGCTCCTGAAAATTTTATATGACGGCAAGTTCAAAGCTTTTTCAGCATTAGCTGGTTCCCTGGTTCAACAGTTAAATGAGCACGCAGCCGTGCTTGAACCGGAATGGGAAGATTTCCGCAAGAAACTTTACCGCGGTTTTATAACCTTAAACGATTCAACGCTAAAATCCTCCGATGACATCCTTTCCGTCATTCAGCTTGCGGAGCGTCTTATTTTGTCCGCCGAGGAGACTGCGGAAGAGCAGCTGTTCGTCAGCGCCGGGTTTGTCCAGAACAGCCAGATCTATTCGGCCGGGGATATTTGGGTAACGGGAAACGGCATCTACAATTCAAAAATCTTTGCCCGGGGACATGTAGACGTCAAAGGTCATGTACGCGGGGGCGAGATTTTCGCCGCCAAAGGAGCAACCATTGAGCAGGCCGGAACTAAAGGAGGGATCCTGACTAAAATCAGGGTACCCGAGAACGAAAAAATCCATATTAAGCTGGCGATGGAAGATACTTATATTCAAATCGGCGGCTATCATCACAAATTCGCCTATCCGCAAGTCGATGTGACTGCCTCCTTGAGCAGCGAAGGCAAACTTATTTTATCTTGATGCAAGGGAGACCCGAGATGTTCAATTACAGTCTAAAACATAATGAGTCCATGGCAACCGTGTTATTGTCAGGGGATATGGATATTGAAGTGACAGAGGTGCTGCAGGAGGAAATCGCTCCGATGCTTCACGAGCCGGATAAGATCGAACTAGATTTTGAACAGGTTGATTTTGTTGACTCATCCGGCATCGGGCTGCTGATTACCCTTATTAAGGATTTAAAGGCTCAGGGGAAAAAAGTACTCATCAAAAATTTGAGCGCGGAAGTTGAATATGTATTTTCCCTTTTGCAGCTTTCTTTGATTTTGGGCAACGACGTTTTTGAAAAACCTTTAAAAGCCGGAGACCTGTCATGATGGAAAAACGCAGATTCGAACGGAAGACGATCGAATCATTGGAGGTGGAGATTGAGGAAATTGAATATGGTACAGATCAACGTCTGAAACATGTTATTCTTATACTGAACGAAGTGAGTGAAGAAGGAATCCGTTTTACTTCAACCATCGACTTGAGCGAAGGAGAAGGGGTTCGTTTTCATATCCCCAGCTTAGAGGTTAAATCACTGGTTCATGGTAAAATTGCCTGGAAGAAAGCTTTGGGGCAGAACCATTACGAATATGGACTGTACGTAAAACCAGAAGGGAGGGACCCCGATAAGTGAATTTTGAAGCAGAAGCCCTTCTTCGAAGTTTATTATCCGCTTTGATGGAGGAAACGGGGGCGGTTGTTGGAGATGTGCGGTTAAGCTTACCCGGGAATGAGGTTTTGGCTTATTCCTTTTATCCGGAGGATTTGTTCCAGCAGAAGGGCTGGGAGCGGGCGAGAGCCGCCATCCGGAATCAAGGCATGCATCCCAAAAATCAGGAACAGCCGGCGCACTGGATTGAACTTGAAACGGATCATGCTTTCGAAGAGTTGTACAAGGCAGGGATTCCTGCGGGCGTATGGATTCCCTGCTCCAGCAAATCTTTATTAAACGGATATGTGTTTCTTGGCGGCCCTAAAACCGGCGTGGAAGACCCATTAGAGCTGCTTTCTTCCAAAGCGGGTTTTGTCGTGGAAATGTTAGGCAGAGCCCTCGGAGGCGGTTTGAACCTCCCGCAGAAGTCGAGAAATGAAATGCTGGAAGGCGTCATTAGCGCCTTTATTGCAGTGGATGCCGACTGGAGGATTACGGTCTGGAATTCGGAAGCCGAAAGATTAACCGGAGCCGGCAAAGAGGTCTGCCTGGGGAATAAAATTTTTGAGGTGTTTCCGGACATCGTAAAAACATCGGCTTACAAGAAGCTGAACACGGCGCTGCACGAGCAAAAGCAAGTTCGGTTCGACATCTATTCCCATGCTTGGGATAAATGGTATCTGGTTCATGCTTCTCCTCATCAAGGCGGAATTTACTTGAATATCGAGGATATAACGGGAGCCAAAAAAGCGGAGCAGCAGATCGAATACATGACTTATTATGATTCGATGACCAAGCTGCCTAACCGAAAGCTGTTTATGGACCGGTTGGACCATATCACCCAGCGGGAGCTGACCGTTGAACGCTCCATTGCCGTCATGCTGATCGATCTGGATCAATTCCAAAATGTTAATGATCTTCTCGGATACAGTCAAGGCGACCGGATCCTGATCGAGGTTGCTGAAAGGCTGGCCGCTTTCCTTGGCGAAGAAGATTTGCTGGCCAGGTATGAAGGAACGGTTTTTTCCGTTATGCTTTGTCATGTCAGCCGGGTCCAGGTGCAGCAAACGGCACAGGAGATTCTGGAAAATTTCCAGCTCCCCTTTGTCATGAACAACGAAGAACTGACCTTAACGCCGAGCATAGGAATAACCATGCTTTCCGCGGCGGCTGCAAACAGCGATGAAGTGATGAGACAAGCCAATGCCGCCATGAGGCTTGCCAAACTGAAAGGCAAAAACAATTATCAGTTTTATAGCGAGCAAATAGGCGACCTGAGCAAAAGCATCAAGCTGATTAAAGAACTGCGCAACGCATTAAAACGGAACGAACTGAGTCTGGTTTACCAGCCTAAAGTAGACATCAAAAAAGGCGGTATTACGGGGAATGAAGCTCTGCTGCGGTGGAACAGCTCCGTGTTTGGTCCCGTTTCGCCCGCCGAATTCATACCGGCAGCCGAAGAATCGGGATTGATCGGACCGATCGGAAAATGGGTGCTGGAAACGGCATGCGCCCAGAATAAAGCTTGGCAGCGAGCCGGAATCAAGCCCATGCGGATGGCGGTTAATTTGTCTCCCCAACAATTGATGCAGCCGAATTTTATTCAGGAGGTCCGGGGCGTCCTTGAGAAAACAGAAATGGAGCCGCGGTATCTCGAATTGGAAATTACAGAAAGCATGACAATGGATATTAACCGGGTTCTTCCTATTCTCAACGAGCTTAAGGCACTGGGTATCCAAATTAGTATGGATGATTTTGGGAAAGGCTACAGCTCCTTGTATTATCTAAAGCAATTACCCATCGACACGCTCAAAATCGATCAGTCCTTTGTCAGGGAGTGTACGACGGATGAGAATGGTGCGACTATAGTAAGAACGATTATTTCCATGGCTTTGAACCTCGGTTTAAACGTAATTGCCGAAGGCGTTGAAACTGAGGAGCAGCTGGATTTTCTGCAACGGAATTCATGCCATGAAGTTCAGGGATTCCTGTTTAGCAAACCTCTGCCTGCTGAGGAATGGCTGGAGAGTCTTCCCCGGATCCTGGAAAAATCCCAAAGCCTGGGAGTCTAAAAACATAAGCAAAACCTTACATAATAATACAATTAAGCATGCGGAGAAACCGCCTTGGAAGATACATTTTCCAGGGCGGTTTTACTATTTAAACGGGAATGGAAGTTTGTTAACCAGTGGAAAAGGAGAAGCAGCATGCAGGACGGAACACAAAACCTGGCCTTCTCCTTAAGGCCGAATCGGAAAAAATACGTTTTTCACCAGTTTGGCTTTTTGGTTCTATTACGTTGTATTACGTTGTAGAGGACGAAGCTTTAACGGTTGTTATACCGTTGGTGCGGAATTCCTCGCAGGCCTCTTTCAAATGCCGGATCTCGAGCAGGTTGTGAATACCGGCGCCGAGTCCTGCATACTGGCTGAAAGAGCGTCCCCCGAGCATCCAGCCCAGCCCGATCAGCCCAACAGCACCGGCCGCGGCGATGAGAATACCTCCGATCCTTTTTTCGCCGGATTGTTTCATATAGATCCACCCCCAACCGTTAATGAAACTTAAATGTGCCTGCTAAAGAACGCTATAATGGAGAAGAAATCCGGTTAACGAATATTTAGGGGAATTCTTTAGGAAAGTTAAGGTCCATTAAAGGTTTCCGGTTTAGGATCAAGACAAGACATGAAATGAGGGGCCGCATAGATGAGAATATTGATCGTAGAAGATGAGGCGAATTTGGCGGAGGCGCTTTCCCAGATCCTGAAGAAACAACATTATTCGGTGGATACGGCTTATGACGGGGAGGAGGGGCTGGATCATGCGTTAACCGGCATTTATGATCTGCTGCTGCTGGACATTATGCTTCCCGGCCTCGACGGGATCAGCCTGCTCAAATCGATTCGTGCGCAGGGCATCCAAACGCCCGTCATTCTTCTGACCGCCAAAGGAGAAGAACCCGATAAAATTGCCGGCCTGGATTACGGAGCCGATGATTACGTCGCCAAACCTTTTTCTACCGGTGAGCTGCTTGCCCGAATCCGGGCTGCGCTGCGGAGGAAAGGGCAAGCCGTACAGGAGGACAACCTGAAATTCGGGGATATTGAGCTGAACACCGCCCATCTAAAGCTGACTTGCAGAAACAAGGAGCTAAAGCTGATCTTAAAGGAAAGCGAGCTGCTGGAGTTGTTGATTACGAGAAAGCAGGCGGTTTCGTCGAAAGAGCAGATCATTGAGAAGCTGTGGGGATTCGATTCGGAAGCCGAACACAACAATGTGGAGGTCTATATCTCTTTTTTAAGGAAGAAGCTGGCCTTTCTGCAATCATCCGTCCGGATTAACACGATCCGCGGCGTCGGCTACGTACTGGAGGAGTTCTCTGATGTTTAACCGACTTCGCAGCCGTTTTCTTCTGATGAATATGGTGATCATCTCTGTTATCATGCTGGTGGCCTTCGCCACGATTTACACCATTACGTACCAGAATGTCCGCCGGGACATCGATAATCAGCTGCACCAGGTGGCGGATGTTTCCCGGAAAGACATGGGCATGGGTCAAATGGCCGGCGGGGACGGAGGGCGTGGGAGTGGAGTTTGGGGCGGAGGTTCCCCGATGGGACCCATGCCCCCCGGTGAAGGAGAGGCCGACGATTTCAGGGTCCGGTCTGTATTTTTCGAGCTGGAGACCGACGATCAGTGGAACCTTACGGACACCCATTCGCGTTATGACCTGGATACCGATTTTTACGAATCCGTCGTTAAAAAAGCAGCCGCTCACCCGTCCGAGTCCGGACGTTTCACCTTGGGGGGAACTCGCTGGGCTTATACCGTCTTCAAGATCCCGTCGGGCTACTCCATAACGTATATGGAAATAACCTCCCAGCAAAACATTCTGGTCAACCTGATCTACACTTTTTCCGCAGTAGCGGTAGTGATGTTGATTGTGATCTATTTTGTCAGCCGGTATTTTGCGGGCCGGTCCATCGCTCCTGTCAAAGAGGCGTTCGACAGGCAAAAGCTGTTTATCGCCGACGCATCGCATGAGCTCAAGACGCCGCTGGCGGTCATTAACACCAACGCCGACGTTTTGCTGGCCAACAGGGAGGATACGATAGAGAACCAGATCAAGTGGGTTCAGCACATCAAATCGGAAACCCAGCGGATGAAGACGCTCACAAACGACCTCTTATATTTGACCGAAATGGATGAGGCCCGAGCAAGGACGATCCAGGTTACCTTCGACCTGAGCGAAGCCCTGGAAAGCGTAATACTGACGATGGAGCCTGTTATTTTCGAGAAAAATCTGTCGCTCGATTACCGGCTGGAGCCCGGTCTGACGGTTACGGGCAGCAGCGAGCAGATGAAGCAGGTCTCTATGATCCTGCTGGACAACGCAGTCAAATATGCCGGTCAAAAAGGCTCGATCGAGGTTCATTTGGGCAGGCAGAAAGGACATATACTGCTGACTGTCAGCAATACGGGACCTGGCATTCCGCCCGAGCATCTGGATAAAATCTTCGACCGTTTCTACCGGGTCGATGCCTCTCGTTCGCGGCAGAAAGGCGGTTATGGTCTCGGGCTCGCCATTGCCAAATCGATTGTGTTGCAGCACCGCGGCAAAATTTACGCAAGAAGCACCCCAAACGAGACAACAACTTTTTATGTGCAATTGAACGGATGACTGGAAAAGCCCGAAGAGCTGCCTGCAGGCAGCTTTTTCTTGTGTTCAGCCATTAAAATTTTACACTGCGTTAACCATTTAAGTTTCATTAAAGGTTCGCTTTATAAGATACAGACATGAAAAGCGGGACCAAAACCCGCAGGGGAAGGAGAGTTATAGAAATGGCGATTGAAGTCTTTAACCGTTACGAGAACAAATACTTAATGGACACGGAAGCCTTTAACGGCCTTTACAGCCGGTTGATGGAGCATATGGAGCCGGATTCGAATAACAAAGGCGGCCAGTTTTATGCCATCAGCAATTTGTATTACGACACCGATCAGCATACGCTGGTCCGCAGCAGTCTTTCCAAACCCAAATACAAGGAAAAGCTGCGGATTCGGGCGTACGGCGTTCCGGCTCCTGACGCGAAAGTGTATCTGGAGCTGAAGAAAAAGGTTTTTGGGCTGGTCAATAAACGCCGGACCTCGCTCAATCTGCAGGAGGCTTACGAATTTGTCCATACCGGACAACCTCCGGCTTTCCGGGAGGAGGGGATGAACCGGCAGGTGATGCAGGAAATCGAATATTTCCTGTCCCGGTACCAGCTTCGCCCCATGGCCTATTTGGCTTATGACCGGATTGCGATGTTTTGTAAAGGGAACCGGAATTTGCGGATCACCTTCGACACCAACATCCGGAGCCGCCGTTACGATCTCAGACTGGAGGCCGGCGATCACGGCGAACAGCTGATGGAACCCGGCCAGTGGCTCATGGAGGTAAAGGCGGAGAAGACGATTCCGGTCTGGCTGTCCAGGCTGCTGTCCGAACAGCAGATGTACCGGACCAGCTTCTCCAAATACGGCAATGAATACAAAAAGTCCATCCGCTACGCGAATCAGGAAAAGGAGCGCATTCTCATATGATCGAATCGATTTTTAGTTCTTACGCAGCAAGCACCGAATTAACCCTGGCTCAGGCCCTGCTGACCTTTGTGGCGGCCATTGTGGTCGGAGGCATGATCAGCTTTACTTATATGAAAACCCAGACGGCTTATTCGCAAAGCTTCACCTTGACGATGATGGTGCTGCCGACCATCGTGGCGATCATCATCATGCTGATCGGCAGCAATATCGCGCGGGCCTTCAGCCTTGCGGGCGCCTTCTCGATTATCCGGTTCCGCAGCGCGCCGGGAGATTCCAAAGACATTTCCTATGTTTTGTTCTCCATGGCTGCGGGTCTGGCCTGCGGCGTAGGAGCCTATGGTTACGCCGTGGTCTTCACCCTGCTGCTGTGCGGGCTGATGTTTGTGCTGAAGGCGCTCAAATTTGGCACGAGAAAAGACGCTTTGAAGCTGCTTAAGGTTACGATTCCTGAAAATCTCGGGTACGAGGAAGCTTTTGATGAAATCTTCAAGAAATTTAATGTCGGTTATGAGCTGAAAAAGGTGCGGACCACCGAACTTGGCAGCTTGTATGAAGTGGTCTACGCCTTGCAAATCGGTCCGGATACGAATCAGAAGGAACTGCTGGACGCCGTTCGCACACGAAACGGCAATCTGGATATCACCTTAACCATGAATCCTGTCACGCAGGAAAACTAATAAAGAGAGGTAGATTAATATGAAACGATTCAAGAAAAGCCGGGTAGCCGGAATAATGCTCTTCAGCGCCGTATTGGCGGCGGGCTGCAGCGCCAACTCCACGAATGCCGGAGTGGCCGGCAGCGCTTCTTCAGACTCCGATTCCTCGGCGGCTGTACAATCGAGCGGTGCCGCTGCGGCAGCAGCTGTCAAACTCGCCAGCGTGGACGTCTCCAAGCAGGCCGATTTTGACGACAATGACACTTTGACGGCCTGGAGCACGGACGACTCTACGGCGATAAAGCTTAACGCAACAAGCGCGAGCATCTCAGGGGATGGGGCAAAAGCTGCGGGAAGCACGGTTACGATTACTAAAGCGGGCACTTATGTGCTCAGCGGAACCTTGACGGACGGAGAAATCATAATCGAAGCAGCGGAGGATGCGGTTGTTCATCTGATCTTGAACGGCGTGCAGATCAGCAATGCCAACGGACCGGCCGTCCAAGTGAAGCAAGCCGATAAGGTGATCCTGACCCTCCAGGAGGGTACGGACAATACGCTGTCCGACGGAGCCGCTTATGCGGACACTTCGGACGAAGCGCCTACGGCGGCTGTTTACACCAAAAGCGATTTGACAATCAACGGCACAGGTACTTTGAACGTTAAAGGCAACAACAATGACGGAATGACGAGCAAAGACGATCTGAAAATCATGAGCGGCACGATTAACGTTAAATCCGCCGACGATGGTCTGATCGGCAAGGATCTGATCGCCGTGAAAGACGGCAAAATTACGATTGATGCCGGCGGCGACGGCCTTAAGACGACCAACGATACCGATGAAGAGAAAGGCAGCATAGCCATAGCGGGAGGCACTTTCAATATCACTTCCGTCAATGACGGCATTCAGGCGGAGATTTTGCTTTATATTGCCGACGGCACGTTTAACATCGTATCGGGAGGGGGCAGTGCCGCTTCCACCAAAACGCATGAAGAGCAGCCGGGATTTGGATTTAAGGGTCAGCCGGGAGATATGGGCCAGCCGCCCGCAAATATGAACCCATCCTCAGGAGAGTTGAACCAGCCAACCGGGAATACGGACCAGGATCAGCAGCCTGTGCAGACCAAGCCTTCAGCTTCTGAAGGTAAGGCGAATAACGCTGCCGGCACCACAGGCAGCGGAGATTCGGCGGTGGCAGAAGAAACCGAATCGGTCAGCGAGACCGAATCAACCAGCGCCAAGGCGCTGAAAGCCGGGGGAGACCTCGCGATCCAGGGAGGCGTGTTCACCATCGATGCCGCAGACGATGCTATTCACAGCAACGCAAACGCCGCTATTATGGGCGGGGAGTACACCTTGTCCTCCGGCGATGACGGCATTCATACGGATACCGCGCTCTCCATCTCAAAAGGGACCATAAACGTAGCCAAAAGTTATGAAGGCCTGGAAAGCGCAGATATCGAAATCTCCGGGGGAACGATCCATGTTACAGCCAGCGACGACGGGGTGAATATCGGCGGAAGCAACGACGACGCATCGGCTTCGGAACCGGCCGCAGGAGGACCCGGCGGCGGAGGCGGCGATATGTTCGCCGCAACGGACGGAACGTTGACGATCAGCGGCGGTTACCTGGTCGTGGACGCTGATGGAGACGGGCTCGATTCCAACGGTTCGATCGTGATGTCCGGGGGAATCGCGATTGTGAACGGACCTACGAATTCAGGCAACGGCGCGCTCGACTACAACGGCACTTTTGAACAGTCGGGAGGCACGTTAATCGCAGCCGGCAGCTCGGGCATGGCCCAAGCCCCTTCAACGGATTCCAAGCAGCTTGCCGTGCAGATGACATTTCCGGATACGCTGGAAGCCGGTACGCTTGTTACCTTGGCGGACAGCACCGGCAAAGCGGTAGTGGCCTTTGCACCGTCGAAAACGTTCAACAGCATCGTAATTTCTTCGCCTGAGCTCAAAGCGGGAGAAAGCTACACGATCTCCACAGGCGGAACCTCTTCCGGCACGGAGAAAGACGGGCTTTATGACGGCGGTACAACGAACGGCAGCACTAAAGTAGTTACCTTTACCCTTGGCGACAACGTCACCTATGTGAATGAATCCGGCGTAACAGCGGCCCCATCAGGCTTCGGTGGCGGCGGCCCTGGACAACCTGGACAGCGACAAGGTCAGGGAGGCGGCAGAAGAGGCATGCCGGGTACAGACGGGAACAGTCAGCAGGTGCCTGGCTCCGGAACGGGAGATCAGCAGGGAACTGGAAGCAGCAGCCAGCCTGGGACGAAGGTAAACGGGTAAGCTGTTCTTTATGAAATGAAAGAAATTCAAATTCAATGTATACAGTTCACGTAAACAAGTGTGTACCATGGGGTTCTCATCCTTTCCGGATGAGGGCCTTTTTTTAAGAACAGGGAAAAAAATTCAGCAAATGAGCCTCAAACTTATAACAGATGTTGCATTTTCCTAAAATATAATTATAATGACTTTAGTAGCGGAATGACTATTCATTCCGAATGGAGGAAATGAAATTGGCACAATTAAGCAAGAAAGAAGCCATTTTGGAGGCCGCCTTAAAGCTGTTTGCCGAACGCGGATTCGATGCTACAACCATGCCGATGATCAGCGAACTGGCCGGCGTTGGTGCAGGCACGATCTACCGGTATTTCGAGAGCAAGGAAGTCCTGCTGAACGTGCTGATCGTTGAAAGCATGCAGGCTTTTGCGGAAGCTTTGAATCAGACGGGGACAGGGCAGAGAACAACCGTCAGGGAAGAGTTCCACCTGCTGTTCACCGGACTTTTTCAATTCGGGACACATCAGCCCAACCGCCTGCAGCTGATATGCTCAAACGCTAACGAGCTGTATCTGGACGAACGCAGCCGGGCGGAAGTATCGACTTTCTTGAATCGGATCATGGAGACCATCTCTTGGGGGCAGGAACAAGGGGTCATCCGAAAAATGCCAGCAAACGCACTGATTGCAATCGTGCTGGGCGCTTTTTTTCAAGTCTCGGATGCTTTTCGGAAAGGGCTGCTCGAGGAATCCAAAGAACTGCTGGACGAAATCGAAGATTGCTGCTGGAATGCTGTAAGGATCCATTAGGATGGATCTTTGTCTTAGTAGGAATGAATATTCATTCCCAAGCATTAAATTTAAAGCTTTAAGCAGGTTCGCACGTATCCTTAAAACTCGATCAAACACCTTTGATCTTTCATATACACGGAATGAATATTCATTCCTGATTAATACAGTTGGGGGTTCCAAACGATGAAAAAGCTACTTAATGCCAGAAGTTTATCCTTCTTGGCCTGGATTTTAATTACGATAGCAGCGCTCCTCACAATGCCTGATCTGAATCAGCTGGTGAAAGAAAAAGGGGCAATCACCATGCCGGAAACGGCGCAAAGCAGCAAAGCGGCTTCTTTCATCAAGCAGATGAATACGGACGAAGAAGAAGAACAGTCGATCGTGCTCGTCTTTAACAGCGGGAGCGATAAGGTCTTAAGCGGTCCGCAAAAAAACGAAATCAACCAGGTCCTTCATAAGCTGCAGCAGCAAAAGGCACAGCTTGGTTTAAGGGATCTGGTGACCTACCTGGACGGGGAGGAGCAGGAGAAACGCCTTGTTTCCGAAGACGGGACCACGATCTTGACCCAAATTTCCTTTGTCTTAAACGAAGACAGACCTATTGAACAAATCACCTCGGATTTAGATCAGATGGTCCGAATTTCCGACGTTCCTACTTACCTGACCGGTTCGACGCTGGTCACAAACGATTTCAGCAAATCCGTCGAAGAAGGCGTTAAGAAAACCGAAACGATTGCCATCATTTTTATTCTGGTCATTCTGATTATTGTGTTCCGATCGCCGATCATCCCTCTGGTATCGCTGCTGACGGTAGGTATTTCTTATCTGGTGTCTTTGGCCATCATCGGGCATTTAGTGGACAGCTTCAATTACCCGTTCTCGAACTTTACCCAGGTCTTTCTGGTTGTCGTACTGTTCGGCATAGGGACGGATTATAATATCCTGCTGTACACGCGCTTCAAGGAAGAACTGAACAAACAGGACGATGTGCTGGAAGCCGTAAAAGTAACCTTTAAAACCGCCGGCAAAACCGTCCTGTTCAGCGGACTTGCCGTATTTATCGGATTTCTGACGCTGCTGCTCGCCAAATTCGGCTTGTACCGTTCTTCCTCGGCCGTTGCCGTCGGCGTCGCCGTTTTGATTATCGTATTGAATACGTTAAACCCATTTTTCATGGTGCTTATGGGAAAAAGAATGTTCTGGCCGTCCAAATCCTTCAGCGGCCACGCCGACAGCCGGTTGTGGGGCTGGTTATCCGGGCGTTCGGCGCTTCGTCCTCTGCTCTCCCTGCTGATCGTTGCGATCATCAGCGTGCCGCTGATCATGGGATACAGCAAGCAGCTGGCTTACGACGATCTGGCGGAAGTAGCCGATTCTTACGAGTCGAAACAAGGTATTAACGTGATCGCCGATCATTTTGCACCCGGATTTTCGGCGCCAGTCACCCTGGCTATCCGCTCGAATGAACCTTTGGACAATCAGGAATCGCTGAAGGTCCTCGACGAGCTGACCAATAAAATATCCAAAGTGAAAGGCGTATCCAAGGTCTACAGCGCTACCCGGCCAACCGGGGCGCGGATAAACGATCTTTACATCAATGATCAGACAGGCAAGGTAAACGAAGGCGTCGGCGAAGCCAACGGAGGCGTGGGCACCATCAAGGACGGGTTGTCTTCCGTCACCGATCAGCTCAAATCCACCGGCGATCTCAGCAATGTCCAGCAGCTGATTGAAGGGACCGGACAGCTGCAGGAGGGAACGAAAGCCCTTGAACAAGCGATGAACCAGGTAACGGCGGGTTTGAACAACGGGACATCCGGAGCAAAAACGCTCGGCCAAGGTTTAGCCTCCCTGAAGGCAAACGTGCAGAAGCTGCAGGCCGGGACTGCGCAGCTGCAGCAGGGATATGCCCGGCTGGAGCAGGGACTTGGCTCGTTCGGCGACTTTTTCGCCACGGTCAAGACGGCGGTCAAAGGGGCTATGGACGGGTATGCCCAGATACAAACCAGCATGTCGGCGATTACGGCAGCCCATCCTGAAATGGCCGAGGATGCCGAAGTCCAGAAAGTCATGGGGATTACGGTTTCGGCCCAGAAGCAGTTAAATGAGCTTTACAGCCAGATTGATCCTTTGACGGCGCAGTATAATTCCGCGATGGACAGCTTTAAGCAGGCGAACGGTTCCCTGGGTCAAATCAGCGACGGATTGGAGCAGGTCGTTAGCGGAGCAGGCCAGCTTCAGAAAGGCGCCGATCAGCTGACGACCGGCTTGGATCAAGGAGCCAAAGGTTCCGCCCAAATTGCGGATAAAACCTCGGAGGTAACGTCCGGCCTGGATCAGCTTGGCAAAGGCCAGCAGCAGCTTTATACAGGACTGCAGGAGCTGCAAGGCAAAATGAACGATTTGAAAAATGGCTTAACCCAAAGCACGGAAGGGCTTAGCTCGATTTCGGAGGGCTTGAATTCAGCTTCCAGTTATTTGGCGGGCCTCAGCAAGTCCGAGGCTTCGGAAAGCTTTTACATTCCCGATGATGTGCTGCACGGAGCAGAGTTCCAGCAGTCGCTGGATACCTACATGTCCGGCAACCGCAAAATTGCCGAAATCAGCATCATTCTGGATGATAATCCCTACTCCCAGCAAGCTATGAAAGTCGTTCAGGACTTGAATGGACAGCTGGATTCGGCGCTGAAGGGAACCAAGCTGGAGAACGCCGATCTGGCGCTTGGGGGCGTGACCCAGCAGAATCTCGACCTTAAAGACATCGCAGGCGGCGACTTTAACCGCACCTCGGCGATTATGCTGATCGGGATCGGCATCATGCTGATTTTGATTACGCGTTCCTTCTGGCCGCCAGTGTTCGTCATAGGTTCCTTGTATTTAACCTATCTGATCACGCTGGGTGCCAACGAGTTTATCAGCAAACAGCTGGTCCAGGTCGATGATTTGAGCTGGAATGTTCCGTTCTTTACTTTTATTATGATTGTCACTTTGGGCGTGGATTACAGCATTTTTCTGCTGATGCGCTACAGGGAAATCGAAGCAAGTCCTACGGAAGCGATCAAACAAGCCTCCAGAAACCTGGGCGGCGTCGTGATTTCAGCGGCCATCATTCTGGGCGGCACCTTTGCGGCACTCATTCCATCAGGCGTTATTACGCTGATTGAAGTGGCGATTGGCGTTATGATCGGGCTGGTACTGCTTAGTCTGATCATGCTGCCCGTTTTGTTCCCGGCTCTGATGAACCTTCTGGATCGTGCGGGCCGCTTTAGCCGTAAAGAGAAGGAGGAGAACGCCGGACAGCAGGAGGACAACAACAGCATAAACGGTTAACAAATTAGCTCTAAAAAACAAAGCCCGAAGCGCTTAGCCGCTCTGGGCTTTGTTTGCTTGTAGGGGCTGCTAGAAAAAGAAGCGCAGCACCTTCATGGCCAGCATGCAAACAATCCCGGTAGCTTACCAGACAGATTGAACACATTATCCTCCAATGCAAGCCGGAGATAAAGGAAAGCGCGAAGTGAATCGGCCCAAAGTTGACGGGAAAACAAGAAAGGGTTACAATACTAATCGTAATATTTACGATTAAAATAGCGGCAAAAAGAGCGTTTCCAAGGATCAAGTCTAAGGTCTTTTGGCCGCTTTGAACATGGATGGAGGAGCAGGTTTAGCAGATTATGAGCAAAAGCAATCGATACAGCACTACCCGCCTTCCTACGGCAAAAGGCATGGACATGGCATCGGTGTATTCCCCGAAGGAATGTGCCCGCAAGGCCAAGTCCATCGTTTTATCCCCGGCAAACAAGACGATCATAGAAGAGTTTCAGGCGATTTTGGCTATGAAGGAACAATTCGACGAGCATGAAGTGCCGATACCCAACAAGATTATGATGTTTGGGCCTCCGGGGACAGGCAAAACGTTAACGGCTTTTTATCTGGCCGAAAGGCTGGGACTTCCGCTCGTGCTCGCCCGGCTCGATTCCCTGATCCATGCCCATTTGGGGGAGACGGGCAGCAATGTGCGGAAAATATTTGAATATGCCAAGGCTGTGCCTTGCGTTTTGTTTCTCGATGAATTCGACGCGATAGCGCGCACACGGGACAATAACGATGAAGTGAAGGAGATGTCCCGGGTGGTCAATACGCTGCTGCAGTGCCTGGATGAGTTCAGCGGCGAAAGTATTTTTATGGCGGCTACCAATCTGGAAACAGAGCTGGATCATGCGGTTTGGCGCCGATTCGATACTAAAATGAATTATTTGCCGCCTGATCGAAGCTGCCGGGAGACGTATGTACGCCTGCTGATCGATAAGTTTGAGACGGAAGAGGTTGTCCATGACCGCGCCGTTGACCTGCTCCAGGGCTGCAGTTATGCCGATATCGAGCAAATTCTGCTCAAGGCCAAACGAAAAGCGATTATCGGCGGCCAAAAATTAACCGTCCAGCTGATCGAAACCTCGATCGGCGAATATTTGCCGCAGCGGGCTCAGCTGAGCCGGCAGGAAACAGGTTCATAACCGATTTAAACCGAAAGGATGTTGAAAATGGCCAAAAAATCCAAAGTAGTAAAAGAACTGAAACGCCAAGCCATGGTAGAGAAATACGAAGCGAAACGCAGAGAACTGAAAGAAAAGGGAGATTATGAAGCTCTGCAAAAGCTGCCGAGGGACTCCTCGCCAACCCGCCTGCACAACCGCTGCGCGGTAAGCGGCAGACCACGCGGCTACTTAAGCAAGTATAAAATTTCCCGGATTGTGTTTCGGGAGCTGGCCCATCAGGGGAAAATTCCCGGCGTGAAAAAGGCGAGCTGGTAAGCGTTCCGGAACCTTAAGACCTTAAGCATACGGTTAAATCAAAAATGAAAAGCAGCGGTGCTAACGCACCGCTGCTTTTGTTTTATCAAAGCTGATTACCGCAAGCGCGTCATGAAGATGAATGGATTCCTCATTGCGGCATTCGACTCTAAAGGCAGTCACAAAATCCATTTCGTATAAATCGGCGGCTACAAGCCTTGCCATGTCCTCAACAAACCGGGGATTTTCGTACGCCTTTTCGGTGACGGCTTTTTCGTCCGGACGTTTGAGGACAGGATGCAGCGGAGCGCTCGCGTTGGATTCGATGGCTTCAAGCAGAAGTATTTTCCAATCCCTCTCCGGCAGCAACCGGCCATCCAGGTCCACGGTCACCTTAACTACGCCCCGCTGATTATGGGCGCTGTATTCGCTGATCTCCTTCGAGCAGGGACAAAGGGTGGTAACCGTCGTTTGCAGTCCGGCCTGAAAGGAGAGGGGGGCATCCTGCTTATAACGCGCTTTTACAGAAACAACCGAATGATTTAAACCTGTTTGTCCCAAAGCCGGGGAACGGCGTTCATAAAACCAGGGGAACTCCAGTCGGAGTTCGGCTTCGGTTTGGGCCATACGTTCCGCCATTTCTTTTACCAGCTGTCCGATCTCCTGAAAGTTTGCTTCCCAGTTGTTCTGTCTGTACTGTTCAAGCAGCTCCGTCAAACGGCTCATATTAATGCCTTTGGATTCCCGCTTCAAATTGGTCGTCAACGTCAAATCAGCAATGGTCGTTTGAACTTCCGGCATAAGCTCCGAGCAGATTTGAATAGGGTGTCGGACTTTGCAGATGCCAACTTGGCTGATTTCGAACAGATAATCATGATTCCGGTTCTGAAGATCCGGCATTTGCTCCTTGGTTGTCGGTTTGCTGCCCGGCTGCGGAGGAACGGAACCAAAACGGATCAGGCGTTCTTCCTTGGAAGGAAAATGTGTTTTTGAGTTAAAGCTAAAGTCCTTTGATGTTGGGTTTGAATTCATGAGTAGGCTCCTATATGTAAAGGTTTGGCTGCTGCTTGTGTTTAATCGTAATAATTACTAATAAAGTATAATGATGCGGCTCTTTATTGTCAATTTGCGGGTATGCTCTCAGCCGGCTTGAAGGGAGAAATAGAGATGTCCAAATCGTGCTGTTCGTTGACTTGAAAATGAAGGTATTCCTATCCAAAGTGACCTACAATGTGAAATGGAAAGTAGGGGTACAGCCTAGCCCCGTCTGGAACGCGAGGATGCCAGCCAGCTCATTCGCTTCCGGGACTTTCCCCCTTATCCGAGTTCAGCAGAACTCATCATTTTGACAAGACAGGAGTGCGAAGCATGCAGTACACCAATCCCGTTATTCCGGGTTTTTATCCCGATCCGAGCATTTGCAGGGTGGAAGACGACTATTATCTCGTTACGAGCACGTTTGAATATTTTCCGGGCGTCCCGATTTTTCATAGTAAAGATCTTGTTCATTGGCGGCAAATCGGCCACTGCCTGACAACCGGCAAGCAGCTTCCGCTTGAAAAAGCCTGGAGCTCGGGCGGCATCTTCGCCCCGACGCTCCGCTACCATGACGGCTGGTTTTATATGGTGACTACCAATCTGGGCGGAGTCGGGAACTTTTTCGTCAAAACACAAAACCCGGAAGGGCCATGGTCCGATCCGATCCCCGTAGCCCAGAATGGCATAGACCCGTCACTGCTGTTTGATGACGATGGCCGGGTTTATTTTCAATCTTCGCGGACTGGCGACCAGGGGGAGGGGATCTATCAGTGCGAAATCGATATCGAGACTGGCCGCATGCTGACGGAAAGCCGTCTGCTTTGGAAAGGGACCGGAGGAGCGTATCCGGAAGCGCCGCATCTTTACAAGATTAACGGACTCTATTATTTGATGATTGCCGAAGGCGGAACCGAATACGGGCATATGGAGACCATCGCCAGAAGCGTGCATCCTTATGGGCCCTATGAGTCTTGCCCCCATAACCCGGTTCTTTCGAACCGGAGTTTGAAAAGCAGCATTCATGCGGCCGGCCATGCGGATCTCATCGAAGCGCACGACGGAAGCTGGTGGGCGGTTTGTCTGGGCATCAGGCCGGTTTCTTATCCGATGGGCCACCATTTGGGCAGGGAGGTTTTCCTTGCGCCGGTTGAATGGACGAAAGAGGGCTGGCCGCTTATCGGGAAAGAGACGCATCTTGAACCGGTCATGGAAGGACCTTCCTGGACGGAAGTCCAATGGCCAGCCAAGCCGGTAAGAGACGATTTTAATGAATCCCGGCTCGGGATGGAATGGAATTTTCTGCGCAATCCCAAACCGGGCAGCTGGTCCCTCGTCGAGCGCCCGGGATATCTGGTGCTGCATGGCCATGAAGCGACGGTGGATGAAACGAAAGCGCCCGCTTTTATCGGCCGCAGGCTGTGCCATTTCAGCGCCAGAATCGAGGCCCGGGTCGAATATGAACCGGCTCATGACGGAGAGGAAGCAGGATTAACGGTATACAAAAACGATAAACACCATTATGATCTGGTCATCAGAAAGATAAACGGCCGGAAAAAGCTTGTCTTCCGCCGGACCGTCGGCTCCATGAAAACGGAGGATATTCGGGACTGTCCGGAAGGGTCGCTCGTTCTTCAAATTCAGGCCCATCCGGAGAAGATTGAGGCCTTTGTCCGGTCATCCGGGTCGGACCCCATCAGGATGGGAGAGGGGGAAACCCATCTGCTGTCTACCGAGATCAGCGGCGGTTTTACCGGTGTATACATCGCCATGTATGCCACGAGCGAGACGGGGACGGCGGCTCCAGCCTCTTTTGACTGGTTTGATTACGAACCTGCTGAATAACCCCGTCTGACTGAACACGAAAAGACATCCGAATCCTCGGTTCGGGTGTCTTTTTGCCGCTGAGCGCACAAGCTGTGCGTGCAAAAAATGAAGGCGCAGGCCTCCCATCCCTGTTTTCCGATTAGGCAGCTCAACGCTGCTGCCGGAAGGCTTTCGGAGAGAGGCCGAAGGTTTTTCTGAACTGGCGGGTAAAATAGTTGCTGTCATTAAAACCGCTTTCATAAGAAATTTCCGTAATTGAAAGCCCGGTTTGCTTAAGCAGCGTACAAGCCCGCTCCAGGCGAAGGCGCAAGAGATAAGCCATAGGCGTTGTCTGGTAATAAGACCTGAAGATGCGGTTGAGGTGCCTCACGGAGATGTCCGACCTCTTTGCGATGTCTTCCAGGGTGACCGGATCGAGATAATGATCTTCGATATAGGAGATGGCATTGGCCAGATGCATCAGGCTGTTGTCGACGCCTTTCTCCTGGTGATCGTATTGCCTGGACAAATAGACGACAAGCTCCATGAACCGGGAGGCCAGCAGGGTCTGGTAGCCGTGCAGTTTATTCTCATATTCCTCAATCATGCCCGAAACTAAAACCGAAATGTGCTCCAAACCCGGGATCGACATATTGAGTTTGCTTTCGTACGTCTTAAAGCTCCGGTAAAACGGCTCCAAAATAAAAAGCGCCTGAAAGCCGTTCAGCGTCCTTAAATCCGGTCCGGCCGTCTTGAGCATTTCCGGTTTGAACATGATGTTGCAGATTTTAAAATCATGAGGATCCTTATACGCATGCGGGGTGTCGCCGTTAATGACAAACACGTTTCCTTTTTTAATAAACGTTTCTTCCTGATTGACGACATGCGTCGCATGCCCGTTCAAGACAATCACGAGTTCTGAAAAGTCTACATGCCTGTGATAGCTGGTGTCTTCGTCATGCCCCCCGTATTGAATAAAAAAAGGAAATTGCTCATCCGTCGTAAACCAATTAAGATAGACTTTGCTCAAATGTCTCCCACCTGACTCTGAATCTTTGATGTCTATATCATGCTATTAGGTGACTTGAAAATCAAGGTTTATCACCCAACCCTGAACTAAAATAAGTCCTGTAGCGGAAGATTGAAAGCGGCTACAAAAGTGAGCCTGCTTCTTGAGACAAGGCGGGTTTTATGGAGCAGGACGCAGCAACGTACAGTAAATAAAGGGGGAACAAGCCAAGATGACTGGAAACTTGACGAAAAAGTTCGGAAGTATGCTTCTGGCCGGCATGCTTTTGGTAGCTGCGGGCTGCAGCAATTCCAGCAGCAATCCCGGAAATTCCGCAGATGCGGGCAGCGGGGACGATACGAGCCCGATTACCTTCTCGTTTTTCGGTGCGGATGCCAGTCCGAACTGGAACAATATGCAGGATGAGATCGGCAAAGAAATCACGGCCAAAACCGGAGTAACCCTGAATGCCGAATATGATGTAGGCAGCGGCGGCGGACAAAGCAAAATCGCTTTGATGGCGGCAAGCGGCCAATATCCGGACCTGATTTATGCCAAAGGTGAACTCGGCAAGCTGGTGGATGCCGGAGCCGTCATCGATTTAACCGATCTGATCGACAAATATGCGCCGCACATCAAAAAAGTGATGAGCGAAAACATGAACCGCATGAAATACAGCAAAGACGACCC
The DNA here is from genome assembly GCF_058267595.1 of Paenibacillus mobilis. Classification (NCBI taxonomy): domain Bacteria; kingdom Bacillati; phylum Bacillota; class Bacilli; order Caryophanales; family Paenibacillaceae; genus Paenibacillus; species Paenibacillus mobilis. The sequence continues at coordinate 577,902 of NZ_JBZCMS010000001.1, forward strand.
GGCCATTTACGCCATTCCGACCAATGTAGGCGTAGACCAGCAGTATTTTGATGCGGACAGCGGTTTTGAGGTGCAGCTTCGCGTCCTGAAAGAGCTGGGCTACCCTCAGATCAAAACGGTGCAGGATTTTGAAAACGTCCTCAAACAATACGTGGCCAAACATCCGACTACGGACGGGCAGCCTACTATTCCATTGACTATCAATGCAGACGACTGGAAAATCATGATTACAGTGACCAACCAGGCGAACAACACGACAAACGGCACGTACGACGGCGAATATTATGTAGATCCGGATACTTATGAAGCTATGCTCCATTACAAACGTCCGGAGGAAAAAGAATACTTCCGCTGGCTGAACCATATGTACAACGAAGGTCTGCTGGATAAAGACGCGTTCGTGCAGAAGGAAGACCAATACAAGTCTAAAATTTCCAGCGGCCGGGTACTCGGCCTGACTTCCGTGGAATGGGAATATGCGGATGCGGAGAACGCCTTGAAAACGGCGGGCAAAGATGAATATACGTACGCTCATTTTCCGGTCACGATGGGGGAGCAATATAAAGATCATGCGATGCAGTCCTTTGGGGTAGACGGTTACGGAATCAGTATTACAACGGCCTGCAAGGATCCGGTCCGCGCGATCAAATTTCTGGACTGGCTGTCTTCCGATGAAGGACAAGTGCTTCGGAATTGGGGCATTGAAGGCAAACAATATCAGGTTGAGAACGGCAAACGTGTGATCCCCGAGGACGTGCAGAACCGAAAAGTGAACGACGCAGCCAACTTTACCAAGGAAACCGGTATCGGTTTGTATTCCATCTTCGGCGTCCGTTATGGAGACGGGGTCAAAGATTCTACGGGCAATTATTACACCACCAACTTCCCGGAGCAGATCATCGCGGGTTATACGGATGCCGAAAAGGAAGCGCTGGCTGCTTATCATGCGACTACCTGGAAGGACCTCTTCCCCAAAGAAGATGAATTTCCGGTCAAAGAATGGGGCGCTTTATACAATATGCAGGTGCCGACCGACGGGGATTATCAAATCATCTATCAGAAAACGCAGGATATCATCCGAAAACGGATTCCGGAAGCGGTGCTCGCAAAACCGGCCGACTTCGATAAAATTTATGACGGCTTCATTGAAGAGCTGAACAAAGCGGGAGCCGAGAAAATGGAGCAGGAATACACACAGCTGGTTAAAGACCGGGTATCGGTTTTTACCGGTAAAGACATCAAATAGAGAAGATAGGCAAGTCCAATTGAGTAGAGGATTTAAGAACGGAATAAGAAGCGAGGACCCGGACCGGAAGGTCCGGTTTTTTTTGGCTTCCAACGCGCCAAAGAACCTGAAAAAAGCGGGATTTACCGCCTTTTCCTATCGGAAATGCGATTTTCTTTTTTTTGAATTATTCCAATTTTACGCCTTGAAAAGGAAAGGGAAACCGGACTATAATACCCCAGGATGACCTAAACTTTTTTTAGAAAGGAAACCTGGATAATGGCAGTTGGATTGGCTGTGATCGCCGGAATGATAATGTTTTGGCTTATTCGTCAGCATTGGCCCGTGCGTAATCTTTCTTTTTTTGAAGCGCAGGACTGGAAGAACAACAAGAAGCACTGCCCCGAGATGAAATTGCTTGATGTCAGGGACGCTTCGGACTTTCAAAATCTACATCTTCCTTGCTCGGTTAATATTTCGCTGGGCCGGCTTCCTTTCATGTGGAATAAGGCGTTGTCCCCGGAGCAATGCGTGGTCATTGTATCCAACCGCACCTTTAAGACTAAAAAAGCAGCTAGAATTTTAAGGAAGCAGGGATTCCAGAGGCTGTATGCCATTCGGGGGGATATTTTCAGACGTGATCCCCTTGTTGTGGAAGGGTTAAAATCGGATTGCCCCAATGGACACGGATTCAGTCTTTGAGATAGATGTATGATATAAACAAACAACGAAAAGAAACAACGGCGCCTCCCGTCCGCATTTCCTGTACTTTCAGGTCATGCGAAGCGGGAACGCCGTTGTTTTTCTTTTTGTTCTTTAGCGCGTATTTAAGCTTTTACTTTTCATTCAGCTTCCACAAAGCCGGCGTGTTTGGCGGCTCCCAGGTAACGATGGAAGTGTGGGCCTGAAGGCAAGTGTATGTTTTTCCCCCGTAAGTCACTACATCCCCGACATGGTAGGAAACGCCGGCAGCCCAGCCGGAAACCCCCGGAGGCGGAGTTGGCGATGGGGTAGGCGTCGGGTTAGGTGTTGGGGTTGGTGCAGGGCTAGGACTCGGCGTTGGAGTTGGGCCGGGCGTCGGTGTAGGAGTAGGGGTAGGACTTGGGGTAGGATTCGGCGTTGGCGTAGGTCCCGTTCCGCCGTTCAGGTCCGTATTTAACTTGTTTTGCAGCGTTTTGTTGCGGTCGCCGCTTAGCTCCCAGAACATGGCGCCGCGCAAACCTTTGGACTTCAAATAAGAAATTTTATAGCCTATGGATTCGGAATCGTCATAACTGATAAAAGTTTTTGTGGAAGGATTATAAAGATAAGGTACTTTAGCTGTATCGTTCCAGTAGCGGGTGTAACCATTTTTATTAATATAGTTGGCTTCGAGATCGTAAAAATCATAGCTGCCGTTCTCCCAGGTGCCGGTATTGGATAGGCCGGATGAGACCTGATATTGACCGTTGCCCGAGCTTGGGGCTCCGCTCCAACCGCGTCCGTAAAAAGGCATGCCCAACACAAGTTTACTGGCGGGTACGCCGTTCGCCAGGTAGGTGGTGACGGCTTTGTCGATATTGAAGTTTTGAGGATCCGTCAAACCCGAAGAGCTGGCTGCAGGATCATAGTACAGCGGAGCGTTATGCCCGGTGGTGGTGTTCCAGGCTCCGTTAAAATCATAAGTCATGATATTAATCCAGTCCACGACTGACGCGATCCCGGCCAAATTATTGTTGGCTGCATACGACGGGCTAGCGCCGGATGCGATGGTGAGGAGATACGTCTTGCCGTCTGCTTGCCCGGCTGCATTCAGCTTCTCGCGAATCTTTTGCAGGAGGAGAACGTAGTTCTGTTTATCTTCTGCGCGTACGCTGTTCCCCGCGAGACCGCCGCTTACCGGGTACTCCCAGTCCAAATCCACGCCATCCATTTGGTATTTGCGGATGAAATCGACGGCGGAGTTCGCAAAAACTTCACGTGTCGCAGCCGTTGCGGCCACGTCTGAGAAGCGGTTCGACCAGGTCCAGCCGCCTACGGAAATGACGGTTTTTAAATTCGGGTTCCGTTCCTTCAGCTTCCAAAGCTGCTTCAGATTTCCTTTGATGGGGTCGTCCCACTTGTCGCCGTCAAAGCTTTTTCCCGTATCGATCCAGGGATCGCCCAGGACAATGGTTCCGTTAGGAACGCTAATGGCCTGGCCTTGTTCATTCTGACAGCTCCAGGTTACCGGGTTCGGTCCCGTCGGATCAGGGTTGCCATGGATGCCGTTCCAGCAAATATCCGCAAAGGCGTAATTAATGACGTTCATTTTGGAGGGATCGATATCCGTTACATTGTAGCCGCGCGCATAAGCGGCCCATGAAGGGTAGTAACCGACCAGCTTGTAATCCTGAGCGGCCGTAGCGGTTTTGACGGATGAACCCAAAACGGGGAAAAGGGTGAGCACAAGCACGGCAATCATTCCGATAGAGAAGGTTTTACGTAAACGCTTTTTCTTAAAGAACATTGCGATTTACCTCCCTTGTCTGAGATTAGGCAGCACATCCCGATCGATTGAACGCTGAAAAATCCAGACTCACCCCCTCGGAAGACGAATTTACCTTCACTTGGTTGATGGACTGGTGAAGAGAAAACGAAAAATCCGGGTGAAGGTATTTCTATTTTCATCCAGATTTCTCCAGGGGTCTAGGGATAAAATCCAACAATAATGGGGGAATTATCAGCAATACCCCTTTTCATCGACTGACAAGCAGAAAACGCACAGGCGCCTTATCCTTGGGCATCCGTTTTTTTATATTTTAAGGCCGTTGAAGCCAAGCCGGTAACGCTGCAGCTCCTTTTATTGAAATCTCGGAGAGGGAGGTTTATTCTATACAAAGAGAAGAAACAGTCTTAACGAAAGATTCGGCTGATGGGTGGTTTAACGATGAATAATGGGGAATTTCAAACGGTGCTCGACCAGATGCGGCTTCAATCCGGCTATGACTTTATGGCCTTGGCGCTGGTAGAATCGGCCGAATTCAATTATGTAATCAAATGGAAATTTGCATCCGGAAATTTAAACGAAGGTTATAAACGGATTGTGCTTAAATCAGGCCGGGGGGTCCCCGGAATCGTGTTCAAGACGGGCAAACCGCTGACGATCCCTTTTGTGCCGGATTTTGTGAATCCGGAGGACCTTTTTCAATATCCGATTATCAAGCTGGAGGAGTTGTCCAGCCTGGCGGCGGTGCCGGTCTGGCATGACGGGCGCGTTGCGGGAGTTCTTCTCGGCGCTTACCGAAGCGGACAGCGGGTGGCTTCCTCGTCTGCAGACGAACTGCATGCCTATGCGGCCGGTGGACTCGCGGATTTAAACGGGAAGGAAAGGATGCCAAGTTGATGACCGAAAATAACATGCAGATGGACGCTTTGATGACGAGGCTTTATGCCGGCAGCATGGAGGCTATTCTTTTCTTTGACCAGGATGGAAATGTACTCGCCATGAATCCCGCTGCGGAGAAAATTATGTCGGACCAAGCCATAAAGCAGCTGCTGCAGGGTGAGGAGAACGGCATATGCGAGGTTTGCAGAGGGTTTACGAGCGAGACGGAGCAAAGAACCTGTTCGAACTGTTACATGCAAAGCCAAGAAACCCGGGATTTCAGTTCCTTTCAGGTTTTTATCGATACCAGGGATGAAGGAATTCTGCCTTATACGGCTTCTTTCCAAACACTGGACGCCGGGCGGGGCATTCGGGTGCTGATGCTCAGAGGGTTGACCAAGCAGTATCAAACCCAGGAAAGATTGTACCAGAACAAGATCATGAAACATGTCATCGAAGCTCAGGAGAATGAGCGGAGACGGATCTCCCGCGAACTGCATGACAGCGTGGCCCAGGAGCTGATGAGCGCCGTGGTGGATGTCCGAGTGCTCAAATATTTAACCGACGATACGAAGCTCCTGACCAAAATGAATCAAACTGAAGCCTTGATGACCCGGCTGCTGGACGACATCCGGAACTTATCCGTGGAGCTCCGCCCGGCGACGCTGGACGACTTTGGGCTGGAGGCCGCCTTTAAAACGCATTTTAAACGGATGGAGCAAAGCTACGGCCTGTTAATTGATTTTACCTCTTCTTTGGATCAAAAACGGTACTCCAGTGAAATCGAAACGGTGGTGTACCGGATCTGCCAGGAAGCGGTGCTGAATGCGCTCAAATATGCGCAGGTCGACCGTGTGGAGGTGCTGCTGGAGGAAAGAGACGGCTCGCTGCAGCTGATCGTCGAAGACCGGGGAGCAGGGTTCCAGCCGGGGCAAGAGCCGCAGGGCACAGGTTTGGGGCTGTTCGGGATGCAGGAGCGCGCCGAGCTGGTCGGCGGAGTCTGTCGCATCTTGTCCAAGCCGGGGGAAGGGACACGGGTTACCTTGCAGGTGCCCGTCCCTCCAGCGGAGTAAGGAGGGGAGAAACTTTTTTATGAAAATTGTAATTGCCGACGATCATGCGGTTGTCCGCAGCGGCTTCTCCATGATTTTAAATTTCCAGGAGGACATGGAGGTAGTCGGGACTGCGGCGGACGGGCTGGAGGCTTATTCGGTTGTGGCTAAACACCGCCCGGATATTCTGATCATGGACCTCAGCATGCCGCCGGGCGAAGGCGGACTTATCGCCACCGGAAAAATCAAAGAGGATTTTCCGGATACAAAAATACTGATCCTGACCATGTATGACGATGAGGAATATTTGTTTCACGTTTTGAAAAGTGGCGCTTCCGGTTACGTGCTGAAAAATGCGCCGGAAGATGAATTGCTGTTTGCCATCCGCACGATTTACGGCGGCGATATTTATATTCAGCCCAAAATGGCCAATTCTCTGGTAAAGCAGTGGATGAAGACGGATCAGAGGGATTCGTCGGAGGATCCTTTTGAGCTGCTTTCCAGACGGGAGATCGAGATTTTGCCTTTAATCGCCAAGGGTTACGGGAACAAGGAGATTTCGGAGAAGCTTTTCATTTCCGTAAAAACCGTAGAAGCGCATAAAGCCAAAATCATGGAGAAGCTGAATTTGAAAAGCCGCCCTGAATTGGTCGAATACGCCTTAAAGAAAAAATTGCTGGGCTTTTGATCCTTCTTCTCAAGGAGAAGGAAAGTCCTGAAAGAAGCAGCGTTTTTCTTCTGGGCATTTTTTCATTAGGGAGAACCCTATAGACCACGCAGGAAAAAGAGCTTATTCGTAGCGGGACTCCCCTCAAATTCAGGCATTTCCCTAATAGGTTCGCCTACAAGGGTGTGATACATTTAAATCAGATAAGTGAATGAAATCACAAACTTGGAGGGAGTCTCATGGCGAGGGAAAAGCTGCTGCTGATAGGGAACGGGATGGCGGGCGTAAGAACGGTTGAGGAAATCCTGGATCGGGACGCCGAACGTTACGACATTACCATTATCGGGGAAGAAAACTATACCAATTATAATAGAATCATGCTTTCCAATGTGCTGCAGAACAAAAACACAATAGAGGAGATTATCACCAACCCGGCAAGCTGGTATGCCGAACAGCGGATCGAGCTGGTTCATCACGATCCGGCGGTGAGCCTGGACTCTGGGGCCAGGAAGGCGCGCACCCAAAGCGGCAAAGAAATCGGCTTCGATAAATGTATTTTGGCGACGGGTTCGAGATCGTTCATTTTGCCGGTGGAAGGTTCAAGCCTGGAAGGCGTTTTGGGTTTCAGAACCATTGACGATACGCTGAGCATGCTCGAAATGGCCAAAAGCTACCGGAAAGCGGCTGTTATTGGCGGAGGACTTTTGGGGCTGGAGGCAGCCAAGGGACTTGTTGATCAGGGCATGGACGTCACGGTCGTTCATCTGGAGAAATGGCTGATGGAAACCCAATTGAACGAAATGGCCGGCAAACTGCTGAAAGCGGATTTGGAGCAGCAGGGCCTGAAGTTCCTTATGGAGAAAAAAACAAGCCGAATCCTTGGCGACACCCGCGTCACGGGAATTGAATTCAGCGACGGCTCCATACTGGAAGCCGATATGGTCATCATGACCGTCGGCATACGCCCGGAAACGACTCTGGCCCGTCACGCAGGTTTAACCGTAAACCGCGGGATTGTCGTAAACGATTGGATGGAGACTTCCGCTTCGGGCATTTATGCGGTTGGCGAATGCGCCGAACACCAGGGGAAAATATACGGACTGGTGGCCCCGCTGTTTGAGCAGGGCAAAGTGCTGGCCGACGTTCTAACCGGGAGTGAAACCGCCCCTTATGGCGGAAGCACAACCTATACGTCGCTTAAAGTTTCGGGCTGCGATCTTTTTTCGGCAGGAGAGATCAAGGAAGTGGGCGGCGTAAAAAGCATAGAAGCCTATGATGGCCTGGCTAACAGCTATAAAAAGCTGTTCATCCAAGACAGCCAGGTAGTCGGCATCGTCCTTTACGGAGACACCTCCGAAGAGAACCGTTACTTCAAGCTGCTGAAGCAGAAGCAGGATATTTCGGCATTCACTTCAGTTTCCCTGCTGTCTGCAGGCGGCGGATGCTGCGGGGGAGCCGCTGCGGACGATGTGACCCAGTGGGCCGATGATGAAACGGTATGCGGCTGTAACGGGGTAACTAAAGGCACGATTCTGCAGGCGATCCGAGGCAAGGATCTCAAGTCGGTAGCAGAGGTAACCAAAGCGACCAAAGCTGGCGGTTCGTGCGGAAAATGCAAGGGCATGATCGGAGACCTGCTGACCTGTGTATTGGGCGATCAAGTGGCCACAGCGCCGACGGGCATTTGCGGCTGCACGGACCTGTCGAGGGACGAAATTGTGCTGCAGATTCATGAGAAAGGACTGACCACCACGGACGAGGTTTACGAGCAGATCGGATTCCGAAACCGGGAAGGCTGTCCGAAATGCCGGCCTGCCGTCAATTTTTACCTGAATGTCGCCTTTCCGAAAGAACATGCGGATGAACCGGCTTCCCGTTTCGTCAACGAACGTCTGCATGCCAACATCCAGAACAACGGCACGTTTTCCGTCATTCCGAGAATGCGCGGTGGACAAACTACACCTCAGCAGCTGATGCAAATTGCCCGTGTAGCTGAAAAATACGAGGTGCCTCTGGTCAAAGTTACCGGCAGCCAGCGGATCGGACTCTACGGCGTCAAGAAAGAAGACCTGCCGAACATGTGGGAAGAGCTGGACATGACCTCGGCTTCCGCTTACGCCAAAGCGGTGCGTTCCGTGAAGACCTGCGTCGGCGCCGCTTTCTGCCGGTTCGGCACGCAGGATTCGATGGGTCTCGGCATCAAGCTGGAGGAGCGTTATGAATTTATCGATACGCCGCACAAATTTAAAATGGGCGTGTCGGCTTGTCCGCGGAGCTGCGCGGAAACCGGAGTGAAAGATTTTGGCGTCATCGGCGTCGAAAACGGCTTCCAGATCTACATCGGCGGCAACGGCGGGACCGAGGTGCAGGAAGGTCAGCTGCTGACAACGGTCGAAACGGAGCAGGAGGTCATCGATATTTGCGGGGCTTTCCTTCAATACTACCGGGAAACCGGCATTTACGCCGAACGGACGGCGCCTTGGCTGAAACGGATGGGCTTTGACCCTGTGAAAAAGATTTTGTTAAGCGCGGAGCAGCGCGCCGAACTGCTGAAACGCTTGGATGAAGCGGTGGAAGGCAAACGCCGGAATCCTTGGCAGCAAGTCGTCGAAGATCAAAAACTTCAAAAAGACCTGTACACGGTCGTAAGGGGATAATCCGGATGCCAAAAACAAAAGTTTATGTTGCCAAACAGGAGGAGCTCCTTCCGCGAATCGGATACAGCGTGGTTTGCGGGGAGCGGAAGATAGCCGTTTTCCGTCTGAGCGACGGCCGCATCAAAGCATTGGAAGACGTCAGCCCTTATCGCGAGGGTCCTTTGGCGGAAGGAACGGTTTCGGGGGAATACGTATATTGCCCGCTCTATGACTGGAAAATTTCCCTGCTGGACGGCCAGGTGCAGGAACCCGATCACGGAACGGTCGCTACCTTCGAAACGCTGCTGGAAGACGATAAGGTATACATTTGGGTATAACGCGTTTAGCGGCGAAACCGCCCAATTAGAGGCACTCCAACCAAACGGGTGCCTTTTTTTGCGGGATTTGGTATGCTTACGAAGCAGTGTTTAGCGTTGTTCGAAGAGCCAAACTTAAGGAGGAAATCTGCGCTATGAGAATCGAAATGAATGCCTGGACGGAGCGGAAGCTAAATGAATATTTAAAGGGAACAGCGGGCTGCTTTAAGTTTTATTATGATACGCAGGACTGCGGCTGCAATGGCGTGCTGGTTCTTCAGCTTTTGGATCGGCCTCTGGAAACCGATGTGAAGGCTGAGGCCGATTCATTTACCATTGTCGTTGACCGCCAGCAGCTCCAGCAGTTTGATGAAGTGATGCGGATCGAAGCGGATGCCAGTTATCCTTCCTTCAAGGTAAGCAGCGATGCTTCTTTGTACAGTTCGAATGTAAGAATCCAGGATCTGCGGAGCCGTTAAGCTCTCTTGGCCTAAAAAAGCCTCCGGGTGGAGGCATACTTGACATTAAATAAATGATCGTTTAAGGAGAGTTTACAAATGTCGAAACCCAAAGTATGGATGATAACGGGAAGTTCAAGAGGGCTTGGCCGAAGTATAGCGGAAGCGGCATTGATGAAAGGGGATTATGTGATTGCCACTGCGCGTAACCCGAAATCCTTGGACGATTTGGTTCAACGATACGGGAATCAAATCCATCCGCTTGCTTTGGATGTTAGGGACGAGCAGGCCGTAATTAAGGCAGTTGAGCAGGGCGTTCAAGTGTTCGGGAGCTTGGATGTTATGGTGAACAATGCCGGTTATGGGGATATTGCTTCCATAGAAGATGTTAAGATGGATGATTTCCGGGCAAAGCGCGAAGGGGGCAGTTGGAGGTTTCTCGGAGGTGCTGGCGCAGGAGGTAGCCCCCTTTGGGATCAACGTTACCGTGATTGAACCCGGCGGCATGCAGACGGATTGGGCGGGTTCTTCCATGACCATTCCTCCGATTAGCGAACCTTACGAGCAGACAGTAGGCACCTTCGTAAAAATGATTCGGGAGCATGCCGGACAGGAGCCCGGCGATCCCGCCAAAATCGCGGAGGTGATTACAAAGCTGTCCGAAATGGAAGAGCCGCCCGTCCGCCTCTTGATCGGCAGTGATGCCGTTGCTTATGCCGGGGCCGCGCAGCAAGCACGGGCGGCATCGGATTTGAAATGGCGGCACTTGAGCGAGTCGGTTAACTTTACTTCTTAATCTCAAACCAATAGAAACGTCAGGTTAGGGAATAAGGTCGTTCTGGAATTTAGTTGCATTTAATGTCCGGGACGGCCTTCACCGTTTTCAGGAAGACCAATCACACTTCCTTCATCAAGTCCAGGCGCTGGAAGGCGGCCAGGGCCTGCAGCGCTGCCTGCCTGTTTTTTTGATAATCCAATTGGTAGATATAGGAGTAAAGGACGTTTAGTACATACTCAAGCGTAATTTGGGAATAGAAGGTTCCGATTTTGGCAAGCGGATCTTCATCGTCCGGCAACTGGATGCAAATAGAGCTCAGTTCAGCCAGCTCGCTTCGGGGGGATGAAGTCATCGTGACAAAAGGAATGCCCGAGCTTCGGAAATGCCAAGCAGCCTTAATATAAGGTTCGTATTGTCCGCGGTAGGTCAGAAAAAGAGCGCAGTCTTCAGGGGTCATATTCATCATATGATAGGCCCACTCAGACCGCTCGGTAGCCAGGATGACATATTTATTGATTTTGATCAGCCTGTTTTTAAAGCTTTCGGCCCGGATCTGAGAATCGCCTTTGGCGAAAATAAATATTCGGTTTGCTTTTTTTAAAAGAACGGCCGCCTCGTTCAGCTTGCTGCCGTCTAATAAATGGTAGGTTTTATCTATGCTTTCCTTCATCAGCTCCGCCATTTCCTTGGCCATTTGCTCGGCCGAAGCTCCCGGCCGGAAAGGCAAATTAGGGTCCACGCCGGCAACCTTTTCAATCGACGCTTGGAATTCCTGGGCGAGTTTGATTTTAAAATCCTTGAATCCGGGCAAGCCCAATTTCTGAGTGAGCCGGATGACGGCGGAATGCGAGGTAAAGGTGAGCCGGGCCAGCTCCTGCACGCTTAAAGGCAGGCAGCTTTCGCGATGCTGCAGGATATAGGCGGCAATGCTTTGCTCATTAGGCGTAAAACCTTTCATTTCCTGGAGTAATTTCAGTGTCTTCATCCTGTTCACCTCTGACCCATTTTAGCAGAGAGTCTGCAAAACTCCAAAATGAACAAATTGTTCAGCCCCGGCTTCTTAATCTATAAAATCCGTTGAACGAAAATACCATTCTATCGTTTATCTCTTAATAAATCGTCACATTCTTCTTATAATCAGGATATAGAAGACAGGAGAGTGGATTGTAATGAAATTAGGTATAGCAGGTTCAGGAAAAATCGTTATGGAGCTGTTGAGCTTCATCCATGAGATTCCTTCGATTTCAGTCACGGCGATTAGCGGTACTCCCAGAAGCCGCGAGAAACTCCAACAAATCCGGAATCAATACGGAATTCCGGCTGTTTATACGGATTACGACCGCATGGTGGAGGACACGGAGAATCAAGTCGATACCGTATATATTGGCGTTCCCAACCATTTACATTTTGATTTGGCCAAAAAGGCGCTTCTAAACGGCAAACATGTCATTTGCGAGAAGCCTTTTACCTCCAATTTGCAGGAGTTCCGTGAGCTTGAACAGCTGGCAGGAGAGCGGAAGCTGATGCTGCTTGAGGCGATCACAACGATTCATTTGCCCCATTACAAATCCATTCGGAAGCGGGTTGAAGCACTTGGACCCGTAAAAATTGTGCAGTGCAACTACTCCCAATATTCGTCGCGATACGACGATTTCAAAAAAGGCAACATCCTGCCTGCTTTTGACCCGGCGATGTCCGGAGGTTCCCTGATGGACATTAATATTTATAATATCCACTGGGTAATCGGGTTGTTTGGCCGTCCCGAGCATGTAGAGTATCTGGCGAACATGGAGAATGGGATCGATACGTCCGGCGTGCTGCTGCTGGACTATGGCCGGTTCAAGGCGGTCTGCGTCGGGGCGAAGGACAGCTCCAGTCCGTCCTTTTGCAGCGTACAAGGAGAGAAAGGCAGTCTTTATATGGAGGGGTCGCCAAACGCGTGCGAAACTTATCAATATACCTTAAACCAACAGGATCCGATAACCGTTAATCATCAGGAACAGCGGCACCGGATGTTCCAGGAATTCGTGGCGTTTGAACGGCTGATTGGGCAGCAGGATTGGCCCGCTGTACAACAATTGCTGGACCACAGCGGACAAGTCATGGAGGTTCTGGAGGCGGCTAAAAAATCCGCAGGGCTGGCCTTTGCAGCAGATGCCCGTTAACGTGAAGAAGGGGAAAGGCCCGGCCTCTCGAAAGAGAGCCGGGCCTTTTGTCGGGATTAGAGCGATTTTCGGGGATTGAAGACCTTAAACCGGATTTAATTCCAATTCGTCGTTTTCATTGCTGTTAAAAACGCTGCGGTCTAACTCTCCTTCGGAATCGGCTACCAAAACGGAAGTGACGGTAGTGCCGGTAGCGTTTACGGCGGTACGGCCCATATCGATAATGGATTCTACCGCAACGACCAAACCGATACCTTCCAGAGGAAGTCCCAATGCAGTCAACACCACCGTGGTTGCAATGGAGGCGGGGCCGGGAACTCCGGCTACGCCTACGGAAGAGATGATGCTGACAAGGACAATCAGGACGTAATCGGTAAAGCTCAGGTTGATATTGTAGACATGCGCTACAAAAACCGAGACGATTGCCGGCCAAATGCCTCCGCAGCCGTTAAAGTTCATCGTTGAGCCGAGGGGGGCTACAAAGCTGGCTATTCGGGAAGAAACCCCAAGCCGTTTTGTGATGACTTCCAGGTTCACCGGCAGGGTGGCGTAACTGCTGCGCGTCGTAAAAGCTACTGCAATGGTAGGATACGCCTTTTTAAAGAAGCGTAACGGATTCAGCTTGGCTACAAAAGATATAAGGCCGCCAAAAACCAGGACAAAGTGGAGAATCAAAGCCACGTAGCTGACCAGAATCAGCATGGCTAGCGGTTTAAGCGTTTCAAGGCCATACCGCGCAGCCATTACCGCTATAAGCGCATATACGCCGTATGGCGTGAAACGAAGGACGAATTTGACAACCTGATGCAGAATCTCCGTCAGGGAAGCGAACAAGGTTTTTACGGGCTCGACCGTTTCGGGTTTTCGGGCTCCGACCTTGACGATGGCAATCGCGATGAAGATGGCAAAAATCAGTACAGGCAGCACCTTGCCGTCGGCCGCTTCACTAACCGGATTGGAAGGCACCTGATCCAAAATGACCTGAAAGAAGCTGGGAACTTCGCGGGCCTCGAAATTTTCAGGTGTGCTCGCCGTAAAACTTCCTGCAGGGTTCAGCGCAAGGGCAATCAGCAGGCCGATAATGGCTGCGACTCCCGTAGTCCCGAGGAACCAGGCGACGGTTTTTATGCCGATTTTCTTAAGAAACGCAATGTTGGTAATAGAAATAATACTGTTAATTACGAGTACAAAAACAAGGGGGATTACAATCATACGTATCAGACTTACATAAATGGACCCGATCGTGCTTACGCCTTCGAACTGCAGTTCAAACCGGTTGAAAATAAATCCGGCAACGAGTCCCAATCCCAGCGCGATAAGCACTCGGGTTCCAAAACCTACCCTCTTCTTAGCCAAATAATAAAGCAATGCGAGGATCACTGCCGATACCAGAAGCGTAATCCAGTTGTTCTGTATGGCATTGACCAGGTTGTTTTCCAATCCAAATCATCCTTTCTGTCGTTTAATCTGTTAATGTGACAATTCCTATGTAATTACTTTGTTTATGTCGTACGTAATATAACATCAACCCAAGTTTACTGTCAATCCTTAGAATTTATGTGGATTCAAACAATAAAAAAAACTTGAGCGTGCCGCTATATAATGTTCTAGAAGCGCATGATAAAATGGCAGGAACGGCCCTATTATAAAAGCCGTTTCCAATATGAATATAGATGAAAAGGAGTTCCCTAATGACCCCTAGCAGAACGAATCCCAAGGTCGACGAGTTTATAAGCAAAGCCGGAAAGTGGAAGGAAGAATACGAGAAGCTTAGAACGATCGTGCTTGACTGTGAACTGGCCGAAGATTTTAAGTGGATGCATCCTTGTTACACGTTTAACAATAAAAATATTGTTTTAATTCATGGCTTTAAAGAATATTGTGCCCTGCTGTTTCACAAAGGCGCCTTAATGGAGGATCCTCACGGAATACTAATCCAGCAAACGGAAAAAGTTCAAGCAGCGCGCCAGATCCGGTTCACGAATGCCAAAGAAATCACTGCGATGGAAAGTATTTTGAAAGCGTATATCAACCAGGCTATTGAAGTGGAAAAAGCCGGCTTGGAGGTAGCGTTTAAAAAACATACGGAATTTGCGGCTCCTGAAGAGCTGCAGCGACAATTCAATGAAAACCCCGCTTTAAAAACGGCTTTTGAAGCGTTGACTCCCGGACGCCAGCGGGCCTACCTTCTTTATTTTTCGGAGGCCAAACAATCGAAAACCCGGGAAACCAGAATTGAAAAATATAAGCAGCAAATTTTAGAAGGAAAGGGTTTGAACGATTAGGCTGTTATTCCATTTTAAGCAAACTGATTATATTCATAAGCCCAATTGCCTGGTCCATAAGCCGCATATGATGCGGTTTTTTTATTTGTATTTTTATGGTCTATACGTCTATTCCTGCTTCTTTATAACTCTTTCCAGGATCCTACAATTGACAGGCCCTAATTACGTGTACTATATTTGCTTTGTAAAATTTAATAGCTCACAATTAAATTATTTTTGAAAATATCGAGTGCAATTTTTGTTTGACTTTAGCAGGATTCTATTTTTCAAGGAGTGCGTAATGGATGTTTCAATGGTCAAAGAGCGAGGAGCGGTTGCACCGTTATGTAGGAATGGTTAAAGGCAAACATCTTTCTTTTATTACTCATTACTGGGGAGTAGCTCGTAATTTGCCGGCTAATGAAAGGCACAAGCACCCCTTTTTTGAAGTTTGTTATGTCATCGCAGGAGAGGGAACTTACGAGGAAGCCGGGTATATATTGCCTTTGGAAAAAGGGACTGCTTTTTGTTCCCGTCCGGATATTTATCATCAGATCAAGGATGTTAAGGATTTGGATCTTTTGTATATTGCATTTGAACCCGACAAAAACCTTTCGGAATCCCATGTTTATCAGGGTTATACGAAATCTCTTCTTCATGGGGCAATTAGTACGATCCTGCCGGAGCCAGCTCCGATTGCAATGTTATGGAAATCCCTCTTAATTCCCAATAACTGTGCCAACCCCGTTTCATCATCCCTGCTGTCCTCCATCGCTCACACGCTGCTTGTGTCCTTTACCGATCTTTTTGGAACGGAACCCGTCAAGGATGAAGCTATGATCACCGCAAATACTGCAACCCTTTTTATGAAAGCGCAGCAATATATTCGGAATCACATTAGTGACGTTTTATCGCTGCGGATGGTTGGAGAATCCTTAAATATATCTGAACGGCATCTGTCGCGTATCATTACGAGCAGCATTGGCAAACCTTTTTCAACATTAGTCAGGGAAGAGCGGATACGCGCTGCGGAGCAAATGCTTGCGTCCACAGATTTGCCGATTAAAGAAATAGCCTATCAAACCGGTTTTTCTTCGGTTCATTATTTCACGCGGGTTTTCGTTAGAACGAAGAAGATATCCCCGGCGGCTTTTCGTGAACATCTAAGAAAAATATAACCCGGCTTTCCTATGGCCTGATAATGCAAAATTGCGGCAGGACTCTGCAAATACTAGCAATAATAGAAATTATTATAATCAAATAGGAGTTGAGAAAGGCTCTGAAAACCTAACAAAAGATTTATGAAGACGGAGGAAACACAGATGAAAATGACGGCCGCTTTAACCGCAGAGAAAGGAAACGCCTTTGAACTAAAAGAGCTTGAGCTTGCGGAACCCAAAGAAAACGAAGTCCTCATTCGTATTATTGCAGCAGGCGTTTGTCATACAGACGCAGCCTCAAGAGACGGGCAAATTCCCGTTCAATATCCGATCGTGTTGGGTCACGAAGGTTCCGGCATCGTCGAAAGGGTAGGAAGCCAGGTAACCTCTGTTGTTCCGGGGGACCACGTTGTGTTGTCCTATGCTTCATGCGGCAATTGCGAGTACTGCTTGTCCGGAGAACCTGCTTACTGCAGCAGTTTTCTGCCTTTGAATTTCGGAGGAGGGATGGCGGACGGTACAACGCCGCTTCACCATCATGGAACAAACGTTAAAAATTTCTTTGGCCAATCTTCCTTTGCTACTTTCGCCGTAGCAAACGAAAGAAGTGTGGTAAAAGTCGGAAAAGAGGTTGATCTTGCGCTTCTGGGTCCGCTGGGCTGCGGCATTCAGACCGGGGCTGGGACGATTTTTAACGCACTCAGGCCGAAATTCGGTGAAAGCGTAGTTATTTTTGGGGCAGGCAGTGTGGGATTAAGCGCCGTTATGGCGGCCAAGCTTGTAGGCTGCTCGAACATTATTGCCGTTGACATCGTCCCGAGCAGGCTGAAGTTGGCACAAGAGCTTGGGGCTACCCATGTCATTAACGGGGAACAAGAGAATGCCGTCGCAGAAATTCGCAGAATCACGAACGGCGGGGCTGATTACAGTATCGATACTACGGGTTTGCCGGCAATCGGCATTCAAACCGCTGAAGCGATTCGTGTGAAAGGGACAGCTGCCTATCTCGTCCAAATGGCGGATTTGTCGCAATCCCCAACGGCTATTCTTGGCAAACATTTTGTTTCCTTATGGGAAGGCAACTCCATTCCGCAGTTGTTTATCCCGCAGCTCATTGAGTATTACCAAGCAGGAAAGTTTCCTTTCGACAAGCTTGTCCGGTTCTATGATTTTGAACAGATCAACCAGGCCTTTCAAGATTCAAAAACGGGTGAAACTGTAAAACCCATTCTAAAAATGCAGTAACGCCATGTTGTTCAGCGGACTCGAGTTTAAGGACAGGAATTATTTTAATTATCCGGAGGTTGTGCAAGATGGGGAAATACATTCTTACCGTTATATCTAAAGCTAAAGACGGGAAAGAGGAAGAACTTAGAAGCTGGTATAAAAACGTCCATATCCCTGAGCTTCTGCAGTTCTCCGGGTTTAAGAACGGAACCAGGTATTATAACGAAAACGCCGAAAAGCCCTATATGGCCATCTATGAAATTGTGTCAGAAGATATTCAAGAAACGATGGAACATTTACAGGCAAATTCCTCAAGCTTGACCTGGTCCGATTCCATCGATATGGAGTCTATCAGCATGCAGGTCTATGAGTTGTTGGATTGAACACGTTGGAAAATAAGAAGAAAGGAAAGATGAAATTGCTGCAAAAAAAAGTTTGGTTCATAACCGGTGCCTCAAAGGGGTTTGGTTTAACGTTAGTCAAAAAACTTTTGGAAATGGGCTATAGGGTTGCAGCCACCTCCAGAACAATCAATGAACTTGAGGCTGTTGTCGGTGTTCATGAGCATTTTCTTCCGCTCCAAATGGACGTAACGAATGAATCCGAGGTCAAGACGGCTATAACTGCGGCCGTAAAACGTTTCGGTCGATTGGATGTAGTCGTTAATAATGCCGGATACGCTCAAATCGGATCGTTTGAAGAGGTGCCGGATTCCCTAATCCGAAAAAACTTTGAAGTGAATGTTTTTGGTGTCTTCAGCGTGATCAGACATGCGCTGCCATACCTTCGGGAGCAAAGGTCGGGGCATATCTTTAATCTTTCGTCCATAGCCGGATATCAGGGGCAGATGGCAAGCGGGGTATATGCGGCCACAAAATTTGCTGTGGACGGGTTAAGCGAATCCTTGGCGCAGGAAGTCGCCCCCTTAGGAATCTTTGTTACATCGGTAAAACCGGGTTATTTCCGGACAAACTTCTTTTCCGAAGGTTCAATAAGCGCCGGCGGAAATCCAATCGTTGAATATGAGGCCATCAGACAAGGACAGGAGGCCGGTCTGCGTATGTTCGACAAGAACCAGCCGGGCGATCCTGCTAAAGGGATGGAGGTTTTAATTCGGGTTTCTGAATCGGACCATCCTCCGGTACATCTGTTTTTGGGGGCCGACGCGTATGCGGCCGCAGATCAAAAAATTGCGAATATTCAGCAAGAAATGCAAACTTGGAAAGCCTCAGCGAGTAAGACGGATTTTGAATAAAAAAAGAACAGGCCATCCTGCAAAGGATGGCCTTATATTTCCATATTTCCGTATTCAGGGAAGATGGAAAATCACCTTTTAGCGTTTGACCCAAGCCCCCTGCAAATCCATTTCCCGGATGCAGTCCTCCGAGTCCTGGCTGCTGTCTTCAATAAGCGGCGTCACCGCATAAATATCCATGTCTTCAGCGGCATGAGAACGTAAAATCGGATCCAGCGCATCAAGCTCATTCGTATCCTCGTCAAGCCAGCGGCTCATGTCTTCTTTGGACAGAATCGCGGGCATCCGGTTTTCGAACTCTCCGATCAGCGGGTTGGCCTCCGTCATGACCAAGGTAAAGGTGCGGAGAGGTTCTCCGCGCGTATCCCGCCAAATTTCGTAGAGGCCGGCCACCCCGAACATGTCCCTGTTTTTCATGACCACTCTTACCGGATATTCTTTTTTGCCTTCTTTTCTCCAATAATAGAAACCGTTGCACGGAATTACGCACCGCTGCTTGTCTATGATTTTGCGGTAGCTTGGATTTTGGTGCACATTCCTCAAATCAGCATTTACCGCGTCTTTTCCCCAGTAAGGCATAAATCCCCAGCGGAATTCATCCAGAATCCGGACTCCATTTTCCTGGAGCACAACAGGCGTGTGTTGCGTTGGGCTGATGTTATACCGGTTTTTATAGAAATACATCACCCGCTCAATTTCAAAATGCTCCTGAACCTCCGGCAGCTCGGCCGCCATGGAAAAACGTTGACACATGAATCAACAGCCTCCTTTAGGCCGTAGTATTTGCCAATGGTGGAAGATTATTCATGAGTTTGGGGAGGGGAATTAACCGAAAAGGCTTGATCTCCAAGGATATGGAAATAAATTCCGGTCCACTTTTGTACAAAATCTTGGTAAGGTAGGGGATAGCATTCAGAAAAAGGTGATGAGTTCAGCATGATTAAGAAACGTTGTTTATTCTGCGACAAGATCGTTCCAAGCCGGCAGGAAGGCGAATACGAGAGGTTTATCGGCTGCTTGTGTTCTCCCGGCGGCTCATACAGCTTGCGGGCAGACAGCTATGAACCTATTCAATCGCTGCCGCACCAGCAGAAACGCGACGTTCTGCATCTTATATCCGCTTATATCCGAGAGCAAACCGACCGTGGGGAACAGGTAGTCATTTCGGCCGATGATTTGGATTCCATAACGAATTCTCCAAAAATTCCAGTAACTATTGAAGATAAAGGCAACCGGCTGCTGCAATATTTGTACAGGCATTCCGAGGGCCCGGAAGAACCAGTCGTCATTCAGCCGCTTTCCAGCAGCTTTAATTTGACTTACTCCCATAATTTGCAGGAGCTGGTCTATATTCTCGACAAACTGGGCAGCGAGCAGCTGATCATCAGGGAAGGCATGACTTTCAAGCTAACGGAAAAAGGCTGGAAAGAAGCAGCCGCCACGGCCGGCGGCAAAAAATTCAAAAATTGCATGATTCTGCTTGCCAAAGAAGAGAATTATCGGACATTGTGGCAGGAGAGCTTATTCGCTAAAATCGAGCAGATGGGCTATTTGCCGCATTTGCTGCCGGCTGCGGGTTCACAAAACACCCTAGAAGGGGTCGCTGAGAGTCATGTTGTGATAGCTGATCTAACCGGCCAATCTCCGGATGTTTTTTTAGCGGCAGGATATGCGGTGGCTTTAAACATTCCGGTCATTTGGACCATGAGCGGCAAAGACACGGGTCCCTTTGAAGTTTCCTTTAAAGGGGTGCGGCCTATCGTTTGGAATACTTTAGACGAGCTGATGGTAATGATTGAACAGAGGCTGAACAAGTAGAGCAGGACTGATTATTTAACTGAGGACAGCGGCGTCCAGGATTCCCTAAGCATATCCGGATTGCCGCTGTTATTTTCGTTCTTTAATCTACCGGTCTTCTTGAAACAAACATTAAGGAAGGGTTAAAGCAGCGTGGATACCTCTGGATACAAATGGCTGATATGCTTCATGGTTCCTTTTAAATTCATAAGCGCGAACATTTTGGCTTCGTCCACGTTTTGGCCAACCAGGGCGTCGTATAAATTTTCGTGAATAGGTGTACTGTCGTCGTAAAGCTCAATATCCAAAATTAATTGACTCAAGATGGCCCGAAGAGCCGAGCTGAAGGTCCGGTACAATTCGATCAGCAAATCATTATGGGTCGCTTCAGCAATCGCTTTATGAAATTCAACATCAAATTCGACAAAGTCCGAATATTTGCCGTCCCGCAGGGCGTTGTTCCGTTTATCAAGAAGAGAGCGGATTTTACGCAAGTCCTCCTCATTTCGGCGGGCTGCTGCAAGGGAGCATACCTCAAGATCCAGCATTTTTCGGACTTCGTAAATTTGCAGCATCCCCGTTTGACGCATAGCTCTCTCTAGTGAATTCCCGGACTGCTCCGTAGATTTGACGAACGTGCCGTCCCCTTGTTTAACTTCCAAAATATCCGCATAAACCAGAATTTTTACCGCTTCTCTTACCGTCGAACGGCCAACTCCAAACTGTTCCATTAATTCCGCTTCGGTAGGCATCCGATCCCCGGCTTTGAATTGTCCTGAATAAATTTTGCTTTTTAGCTGCTCCAGCACCTCATCGACCAACTTTCGACGAGTTACGGTTTTAAAGGATTGATTATTATTCATCAGATCATCTCCTGGATAAAATTATAACACAACCGCCGCTATAGTGCCTAATCTGGGGAGTTATTGAGGAGGTATTCGATTCATTACAATCGCTTTCATCTCTTGACATCAGACATCTGATGTTTTAATCTGGTTCTATCTTAAACGGATAACCTCAAGGCCGCTTCATGAATCAAGTGGCCTCCCAGGCAGAAGGGAAAAGGATTGTCCGTGACATATCAACATTATTTCAGAGTAAGCGGGTGCTGCATCAGTGAACAAAAACAAATTAACGTTAATGATTATTGCCGTATTGCTTGTATCCATGAATTTAAGGCCAGCGATTACTTCCATTGCCGCTCTTCTTGAAACGATTCAAACAGAGCTCTCGATGAGCAGCACGATGGTCAGTTTGCTAACCGGAATTCCGGTGATATGCATGGGGGTATTTGCCCCGTTAACCTCTAGAATCAGCAAGCGGTTCGGGCTGGAACGCACCATTACGTATTGTCTGATTCTGATTGGAATCGCTACAGGCCTGCGTTTCTTTGCAGAAAACGTCGCTTTATTCCTGTTGACCGCGGGGGTGATCGGCATCGGCCTGGCGATCGTAGGCCCTTCCTTATCAGGGTATATCAAGCAGCAATTTCCCCGGTATGCCCATCTGATGATCGGCGTATATTCGGCCGGTATCGGACTGGGGGCCTCGCTTGGAGCGGGACTTACTTTGCCTGTGCAAAACGGGCTAGACCTCACTTGGCCGTCCGCTCTGGCCATTTGGTTTGTGCTGGTGCTTGTCGCCCTGGTTTTGTGGCTGGCGGCTACGCCTAGAATGGCTCATTTGAACGCTGACTCCAAACCGCAGAAAAATCCTTTTCCCTGGAAAAACAAACGCGCGCTGCTGGTGATGCTTTTCTTCGGATTGCAGGGCTGTCTGAACTATTCGATCACCGCCTGGATTGCGCCGATCTCCCAAATCAATCATCTTTCGGAGTCTCTTGCAGGCACGATAGTTACGGTTTATACCCTGATTCAAATGGGAGCTTCCTTGCTGATTCCATTCATCGCAACGAAAGTTCCGAAGCGTCTATTCTGGATGCTGTCCAGTGCATGTATACTGTTTGTCGGATTGCTGATGCTTAGTTTCCTAAACGGCACAAGTATTCCTTGGATCGCCGCCGTTTTGCTCGGATATGGCTCAGGCGGATTGTTTTATCTGGCGCTACTGTTACCTCTTGATGAAACCGGCAACGCCAATGAGGCAAGCTCCTGGACAGCCATGGTTCAATTTGGCGGTTATATCCTTTCCGGAATTGGCCCTATTTTTACAGGATGGATTCATGATCTTACTGGCAGTTACCCTATCTCCTTTATTGGATTAGCCGTTATCGGTTTGCTCGTGATTATCGTAAGCTTGCTGATTGGAAACAAAAGAGGAACAGAAGAGGGGAGGCCGGAACTCTCATGATCATTGATATCAAAGACGTAAGCTGGGTACGGCAGGGAACGACAATTTTGCAGGATGTAAGCTGGCAGGTTCAAGCTGGGGAGCATTGGTGCATTGTAGGGTTAAACGGTTCAGGCAAAACGACCCTCCTGAATATGATTAATGGTTATATCTGGCCTACGAGAGGAGAAATTTCCGTTCTGGGCCATAAATTCGGCGAGGTTGATCTCAGAGAGTTGCGCAAATCCATAGGTTGGGTTAGCTCTTCGCTTCAGCAGCGGCTGTACGGCAGTGAGACGGCACAGAATATTGTGCTGAGCGGCAAATTCGCTACGATCGGCTTATATGATCATACCGGGGAGGAGGATCAGGCGAAAGCCCATTCCCTCCTGAAGCTGCTTGGCTGTGACAAGTTAACAAACCGCCGATACGATACCTTTTCTCAGGGAGAACGGCAGCGGGTGCTCATTGCCCGGGCGTTAATGGCGTCCCCGAAATTGCTGATTCTGGATGAGCCCTGCACAGGACTTGACGTGTTTGCCCGGGAGCTTCTGCTAAGCATGGTCGACAACGTTAGCAGGCAGCCGGATGCGCCGACTTTTTTATTTGTGACTCATCATATTGAGGAAATCATGCCTGTGTTTCGAAAAACCTTACTGATCAAAGAGGGGAAAATATTCAGGGCTGGCGACACGCTCAGCTTGCTTAACAGCCAACTGCTTTCCGGATTTTTTGATGCTCCGCTTAAGGTAGAACGACGCAATCATCGGACATGGCTTTTGCCGCTGAGCAGTGCAATTCAAGATAAGCTCACCCGGAAATAACGGAAGGGGCAAGGACTGAAAACAAACGAAAAGAATTTCTGGCTTCCGTTATTCATTTTAGAGAGCGTTTGCATCCTTAAAGATCAGATGATCTGATATATGAGAATTGTTAAAGCGTGAGTGTTGAAGATGAAATAGAACTTTGAGGAGGTGGTGCCCAGTTAATTTATAAGGTCCATACGCTGTCGAACTGATATTTAATCAATCCATAGATTTGGAGGTAATAAGCAATGGAAACTAAAATGAAAATGATCTTGGATGTAGACACGGGAATCGATGATGCGCTGGCGATTCTGTACGCGGTTAAATCCGGAACGGTAGAGCTTTTGGGTGTAACGGCCGCTGCCGGTAATGTAACTGCCGCGCAGGCGGCGCTGAATTCCAGACAGGTCCTTGAGCTTGGGGGAGCCGATGTTCCGGTGTTTCAAGGAGCCGAGAAACCGCTTGCCCGGGAATGGAATGGCGGAGCCCGTCATGTCCATGGCGATAACGGAATCGGCGATTTCGAGCTTCCGGTTCCTGATGCCGCAAACCCGTCCGTAACAGCCGTAGATTTCCTGATCAACAAGATCAGTGAGCTCCCGAATGAAATCACTTTGGTTTGTACGGGATGTTTAACGAATTTGGCGCTAGCCCTGCAGAAGGAGCCTTCTATCTCAAGCAAGATCAAGAAGCTTGTCCTGATGGGGGGAGCCTTGAGGGTGCCCGGCAACGTGACCCCCAAAGCGGAAGCGAATATTTATGGGGACCCTGAAGCGGCCAAAATAGTGTTTGAATCCGGTATTCCTCTTACGATGGTAGGTTTAGACGTAACGATGAAAGCGCTTTTTAAAGAAGAGCATTTGTCCGAGCTGCTGGACAGAGCTCCGAACGAGCAGAAAGAGATGTTTGCTTTTGTTGAGCACATTCTTAAATTCCGATTTGAAGCCTACCTGCGCAAAAAAGGAATCAGCGGCACCGCCTTGCACGACCCGCTTGCGGTAGCGGTTGCCATTGATCCTGGTTTGGTGACGATCGTTGATACATTTGTACGGATCGGAGTGGAGGACCCGGTGGAATTGGGGGCTACCATTGAAGAGCAGCGGCCGTCGAGCACGGCCGTCCCTGCGCAGGTTTGCGTGGATGTGGACGTTAGTGCTTTTATAGAACGGTTTATCCAAACCCTAACGAAATGAGGACCTGAATATGCGGATACTTATTGCGATTTTTGGTTTAGCTCTGATCTTTCTCCTTTGTTATGCAACAAGCAGGGACAGACGGAACATTCGCTATCGTCCTTTACTTGTTATGGTTGCGGTACAGTTGATCCTTGCCTTTGTTCTACTGAACACAGGCATTGGATCGTTTCTGGTGCAGGGATTCGTATCCGTGTTTGCCAAGCTGCTTAATTTTGCGGCGGAAGGCGTTAATTTCGTGTTCGGCGGCATCGCCAACGACAACTCGGATCCCTTTTTCCTGAATGTGCTGCTTCCTATTGTGTTCATTTCAGCTTTAATCGGTATCTTGCAGTATCTCAAGGTTCTGCCTTTTATCATTAAATATATAGGGCTCGCGCTCAGTAAAATTAACGGGATGGGAAAATTGGAATCCTATAACGCAGTTGCCTCCGCCATATTGGGCCAGTCCGAAGTGTTTATTTCGGTAAAAAAACAGCTGCATCTCCTTCCCAATCAGCGTTTGTACACGCTCTGCGCTTCCGCCATGTCAACCGTTTCGATGGCAATTGTAGGCGCTTACATGCAAATGATCAAACCGGAATATGTGGTGACTGCTTTGGTTTTGAACCTCTTCAGCGGCTTTATGATTACTTCGATGCTTAATCCTTACGTGGTACCCGAAGAAGAGGATATAGTTACCGTGCAGGAGGAAAAAAAGCAGACGTTTTTCGAGATGCTCAGCGAATATGTCATGGACGGATTTAAAGTAGCTATCGTGGTTGCGGCCATGCTGATCGGTTTCGTAGCCCTGGTTGCGATGATCAATACGCTGTTCAGCTGGATCTTCGGGTTATCGTTTCAAGAGCTGCTGGGATATGGCTTTGCCCCGTTTGCTTTCCTTATGGGGATTCCCTGGAAGGAAGCGGTTGAGGCGGGAAGCATCATGGCTACCAAGCTGGTAACCAACGAATTTGTTGCTATGCTTGAACTGGGCAAGCATACGGAATTGTCTGCACGGGCTGCCGGAATCGTTTCGGTCTTCCTTGTATCCTTTGCCAATTTCTCGTCCATCGGGATTATCGCCGGTGCGGTGAAGGGACTTCATGAAGAGCAGGGGAATGCGGTCGCGCGTTTCGGCCTCCGTTTGCTTTATGGGGCAACGCTGGTTAGCTGCCTTTCAGCCACTTTGGCCGGTTTGTTCATTTAAAATCGGAAAAAATCGAAACGCAAAAAATGAGGGCGTTTACATGATAAAAATAGGCGTGATGGCCTGACGTTGATTTTTCTTGTGACGTCAGGCCATCACGCTTTGTTGAATATGGAGGGGAAGTTCAGCAACAAAAGTTTTGTCATTGCCTCGAAGGAGACCATGGACTATACAACATGGATTGCAGAGCCGAATAAACATTTACTAAAAACTTGAAGCTTAGGCCCAATGGGTCTAGAATATGAAATTGGAATGATTTTGAGGCGGCGTTGTCTCCCCGTACTTCCAGACATCCTAGATGAGAACGCTCCTGTGAAAATTGATAAAGACCTAACGAAATTCAAGGAGGATAACCATGCGTCAGACTCAGACTAGAGAAAGAAAACCGGACTGGCTTCGGATCTCGCTGGACACCGGGGAGGAATATAAAGAACTTAAGAAAATGATGCGCGGCCGGAAGCTTCATTCCGTCTGCGAGGAAGCGAAATGCCCAAACATTTACGAATGCTGGAGCCAGCGGACGGCTACCTTCATGATTTTGGGCAGCATCTGCACGCGTGCCTGCCGGTTTTGCGCGGTCACCAGCGGACTGCCGACGGAGCTGGATTTGGAAGAGCCGATGCACGTCGCCGAGTCGGTCCGTGACATGGGCCTGAAGCATGTTGTAATTACGTCTGTAGCGCGCGATGATTTGAACGATCATGGGGCATCGATGTTTGCGGCTACCATTCGGGCGGTACGCGAACTTAATCCTCTTACGAACGTGGAAGTGCTGATTCCTGACCTGGGGGGAGTGGGAGAACGCATTCAGGTTGTTCTCGATGCGAAACCGGATGTCCTGAACCACAACCTGGAAACGGTCGCCCGGCTTTCGGACAAAGTCCGGGCCAAAGCCAAATATGACCGTTCATTAAGCGTATTGCGCCAGGCGAAGGAGCTCCGGCCGGGTCAAACGACGAAGTCCGGCATTATGGTAGGGCTTGGGGAGACCAAGGAAGAACTCATTCAGGCGATGACTGACCTGCATGCGGCAGGCGTTGATATCATTACAATCGGGCAATATTTGCAGCCGACGCTGAAGCATATTCCGCTGGAACGGTATTACACGCCGGACGAATTTGCCGAGCTGAAGCAGGAGGGGCTGCGCATCGGATTTGCCCACGTGGAATCCGGACCGCTCGTCCGAAGCTCGTACCATGCGCACGAACAAGCCGAACATGCCAAAAGCCGGCAGCAGGAGCCTGTAGCAGAATAACGGAGGGAGATGCTATCCGATTTGAACGGGAACGAAACGTTAAACCCATGGACAGCGGAGGAAACGCCCGCATGGCGTTTTGTCCATACGGGCCGGCGTACCGGCGCCATGAATATGGCGATCGACGAAGCCATGATGATCGCGCAGCAGGAGGGGAAAGTGCCGCCGACCGTAAGGTTTTATAACTGGCTCCCTGGCACGCTGACGGTGGGGTATTTCCAGAAAGCCGAGAAAGAGATCGACTTCGCCGCCGTTGAACGTCACGGAGTAGGTTTTGTACGGCGTCCGACCGGCGGTCGGGCCGTCCTTCACGACCGTGAGGTGACCTATTCTTTGGTTGTGCCGGAAACGTATCCCGGCTTACCGGCACGGGTGGATGAAGGCTACCGCGTGCTGAGCGAAGGCCTTTTGTACGGCTTCCGGCGGCTTGGCCTGGATGCGGAGATGACGGGCGGCTACAGTCTGGCTGCCGGAGAAACGCCTCAATCGGCCCGGCTTTCCCGCTCGGCAGCCTGCTTTGATTCGCCGTCGCGGTACGAGCTGACGGTTGAAGGACGGAAGATCGCCGGCAGCGCACAAATGCGGACGCGGGGAATCGTGCTGCAGCACGGTTCGATCCCGGTTGAACCGCAGATTGATTTTTTGTTCGAGCTGCTTCATTTTCCGGAAAGCCGGACGAAAGAGCGCTGGAAACGGATCGTTGAGGAGAAGGCCGTAGCGATTAACGAAGTGTTAAAGCGGAAAAATGGCCGTCAAGTTACGTTGGAGGAAGCGGAGGAAGCCTTTCGCATCGGGTTTGCGGAAGCCTTTGGCGCTCCCCTTGTCGCTGAGCCGCTTTCGGAATATGAGGAGGAGCTGGCGGCAGAGCTGGTTCGAACCAAATATGGAACCGAAGAATGGAACCGGTCCAGATAAAGAAGTTTTAATATATTTAAATATATAAGCCGTTATCGTAGGTGAAACTTGCCTGATCGAAACGGCTTTTTTTCTTGCCTGCAGAATTCATTTCTTGGCGAATAGCGGCTGTCCAAGCATAAACCCGGAAAATGGTGAGAAGCTATGCGTGAAATCATTGGAGGTGAATCTGGCCGTGAATATGCAGCCACTGGCTCCTCATGAATCTCTGGAGCTTCATGAAGCGCTTAACTTTAAAACCTTATGCTTAGCGAAATCCAAATTGATGCAGGGGCTTGTTTTTGATCAGGAATTAAAAGCTTTGATGCAAAAAGACGTCGAACAGAACCTGAAGGCTATCGCAGAAATCCAGGCTGTTTATGCCAAAGCGCCCTTCCAGGCACCTGTTCCTCAAAGCCGTCCGACGCCTATTATAAACTAAGGGGAGAGTCCCATGAACCAAGATTATTTAGATCCTATAAATGCGCTTAATATGCCGGAAATGGCGGACATGACCCTGGCCATGGATTTTCTTGTCCGAGCTAAAGAAGGCGTAAGAAATACGGCAATTGCCCTGACGGAAACGGTTTCCCCCGATGTCAGACAGCTTCTGAAAAAGCAGTTAAGGGAAGGGATTGCCCTGCATCAGGAAATTTCCGACCTGATGATCCGCAAAAAATGGTTCCATCCTTACGAATTAAAGGAGCAGTACCAGCTTGATCAGCTATCCGCCAACAATACGGTCATGATCGGACAAATGAATTTATTTCCAAACGGCAGCAACCGCAAAGGCATGTTCGATCGAGTGCCGGACGAGCATCAAGGGGGGCACTACGCATGAAGGCCGTTACGTATCAAGGCATCAAAAACGTCGTAGTGAAAGACGTCCCTGCACCCAAGATCGAAAAAGCGGACGACATGATCGTAAAATTAACGAGTACGGCGATCTGCGGCTCCGATCTGCATCTCATTCACGGCATGATGCCAAACCTGCAGGAAAATTACATCATAGGGCATGAACCAATGGGGATTGTCGAAGAGGTAGGTTCGGGAGTTGCCCATTTGAAAAAGGGCGACCGGGTTATTATCCCTTTCACGATCGCCTGCGGCGAGTGTTTTTACTGCAAAAACCACTTGGAAAGCCAATGCGACAACTCCAATCCGAACGGGGACATGGGAGCCTATTTCGGTTATACCGGCAATACCGGCGGATACCCTGGCGGACAGGCGGAATATTTACGGGTTCCTTGCGCCAATTTCACGCATTTTAAAATCCCGGAAAGCTGCGAGCAGCCGGATGAAAAACTTTGCCTGATTGCAGATGCGATGCCGACGGCTTATTGGAGCGTTGATAATGCGGGCGTTAAAGACGGGGACACGGTAATCGTGCTCGGCTGCGGACCGATCGGACTGCTGGCCCAAAAGTTTGCCTGGATGAAGGGCGCAAAAAGGGTAATCGCGGTCGATTACGTCGACTATCGTTTAAACCATGCGAAACGGACGAATCAGGTGGAAACCGTAAATTTCGAGCAGGAGAAAAATGTGGGCAGTTATTTGAAGGAGATCACTCAAGGCGGAGCGGATGTCGTTATTGATGCGGTGGGAATGGATGGGAAAATGAACGATCTGGAGTTTCTGGCCACCGGCATGAAACTGCAAGGCGGAACGATGAGTCCCTTGGTCATCGCTTCCCAGGCTGTCCGCAAAAGCGGCACGATCCAGATCACCGGCGTTTATGGAGGCCGTTATAACGGTTTTCCGCTCGGCGATATCATGCAGCGCAACGTCAACATTCGTTCCGGACAAGCTCCGGTCATTCATTATATGCCCTATATGTATGAACTGATCCAATCCGGCAAGGTGGATCCAGGAGATATCATTACCCATGTCATTCCGCTATCAGAAGCCGAGCATGGCTACAAGATTTTTGATACAAAGACGGATAACTGCATCAAAGTCATTTTAAAGCCCTAGTTAAAGGGACAGGAGGCAGACATGAATTCGAGATACGGTTTGCATGAAACGTTGGAGGTTCACGAAATAGCCGCGTTCAAAACGGTATGCGCCACTAAATCCAAAGGCATGCAGATTCTGGTGACCGACCCGGAATTAAAAGCAATCCTGCAGAGGGATACAGAACTGTCCAAAATCCAGCTGCAGGAGCTCAGCACACTGCTGTCCAAAACCCAATAAAGGAGGTTTGAACGATGATTCCGTTCCTCGAACGTTTGATGGGAATGAGCGATTTGACCGATCAGATCATCGCCATGGATTTTTTGAACAACGCCAAAAGCGGGGTCCGCAATTACGCCATGGCCGTAACGGAATGCGCTTCCCCGGATATTAAAGCCGTCTTGACGAAACAGCTGGAAGAGGCCATTCAAACCCACGAAAGCATCGTTAACTATTTGGTGGGCAGGGGGTTTTACCACCCTTATCATGTAGACGAGCAAATTCAGCTCGATTTGCAAAACCTTCAAACGGCCGAAAGCATCCTTTAAGAAAAAACGAAACCGCCGGCAGATCAAGCGTCGGCGGTTTTTTCTAATCAGGCGTTCTGCCGTTGCTCCCGCCTTCGCGGCATGCGGAAGGTCAGCAGCAGGATGCCCAAACCGATGACAAAACCGGAAAGAGCAACCAGATGGAAATGGGCAGTCGTAATGTGTTTAGAGAATACGATGCCTAGCAGGCTCGACGAAAAAATCGTGCCCAAATAACGGGAAGTCATAAACAAACCTGAAGCGGCTCCCGTTTCCTCCGGCCTGGTGAAGGCATACAAGGAAGTTTGCATCGCAATATTGTTAAACCCGTTGCTGATCCCAAGCATCGACAACATGGCGAAAATAAACCAAGGCCCGGATCGGTCCCCGATGAGCAGCAGAAGCAGCGTGCCCAGCAGCAGGGTTGCCGAACCGGCAAGGAGAGCGGGTTTGGAGCCCTGCTTATCGATCCATTTTCCCGTCAAGGGAGCGATGATTACTCCAAAACCCGCAACGGCCAGCATGACTAAACCGGTCGTGCCCGAATCAAACTTCTGCACATGCTGAAGGTAAGTCGGAACCCCGAAAAAGACGGAATAAAACACAATGTTGATCAGGATGTACTGAAGATAAACAAAACTAAGATTCAGGTTGCTGACAAAACCGGATACATCGATAAAAGGTTCCTTCCGGCGTTTCTCGTAAAAGCAGAACCATACGGTAAGGGCCAGACTGATCAGCAGATAGCCCAGGTTCACCCGTTTCTCGAGGGACAAAAGGAACAACAGCCAGCCGACAATGCTGGCGGAAAACAGCAAAACGCCCGTCCAATCGATTTTGGCTCCGGCTTCCGGCCGTTCATCGGCCGGGAATAATTTCCACGCGAGCAGAAAGGATCCGATCAGGAACGGAAAATTAATGATGAAAATGGCCGGCCAGTCTCCAAGCTGCAGCATGAAACCGCCGATTGAAGGGCCAAATGCTGCGGAAATCGAAGTGAAAATCGACAGAATGCCAAGCGCCTGCGCCTGGTTTTGGGTAATCCGCTTTCGAATAATGCCCATGCCGGCCGGAAACAAAATCGAACTTCCAAATGCCTGAATGATCCGGAACAGGATCAGCCAAATAAAGTTGGGTGAAAAAGGGGCCAGCGCCGACGAGACGGCGATCAGCAGCAATCCGATGAGGAACAGCCTTTTCCTGCCCCAAGTATCGCTGAGTTTGCCCATAACGGGCTGACCTACGGCACTGGCCAAATAGTAAGTCGAAATCAGCCAGGAAGAATCGGTAAAGCTGAGCCCGAACTGCTCCTGCAGCCGGGATAAGGCCACCGAAATCATGGAGGAGTTCAGGGGATTAAGCAGGGTGCCCAAGGCGACGGTTACGACAAGCCATTTCGTATAGTCGCGGGTTTTCGTCATGTACAGCTCACCTCAGATTCATAAACAATGATATTTAAATAAATATATATGTTTTTAGCCGGAAAAGGAACCGTTTTTCTGCCCGTTCAGCAGGCTTTGCTTGAGATCCAGCATGTCCAGCACCTGCCAGGCGAATTGAAGATCAAAAAACACGGCATGCTGTTCGAGCCGGAGATCCAATATTTCCTCGATGCGTTTCATGCGATAGGCAAAGGTGTTGGGATGAATATCGAGCAGGCTGGCGGCTTCTTTAAACCGTTTGCCTGAGAGAATGAAAGCGTCCAGCGCTTTCAGCAGTTCGTTTCTTTTCGGGGAGGGGTAATCCAGGAGCGGCTGCAGCAAATCCCGCACAAATTGCAGCAGATTCTCCTGCGGCTGGTTCAGTATAAATTGTACGGCCCCAAGCTCGATATAATCTTTGATGCTGTTTTTATCTTTTCTTCTTTTGCTGTAAGCCACGCTTTGTTTTGCGTCCTCGTAAGATTGCACGAAGCCTTCGAAATTTTTGCAGACCCGCCCGATGCCGATGGAACACTGAATACCGGGATACAGCCTGCGCAGGGCTTCATGGAGCTGTTTGGCAACGATTCGGCTCCGTTTCAGCGCCAGAGCCTGGTCCAATTCCTTGGGCAAAGCCAAAATGATTACGTAAGCATTCAATTTATGCAGAACCAGGCTGTACCGATTGGCGCTCTGCAGCTCCGTTTCTATCGTTCTAAGCACGTAACGGTTTACGCTTTTATCCGGGATGACCGGCAGGCTGCCGGAAGGAAATTCGATATCCGCCACCATAAACACAAAGGAATCATCTGCGCTCAGTCCCATCGACTTGGCCCGCTCCCGGAGCGTTCCCACATTTTTCTCTGAAAACAGCTCATCCAGAAATTCATCCTTTAACCGCTGCTCGGTTTCATAAACCGCTTCCCTTTTTAGCAGCTCCATGGCGAGCACCAGGCAGCATTGTTCCGCCAGTACGATATCCTGATCGCTGAGCCTGAAGTTCACCTCCGACACGGCCAGAATCCCGAAGATTTCACTCGAGGCCACCACGGGAAATAACATGACGGAAGAGAAGGCCGTCCGATCCGGCCCGGTTTCCACCCGGCAGGACTCGCGTTTTCGAAGCACCTGCTGCAGCTCCGCCATAAAAGGCGGCGTATGAATATCGAAATCAAAATCATCGGGCGGATGTTCCGTAAGGACGTTCAGAAGACTGTCGAACAGAATGATCGGATTTTCAAGGGTATCGTATACGGCCGTCCCGAATTCAGACAGGGACTTGCCGCTAAGAATCAGACGCATCAGCCGATCATGGGTCTGATTGATCCGGTTCAGCTGCTGGTTCTGGGAATGGATGACATGGTTCAGCTCCTCGAGCTGTTCTTTTTTGCTTTTCTCCTCCTGGTAGAGATGGGCATTATCCAGGGCAACGGCCGCCAGATTGGAGAGGGCCGCGAGCAGGTTCAAATCATCATTCGTGAACGAACGGTGCGTGAAATTGTCGATCGTCATGACGCCGATGCACTCTCCGCGGATTAACAGAGGGGCGCACATCACGCTTTGGATGAGGAAGGCTTCCCCGATGGATTGTCTGACGGGTTCGAGCGACTGATCGTAAAAAACCTTGTTGGAGGGGCTCATCAAATCCGTGTTTCTCAATACTGTTTCCGAATTATGAAAAATCTGCGCCTGTCGGCTCTTCAGCGTAAGCCCGGTCATCGACTCGCCGGGAGACAAAATGACATGCCGCATCTTTTCCCATAAAAAACCGGAGCAGGCCATCGGCTTCAGCCGATCGGTTTGTTTATCGTAAATAAATAAAACGCCGGCGTCGGCAGCTTCGATTACGTTTAAAACCCGGTCCAGGATCCGGGTGAGCACATCGTCCAGCTTCAGGCTGGAAGTAAAATACTGCGCCGCTTCGATTAACAGTTCGTTTTGCGTCAAACGCCGCTGCAATTCGGAAACGGAGATGGAGGAAATCGGTTCAGACATTTCGATCACCCGCTTTCTCATTAAATAGGAGGCCAAACAGTTCGTCGTCTGCACTACGTGTTATTTTTAATGACATCATATCACGCCGGGAATAGAAAAACAGTTCGATTTTAGTCATTCAAACGAAAAAAATCATTCATTTTCGGAAAAAAACCGAACTTATTTAAGCTTTTGTATAATATAATTCCTTTCATAACCTGCTGACTTCTCTATGATGAAAGGTTACCTCACATTTAGAGTTTCAGCTATAGCGAATTTCAACCGGAGAAGGAGGAATAACCGATGAAACTGATTGGGATCGATGTGGGCGGGACATTCACCGACATTATCTTCACCGACACAACCGAAGGAACTTCTTATATTCACAAGGTGCCTACCACGAAGGAGGATCCCTCCATCGGCATGGTATCCGGCGTCAAGGAAATTTGCGAGCGGCACGGAATCGAGCCGGGATCGCTGGACCATGTTTTTCATGGGACGACCATCGCGACGAACGCCATTCTGGAGCATGACGGCGCGAAGACGGGCATGATTACGACGGAAGGCTACCGGGATATTCTGCATATCGGCCGGCATCAGCGGCCGCAGAACTATTCGATCCGGCAGGAGATTCCTTGGCAGGACCGGCCGCTTGTCGAAAGACGAAACCGGATGACGGTCAGGGAACGGCTCGTACCGGTAAAGGGGCAGGCCAAGGTGGAAACCCCTCTCGATGAAGGGCAAGTCCGCCAGATTCTGCGCGATTTCAAAGAGGAGGGCGTTGAATCCGTCATCGTCGGGCTGTTGTTCTCCTATTTGAATCCCGAGCACGAGGAACGGGTCGCCGAAATCATCCGTGAGGAGTATCCGG
The DNA here is from genome assembly GCF_058267595.1 of Paenibacillus mobilis. Classification (NCBI taxonomy): domain Bacteria; kingdom Bacillati; phylum Bacillota; class Bacilli; order Caryophanales; family Paenibacillaceae; genus Paenibacillus; species Paenibacillus mobilis. The sequence continues at coordinate 612,621 of NZ_JBZCMS010000001.1, forward strand.
AGTTCTACATCACCACTTCCTCCGGGATTTCGCCGCAGTTCCGGGAATTTGAACGGTTCACGACCGCTGCGTTAAACGGTTTTGTTGGCCCGAAAGTGCAGACCTATGTCGATCAGCTTGAACGGCGGCTGAAGGAGGCCGGAATCCACTGCGATCTGCATATTATGTCCTCCAACGGCGGTGTAGCCACCGCAAAAACGGTCTCCGAGAAACCGGTGCTTACGCTGCTATCCGGTCCGGCGGCAGGCGTGTTAGGCGGCCAATGGGCAGGTAATCTGTCGGGCCGGGAAAGGCTGATTACGTTTGACGTCGGCGGCACAAGCGCGGATATCGCCATTATTACCGAGCATGGCTTCGGGGAGTCCTCCGCACGCGATACCTGGATCGCCGGGTTTCCCGTACAGATTCCCATGATCGACATTCATACGATCGGCGCTGGCGGAGGCAGCATCGCCCACGTTGACGGAGGCGGCGCTTTCCAGGTCGGACCGAGAAGCGCGGGCTCCTACCCGGGACCGGCCTCCTACGGACGCGGCGGGGAACAGCCAACCGTTACCGACGCGCATGTCGCGCTTGGCCATCTGGATCCCGAGAACTTCCTGGGCGGGGAAATGAAGATTTATCCGGAAAATGCCGCAAAAGCCGTCAAGGACTTGGCCGGACAAATCGGCCTGTCGCCCGAGGAGACCGCTGAAGGCATCCTGACCATCGTCAACAACAATATGGCGAATGCCATCCGGGCCAAAACGGTGCAGAAGGGCTACGATCCGCGCGGCTTCAGTCTGCTGGCGCTCGGGGGAGCCGGGCCGATGCATGCGGTGGAGGTTGCCAAAATATTAGGAATTCCGGAAGTCATCATTCCGCCGCATCCGGGAATCACGTCGGCGACCGGCCTGCTGACGACGGACTTGAAATATGACGCGACCCAAACCTTGTTCCTGCAAAGCGGGACGCTCGATTTAAGTTTGGTAAACACAGCCGTAAGCAAACTGGAGCTGGAGATTCGCAAACAGCTGGAAGACGCCGGTTTCTCCGGCAGTGACGTGGCTGTGCAGGGCTTTTTCGACTGCCGGTATATCGGTCAGGGCTACGAACTGCGCGTGGCTTTGCCTGCAGAACCTTTAAATGCGGGCAATATTGAGCAGGTATGGAATCATTTTCACCGGTTTCATGAAAGGGAGTACGGCCATGCCTTCGAAGGAAGCCCGATCGAAATCGTAAATGTCAGGCTGACCGGAACCGGGACGATGCCTAAAATCGGACGTCCTTCCATCCAGCCAAGAAATGATTTGGCCGATGCGCTTGTGAAGACGGAAAAATCGATTTTCCGGGTTCAAGGCGAGCTCCGGGAAGTGGATACTCCGTTTTACCGCAGGGAGCAGCTCCCGGTGGACACCGTTTTCAACAGCCCGTGCGTTATCCTGCAGAAGGATACGACAACCATTATTCCTCCGGACTGCAAAGTGAAGTTTGAGTCATCCGGAAACATCATCATCGAAGTGGGGGTATGAACAGGATGCAGAAAACAGATCATCGTCAGGCCATAGATCCGATCACCGCGCAGGTTTTGCGCGGGGCACTCGAAAACGTCGCCATCGAAATGGGTTACAAGCTTGCCCGCATGTCTTATTCCAGCATTATCCGCGAGTCCGAAGATTTCGGGTGCGCCCTGCTGGATGCGGAAGGCCAGCAGCTTTGCGAGTCAACGACCAGCACGCCGCTGCAGTCCGGGCCGCTCCCGGGATATATGAGGGGCATCAAAAAGATTATGGAACAGCGGGGAGACGTATTCCGCCCGGGAGACGTCATTATGCACAACTCCCCTTATTACGGGGCTTCGCACCAGCCCGATGTCGGTTTTTTCGTGCCCGTGTTTTATCAGGACCAGCTGATCGGCTTTTCTTGTTCGACAGCGCATCATCTTGATTTGGGGGCCTTAACTCCGGGATCGTGCGGGATCGTGGATGCGGTTGACGCTTATGCCGAAGGCCTTCAGTTCAAAGCGATCAAGGTTTATGACCAGGGCGTCCGCAATGAAATGATTTGGCGCCTGCTGAAGGACAATGTCCGGGCCGCCGATATGGTGGTCGGCGATATGGAAGCCCAGATCGCGGCATGCCGGATCGGGGCTGACCGTTATTTGGACATTGTCGAGACCTACGGTCTGGACACGGTACTCGCGGCCAGCGAGGACCTGATGGCCTATTCCGAACGGATGATGCGCAATGAGATCGCCAAGCTGCCGGACGGCATCTACCGGTCGGAAGGATATATCGACGGCTTTCTGGACAGTCCGGATCCGGAGAAAAAGGACCTCAAGCTTTGTGTGGCCGTAACGGTAAAAGGAAACGAAATCACCGTCGACTTGACCGGTACCTCGCCGCAGGTGTCCGACCGGCCGATCAATATGCCGCTCGAAGGGACCGTCGATATCGCCATTTATTTTACGCTTCGTTCCGTGCTTCTCGATTCGGATCTGTTTGGGCATATTCCGCAAAACTCGGGCCTGATGAGACCGATCCATATTATCGCCCCTAAGGGCACGCTGGTGAATCCGACGTTCCCGGCGCCGACGATCGCCCGTTTCTGTCCCGGCAACATGGTCGCAGACACGCTGATGCATGCGCTGGCGCAAATCGTGCCAGGCCAAGTGAGCGCCGGTATCGGAAACTTGAACGTTGTAGCCTACAGCGGCCTGAAGGACGAACAGTATTGGGTCTACATGGACATCATGGAAGGCAGCTACGGCGGCCGCGCCGAGAAGGACGGCATGGATGCCGTCGACACGCTTTACGCCAATACCCGCAACAATCCGATTGAGGATATCGAATCCCATTATCCGCTGCGGGTTACCCGTTACGAGCTGCTGGACCACTCGGCGGCGGCAGGCAAATTCCGCGGGGGAATCGGCTCGGTAAGGGAAGTGACGTTTCTCGAGGACGGAGGATTTTCCGTGGAAGGGGACGGGCAGAAATACAAACCCTGGGGTTTTGAGGGCGGCAGCGAAGGGTCGACTTGCCAGCTGATCATGCGCTCGGCGGATGGGCAGGAAACGAAATTGCCTTCGAAGATTCCGCATCACCGGGCCAAAAAAGGAGATTCCCTGACTTTAGTCGGACCGGGGGGCGGAGGTTACGGCAATCCGTATGAACGCAAACCCGAAGCGGTGCTTTCGGATGTGCTGGACGGCTTCATCTCTGCAGACGATGCCGAACGGCATTACGGAGTCGTGGTTGCCGAAGGAAACATCGATTGGAGCGCAACCCACCGGATTCGTGCTTAATAAATAGAAAATATTGGAGAGGTGAACGTTATGGAAACTGTATCCACCCGGGTTAATCATCCGGATCCTTCCCTGTATAACGAAGATTTGGCTCCGGTCCCCAAAGAAAAACGGACCTGGGATTGGATCAATTACTCCACCATTTGGATGGGCATGGTGCACAATATCGTTTCCTATGAGCTGGCGGCAAGCCTGCTTGGAATGGGAATGAACGTCTGGCAGGCGTTAAGCGCCGTTATTCTCTCCAATATCGTTTTGATAGCGGCCATCTGGCTGAACAGTACGGCAGGAACCAAATACGGCCTTCCTTTCCCGGTGCTGATCCGAGCTTCGTTCGGCTATCATGGAGCCCATTTCCCCGTCCTGATCAGGGCGTTCGTCGGCATTTTCTGGTTTGCCGCACAGGCTTATGCGGGCAGCAAAGCTGTCGGCGCCATAATCAGCGTCATTTACCCCGGCTGGGATTCGCTTGGCCGGATTGCTTTCCTCGGGATGGGGCTGCAGGACTGGATCAGCTTCGGGGTCTTCTGGCTGCTGCATGCCTGGGTCATCTCCCATGGCATGGAGCGGGTCAGACATTTCGAGATGTGGGCCGGGCCGCTGGTTATCGTGCTTGGCTTCGGACTGGTCGGCTGGGCCATCCGGGCCGCTGGAGGCGTAGGGCCGCTGTTTTCCATCCAGGGAACCTTAAGCGGCGGGTCTTTCTGGAACAGCTTTTTCCTTTCGGTCACGGGTTTGATTGGCGTATTGGCTACCCTGGTGCTGAACATTCCCGATCTGACGAGATACTCGCGGAGCCAGAAAGATCAGGTGGTGGGTCAGGCGATTGGATTGCCGGTCATGATGACGGTTTTTGCCTTCATGAGCATCATGATTACGGCGGGGACGATCATCGCATTCGGCAAACCGATCACAAACCCGGTCGATATTCTGCTTCAATTCCATCATCCTGTGGTCATCCTGCTTGGAGCTTTTTCCTTATTGGTAGCGACGCTTTCCGTAAATATCGTGGCCAATGTGGTTTCCCCGGCCTACGATCTGGTCAATTTGCTGCCTAAAAAGCTGAATTTCGTTAAGGCGGGCATGCTTTCCATCGTGATTGGTTTGTTCTTTGCTCCTTGGCTCTGGTACGACAACTCCTCGACGATTTATACCATACTCGGAGCCATCGGCGGAACTTTAGGACCCGTAGCCGGGATTATGATCACCGATTATTATTGGGTCCGCCGCCGTCATTACGATATTAGCAGCCTGTTCTCGAAGCAAGGGGACTTCAGTTATGTACGGGGATGGAATCCCCATGCTTATATCGCCATGGCAGTGGGCGTAGTTGCGGCACTGATCGGCCTGTTTGTCCCCGCGCTGTCGGTTGTGTATACGTACAACTGGTTTGTCGGCATCCTGGTCGGCGGGCTGGTCTATACGCTTCTGATGAGAGGAGAGCTGACCAAATCGGTGCCAACAGCCCGCGAAAAGGTGGACACCATCTGATTTCTTGCCGGGTTTGACGGTAATGATTGCCTAAAACAACAGAAGACAGAGGAGAACTTGACTATGATTAATGCTGCACGGTTGAAGGAACGAATTGAGACGCTTGGACGAATCGGCCGTTTACCGGGCGGAGGGGTGACTCGGGTCGCCCTTTCCAAGGAAGACAAGGAAGCTCAAGAAGTCGTATCGGCCTGGATGGAGGAAGCGGGGATGCAGGTGCGTCTGGATCACGCCGGCAATCTGATTGGGCGCCTGGGGGGCGTGCATCCTGATGAGGCACCTGTCGTGATCGGCTCGCATATCGATTCCGTTGTTAACGGAGGGAAATATGACGGCGTCATCGGCGTGCTTGGCGGCATTGAGGTAGTCCAGCATATGAAGGAAGAAAATATCCGCCCGCTGCGTCCTTTGGAAGTGATCGCATTCTGCGAAGAGGAAGGTTCCCGATTTCAAAGCGGGTTGTTCGGCAGCAGAGCCATGATAGGGGCTACGTCAGAACAGGATTTGCTGCTGACCGACAAACAAGGCATTTCCCGCCGGGAGGCCTTGGCCTTGTTCGGGCTGGAGCCGGACAGGATCCAAACGGAAGCGGTGCGTACAAAGGATGGAATCCGGGCTTATCTGGAAATGCATATTGAGCAAGGGCCAGTCCTTGAGAAAATGGGAGCGCCGGTCGGCATCGTGACCGGCATTGCCGGCCCGGCCTGGATCGAAGTGGTAGTCGAGGGGAAAGCGGGCCATGCCGGGACCCTTCCGATGGAAATGAGGCAGGACGCTTTTTTGGGAGCCAGTGAAATAGCGCTTTTGGTAGAGCAAACCTGCCTCTCCTTCAAAGGATCTCCGGTGGTTGGCACCGTCGGACATGTCGAAGTTAAACCCGGCGGCTCTAATATCGTTCCCGGATTGGCGTCCTTTTCAATGGATATCCGGGACATTGACGCAGGCCGGAGAAACGAAGTGATCCGGCAGGTTAAAGAAGGGGCCTTGCGGATCTGCGAGCAGCGCGGGCTCCAGGTGCAATTCCACGAAAGAATGGATGTGCCTCCGGTGCAGTGCACCCCGGGCATCGTGCAGGTTATGAAGGAGCAATCCAAAGCGATGAATTTGGTTTGTCCCGAGCTGGTCAGCGGCGCGGGCCATGACGCCCAGTTGATGGCAGCCATTTCGGATATGGGGATGATTTTTGTCCGCTGCCGGGACGGAATCAGCCATAACCCGGAAGAATTCGCCGAAACCGAAGATATTAAGCTCGGCACGGAATTGCTGTTCCGTGTAGCCAAACATTATGCGATGCAGCAGACGGTCGGGATGACGGAGAAAACATCCGCAGTCGGAGAATGAGTTCTGAGAAGCGGTTATGTGATTGAAGAATTAAAACGGATGGCTTTCAGCTGAAGGCCATTCGTTTTATTTTTTGCAGCTGTTAAGATGCCGCTCGAAAAAAAGTGAATTTCCGTTTGACTTTAAACGAACGATCGTTTATTATTGGCTCATGAGACCAAGAGATGATTCTAAAGTGGAAGCGATTATTGAAGCGACTATCGGACTGGTGAACGAGATCGGTTTTGCGGAAACGTCCATTTCGAAAATTGCGAAACGAGCCGGCGTAGCTGCAGCAACGATCTATATCTATTATGAGAACAAGGAGGACATGTTAAGCAAAATTTATTTGAAAGCGAAACAGATGATGAGCGAAAAGGTGTTCCAGCCTGTGGAACCATCCCTGTCACTAAGGGAACGTTTTGAATTTTTCGCCAAAAATTTTGTGCGGTTTATTCTGAATCACAGCGATTATTATTTGTTTATGGAGCAGGTATCGAACTCTCCGCTGCTTCGCAATTGGTGTCTTGAAGATACTACGCCTTTGTATCAGCCGCTGTTTGACTTGTACGAAGAAGGCAAACGACAGAAACTTTTTAAAGATGAGGATATTAACCTGCTGGTCGTTTATTCGATCATGCCGATCGCCCAGCTTGCCAAAGAGCAGCTTACGGGCCAATTTCAATTCGATGATAGCAAGCTGTCGGCGGCTGTTCAGATGAGCTGGGATGCGATTGAAAACAGAGACTAAATTTTTTTGCAGATTACTAAATGAATGATCATTAATAAAGAGTGGGTATTAGGAGAAGGGAGGCGAAACCGTAAAAAGCGGGAAGCCGCCTCCCGGCAAAATGGACGATGGGAAAGGGCGCTTATGATTTTTTATAAATGATTATTCGTTCATCTAAGTGAAGAACAAAACTTATTATTGGAGCGTGTAGTAAATGAAACTGGTTATTTTTGGGGCGAGCGGTCCTACAGGCCAACAATTGATGCACAAAGCGTTAAGGGAAGGCCACCAGGTTAGGGCTTTTGTCAGAAATCCGGGCCGAATTCCGTTTACGCACCCGCGCTTGGAAGTGCAGGCAGGCGATGTCCTGAACCCGGCAGACGTGGAACAAGCGATGCAAGGCCGGGAAGCGGTTTTGTGTTCGATCGGGGCAGGCTTCAGAACTCCACCTGATGTCTGTGCCGAAGGAACGCGGCTCATCTTATCCGCTATGCGGCAAAACGGAACCCCTCGAATCCTTGCCGTTACGGGACTGGGGACCAGCCGGGAAAGCCGCAAACAGATGCGTTTGAGGAACCGGGTGTTTGCCGGATTATCCTCCTTGTTATTTTATCAGGAGTTCAAAGACAAAGAAGCACAGGATAACCTGATCCGGCAAAGCCGGCTCGACTGGACGATTGTGCAGCCCCCAAGGCTTACTGACGAAATGGGGACGGAGGGCAGGTACCGGCTTGACATTCAAAATATACCGCTGTTAGCCAAGGTATCCCGGGCCAATGTGGCCGACTTCATGATCCGGCAGCTGGAAAGCGAAGCTTTTATCGGGAAATCAACCGTTATTTATGAATCTGAATGAAATCAAAAACTATAATTTAATGGAGGAATGGACAATGAATACGATGAACATGGAAAAAGGGGATCTTTGCTTAGTTACGGGAATCAGCGGTTATCTGGCATCATGGGTCGGAAAATATTTACTGGAAGAAGGTTTCCAGGTCAGAGGCACTGTTAGAAGCTTAAGCAACAAGGAACAGCTGAATAAAATGAAACAGCTCTTGCCCGGGATTGAATTCGTCGAAGCGGATCTGCGCAAGGAAGCCGGATGGGAAGAAGCGCTAAAGGGCGTCAAATGGGTATTCCACGTCGCAAGCCCGCAGGCGGTAAAAGCCGAACAGGACCGGGTAGGCGGTGCGACCCGGGGAACCGAATATTTGTTGAAAGCAGCCTTTCAAACGGACAGCGTGCAAAAAGTGGTGGTCACCAGCTCGGAGGCGGCCGTAGCCTACGGCCATCCTGCCAGTAAAGTTCATTTCAGCGAAGAGGACTGGACAAATACCGAGGTTGTTAAAGAGGACTACATGAAAAGCAAAACGCTGGCGGAACGGCTCGCTTGGGATATGGCCGGTGACCCAACCAAAAATCCGCGCGGCGTCGCCTTGGCGACCGTCTGTCCGGGGCAAATTCTGGGGCCCAGCCTGATCCCATGGGCACGTTACAGCAGCGGCAGCATTAAAGACATGGCCGAAGGAAAAACGCCGTTCGTATTCGACATGCTCTCGCATTACGTAGACGTACGGGACTGCGCCCGCATGCATATTGCCGTTATGAAGAATCCTGGCACAAACGGCCACCGGCACTTAAGCTTCAGCACAAAAGGAAGACTTACCGAGGTTCCCGGCATGATCCGCGAGGATTTCGGACACTTGGGCTTTAAGCCGTCACCTAGAAAAATACCCAAATTCGTGCTGTGGATGCTGCGGTTTGTTAATCAGGACGTAGATACGATTTATTCGCGAATCGGAACCACACAGGTTTATCAAACCCAATATCCGGCTGTTTACCGGTATCAATACACCGATCTCCGGCAGATGGTCCATGATACCATGGAGAGCCTGCTAGCCAGCAAGCTGCTGACTCCACGAAAATAACCGGAGTTAAGCTTAACTCTCCAGTCACTGCAAATCCGTGAACTAACCGGCAAAATAAACCCTGAACCGGCTCCATCCATTCTGGTTCAGGGTTTTATTTCGGTGACAAATACCACCTAACAACCCCCTTACCTTAACCTTTTGAATACCCGGATGTGCGCTTTCGCATAACTTGAATTGAATGAGAATAGGTCTAAAGGGACTTCACTGTCTTCCAGCCGGCGCGGCAAAATTGGATGCTCAATCCGCCAGGATTCTTACGAAACCTACCTGTGGTGTATTTATGGTCACTTGGGTTTCAGGAGTAAGATAGGTGGAATCCGATGTCTGAATGGTAAACAATCCGCTGCCGACGGATACCAGCACGCCCGTATAAAAGTTATTATCCAGAAAGACCTCGACATTCCTTCCGACGTATCCGCTTAACAATTGCTCAAAGTTCATAGCTTATGATCCTCCTCCATCCTGTAATGAGCCTTGTCACGATACCGAAACCAAGCTGGCGAGCGGGATAAGTACGATATTACCGGAAGGCTCCTGCAGCTGGAGCACATCACTTCCGACAAAAATCAGCGTGCCTGATGAGGAGCCGGCAATGGTGTCGATGGTTAACGTCTCGCCGATGCGCTCGGTAAAAAATTCAATGGTTCCAGGCGCAGCCGAGCCGCCGCGCACAAGCGTATAAAAGGCTCCGGAGGCATCCGCACTGCTGGAAGCAAGCGAAAATCCGCTGTCGAGAAGCATCCGCAGGACCGCGGCGAGGGAAGAATTCAAGGGAATTTCAGGAACGTTGCCGGCTGTGTTGACGATAGCAACGGTCATCGTTTTCCGCAAATAATGGTGTTCGGAACGAAGCAACACAATATCAGACATTTTTTAGCCTCCAATCCCAAATTGAATAAAAATGAATCTTCATCCGGCAGAAATTAAGCGACGGGAACGACACCTGGAAAACGGAAACCGATCAGCTGGCCTAAAAAGAAGTGCAGTTCTTCCCCCTCGGCGGATTCCAGAACGATAACCCCTCCGGGATAAATGGCGCGCAGGATTCCAGAACGATCGCTTAGGGCCTGCTGAGTCACTCCCTGCGAAGTAATAACTTCTATTCCAAGCGGATTGTCCAGAAACGGTTCCATAATATTGGCAAGGGACTGGATATAGTTTTGGAAAGAGGAGATTGGCGGCGGGGAAGTGATGCTCACTTCGGAAGCCGGCACATTGACCACAGGAGCAGGCTGGGCGGGAACAACGATTTGAGGAGCGGATGCTGTTGTCCGGACAGGACGTCTGACAGCTTTTCTGGACGAAGAACGTTTGTTTTTTTTCTTTTTTTTCAAAGGATGACAGACTGCGGGTTCGTCACAGCGCTCCTCCGGGGAGCTGATGTTTCGCCGTTTCTTTATGCTTGCCATTTCTCGGGCACCTCCATAAGTTTAGTCTTAGCATCTTACGGTATAGGTACAAAAGCGGTTAGGGACATTTGTCCAATCCCTAAGAAATGGTCATTGGCACAATTTTCATAAGGAAAGGGATATTATTAAGTTTATGGACATTCCGGGGGAGGGTGAACAGCGGCATGAAGATTTTGCTCCATGGAAATTACGGGGCCGGAAATACCGGCGATGACGCCATTTTACAGACTCTTGTCGACCGGATCTGCAGGATACTTCCCCATGCTGTCCTCACCGTCAGCTTGCGCAATCTAAAGCTAAAGCCCTATTTCGGCCGGATAAAAGTCCGCAGCATAAGCGGTTTTGACATCAAACAGCTCCATTATGCGATCAGTCAAAGCGATCTGGTGATCGTTGGCGGAGGCGGATTGTTCCAGGATGATTCCGGTTTTTCGGCCCTTCAGCTGTTCCGGAACGGACCCCGGTGCGCTGCAGGCAGGGAAGCCATTTCTTATTGCGGCGGTCCGGTTTTTATGGCCAAAACGCTGGGAAAACCCGTGATTTTGTATGGAATAGGGATAGGACCTTTCCGGACGGAGGAGGCGCGCCTGGCCACCGGATGGATTTGTGGTTTGGCGGATGCGATTACCGTCCGGGATCACGGATCGCTTGAGCTGCTGCAGGAGCTTGGCGTAGCCCGGGTCAAGCTGGCGGCGGATCCCGCAGTCCGGCTGGGCGAAGAGGAGACTGGAGCCAGCACCGATTTCGGCTTTGAATCCAGGGGCCAGGGGAGACGGTCCCTCCAACTGGGGGACAGCGAGATTCCCCGGATCGGAATCCAATTGCCGGAAAAGACCCCTGACAAGCACGACCAAACAGATGAGGACGAAAACCTTTTATTAGATGCTGTTCAGCAGTTGATTATGGAGCGAGGTGCGCGGATTACCCTATTTCCCCTTAATATCAGCGGGCGAGAGGAAGAGCCGGCCAAAAAGTTTACAGCCAAATGGCCTGTTGGAACGGTCGAAATCATGAGTGATATGGAACTGACACCTCTGAACCTGAAAGAACGGCTGGGTCAAATGGATGTTGTGATTGCGATGAAACTGCATGCCTCCCTACTGGCCCTGTCTGCAGGTACTCCAGCTATCGGTTTGTCCAAGGATCCCGAGGTATCCGCTTTCTACAAGGAGCTTGGGTTATCCGAGCTGTGTGTGAATAGCACCCAAGAAAATTCAGCGAGTTTGCTGCCGCTTGCTAATCGGATACTGAATGACCGGCACGGCTGGGAAAAGAAGATCAACTTGTCTATGAGAAGGCTGAAGATTCGCGAGCTTGCCAATTTGGAAATGCTTAGAGCCTATTTATTTCGATAACAAGCATAACGTCCGCTTGCGGAATGAAAATGCTACAGGCAAGCCGGGGCTGTATCTTTCCTGTCGAGCTCCTTATAATTGGGAGTAGGGCTATGTTTGCTAGAAAGACGCCGAACCTAATCCTAGTATTTTATTGAATGGACATCCGCAGCAGAGGATAAGCATCAGGCTTGTCCTCTTTGAATGGAGCAGCTTAGGGTGGAGGGATGAACCGGCAAACGGATCCGGTTTTGCCAGGAGGCTCCTTAGCTGAAATTGACAATCTTACGGCGGGAGAATAAGATTATCAAGTGTATAAAAGCTAGCTATTGATCTTAGAATAGAAGCTTACTTATAATAAACACCCGTGTATTTTTATAGACGATCAATCAGGCAGGGAGGAAAACAATGAGCAGCAAGGAGACTACACGCCAGCAAATTTTGGAGGCTTTTCGATTTAGACACGCTACAAAATCCTTTGATCCTGACCGTAAAATAGCGGAAGAGGACTTCCAGACGATTCTGGAGGCCGGAAGATTATCGCCAAGTTCGATTGGCCTGGAGCCATGGAAGTTTTTGGTTGTGCAAAACGCTGAGCTTCGCGACCGTATTAAAAGCGTATCCAGGGGAGCACAAGGGCAGCTTCCGACAGCCAGCCACTTTGTCGTGATTTTGGCCCGCAAGAACGGCCGCTACGACACCGAATATTTCTGGAACCAGATGACCCAGATAAAAGGCATTCCGGAAGAAGCTGTTCACCAAATGATGGAACGGTATTCCACGTTTCAGAAGGTAGACCAAAACCTTTTCGAAAGCGAACGTGCCTTGTTTGATTGGGCTTCCAAGCAAACTTACATCGCGCTCGGCAACATGATGACCACTGCGGCGCTGCTCGGCATCGATTCCTGTCCAATTGAGGGTTTTGTCCAAACCGAGCTGAACAAGCTGCTTGAGGAAGAGGGCTTGCTCGAAGACGGCACCTACGGCGTAAGCGTCATGGCCGCATTCGGTTATCGGGCGCAGGATCCGCGTCCGATAACAAGAAGAAGCCAAGAAGACGTCGTTCAATGGGTGAATTAAACCGCAGCTCTGAACTCAAATGAAACTGTATAGCTATAGCTAAGAAACCGCGATATTCGCGGTTTTTTTTGAAGAAAAACAGGAGCAGGCCAGCTATTTTTTTAGCTTATCCTTATAGTTAATGAGATTGATGTTTCACGACATAAATAAAGAAGGTGAGGAAAAAAACTCCGTTTTCTTTAAGAGATTGACGTTTTTTTGCCGGGTGGGTAAAGCGTGCGGATGATGACTTCCGGAAGGATCAGCAGCAGAACGATCGAGCTGTAAATACCGATCATATAACCGGTAACGTAGTCAAGATCAAAAACGGTCTGAACGAGGGAAGCCGAAAGATGAATGGACAGATTGGTAAAACAAAAGGCATAACTTCGGATCATCCAGTTCCGGTGACGGTTGATTTGTTTCTTTCTGATATGTACAATCGCCATCACGGTTATAAACGGCCATATGAGGTTCAAGGCATTGAACCCTATGCTGCTAATTTTCCCACCCGTCGCATAAGGAGCCAGATATCCGGAGGTCAATACTACAACAAACACGGACACGAGATAAACGTAGCCGTTCATGCGATGGAACTTTCTGCTCTTTCTAAAGATTCGATCGGAAAAATTGAGAAGTCCTGACGCCATGGCGATACAGGCAAAAGCAACGTGAACGTACATCACGTTCAGCCAAACTGGCAGGTTAAAGCCAAGGGATCCTTTTTTCAGACTGGTTTTATGGCTCAAAAATCCGATCGCGCCCGGATCCACCACGTAATTTTTCGCCAGCGCATACAAAATAAAAAAAAGACTGACCGCAACTAAAAGCCCATATAAAATTGGCCGTTTCTTTATCATCTATTTCGCAACCCCCGCGTCTATTTTTGAAAAATTTCCTTATGCCAGCCATTTCGGGCCAGCAGCCCTTCAGTCATGGCAAATTCAAGTTTACCATGTTTTTCGATTGCATGCCCGCTGCACAAAAAACATATAAGCGGCAAGGACACGCAGTCGCATCGGATCAGGTTGTCTTCGAACCGTTATGTCGCGGGAATCTTCCAGAAGCCAAGCGGCCGGGGGAATCGGTGCACGAAAAGAGACTCCTGCCGCTTTAACCGGCAGGAGATAGGGCGCTTCATCCCGGATGAAACGAATCGGCCCCTCTGTATAGGAACTGCTTTCGTTTCAATTTAATAGGAAGCGGGCATTATTTTTAAGTAATGATGGTGATGGTAGGAGCGGAGATCGTAGGCTGCGTTGCGATTGTAGAGGCGACGTTGCCAAAGCTATTGATCTCCACTTGCACCGGAACACCTTCACCGACATCGATCGCGGCTAAAACCAGACTCGCTGTCGTCAAGGTGGAAAGCGACTGCTGTTGGAGCACGCCGTTGATATATACGTTAAAATAATCGCTGCCGGTCAAGGCAGGAAATGCGGTGATGGCCGCATCCGCATCGTCGACAAAACTCCCGGCCAGCATGGTCGTATCCGTTTCTCCGATCATATCAGCGGTTACAGCGGAAAAATATCGGGTGATAGCCGGCGTAACCGTGGTCGTAATAACCCCGCCCGTGGCAACCGGCACGGAAGCTGTAGCGGTAAAGACAGGTTTTACAACTGGCATGATATTCACCTCCTGAATTAAACGTTATCGAAAGGCTCGATACATAACATAATAATGATAGAAACCTCCCAACAGGAACGGCATTATACCCTAAGAAAATATATTTATGAGCGCGTGGGATATTTATCCATTTCGTCTCTCCACGAACGCACATAGGATAATACGGGCGAATAACGTGGCTGCACAGAATTCCGTAGGGGAGGAGTAGCTGTTGGCGAAACTGAATTGCGCTGCCGGACAAAAAAGGAAAGAGCGTACATCAAGCCGGAAAAAGAGGAAGTCGACATCGGGATCAAAGCGCCCCCATCATCGAAATTCCCATAGTGAGATCGAACGATGCAAACAACGTTTGCGGAGAATGGAGCTTTTGCTTCAGCAATACCGCCGGGAGATCATGTGCCTGCATCCGGATACCGGCTGCTGTCCGCCCGGCAGGCCCGGGGAAATCGGGCAGCCTGAGCATCCAGGACGGGCAGGCCCCCGGAAACACCAGGGATCGGGGGGAGAGGCAGGGCCAAGGGGACCGGTCCGGCCTCCGGGTTTTGGCATTGGCGGCTGCCCCGGAACGGGAGGACCGGAAGGACCGCCGGGATCACAAGGCGAAGCGGGGCCTCAAGGAGCAGCGGGGCAACGCGGAGATCCCGGGGAAGCGGGGCGGTCCGGCCCGCAAGGACCGCAGGGGCAAGCCGGGCCGCCTGGCCCGGAAGGGATTGCGGGACAGTCTGGGCAGCCGGGCGATCCGGGGGAGAGCGGGCGAGCGGGATCGCAAGGGCCCGCAGGGCCAGTCGGCCTGCCGGGAGCGCAGGGCGCAGCAGGCCCGATAGGCCCGCAAGGACCGCGGGGTGCAGCAGGGCCGATTGGGCCACCAGGCCCTCCGGGGGCCGCTGGACCGTTAGGGCCGGCAGGAGCGCAGGGACCGGCAGGGGTTGCTGGTCCGTCAGGCCCTCAGGGTGCAACAGGGTTAGCCGGGCCCCAAGGATCCCAAGGCGATGCCGGTCCGACGGGGCCGCCAGGGCCACCAGGCCCTCCGGGGGGCGCAATCCTGGTAACGCCGAACGCATTTCGTTATTTTTATTTTCCGCCGGACGATTTGGAAGAAGAGGTCATCTCGATCTCTGCCAGTGAATTTACGGATGACGAGGGGAATACGCCGGCTGAATTTGCGGCGGTTGGCAGCGAAAGCTACTCCGATCTGTTTATTAATGGCGTCATTCAAGAAGGAAGGCTTTTTGAATTGTCACCCGCTGTTCTTACGCTGTTTCCGGGTAACTCGCTGATAGGGGCCGGAACGCCGATTATTCTTGAAATCGTGCAAATAACTGCCCAAGCTATAGAATCAGGTTAGCCGGAACCTCTGGTTAGCCTATTTTTTATGCGTATGCGAAGAATTTTGCAGACCAGCGTCGCTTGTCTTTTCCTTTAAGACATCTCACATTTGTCCATTTTTTTTCGGTGCCTCTTATACTACAATGATGAAAAATCTAATTGATAACGATTATCAATATCGGAGGACAGCTTCTTATGAAAAAACGAAACCTATGGGCAGCCGTGATTTTGTTGGCTGGAATTTCGCTGATTACAGCGTGCGGAAATAACGGCAATACTTCTGCCGCCAATGGGCAGCCGGCAGCTTCGGGCAATGCAGCACAGACTGCTTCAGCCACGGAGTCCGCAGCATCTGATAACGGTGCGGGGAATGCTTCAGCCGCGGAATCGACCCGGACTTATACGGACGCTGGCGGCAAGCAGATTGTCATTCCAATCGCCCCTTCCCGCATTGCCGCAATCAACTACGTTGGCGATCTCCTGGCTTTAGGCGTTAAACCTGCCGAAACGACCGATTATAATTTAACTACCTTCAAGAAGGAGCTTGAGGGAGTAGACAGCGTGGGAGACCGCCCGGTCAGCACCGAAAAGCTGCTGTCTGCCGCTCCTGATCTGATCATTACGGACGATACCGGGGATGCGAGCGAAACGGAGCAGCTGTCGAAGATTGCCCCGACGGTATCGATTCCTTTTTGGAGCACGGACCCGTTTGACCATTTAAACCAATTGGCGAAACTGCTGGGCAAAGAGCAGGCGGCCAAAGAGTGGCTGGATCAATATCAGGCCAAGGTCCAGGAGACGAAGAAACGGATAAGCTCCAAGGCAAAGGAAGGAGAAACCGCCCTTTTGCTGATTGTATCCGGGAAGGATATAGGGGTCTCCGGCATTCGCAACGGAGGATTTACTTTATACCGCCAGCTTGGATTTCTTCCTCCCGAAAAGCTGAAGCCCATGCTGCAGAAAGATGAAAATTTCGGATTTGAGCCGGTGACGCTGGAAGGCATTACGGAATTTGACGCGGATCATTTGTTTGTGGAAATGGACGACGACACGGAGCTGACGAAGCAAACCTTTGCCGATCTCCAAAACAGCCCGATCTGGAAATCGCTCAAAGCGGTCAAAAACGGCAAAACTTATACGGTAACCAACCAGTGGGGGCTCGGGGACGCCCTATCCTATATGGCGCAGCTTGACGAAGCGGCGCAGCAAATCGCCCCGTAATTTCGGAAGTCCTTTCAACGGAAATGTTGGGAGGACTTCTTTTATTTTCCGGCATCCTTTATAATGGTTTTAAATGATAATTATTCTCAATTGGTAGTCGAGGTGTTCCGATGCATTTAGAAAAGTTAATGAAACCTTTGCTGCGTGAACTGCTGGCGATAAACGGGCAGGCGGAGCCTGCTTATAAAATTTCGACCAGGATTTCGGCCGGACAAGAACAGCTGGTGGGCGATCCGGACAACGCCTTGCTTCTAACAGCTGCAAAAGGAGGAAGCCTTTGGGTTGAGATTGAGAGCGCAGGAAAGGGGCCATACGAAATACGGCAAGGCGAATGCCTGCTGCTGGCTTCCAAAAAGCAAATACGGATTTTTGCCAAGGAGGAACTGGAGTTAGGGGTTTATACATTACCTTCTATAAAAATGCCGCCAGCTGCGGCGGTTATGCCGCTAAGGAAACCTTTGGCCAGAAGAATTTTGAAAAAGCTAAACTCGCTGCCGCTGGAAACGCTTATCGGTGAAGAGCTTAAAATCAAACCGCTTATAGACGCTGAAACAGCAGAGAACAGGGAGAATACGCTAATGGCGGTGCAGCGCACCATTGAAGAACTGCGTCAGGATTGCAAAACACAGGTGTCGATCACCGGGCTTGCCTCGCGTGCCGGAATCGGTACCTGGCAGTACAGGCAGCTTTTCAAGAAGCTGACCGGGCAAAATCCGGTCGATTTCATTACGGAGCTGCGGATCAACCGGGCTCGGGAGCTTATGCTGCAAACTTCCGGAAAACTGGCGGATATTGCCGGAAGCGTGGGTTTTCAGGATGAGTATTACTTTAGCCGCCGCTTTAAAAAAGTGGTAGGCAGCTCTCCCGGGCAGTACATTCGCAGCGGCCGCTCCAAATTTAAAATCGCCGCCTTTTCCCATCTGGGGGACCTTTTGACGCTAACAGCGGGTCCAATGGCCGCCGAGAAACCGCTGCTTGATTCGCTGGATCAAAACAGCGCTGCGGTAATTGAAGGGATAACGCCTACGGCGGAAGGATTGGAACGGCTTGCCAGTTTGCGTCCGGATCTAATTCTAGTAAACGCTTATACAGATCCCGATTTTGTCCGCGAGCTGCGAAAT
Source organism: Paenibacillus mobilis (assembly GCF_058267595.1). Lineage (NCBI taxonomy): Bacteria > Bacillati > Bacillota > Bacilli > Caryophanales > Paenibacillaceae > Paenibacillus > Paenibacillus mobilis. Next base: position 630,475 of record NZ_JBZCMS010000001.1, read on the forward strand.
ATAGCGCCGACGATAGCGATGGAGCTGAAGGGAAATATGTTTGCCAATTTGAAGGAGCTGGCTTATTTGCTGGACCGAAAAAAAGAAGAAGCGGCCTGGCTCGACCGCTACGCCTTCAAAGCCGAACAAGCGCAAAAAAAATGGAGGAAAGGGAAGGGAGGGGAGACGGCCATCGTGTTTCATGCGGTCAACAACCGCCTTTATTTGCACCGTCCCGAAGAACTGCCCGTCCTGTATGATGTGCTTGGTTTCGAGGTCCCTTCCCGTTTAAGAAAGCTGATGGCCGAACGTTCTTCCCGGCTATTTGTCCCCGCGGATTCTTATACGGAATATGAAGCGGACCGAATTTTCATTACCTATGGGGAAATGGAGGGAGCGAAGGAAACCTATCTACGGGTGGTTCAAAGTCCGGATTGGAGCAGGCTGGACGCCGTTCGTCGCGGCAACGTTTATTTCTTGGACCGGCCGTGGATGCTTGACGGCTCCATAGCGCTCGAATGGCAGCTGGATGGTCTGGACAAGCTGTTTAACCGCAAACCTGGCGGGCTGTTGTTATAGCGGAGAACTGCAAGGCAACGGCAATCGCGATCCGATCCACCCAGCCCTATCCGGAAAAAAACTCCGTTTGACTTGCCCCATACGAGGCGAGATCAAACGCCTGTTACTAGCCTTTTCGCCCTTATACCGGCTTCACGGAAGAGCTCCTCTTCGTCGATCGTAAGCAGCCGGCGGCCGCGCATCAGGATCCGGCCGTTTACTATGGTGGTGTCGACGTCCGCGCCGCCGGCGCTGTAGGCAAGCAATGCTTCGATGTTATGGACAGGCTGCAGATGCGGTTTCCGTAGATCGATCATAATCAGATCGGCCTTTTTGCCTGCCTCAAGCGTCCCGATCTCCCGCTCCAGGCCGAGCAGCCTGGCGCTTTCGCGGGTAGCCGCCCGCAGCGCGGCGGCGGCCGGCATCTGCGCCGGATCGCCATAGTCCAGCTTTTGCAGCCAGGCCGCAGCCTTGATCTGCTCAAACATGTCCAGGCTGGCGGCGCTGCCGGCTCCGTCGGTGCCCAGCCCGACGGTAATGCCCTGCCGGGTCATCTCTGTAACGGGCGCTATTCCGCAGCCCAGCTTTAAATTGCTGACCGGGTTGTGAGCCACTCCTCCGCGCATGCCTTTTATGCGGCCGATATCGCGGCGGGTCAAATGCACGCCGTGAGCCAGAAGCACATGCAAGCGCTCGAACAGGCCAAGCTCATATAGATATTCGGTTGGCGTCTGTCCGTATTTTTCCCGGATTCGCATCACCTCTTCCTTGGTTTCCGCCAAATGGATATGCAGCGGAATCCGTCCTTTCTCGGCCAGACGGATCACTTCTTTAAGCGGTCCGGGCGGGCAGGTATAAGGCGAATGCGGAGCAAGCATCGTCGTAATTCTTCCTTCCGCGCCGCCGGACCAGCGCTCGACCAAATCCATCGCTTCCTCAAGCCGCGATCCTTTGTCGTCCTCCAGAAAAACGAGGCCGCGCGCCAGGGAAGCCCGCATGCCGGTCTCCCGAACGGCGGCCGCAATTTCGTTCATGTGAATGTACATATCGGCAAACGCCGTGGTGCCGGATTTAATCATCTCCGCCAGGGCGAGTTTCGCTCCCCAATAAATATCTTCCGGCGTCATGCTGGCTTCGGCGGGCAGCATTTTTTGCTCCAGCCAATCCATCAGCGGAAGATCGTCGCAAAAACCGCGCAGCAGGCTCATCGGCGAGTGCTGGTGGGCGTTAACCAGACCCGGCATCACAGCGAAGCCTTCTCCCTGAATGACTTCATCCGCCGGAAACTCGATATGCGGGCCCAGATGGGCAATCCGGTCTCCCTGAATCAAAATATCTCCGGTAAACGGCGGTTCCTTCCGCATGGTTAAAATAACGGCTCCTTTGATCAATAGACTCATGTTCCAACCTCCGTTTTTTTGAAATGCGAAGCTATGAGTAAAGGGTACACATTAACGTTGGGAGAAGGTCAAGCGCATGAGTTCCCGGCGTAGAGAAAGATTTGGTGTTGGCGTGTCGTTGTATCGGATATACCGGTCATACCCGGACATACCGATCAATCGGCCATCGGCTTTTTCAGAAAAAACTTTACTTTGACGTAAGGGTAAGGTTTAATCTAAACCTATTAAGAAGAGGAAGCGGGACAAGGGAAGGGGAATGGAGGGTGCGGATCAAGGAGTTAGCCGACAGGCTGAACATCTCGGCACGGGCGGTTCGATTTTATGAAGACAAAGGGCTGATCCGTCCGCAAAAGCAGGCTGGGAACGGCTACCGGGAATTCGGCGAGCAGGAGGTTTGGCGGCTGGAAACGATCATTTCGCTCCGCGAAGCAGGGATGAGCGTGTCGGATATAAAAGAGGTCCTAGAGAAAACGGAAGAAGGGGAAGCAGCCGAGCTGCAGTATTATTTGGAGCTTCACCGATCCGTGCTGTTTGCCAAATGGCTCGAGCTCAAGCAGCTCATTGAAACAACGGACGGCATGATAGAAGCCGTATCGAACAATCAAAGGTTGCCGCTGGAGGTCCTTTACCGGCTTGCTGAAGGCTCAAGAAAGCTTCGCGAGCAAAGAAACAGCTGGAGCGACGAGTGGGGATACGACCGGCTCGCCCGTTTGCATGACCAAAGAGTGCAGACGGATACTGAACATTATCGGGACTACGATTGGGCGCTGAAGCTGACCACAGAACGAATCTCACCGGCCAAAGGGGAAAAAGGGCTGGATGTGGGCGCAGGAACCGGCAATTTGGCCGGAAAACTGCAAAACCGCGGTGCGGTCATGTCCGCGGTGGACCAGTCCCGGGAAATGCTAAACATTTTCCGCCAAAAATTCCCGGAAATCGAAGCCAAATTAGGCAATTTCCTTGCGCTGCCTTTCATGGACGGAAGCTTTGATTTTGCCGTATCCAGCTTTGCCTTTCATCATTTGAATTCACGGCAGATTCCGCTTGCCGTTCAGGAATTGCGCAGAGTTTTAAAACCCGGCGGCCGCATCTGCCTGGCTGACTTGATGATCAACACTGACAACAGCGAAAACAGCGAAATTAGACCGTATCCTGTTTTATCCCGGCTCGCCAGCGAGTTTGAACGCTTCGGATTTAAGGTTGAGGTTCAACGGCTGAATGATCGGCTTCATCTTTTTTATGCCACAGTTCAGAAATTAGACGCCGTACGAAAGGACTGCGAGGAGAAGAGCCACTGAGTGCAAATTCCGACATGCCGGAGGAGGGGAAAATATGACCGAAAACGCGCTGCAAATAGAGCCCTTAGAGAAGAGGGCTTTGCTAAGCTTAAGCGGAAGCACGCTGAAGCTTATAGCCATTTTTTCCATGCTTGTGGATCACATTGCCGCAGTCATTATAACCAACCCGGAATTTAACGCCAATAACGGCGTGCTTGTTCAGGCTGGTCACTATATGAGGATGTTCGGGAGGCTGGCGTTTCCGATCTTTTGTTTTTTACTGGTGGAGGGAATGCTGCACACGCGGAATAAAAGAAAATATGCCCTCCGTCTGGCCGGCTTTGCCGTCCTTTCCGAACTTCCGTTTGATCTTGCATTCAGCGGGCGGATAGTCGATTTAGGCAAACAAAATGTCTTCTTCACTCTATTAATAGGTTTGTTAGTGCTGTTTGGCTTTGAGACCGTCAAAGACCGGTGGACCACCTCCAAACGGTTCCCCCTCAGGGTTATCGTCGGCCTGTTCGCTTCCACGATACTGACGATTGTTTATCTGGTTCCCTCTGTGCTGCAGATATTTAACCTGTTATCCCGCTTTTGGGGCCCGGCGAATCATATTCAATTTTCGGCGATGGGAATAAATATCCTGGTGGCGGTCATTGGGGCAGCCTGGATAGCGGCTTACCTCGTTATGGGCTCCCGTTTTCCGCTCCATAGGGTCAATTCCGCTTTTGTTTATCCGTTCGTTTTGTTGATAGGCATGCTGCTCGCAACGGTTCTGAGGACTGATTACAACGGGTTTGGCGTGCTGACGATTGCCGTCATGTACCTGCTTCGCAGCCATCGTTTAACTTCCATGATCGGCGGCTCCGTAACCCTTACCCTTATGGCCTGGAATGAGGTTTGGGCTTTTCTTGACGCGGGCATCCTTTATTTTTATAACGGAAAACGCGGCTTGAAGCTCAAATATGTATTTTACCTTTTTTACCCGGTTCACTTATTTATTTTATATATCCTGGCCAGCACATTAAAAATATTCTGATCTTCCGGCCGCCAACCTCCGATATCCTCCTCCAAAAAGAAAAGCTCCCTCTAACCAGCGGTAGGGGGAGCTTAAACGTTTGATTCAGGCTTCAGGATTCCAGATCAAATTCAAATCACGGCACAGTGCTGCAGCAGTTTCATCACGGCTTCCCGTTTGACGGGTTTGCTGATATAGTCGTCCATTCCGGCCTCCAGGCATTTTTCCCGGTCTCCCTTTAAGGCGTTAGCCGTGACGGCTACGATGCGGGGGCAATTTTCTTTAAATTCCTGCTTCAGAATCCGCGCAGCTTCCAGACCGTTCAGAACAGGCATATGCAGATCCATAAAAATAAGATCAAAATGTTCTCGGCGGACCCATTCGATCGCTTCGGAACCGTTGTTCACTACAGTCACCGTATGACCCATTTTTTCAAGCATTTTGCTCATAACCAGCCGATTGATGGGATTGTCCTCTGCAAGCAGAATATTCGATTTCATCATATGATTTTGAAGCGAGTTCAGATCTTGTCCATGCGGCAAGCTTGCAGCTTCCTTGAATTTAATGGAAAAAACAAACGAAGAGCCGTGTTTGCCGTCGCTCTCGGCATGGATTTCGCCGCCCAGCAGTTGGACCACTTTCCGGCTGATGGCAAGCCCCAGGCCAGTGCCTTCATGCTTGCGGTTCATAAAGCTGTCAATTTGAGCGAAGGGTTCAAAAATATCGTTCAGCCGTTTTGGATCGATGCCGATCCCGGTGTCGGAAACGGTAAAAGTCAGCTTGTCCCGGCTCTCCTCCAGCTGGACTCTAATCGAAATGCTGCCTTCCGGCGTAAACTTTACCGCATTCCCGAGAAGGTTAATCAGCACCTGCTTAAGCCGGTCCGAATCCCCATAAATATGATCCGGCACATCATGATTCAGGGTGTAGGACAACGCCAGGTTTTTCTCCTCGGCTTTGCTGGAGATGACGGAAAAACACTCCTTGATGCATAACCGCAAATCGAAATTTTCTTCCTGAAGTTCCGTTCGTCCGGCTTCGATTTTGGACAGGTCCAAAATGTCGTTAATGATGCCCAGCAGCGCTTCTCCGCTATGGCGGATAACCTCGATGCAATTTCTGTGTTCTTCGGTTAAATCCGTCATATCAAGCAGAATATCGGTCATTCCGATTACTCCGTTCATAGGCGTCCGGATTTCATGGCTCATCATGGCGAGAAATTCGCTTTTGGCTTTATTGGTGGTTTCGGCCGCTTCTTTAGCGAGCAGCAGCTTTTTTTGCTCGGAGATATCTTTGCAGATCAGGTAAAAACCTATGTTTTGCCCGCTCACAAAAATAGGGGCTATGCTGGCCAGGACTTCGACCGAGCTGCCGTCCTTGGCGTACATTCTTTCAATCTCATGTTCGATGGAATTGTCGTAAAGAGACTTTTCAAGAATTTTGGTTACCTTTTCTTGCCCGATCAAATTCGAAAGCTCCATGCCGATCAGCTCGGTTTCAATGTCATATCCGGTCAGTTTTTCGGCCACTTTATTGGTATTGATGATTCGCCCGTCGAGGCCAAAGGAAATCACGGCATCATGGTTATATTTCTTGAGGGATGTATAACGTTCGACAGACTCCTGGAGCCGCCGTTCGGATTCCTTTTGTCTGGTGATATCCGTCATTTGGGAAATGTAATATTTCGGCTTGCCCGTCTCATCGCAGAACAGCTTGACGGAGAGGAGTACCCACATAATGTCGCCATTTTTCTTGATGTATCTTCTTTCAATCTGGACTTCATCGTTCCCGCTCATCAATTCCCTTAAACCGGCAATGTCGGTTTGTGCTTCATCCGGGTGGGCGAAGCTGCCGATCGGCTTCCCGTCAAACTCTTCTTTGGTATAACCGAACATTTTCTCCATGGCAGGATTTACGGTCAAAATGAGGCCTTCGGGTGAAATAAGGCCAATTCCGAAAGAAGCATGATCAAACACTTGTTGATTGAAGGTGATTTGGTTCAAGTTTACGCGATGCATCGTTTACCTCCATTGATCTCCATATATTTAGCCGTGCACTACTTTATTATTAGGGCGTTTCAACCATCTATTAACCAGATTAATTACCCGGATTTAAGCTTGCTTGAAACAGGGGGATTTTACCTATTTCCGCGGCTAATCCAAATTTGAAAAATCCGGTTGTTTGGCCTATCATGAAAGCGTTAGCGAATGGTAAGGCGAAATATTAAGCGAGAGGTGAATGGAATGAAATACAGAAGACTTGGCAAAACCGAACTAAACGTATCTGTTGTAGGCGTAGGAACCTGGCAATTTGGCGGTGACTGGGGGAAAGATTATACCCAGAAAGAAGTTGACGACATTTTGAACCGAGCAAAAGAATTGGGCATTAACCTGATCGATACGGCAGAGTGCTATGGCCCTCACCATCTCTCGGAAAGTTTTATCGGCGATTACCTATCACGGGGCCGGCGGGAGGACTGGATCATTGCCTCCAAATTCGGCCATCAGTGGCATGACCACTGGGAGCATGCCTGGAACGTCGATCAAATCCGTGTTCAGCTGGAAGAATCCCTTAAAGCCTTGAAAACGGACTATATTGACCTGTATCAATTTCATTCCGGCCCGGATGAGGTATTTGATAACGATGCGTTATGGACGATGCTGGACAAGCAGGTGCAGGCCGGGAAGATCCGCAACCTCGGTATTTCGATCGGCAGCAACGACAATTTGCATCAGACCAGCCAAGCCACTGAGCTGAACGCTAAAGCAATTCAAGTCGTTTATAACCGGTTGGACCGCAAGCCGGAGGAGCGGGTATTTCCTTCGTGCGAAGAGCAGGATCTCGGCGTGCTGGCCAGAGTTCCGCTGGCCAGCGGTTTTCTGAGCGGCAAATACAAGCCAGGGGCCGTTTTCGAAGACAACGTACGGAAAGGCCGCGACCGGCAAGAAATCGATGAGAAGCTCCGGCTGGTCGAGCAAATCAGACAAAACGAAGTACCTGAAGGGGTAGGCATGGCGGAGTGGGCATTGGCCTGGTGTCTGAAGAATCCTGCGGTCAGCTGTGTCATCCCGGGCTGCAAAAGTCCGGAGCAGGTAGAAGCGAATGCGCGCGCAGCGGACTTGGAGTTATAAGTTAGGGCTATAACTTAAATGGAGTTAAGGTCAAGGAATGAACAGCGCCCCGAAATGACAACATAAGGAAGTAGTAAACATCTCTATTTCCGGAGGAGGGCATCTGTCATGGCTGACCAGAAGAGAAGAAAAGAAGCGGCCTGGAAGTCACGCAAGCAGGATCAGCATCCCCATGGTAAAATCAAATCGCTGAAGGAATTGTCCGGCGAATATGAGGAGAAGCCTACTACGTAAAAGACAGGAAAGACTGCCGGTAATTGTCCGGCGGTCTTTTTATACTTCGTTTTAACGTGAAATAGACAAAAACTACATAATTTGTTTACTGTGTTTTTAAACAGTGCTATTATGGACTCAGGCCAAAACCTTAAACTTACAATCAAAGGAGCTCATCCAATGACTCAAATATCGCAATCGCAGGATCATCAGACTGTTGTTTTAATTAACGTTTTTACCGTCGATCCGGAAAATCGGGAACGCCTAATAGAGCTGCTTACCCAAGCGACGGACGTCTCCGTTCGGTTCGCTCCCGGGTTTATTTCCTCCAGTCTCCATCAAAGTTTGGACGAAACAAAAGTAACCATGTACGCTAGATGGAGAAGCAAGGAAGACTATGAAGCCATGCGCAATGACCCTAGGCCCCTTCCTTATCTCCAGGAAGCATTAACCTTTGCCAAATTTGAACCGGGCATGTATGAGGTAGTCAAAACCTTTGAAGCTGCTGCTGTCGAATAAAGGGTTTTAGAAGAATCACGGAAAGCCGTGTCAATTGCACGGCTTTTTTTATTTTTGGAGTCAGCAGGCGCGGTCATCTTTCAAAAAGGCTCCTTCACGCGTTCCCATATCGAAAGGAGAACGACGGTTATTTGGTTCCTCTGCGGAAGGCGCTTGGGCTGACTCCGGTCGCTTTTTTGAAAGTGCGGGAGAAATGGGGGAGATCCATGCCCAGCCGTTCCGCCGTGTCCGATATGGACAGGTCCGAGAAAGAAAGCAGGCGTTTCGCTTTATCCATTCGTTTTTGCTGCACATATTGCATGGGCGTTACGCCCATCAGTTTTTTGAAATAAGGGATGAAATAGTTCGGATGAAGATGGATGACTTCCGCAAGCGTATCGATTTCCATAACCTGATCCAAATGTTCATCGATATAATGGAGCACGCTGCCGAGCTTGATCCGTTCTTCCTGAAGCAGGATACGGTTCAGCTCTTCCGAATATCCCGATTTCTCCAGGCAATAGGCCAGCAAATGGAGAAATGCCGATTTTATGCGCAGCGGAGCCAGATAGCCGCCTTGGCTGAAATGTAGTTCCATCTCCATAAAAAGCTTGCGGGTTTCCTCAGGGTCTTCGGCGTCCACGATAACCAGCTTTCCGTCCGGAGGAAACAGCGGCCATTCCCCGATTTGAGCATCGAAATGGCAGAAATGGCGGGCGTAGGGCCTTTCGCGGGAAGTCCGCGTCGTTTGTACGGAACCGGCAGGCATAATCATCAGTTGTCCGGGGCGCGGAGAATAACTTTCTCCGTTCAGCACGACGTTTCCTTCTCCATCGGCGATATAATACAGCCTGCAAAAGGACGGGATCTCATCCGTTCGGTTCCAACCTCCAAAATGGGATCTCGAATGAACCAATGAAACGGATACCGCCAGGTTTTCCATCAAACTTTCGGTGAAGGATAATAATGTTTCGGACATAACAAGAAAACCTCCTGATTCATTCATCCCTTACATTATAATCTAAAAATTTGGCAGGAACACCTTAGTATTGTGCAAATCTGTCTTAGTTTCAACCATTCAACTTCCAATGAAAGCGTTATATTCTCTATCCATAAGAATAAGATCACAAGGAGGTTCTCCAAAAGAATGAAGAAGGTTCGATTCGGAATTATCGGAATTGGCAATATGGGCAGGTCTCATGCTGTCCAGCTGCTGGATCAGGTTGAAGGAGCGGAGCTGGCTGCGGTATGCGATATCTCGCCGAACGCTCTGGCTTGGGCAGAAGATCGTCTGCCGCAGACGGTACAGAAATTTAATCAACCCGAAGCCATGATCAAATCCGGGAAGATCGACGCGGTGATCATTTCTACTCCGCACTACGATCACCCTACGCTTGCGATTAAGGCCTTCGAAGCCGGACTGCATGTGCTCATCGAGAAACCGGCAGGCGTTTACACCAAAGCGGTCAGAGAAATGAACGCCAAAGCTGCTGCTTCCGGGCAGGTGTTCGGTATCATGTACAACCAGCGGACCAATCCGCTCTATCAAAAACTTAAAGAGCTGATCTCTTCCGGTGAATTGGGGGAAATCCGGCGGACCAACTGGATCATCACCAACTGGTATCGTTCGCAGAGCTACTATGATTCGGGCGGCTGGAGAGCGACTTGGGCCGGGGAAGGCGGCGGCGTGCTGCTCAACCAGGATCCCCATCAGCTTGACCTATGGCAGTGGACCACGGGGTTAATGCCTAAGAGGGTTCGCGCCTTTTGCCATTTCGGCAAATACCGCGATATCGAGGTAGAAGACGACGTGACGGCTTATGTGGAGTATGAAAACGGGGCAACCGGCTTGTTCGTTACAACCACTGGAGAAGCGCCCGGCACTAACCGGTTTGAGGTGACAGGAGACCGGGGGAAAATCGTTGTGGAAGACGATAAGCTTGTCTTCTGGCGGCTGCGTGTTTCGGAGCCGGAGTTTAACGCGTCCTATAAAAATGGTTTTGGCGCGCCGGAATGCTGGAGATGCGAGATTCCGGTCCCCGCCGGGCACGGCGAGCAACATCTGGGCATTCTGCGGAATTTCACCAATGCGATTCTGCACGGTGAAAAGCTGATTGCGCCGGGCGAAGAGGGCATATTGGGACTGACCTTGTCGAATGCCATGCATTTATCCGCATGGGAAGATGATTGGGCGGATCTTCCGCTGAACGAGGATCGTTTCCATGAGCTTCTGCAAGAAAAAATCGAAACTTCCAAATATGAAAAGAAACCGGCCGCCGGCCGTACGCTGGACGTCAGCGGAACTCACTAAATCTTTAAGTTTTCATCCCATTTAGAATGAATATGAAAAAGGAGGATCTCAAAAGATGAGACCCGAAAACTTGGCCGTACAGTTGTATACTCTGCGGAAATTCACCCAAACCGAAGAAGGATTAAAAGAGACTCTGCTGAAGGTAGCGGAAGCCGGCTACCGGTCCGCCCAGGTTTCGGGTATCGGCCCCATTCCGGCTGAAACCGTCAAAAAGCTGGCGGATGACGCCGGTTTGTCCATATGCGCGACCCATATACCGTGGGAGCGGCTGGTCAATGAGCTCGATGCCGTCGCGAAGCAGCATAAGCTGTGGAACTGCCGCTATGTCGGCCTTGGCTCCATGCCTGAATCGTTCAGGGGTTCGGAGGAAGGCTACAGAACCTTTGCCGCGCAAGCCGGAGAAATCGCAGCAAAGCTGAAAAACGAATACGGCCTTCAGTTTGTTTATCATAATCATCATTTTGAATTTGAACGGTTCGGGGATAAAACGGGCATGGAAATTCTGTTTGAAGAAACTGACCCGGCCTCTTTCGATTTTGAGCTTGATCTTTACTGGGTTCAGGCCGGCGGAGGCGATCCGGTGGAATGGATCCGCAAGGCTGAAGGAAGGATGCAGGTCGTTCATTTCAAAGATATGGCGATCTTATCCGGGAAACAGGTTTTCGCCGAAGTCGGCGAAGGAAACATGAATTATGACGCGATTATCCAAGCCTGCGATGAGACCGGAGTAGAGTGGAGGATCGTCGAACAGGATGAGTGCCAGCGGGATCCGTTCGAGAGCGTATCCATCAGCTTGAACTATCTGCTTGGGAAATGCGAGGGGGTTAAGGCTTGAGCGCACAAGACGGCATGATGTACGCCCCGGTCCATGAAGCCAAGCCAGTCATTGAACCTGGCGGCTTTGTTGTGGCGGCCATGGCGCTGGATCACGGCCATATTTACGGGATGTGCAACGGGCTGCTGGAGGCCGGAGCCACGCTGAAATGGGTGTTCGATCCGGATCCCGTCAAGGTAAAGGAGTTTACGGAGCGTTATGCAGGGGTTCGGGCGGCACGTTCGCCGGAAGAGATTTTGGAAGATCCTGAAGTCAGGCTGGTAGCCGCGGCGGCCGTACCGAATGAGAGGGGGCCGCTGGGACTGAAGGTGATGGCTTCAGGCAAAGATTATTTTACTGACAAAACGCCTTTCACCACACTTGCTCAATTAGAGGACGCCAAACAGGCGGTCGCGGGAACCGGACGCAAATACATGGTTTATTTCAGCGAACGGCTTCATGTCGAAAGTGCCGTATACGCGGGCAAGCTGATCGAGGAAGGCGCCATCGGACGGGTCATTCAGGTTATTGGTCTGGGACCGCACCGCTTGAATGCCCCGACCCGTCCGGACTGGTTTTTTGATAAAGAGAAATACGGCGGCATTCTTTGCGACATTGGCAGCCACCAGATCGAGCAGTTTCTTTATTATGCCGGCTGTAAGGATGCCAAGGTGCTGCACAGCAAGGTGGCGAACTATGCGCACGCCGAATATCCGGAGCTTGAGGATTTCGGAGACGCTGCCCTCGTCGGCGACAACGGCGCTTCGAATTATTTCCGGGTGGACTGGTTTACGCCGGACGGCCTAAGCGTTTGGGGCGACGGCAGGTGCACCATTCTTGGAACGGAAGGGTATATCGAATTGCGAAAATACGTGGATCTCGCCCGTTCCGGGAGCGGCGATCACGTTTATTGGGCCGATAAGAAAGGCGAACACTACGCGGATGTCAGCGGAAAGGTCGGGTACCCGTTTTTCGGGGAGCTGATTCTGGACTGCTTGCACCGGACCGAAAAAGCCATGACGCAGGAGCATGTATTCAAAGCAGCCGAGCTTTGTCTCCAGGCGCAAAAGCAGGCGCTGACCCTCACGGGCAAGGAAGGACATTTGCTGCAGTTTTAACGAGAGAGGCGATAGAGATGAAGGAAATAGGAGCAGCCATAGTAGGCTGCGGCAGTATTTTTCCGGTTCATGCCAAGGCATTGGCCGGACTGGAGGGGGTTCGTCTGCGGGCCGTGGTCGATACGGACCCGGAACGGGCGAATCTCGCCGCACGGGAGTATGGCTGCGAGGCCTTAACGGACTACCAGGAATTGCTCCGGAATCCGGATATTCAGGTCGTTCATTTATGCACGCCGCATAATCAGCATGCTCCAATGGCGCTTTCTCTGCTTAAGGCCGGTAAACACGTGCTGACCGAAAAGCCGATTTCCCATACGGTACAGGAGGGTATAAATCTGGCCGAAGCCGCTGCGGGCAGCGGGCAGCAGCTGGGCGTCTGCTTTCAAAACCGGTATAACGAAGCGTCGGTCCGAATTAAAGAGATGACGCTGTCTGGCGAATTGGGCAGGCTGATTGGCATGAAAGCGGTCGTGACCTGGTTCAGGGATGAAGCCTACTACACGCAAAGCCCGTGGCGCGGAAGCTGGGATTCGGAGGGCGGCGGCGTCCTGATGAACCAGTCGATCCACACGCTGGATTTGCTGCAGTGGTTCGGAGGCGAAATCGAGACGGTCCGAGGCAGCGTGACTACGGATGCGTTAGGTGATTTTATCGAGGTGGAGGATACCGCCCACGCCCGCATTCGTTTCTCGAACGGAGCAGCGGCGATCTTTTATGCCACAAATGGCTATGTAGAAAATTCGCCGGTCGAGCTGGAGATCGTCTTTGAAGACGGCAAGCTGGTCCAGCGGAACGACTCCCTCTACCTCGTGAAGGATGGGGTGGAACAAACACTGTGCGGCGCCTCGGCCCCCGGAGACTCTCCCGGGAAATCCTACTGGGGCAGCAGCCACGCCAGCCTGATACACGATTTCTATTCCTGCTTGGAGAAAGGGACCCCGTTTTCGATCGACGGGTGGGAGGGACTTAAAGCGGTTAAGCTGGCGGCCGATATTTACGCATCCTCCGGTTTGAACAAGCCCGCAAAAGCGCCTACTCCTTGAAACAGGGATAGAAATGGAAATGGAAAAACCCGCCTGATAGCAGGCGGGTTTTGTCTTTTAGCCGTTAAGCTGATTAAAGATTTCCTCACGCTCTTCACGGGTAGCCCGGGACGTAAGATGAGACCATCCGTAAGTCACTTCCTGGGATCCTGCCGCGAGTCCTTTCATCACTTCGTCCGCAAATTCGTCTACCGTTACTCCACCTGCATTCTTTTCCCGGCTTCCAAGATCCGTTTGGGTAAGCGGAGCATTAATTTCGATAACTTCAATGTTATCTTTCTCAAGCTGATTGCGCATGCTCCATGTCAACGAATGAATAGCTGCTTTCGTCGCGCAGTAAACTGGAATAGTGGCAAGCGGAACATAAGAAAGCCCTGAAGTAACAGTCATAATCACAGGGTGGTCTTTTCCCTTAAAATGCTGCGTGAACAGCATCGAAAGATGGAGCGGCGCTTCCAAGTTAATTGCGATTTCAAGCGCAGTATCTTCCCAAGGCTCGTTGGAATCGAGATCCATATAACGCATAATGCCTGCGTTATTAATCAATACGTTTAAGTCCGGGTGGTCCTGTGTAACCTGTTCGTAAAGCTTCACGCGATTTTCCGCTTTAGACAAGTCAGTTTGGTAGATATGAAGCTGGGGAAGCTTCGCTTTGGCTTCTTCGAGCTTGTCCGCTCTTCTGCCGCAAATAATGACCTCATTGCCGGTTTTGATGAATCTTTCGGCGAGCGCGAAACCGATGCCGGTTGCGCCTCCCGTAATAAGAATGGTGTTGGAATCTTTTTTCATGTTCATGCTCCTTCTTGGGGAATTGATTAAGTTTTTGCTTTCACATAAAATATCTTATATATGAAAAAGCAGGCTAAAAAGGTGACTGATTATACTGGTATCGCCACTCCCCTGCCTAAGTTTGAAGCTAGGAGGAACGTGGGTTGGAAAATAAAGAAATGATTCGCAATATAGAATTGGCTCATTTCCTTCGCAGCCGGCGCGAGCGGATCACGCCCAAGCAAGCCGGGATCCCCGAAGGGGGACGCAGACGGACGCCGGGTCTCCGGCGCGGGGAAGTTGCCGAGCTCGCCGGGATCAGCCTGGAATGGTACACCTTTCTGGAGCAGGGGCGCCCGATTCAGGTATCCAGGGAATTGCTCGAAAATCTGGCGGTAGCGCTTCAGATGGACACCGAAGAAAGAAAATATCTGTTTCTTCTTGCCCACCGGCAGCCGCCTCCGGTGAAAGAAATTCCCCAAATCAAGGTAAGCCCCGTTTTACAGCGGCTTCTGGACGAGCTCGGCACCAGTCCCGGCTGCGTCATGGATGACCGGATGAATATTATTGCCTGGAATGAAGCGATGTTTTTGCTGTACGAAGACTTGAATAAGGGATCGGAAAGAGGCCGCAACCTGCTGTGGATCACGTTTGCTTCGGAAAATTTCCGTATAATGAAGGGGAATCAGTGGGAGGAGCACGCTCGGCAGACCGTCGCCCAATTCCGTAATGAATATGCCCGCCATGTCGATGACCCTTGGTGGAGCGAACAGGTCAGGGCTTTATCCGAAGCCAGCGAAGAGTTCAAGAAACTCTGGGAGCTTCACGATGTGCTGAACTACTCGCACGCTCACAAAATCCTTTATCATCCTGTCGTCGGCGAGCTGGCTTTTGATTATATTACCTTTCAAGCCTCCCCGGATATTCCAGACCTGCTGATCGCTATCCATATTCCGCTTGAGGATGGGGTTACAAGGGACAGAGTGCGGAAGATCATGGAGGAAAGACGTTTAGCCGTAAAAACGCAATAAAATCAAGCTCAAAAAAATCCAAAACCTTTTGCCGCTGATTCGTGGCAGAAGGTTTTTTTTGATTGAAACAATAAAAACATACTTAAAATTAATAATTATTTATTGATTATCGATAAATTACGTGGTAAATTCTATTTGAAGAAAACAAGTGAGGTGTAATTTATGGAACGCGTATCAACCCTCTTTTTAAAGGCGGCCGTATGTCTGTTTGGGCTCGTAATTTTGGCTTTGTGCGTCTTAGGACTGCCGGCAATCGTAAAAGGGCTGGACGGTTATTTTCCGGGCTCCTGGCTGTATCCGACTTTAATTGGCATGTATGCCTCAGCCATCCCGTATTTTACGGCTTTGTTTCAGGCTTTCAAACTTCTGAGCTACATAGACAAAAACACCGCCTTCTCGAATTTGTCCGTGAGAGCCTTGAAAATCATTAAATTCTGCGCTTTTGTCATCAGCATTTTGTACGTGGCGATTCTTCCTTTCTTGTACCTCATGGCAGATATGGACGACGCTCCGGGCATCATCGTGATCGGGCTGGTCATTATTTTCGCCTCCCTGGTCATTGGCGTATTTGCAGCCGTGCTTGAGAAGCTTTTAAGAAATGCCGTCGATATGAAATCCGAAAACGATTTAACGGTCTGAGGTGAACACAATGGCGATTATTATCAATATTGACGTGATGCTGGCCAAGCGGAAAATGAGCGTAACCGAGCTGTCGGACAGGGTAGGAATTACGATGGCAAATCTCTCTATATTAAAAAACGGCAAAGCCAAAGCGATTCGTTTCTCCACCCTCGAAGCGATTTGCAGGGCTTTGGACTGTCAGCCGGGGGATATTATGGAATATAAAGCGGACGAAGGCTTTTAAGGATGATCCTGAAGCGTACGAGGTGATAAAGTCAATGAAACCCATCGTACAACTGTTGCATTTTGGTTATCATCAGGCGATGAGCTGCCTGTTTCCCGTTGCGATTTTTACAACATTAGCCGTGTCCGGGTACATCCGGTTCCCCTGGATCCATCGTTATGATCTCATTCTGCTGATCCTGCTGGCCGTGCAATACGTGATGTACCGGAGCGGCCTCGAAACCTTTGATGAAATTAAAGTGATAGGCGTATTCCACTTAATCGGATTAGCGTTGGAAATCTACAAGGTTCATATGGGATCGTGGTCGTACCCGGAACCCGCGTTCACCAAAATCTTTGGTGTACCGCTATATAGCGGGTTTATGTATGCGAGCGTGGCCAGTTATATGTGTCAGGTATGGCGCAGGCTGAGGATGGATATGACCGGCTGGCCGGGCCTTTATTCCGCGGGGCTGCTTGGCGGCGCCATCTATCTGAACTTTTTCACGCATCATTTTATTGCGGATTTCCGCTGGTGGCTGACGCTGCTGGTGCTGGTTGTCTTTTGGAGAACCTGGATCCTTTACCGCGTGCGGAATACGACCTACCGAATGCCGTTAACGCTGGCTTTTTTCCTTGTAGGGTTCTTTATCTGGCTGGCCGAAAATATAGCTACTTTTTTCAACGCCTGGAAGTATCCGGACCAGTACCAGGCCTGGCACCCGGTCAGCGTAGGCAAAATCAGCTCCTGGTTCCTTCTGGTCATTATCAGCGTAATTATTGTCGCCCAATTAAAACACGTCAAGGCGGGCAGAACTGTGAAGAAACCGGCAAAAGGAACAGCGAATGAAACCGAATGAAGCAGGGGACGAAGCGGAAGCGGCTAAAGACGGCATGATAAAGCATTTATGATAGCGTGTTCATGCCTGATTTTGCTACAATAGGAACGTTGGGATTTATTTGTAAAAAAATAAGGAGGCTACGTTTATGAACAAACGTCCGCTCGGCAGAACGGGCCTGCAGGTCAGCGAAGTCAGCTTTGGCACCTGGGCGATTGGAGGCTCCTGGGGACAGACCGATGAAGCCGAATCGCTCCGCGCTTTGGATAAAGCCATGGAGGAAGGCGTTAACTTCTTTGATACGGCCGACGTATACGGCGACGGCCGAAGCGAGCGGCTGCTCGCCCGGGCCACTAAAGGCAAGGAAGATCAAATTCATATCGCTACGAAATTTTGCCGTCAGGGGGACATCTTTGATCCGCAGGCTTATTCGGAGCAGCGTGTGCGCCAGTGGTGCGAGGACAGCCTGAAACGGCTGGAGCGCGACACAATTGATTTGTATCAAATCCACTGCGCGCCGTTTGAGATTCTACAGCAGGGGGCTGTGTTTGAGGTGCTGGACAAGCTGCAGCAGGAAGGTAAAATCCGCGCTTACGGCGTCAGCGTCGAGACCGTGGAAGAAGGATTGTTCTGCCTGGAGAAATCCGGCGTGCAGGCTTTGCAGATTATTTTCAATATCTTCCGGCAGAAGCCGATCGCGGAACTTCTTCCCCGCGCGAGCGAACGCGGCGCAGGGCTGCTGGTCCGCCTGCCCCTTGCGAGCGGCCTGCTGACCGGCAAATTCACGGCCAACTCTACCTTTGAAGCAGAGGACCACCGGAACTTTAACCGCGACGGAGCGTCGTTTAACGTCGGCGAAACGTTTGCGGGGCTGCCTTTCGAGAAAGGCGTGGAACTCGCCTCCCAGCTGGGCTGGATGGCGGAAGGCCGCGGCAACATGACGCGGGCCGCGCTCCGCTGGCTGCTGGACTTTAAAGAAATCACCTGCGTCATTCCGGGCTTCAAGAACGTCCGGCAGGTCGAGGATAACCTTGGCGTAATGGCCGCGAAACCGTTCAGTGCGGAGGAACACGAGCGGCTGCGGGAATTTTACGTGGATCAGGTTCACGATCATATTCGCGGCGCTTATTAAGAGAAGGAACGAAGGGAGCCCCTGGGGCTCCTTTTTTCTGCGAGTCTTGGGTGTTGGAATCCTGTACGGATTGGTGGTAATGTGGGTATTGTAGTTTATTATTCGGGAAGAAATGGAATCCGTCAGGAGGCAGGTTGAGTGGAAAAAAAATCGTTCGACTTTTTCTGGTTAAACGAGCCCCAAAATTACTTGATTAAGGAAGACCAAATTGTCATACATACCGACCCGGGCACCGATTTCTGGCAGCGGACTTACTATGGGTTCAGAAATGATAACGCTCCGGCTTTATTGTTCAAGATGGATGAACCGTTTTTTTCTTTTGAAGTGAAAACCGAGTTCGACAGCAAACACCGTTTTGATCAATGCGGAGTGATCATCTACCAGAATAGCGATAACTGGTCGAAAGCTTCAATTGAATACGAAAATGATGAATATCAGCGGCTAGGGAGCGTAGTGACGAATCACGGATTTTCAGATTGGGCTACCACCGATATCGAGGCGGCCGTTAAACAGATGTATTACCGGGTCAGCCGCCGGGAAAGCGATTTTCTGATCGAACAATCGTATGACGGAGCGGCTTATAAGCAAATGCGTATTTTTCATTTATTTGAAGGGGCTGGAGAAATTCAGCTCGGGATCTATGCCTGCAGCCCGGAGGACTCCTCCTTCAAAGCGGTGTTTAGCGAGATCAAGCTGACGGAATGCAAATGGAAAACGCATGAATGATTCTGGGAAGTAAAAAGAAGAGGATTACGATCCCGGAAGGGAAGGAATCCAAGAAATTGAAAAAAAGCGAAAAGCTGCTTCAGCCTGATTTACCCGGGCCGAAGCAGCTTTTTTATTTTAAAGGATATCCGCTTGACCCATTCCAATGAAACCTTTATTGTAACACTTATTAAAAGACTTGTGATAAAGGAGAAGAAGGAGGGACAGCCGTCATGAATCCCGTCATCCACAATACGATACAAGTTAAAAAAATGAATCAGGAGCTGGTCCGCCAAGCTCTTAAAACCATGAATCAGGGTACCAAAGCACTGGTCGCGCAGGCAACGGGCTTAAGTATTGCGACCTGCGGAAGCATCCTGAACGAATTGAAAGAAACCGGCGAGTTATTGGAGCTGGACCGGGAAGAATCCAGCGGCGGCCGGCCGGCCAAATGGTATAAGTACAATATGGACTTTTCCTATATTGCCTGCCTGATCATTAAAGTCGGGACGAAAGCCCACTCCCTTACCTACCGGATTGCTAATCTGGCAGGAGAAACGATCCATGAGGGTTACCAGGAAAATGCAGTGATGGATCCTCCGGTAATCCATGATCGGATTGACCGGCTAATCCGCCAATATCCGCAAATTCGAGCCGTCGGCATCGGAGTGCCCGGCGCTGTTCATCAAGGAATCGTAAATGTCAGCGAGATCCAGGAGTTGATCAACGTCCCTTTGGAAGCGCCTATCCGGGAAAAACACGGGATTGAAGTCATTATCGAAAATGATATGAATCTGACCGTGTACGGCTATTACCGGAAGCAGGCCTATGAAGAAGATCAAACGGTGGTGGTCGCCACTTTTGACCAGAGCTGCTTCCCCGGATCAGGAATTATGGTGAATGGACAAATCCATAGAGGCAAAACCCGTTTCGCCGGAGAAATCGCCTTTTTGCCTTTTGGCATATCTCCCGAGGAGCAGTTCCGACAGCTGCATGACCGGACTACTTTTCACGTATTGGCTGGTCGCGCCGTGTCCAGCTTGATTGCAGTGCTAAATCCGGAGACGGTTGCTCTAACGGGAAGTTTGGTGGACCAGTCCGGGCTGGAGCTCATCCGTCAGGAATGCCTGAAGGCGATTCCGGAGATGCATATGCCAATGCTGACCATGCTCGAAAGCCCGGATGAGGATTATAGGCATGGATTAATAACCATGACGCTGGAAAGCCTGGCCTACTCACTGAGGTTAGTAGAAAAAAGAAGGTAAGCAAAGTCACAATCTGATCGTAAAAAAAGAAAAGGAGCCCTAACCATGAAAACTGAAAAACAAAAAATGCTGGATGGCGAGCTGTACGAAGCCTGGGATCCCGAGTTGACACGCGAGCGCGCTTATGCCAGAAAGATGACCCGGATGTACAATCAGACCGCCGAAACGGATGAGGAGCTGAGAATGCGGATACTTAAAGATCTCCTCGGATCGACGGGCGGCAGTTTGGGGATGGAGCCGAACATCCGGTTTGATTACGGTTATAACATTCATGTCGGCGAAAACTTTTTTGCGAACTTTGACTGCACCATTCTGGATGTCTGCGAGGTTCGCATAGGCGATAACTGCATGTTCGGCCCAGGCGTTCATATTTACACGGCCACACATCCCGTAAATCCTTACGAACGAATTAAGGGACCCGAATACGGCAAACCCGTAACGATCGGGAACAAGGTATGGGTGGGCGGAAGAGCCGTCATTAACCCGGGAGTAACGATTGGCGATAACGTCGTGATCGCTTCGGGAGCCGTAGTCACCAAAGATGTTCCGGCCAACGTGGTGGTAGGCGGCAATCCGGCGAAAGTGATTAAACAAATCGAAATTTAAATCAAAATTCACCCAGACTTCGACCTAATTTGGCATAGAATTCATTGGATCGATCCTCAAGAAACCCCTGCAAAATCGTGGGGGTTTTTGCTGCTGGTTTCTCGAAATCCGATAAGAAAGATTATTTTTCAAAAAAAAGGAATTGATTGCACCGCTTTCCCGTGCTATATTGATAACGATTCTCATTATCATTTACATAGGGGTGGATTCATTTTGTATAAGTCTACGAGATTTTATTTATTCCTGGTCTTTGTACTGGGAGCAGCTTTACTGCTCGGAGCATGCGGGCAGACTGGAAGCAATGGAGCTTCTTCCGCAGGGAACGCGGCTTCCGAAACGCCGGCTTCCGCTGAAACTGTCATTTTCCATGCCGGAAACGGGGATGTCGAGGTTCCCAAACAGCCGCAGCGCATCGTCGATTTAACGAGCTTCTACACCGGCTATTTCCTGGCTCTGGGCGTAAAACCGGTGGGCGTTGTGTCCGGACCGATGGAGAATCCCTACCTGGCAGGCAAATTGGACGGCGTTGAAGATATCGGCACCGATCCTACGCCGGAAAAAATCCTGGCGCTGAATCCCGATCTCATCATCACTTACACGGGTACCGAGGGAATCGATAAGCTGGAGCAAATCGCACCGGTCGTCGCCATCGAATACGGCAAGAAAAACTATAAAGACCAATTGATCGATTTTGGCATATTGACCGGCAAAGAGGAAGAGGCCAAAACCTGGGTAGCGCAATGGGAGCAGAAAATCAATGACTTGAAGCCGAAGGTGCAGGAGGCGGTAGGCAGCAAAACCGTTTCGATCCTCAATCCTTACGCCAAAGGACTCTATGTATTCGGGCATAACTATGGACGAGGCGGGGAGATCATCTACGGCGAATTCGGCCTGAAAGCTCCGCAGGCGGCCCAAGCAGCGGCCATCGACAGCGGTACAGGCTGGGCTTCGATTTCGTTAGAGAAACTTCCAGATTTCGCGGGAGACATCATCTTCACTTGTCCCTGGTCGGGAGATACAAGCGATCCGAAGGTCGTTTACGACAGCGCCATCTGGAAGGGGCTGCCGGCCGTGAAGAACGGACACGTGTTCCAGCTGAACCCTAAAGGCGACACCTACAACGATCCGGTCTCGCTGGAGGCCCAACTCCAATTTATTACGGATTCGCTGTTGTCCGTACAAGGTTAATAGAGGAGCTCTGACAGCCAGCTAAGGCGTTTGTCAGAGCTTTTTGACAGCGCTCGGAAATACGAAAACTTGAAGTAAATCCTTGTACCTGGATAAAACGAAAGGAGGACGAATCCATGCTGGATTTTCCTTTGTTCTCTAACGAATCCATAGGAAAAGAATGGCCTTCCGGGGCTCGTTTCAGCCTGACCCATGCGGTTAAAAGAAACTATCACCACCATGGCAATGATCTCATCTTCGCGGAATGTCCGTCGCCTATGCTGATTACCGGCGTACAGCGGCATGGACATCTTGTCATCGACGGGAGGGTGTTCGCCTTGTCCCCGGACAAGATTTATGTCGTGCCTCCCGGACCCCGACTCGAATTTGACTCCCCCGGCGGAGGCAAACAATCCCTGTTTCTTTTTCAGTTCGATATTTCGCTGCCGGAAGAGCTGCCCATGCCGGACGTTTCCGGCGACCAGGCGGCTAATGGAATAAAACGCTCCATACAAATGACAGGCCTCGTTCCTTCCCCTGAACGAATGTTGAGGCTTTGCGGAAAAATCATGGATCACTGGAACACAGGCGATCCCGCAGACCGGTTTGCAAGTCACGCCGGATTTCAGGACCTGCTTCATATGCTGCTGAAAAAAACGGAACCCCGCGAAAATACCCTGGAACAGGTTCGCGAGTATATGGAGCAGCATTACCCGGAAGCCATTACGGTTGAAGACTTGGCGCGGCTTGCCGGCATGAGCCGGTATTATTTCATGAGATCCTTCAAAGAGCGTTTTGGTCAAAGCGCCATGGAGTATCTCACCGATATCCGGATCAACCGAGCCAAACAATATTTGGAGGAAGGCGGCACACTGCGGGAAATTGCAGAGAAAGTCGGTTACAAAGACTCGCAGTACTTCAGCAGCCAATTCAATAAGTATGTCGGGGTTCCGCCAAGTATTTACACGGCCAACCGCAGCAGCCGGATCGCCGCCTACAGCTGGCCCAACATCGGCCATTTGCTGACGCTGCAGATCATTCCTTATGCCGCACCGATCGATCAGTCCTGGACGGATGAATACCGGAAGAAATATAAATTCGACGTCAAAATCCCGCTGAGCCACGACTATGATTTTAACCGCGATGCGTTATGGCGCGCTCGTCCGGATAAGATCATCGCGCTGGATGAGATGATTCCCGACGATGAGAAAGCAAAGCTGCTCGAAATTGCTCCCGTTTTGTTTCTGCCTTGGCATCAGGAAACCTGGAGAGGCCATCTGCTGATGACCGCACAGTTCCTGGACCGGGAGAAGGAAGCGGACAAATGGCTGGCCCGTTATGACGAGAAGGCCGCAGCCGTCAGGGAAGCCGTTCCATCCGCTTTTAAGCAGGGTTCTTTGCTTATTGCCAATTTCAGCTCCAAAGGCATCAAAGTATGGGGCAAAAAGGCGGGTACGGTTCTTTATGACGATTTGGGAATTGCATCAGCTAAAGGGGTAGAGCAGATCAGGTTTACCGAATTCGTATCGGTTGACCAATTGGGGGCATTCGAAGCCGACCTGCTGCTTATTCATGTCATGAAGGATCCGGCATCATCCCAATTATGGGCTCAAACGCAGCGGTCGCCCGTTTGGCAAAATCTCAAAGCCGTCCGGAGCGGTCATGTATTTCTGACATCAAGCCCGGCCTGGGTAGCCGAGCCGATCCTGGAATACAACGCATACCGACACGATCATCTGCTTGATGAGCTGCTGCAGGTATTTCGTGCTCTGTAACCTGCAAAATCCGGCATTTTTTCATATTCCAATCCGAACAACAGGTGATATATAATCTCATTATCGATAATGATTATCACTATCAACAACGGAGGGGAACATGAACGTGAATAACACAAAGAGACCCGGAAGCGCAGCTTCAGCTGCGGTAAAAGGGCGTAACCCATGGAAGGCCGTAACTATGCTGCTGGCTCTGATGCTGTTGATGGCCGTGGTCAGCGCTTGCGGAAATAAAGGAGCTTCCGGCGACGCAGCCGGGACGGCTGAGGCAGCCAAGTCAAACACCGGGCAAGCGGCCGTCGAAACTGCCGAGCCGAACAGCGCCGGCGATGCGGACAAGCCTATTATGATTAAACATGCTTTTGGGGAAACGGAGGTTCCGGCCCATCCGCAGCGGGTTGCTGTGTTCGGATTAGAGGACCTTATGCTGTCGCTGGGTGCACCGATGGTGTATGCCTTTGATTTCAAAGGGTATTATCTGGATGACCAAATCCGGAAATTGAACATTCCGGTATCGGAAAGCCCGGATTTCAAGCCGAACCTGGAAGCCATTCTGAAGACGAATCCCGATTTGATTCTGGTTCAGAAAAATTCGATTGATCAAAAAGGATACGACGAGTTAAGCAAAATTGCTCCTACGCTGGCTTTCGCGCCGGATGATTGGAAAACCTCCGTCCTCGAAATCGGCAGAGCTTTGGGGATTGAAGATAAAGCCAAGGCCGTTATCCAAAGCCACGAAGATATGCTGCAGCAGGCTAAAGATAAAATCGTTCAGGCGGTGGGGACGGATAAAACCGTTGCTTTCATCCGTCCTTCGGATAAGGACCTGCAGCTCTTCTTCCCAAGCTTTAACCTGGTTTATACCGAGTTTGGCCTGAAGCCTGACGCAAGCGTCGAAGCCCTCCAGAAGAAAGCCGAGGATGATTGGGGCATTAATTTGTCCCTGGAGGATTTGCCTTCGCTCACCGCGGACTACATATTTGCCATCTACGGAGGATCGATCGATACGGAAGAAAATTTCCAGAAAGCCGTCCAATCCTCCAAGCAAATCGAAAAACTGCAGCTTTGGCAGTCCATTCCTGCCGTGAAAAAAAATCAGGTCTTTAAAGTCTCGGCGAGATCTTGGATGTCTTCCGGCCCGATTGCGGAAAGCATGGAGGCCGAAGATGTGGTGAGTGCCATTACGGGAAAACAATAGGTTTTCCTCCCATCCACGCATGCCTATCAGGGCCGCTTGTGCTGAAGCGGCCCTTTCATATTGTTCATTCTGATAGAAAGGCGGGTTCCCATGAGTTTAGGCAAAACAGAGATAAACCCGGCTGAGCCGGAGAAAAAGCTGAAAACCGTTTCGCTGAAATCACGGCCGTGGACAGCCACCTTTATTCTTGTCGGCGGAATTATAGCCCTCCTTCTGAGCATTGGTGTCTCCGTATCGTTTGGAGCGGCGGACATTCATTTTTTGACCGTCTGGCAAGCCGTTTTTCATTATAACCCGAATTTGACGCAGCATCAGATCATCCAGGAGCTCCGGCTGCCGCGCGTGCTTGCCGGGGCTATGGTCGGAACCTCCTTCGCCGTGGCCGGGGCAATTATGCAGGGAATGACGCGTAACCCGCTTGCAGATTCGGGGCTGCTTGGCTTAAACGCCGGCGCAGGATTTGCTTTGGCGATGTGTTTTGCTTTTTTCCCGGGACTGCCGTTTATGTTCTTGATTTTATATTCGTTTCTTGGAGCGGGCATCGGCGCAGGGCTGGTATACGGCATCGGTTCCATGGCCAGAGGGGGATTGACGCCGCTGCGCCTTGTTCTGGCCGGGGCCGCTTTATCGGCTCTGCTGACCGCGCTTAGCGAAGGCATTGCCCTTTATTTTCGCATCGGTCAAGATCTGGCTTTCTGGTACGCCGGAGGAATCGCCGGTACGGGCTGGCTTCAGTTAAAAATCATGTTTCCCTGGGTGCTTGCCGCCTTGATCGGAGCCATCCTGTTGTCCAGATCGATCACGATGCTCAGTTTGGGAGAGGACGTCGCCAAAGGTCTTGGCCTGAGGAGCGGGGCCGTCAAACTTGCGGGCACCGTTGTCGTCCTGATCCTGGCCGGAGCCGCCGTATCGGTCGTCGGAGCAGTCGGTTTCGTCGGCCTGATGATTCCGCATTTGACAAGGAAGCTGGTCGGCGTCGATTACCGGCTCATCATTCCGTGCTCCGCCGTGCTTGGCGCTTTGCTGGTCGTTTGGGCCGATCTTGCGGCACGGATGGTGAATCCGCCTTACGAGACGCCGATCGGCGCGTTGATCGCTCTCATCGGCGTCCCGTTTTTCCTGTACATCTCGTTTAAGGAAGGGAGAGGGATCTAGGATGCCAGCTACAACCGAAAGTTTGCCTGAAAGCGGAAAGTCTCCGGAGGCAAAACGGAAGCAGAGGAAGGGGATTCTGATGCTGCTCATCCTCGGCCTCTTGATTATCATGGCGTTCATCCTGAGCATGAACACCGGATTTATACGTCTATCGCCGATGGATACGCTGCGGACGTTATTTGGAGGCGGATCCTCTAAGGAAAACCTGATCCTGTTCGAATTCCGCCTTCCTAGGATCGTCATTTCAATACTGATCGGAGCGGGGCTTGCCGTATCCGGCTGCATCCTGCAAGGGGTGTCGCGCAACGCCCTTGCCGATCCGGGAATTCTCGGCATCAACGCCGGGGCGGGACTTGTCGTACTGCTGTATGTGGCTTTTTTCCCGACTCCGGGGGACGCTCCGGTCTTTATGCTGCCGTTTCTGGCCTGGATCGGAGCGGGGCTGACAGCCGCCGTCATCTTTGTCCTTTCGTACAAACGTCATCGGGGGCTGCTGCCGACCAGGATGCTGCTGACCGGCGTCGCCGTCGCCGCAGGCATCAGCGCGGCAACGATTGTCATTACGCTCCGGATCAGTCCCGAGCAATATCAATTCGTGGCTACCTGGATGGCCGGCAGCATCTGGGGAACAAACTGGAAGTTCGTGTTGGCCCTGCTGCCTTTTATCGTGATCCTGCTTCCGTTTGTTTTCTATAAAGCGAGAACGATGAACGTGCTGAATCTCGGCGAAATGACGGCAACCGGCCTGGGGGCAAGGGTATCGAGAGAGCAGGTGGTCCTGCTTGCGGCCGCCGTCGGATTGGCCGGTTCATGCGTGGCTGTAAGCGGCGGCATCGGATTTGTCGGCTTGATCGGGCCTCACGCAGCAAGGAGGCTGGTTGGAGCAAAACATCAGCTGCTGCTTCCCGCTTCCGCACTCATGGGTTCGCTGATGGTCATCGTCGCCGATCTGCTAGGCCGGCTGATTTTGCAGCCATCGGAAATACCGGCGGGAATCATTGTCGCTATCATCGGCGCGCCGTATTTTCTGTATTTGCTGGCCCGTTCGCGGGCATAAAAGGCTTTATATCCATAATCCATGATCGGATTCATTCGCAGGTGCCGAGTACAAAGAAGGGAGGCGGAGCCCGTGTTATGGAAGTTTTTTTCCTATTACAAGCCTTACAAAACGTTGTTTCTCGTTGATTTTTGCTGTGCGGTTTTTTCCGGGCTGCTGGAGCTGGGATTTCCGCTCGTCGTGAACAAGTTTGTCGACAACCTGCTGCCTAGCGGCAATTGGCCGGTTATTTTCTGGGCATGCGTGGGGCTTCTGGCCGTATACGGCTTTAACAGCCTGCTGCAGTACGTCGTGACTTATTGGGGACATCAGCTCGGGATCCATATCGAAACGGACATGAGAAAAAGATTGTTTAATCACGTCCAGAAGCTGTCGTTCCGATTTTTTGACAATAACAAAACCGGCCATTTGATGGCCCGCATGACGAGCAATCTGATGGAAATCGGGGAAATGGCCCACCATGGACCGGAGGACCTGTTTATCGCCGTCATGACCCTGGTCGGCGCCTTCGTGCTCATGCTGACGATCAATTGGAAGCTGGCCGTCCTGGCCGTGGTGATTATACCGGGACTGGTCTTCCTGGCCCTGCATTTCAACCGGAAAATGATTCGCGCCTTTCAGCGGATGTTTAAAGACGTCGGCGAATTCAACGCGAGGGTGGAGGACAGCATCGGCGGCATTCGCGTCGTGCAGGCGTTTACCAACGAGAGCTTTGAATCGGAACGTTTTGCCGAAAATAACGAGCAGTACCGGCAAACCAAATTTATTTCCTACAAGATTCAGGCACAGAACCTGTCGATCAGCTATTTTTTAATGCGGCTTATTATATTATTCGTGTTGGTGTGCGGCACCTGGTTTGTCATCCGCGGGGAAATGACGAGCGGGGAGTTCGTAGGATTTCTGCTGCTGTCGAACGTATTCCTGGGGCCGATTAATAAAATCAACGCCGTGATCGAAAGTTATCCCAAAGGCATGGCCGGTTTCAAAAGCTACCTGGAGCTGCTGGAGACCGAGCCGGATATCGCTGACGCGCCGGATGCGCTAGAGGTTCATCATCTTCGCGGCGACATCCGGTTCAGCAAGGTCACGTTTGGTTATGAAAATGAAGCCAAGGTGCTCAAAGATATCGATCTGACTATCCGTGCGGGTGAAACCATTGCTTTCGTCGGCCCGTCGGGTGCGGGCAAAACGACGCTGTGCAGTCTGCTGCCGCGTTTTTATGATGCCGGTTCCGGAGCGATTACGATCGACGGCATTGATATCACGCATATGAAGCTCGCTTCGCTGAGGGGGCAAATCGGGATTGTCCAGCAGGATGTTTTTCTGTTCTCAGGCACGATCAGAGAAAATATCGTCTACGGCAACCTGAAAGCCTCGGATGAGGACATTTGGGAAGCGGTAAGGCGCGCCCGCCTTGATGAATTTGTCCGCTCGCAGCCGGAAGGCTTGGAGACCGTCATCGGGGAGCGCGGCGTCAAATTGTCCGGCGGACAAAAGCAGCGGCTGGCCATCGCCCGGATGTTTCTGAAGAATCCGCCGATTCTGATTCTGGATGAAGCGACGTCGGCGCTCGATACGGAAACGGAAAAGGCCATCCAGCAGTCGCTGAGCGAACTTTCGGAGGGACGGACGACGCTGGTCATTGCCCACCGGCTGGCTACGATCAAAAACGCGGACCGGATCGTCGTCGTCACGGAGCGGGGCATCACCGAGCAGGGGAAACACCAGGAGCTGGTGGCTGCCGGGGGCGTTTACAGCCAACTTCATGAAGCCCAGTTCGGCTCTTAATAAAAAGATAAAGTTAAATTCTATCCTTTATGGACCGCGCCTGGCGCGGTTTTTTTCAATTCTAGCGAATCAGACTATTAAAAATCTTTAATCTTAGGGGGATCAAACTTTAATTTGTCGGGTTGTGAAGAAAGCGCTTACTTCTATAATTTGGTTATAGAGGAGGTGGAATCCAAAAGGAATGGATGATCAGATTGAGCTGTAATTGCGAGGGAAGCAGCGATCAGTCCGCAAGAAGGCAAGCATTCACCAAACTCTCATTTTAGGAGGTAGATTTATGCTTAAATTCAAAAAGAAAATGTTGACGGCGCTCCTTACGGCAGCCATGAGTTTCAGCTTGTTCGGGGCAACCACCCATGCAGCGACGGACTATTGGCAGAATTGGACCGACGGCGGCGGCACCGTAAATGCAACCAACGGATCCGGAGGCAATTTCAGCGTTTCGTGGACAAACAGCGGCAATTTCGTAATCGGCAAAGGCTGGCAAACCGGGAACGCTTCGCGGGTAGTCAACTACAATGCGGGTGCCTTTTCGCCGTCCGGCAATGGTTATTTGGCTTTTTATGGATGGACAAGGAATTCCCTCATCGAATATTACGTGGTCGACAGCTGGGGAACTTACAGACCTACAGGAACCTTTAAAGGAACCGTTACCAGCGACGGAGGCACCTATGATCTGTATACGAGCACGCGCTACAATGCGCCTTCGATCGATGGAACCCAGACCTTTACCCAGTACTGGAGCGTAAGACAGTCGAAGAGACCGACGGGAAGCAACGTGCAAATCAACTTTAACAACCACGTTAATGCCTGGAAAAGTAAAGGCATGAACCTGGGCAGCAGCTGGGCTTACCAGGCCATGGTCGTAGAAGGTTATCAAAGCAGCGGTTATGCCAATGTAACGGTATGGTAATTTAAACCGGCCCTATCCTTATTACCGGGTTTAGTTTCTATTGGCTTTAACGTTTCAGAGGGCCTTCGGCCTCACCGCCGCGGGCCCTTTATTTTTCGAAGGTTAACCTCTTTCCTGACTATCAGGTGTAAAGGAGAAATCAGTATGAAAAAGAAGCCGTTAACGGCCTTTATTCTGGCACTAACCGTTCTCATTAGCGCTTGCTCGCAGGTGAAGTCCGGAAAAACGGACAATAACCCCCATCCGGACGATGGCTTTATATTCGTTAAAGGCGGGACTTTTACCTCGCCCCAATCCAATGAGGTTGGAAGAAACGTTGTTTTATCGGATTTTTATATCGGCAAATATGAAGTTACCCAAAAAGAGTGGACCGAGGTCATGGGAAATAACCCTTCCCAATTCCCGGGCGGCAGCTTGCCGGTGGAGATGGTCAGCTGGTACGACGCAGTTGAGTATTGCAATCAAAGAAGCCTAAAAGAAGGTTTGGAACCTTATTACGATATAAATAAAAACCAGCAAGACCCGGATAACAAAAGCGAATATGACAATCTGAAATGGACGGTTACGATTCATAAGGGTGCTGACGGCTATCGTTTGCCGACGGAAGCGGAGTGGGAATATGCTGCTGGCGGGGGACAGATGACCAAAAATTACGCCTACAGCGGAAGCAATCAGGCGGATGACGTGGCCTGGTACTGGAGAAACGCCGGGGACCGATACTTGTCAGGAGACTGGAGCTGGCCGGCCATCGAAGCCAACCACGGTCAACCCAAACCTGTCGGCGGCAAGAAACCGAACGAACTAGGTCTATACGATATGTCGGGCAACGTGAGGGAATGGTGCTGGGACTGGTTCGAAGACTCGGATACGATAAAGGGCTCCTACAGAGTGGTGAAAGGCGGCGGCTGGATTGGCGATGTCAGCAGCGGGGAGGTTTCCTTCCGGGGCAAGTTCGAGGCGAACGGTTTTGGCCCGGATCAGGGCTTTCGTGTAGCTCGCGGAGGGAAGGAGAACTAACAGGGAACCGGCCGTTCAGGTCCGCAAAAGATGGGATAGGACAACTTGCCTCCCGAATACTGCTTAAGGGGAGGGGATGAAGATTGAATAAACCCAAAAAGGTATTCGTGCTGTATCTGAACGGCAAAACCCTGAATGCCATAAAAACAGTAGTTTTTATAGACCTGCTGTTAGGCACGGGACTTTATTTCGCGGCAAAATTAGTAACGTCAAGCATACTGCTGGCATCTTTAGGAAGCATGGCCGGAAGCGAAGGCTATAAATGGCGATTAAGGCGCTGGAGAAAGCGGGTTATCACCGTTCCCAAAAGCGACTGGCAGCTGATTTCGGGCAAAACGATCCGGTAAAATCGTAAGAAAAACGTTATTAAGACGTTAGGTGGTACCGGCACACTTCTACGAAAGTTAGGCGCATTTAACAAAAGGTTCTTGCCCTATTAAACAAATGCGAATAGAATAAAAAACATCTGCTGATGCCGTATTCATCACTATTTGCCCGTAGAGGAGTTAACGAGACCATGTCGCAATTTGAAAATGTAACGGTTGTTAAAGAAGCTAATGTTTATTTTGACGGTAAAGTCACCAGCCGCGCGGTCCTGTTCGTAGACGGCACGAAAAAAACGCTTGGCATCATGCTGCCCGGCGAATACGAGTTCGGCACCGACTCCATCGAGATCATGGAAATTTTGGCTGGCGATCTGAAAGTACTGCTTCCAGGGGAAACCGAATGGATACATATTCAAGACAAGGGCGAATTCACCGTTCCTGCAAATACGAAATTTAAACTTCAAGTGGCGGCCGTTACCGATTACTGCTGCTCTTATATTCAAGAATAATAAGGTTAGGGGCTGCATCTCTGGTTGAGGAGGGCGGCTTTTTTTATAAATATTCATTTTTCTTCCCCCATTGGGACATCCTAATCCGAGGTTTTGCAGTTTGGTTGTTTCGGTTAAAGGAGGGAGAAGGATGAAAAGAGCTCTTGACGGACAATCCATACTGCTGCTTGCAGTGAATGGATTGTTTGTTTTATCCGGAGCATTGTCCGGTACATTCCTGAACGTATTTTTGTGGAAAAGCAAACAGGACTACGCCATGCTCGGCTGGTTTACGGTCAGCCAGCAAATTGCGCTTGGTCTCACCTTCTGGATTGCGGGGAAATGGGTGAAGGAGCATAACAAAATGAATGCGCTCCGCGTCGGAACGGCCTTATCAGGTTTATTTTATCTGCTGGTGCTGCTGGCGGGCAGAAACGCCGTGTTTTATATCTGGCCGCTGGGGCTGCTGCTCGGAGCGGCGCTTGGCCTGTACTGGCTCGCTTTTAATGTGGTAACTTTTGAAGTAACGGATGCGGACAACCGCGATATGTTTAACGGATGGATGGGCCTGTTGGGTTCGGTCACAGGCATCGTCGGCCCGTGGTTTTCGGGCTGGGTCATTTCGCGGATGCAGGATAATGTAGGCTACCGGCTAATTTTCACCATATCGCTGGTGATTTTTGGAGTAGCCGTGGTATTCAGCTTTTTTCTGAAAAAACGGAAGCTGGAGGGCCATTACCAGTGGGGAGCTCCTTTTCGCGAGCTCATACGCTCTGGGAGTCCATGGCGGCGCGTAGCTCTCAGCTTGGTCTCACAGGGGCTTCGGGAAGGCGTGTATTCCTTCCTTATCGTGCTGCTGGTATATGAGGCGACCCTCCAGGAATGGAAACTCGGGCAGTTTTCACTGATCACCTCCGCCGTATCCTTGGTAACTTTCTGGATTGCCGGCAGGTGGCTCAAACCCCGCTACCGGTATGCGGGCATGCTGGTTGGCGCACTGCTGCTGGCGGGTTTTATGATTCCCTTGCTGTGGAGTTTGCAGTATGGCATGCTGCTTGTCATGGGCATCGGCATGGCTGCATTTCTGCCGCTGTATATGATTCCTATGGTATCGGTCAGTTTCGACCTGATGGGAGCAAGCGAGGAGAGTGCCAATAACCGGGTTGAGCTCATGGTGCTTCGCGAGCTGTGCCTGATGAGCGGACGTTTGGCAGGCATTCTGCTTTACGTGGTCGTGTTATCGATCAGCGATGCTCCAAAAACCATAACCTGGCTTCTTATCGGGTTGGGATTTGCGCCTTTATTGGGCTGGCTGTTCATGAGAAAACAGCTTAAGGAAACCACGGTTGAGGGGACGTAGAGGGGATCAGATCTTCCCGCGAATATCGTCATCGGGCTCCGGTGTTTTCCGAACATGCATTTCTTTTTGGAAGACGCTGCAAGAAGCAAAGAAAAAAGCGAAGTTATCCCTAATGGGAGGAGCTTCGCTTTTTTACATTTTAATTCGCAAGAGATGAAAGCGTTTGCTATTCTAACAACTTTATTAAATAAAGACGATTGACGCCGCAAAACAACCGATGATATGATCAGGTTATTAAAATAATAAACAACGGTTTAGTATAATAAACCATTTGGCTGGAGGCAGGAATGGAAAGAAAATACTGGGTTCCGGCTTTGGAGAAAGCAAACGATATTTTGCTGCTGATCAGCGAGCATCCCGCGGAGCTCAAATTGATCGATTTGTCCAAACAGCTGGAAATCAACAAAAGCTCCATGTTTACGCTGCTGAACACGATGGAAACGCTTCAATGGGTAGTTCGTGAAAATGACGGCACTTACTCGTTGGGTTCCAAGCTGGGCGCTTGGGGCAACGCGTTTTTCAAGCAGTTCAGTCTCATTGATCGTTTCCGGAAGGAAGCGGCTATAACGAAGCAGACTCTTCTTGAGACGATCCAGCTTGCCAAACTGGAGCAGCAAGAGGTGTTATATCTCGCCAAGGAGGAAATGCCATCCCCCGTCAGGATTGCTTCAGAGCCGGGCAAAAAGCTGCCCGCCCATGCGACGGCGCTCGGGAAAGCCATGCTCGCGTGGCTGGATCACGCGGAACTTGGTGCCTTATATGCCGAAGATGAGCTCGCGCCGAGCCTTACCCAGCATACGCTGCGTTCCCGGGAAGAGCTGCTCCGGGACCTCGCAGCCGTGAGGGAGACCGGCTATGCGTTTGATATGGAAGAGGCGGTGATGGGCTTCTGCTGCGTAGCTGCTCCAATCCGCGACGGTGACGGGCGGGTCGTGGCCGCGATCAGCTGCTCCATGTTTAAGCATGAGTGGGAGCAGAAGCGGGAATTGGCCAAACAAGAAATTTGCGCTCTGGCAAAAAGGTTGTCGCAATCCTGAAGCTAGAAAGTGGTAAACCTCTACTAATTATGAATGAGGAGTTGAAAGCCATGAGACTGCAGAACAAAATCATACTTATCACCGGTTCCGGTTCAGGGATCGGCAAAGCGACGGCGCTTCTGTTCGCCAAGGAAGGCGCGACGGTCATTGTCAACGATTTGGCGGCGGATAAGGGCCGGGAGACGGTGGAGGAGATTACGTCGGAAGGCGGATCGGCTGTATTTATCCAAGCCGATGTGACCGTCCCTGAATCGGTAAAGTCGATGGTCGACGAAGCGATCGCAAAATTCGGCAGGATCGACGTTCTGTTCAACAATGCCGGGGTCAGCGGTGTCGGCGCCATTCATGAGGTAGAGCCGGACGCGTGGGACCGCGTGATCAACATCAATATCCGCGGCGTCTTTTTGCCGAACAAATACGTGATCCCTCACATGATGGAGCAGCAGGGCGGATCGATTATCAATATGTCCTCCTGCATTGCCGAAATCGGTTTGGCCCGCCGGGCCTCCTACTCGGCGACCAAAGGAGCCGTTCTCGCTTTAACGAAGTCCATGCAGGTCGATTACGCCCCTTACGGCATCCGCGTAAACGCCTTATTGCCGGGTACGGTGCTAACGCCGTTTGTCGAAGACTATTTGCGCACTTCCTATGACGATATGGAAGAAGGCTACGAATCGCTTAAAAAACGCCAGCTCAGCGGCGATCTGCTCCGTCCCGAGGATGTGGCCAAGGCAGCGCTGTTTCTCGCATCGGACGATTCGAAATTCATGATGGGTTCCCCTCTTTATATTGACGGCGGCGTCGTCTTTGGCAAAAACGTATAACGTCTATTCTAGAATCGGAGGTTAATGAAATCTTATGAAGCTACTTACTTTTAACGAAAATGGATTACAGCAGTTAGGCGTTAAAACGGACAGCGGCGTTGTACCTATTATGAAAGCGCTGCAAAAGCTTCCGGCCAAGGGCAGCGGCGTACCGACAACGGTCCACCAAGTCATCGAGGGAGGAGAAACGGCTTTATCCGCTTTGCAGGCGTATGTGAACGAGGTGCTGGCAGCAGGCGAAAGCAGCTGCCTCTTGGATGAAGCCCATTTGACTTATGAGCCATGCGTCCCGAATCCGAACAAAATCATCTGCGTAGGTCTCAACTACCGCAAGCATGCGGAAGAAACGAATGCGCCGATTCCGGAGTACCCGATTTTGTTCAACAAATTCAACAATACGCTGACCGGGAACGGTCATGATGTCCCGCTGCCGGTTAAAGTGACGAGCAAGGTGGACTATGAAGCGGAGCTGGTTATCGTGATCGGCAAGGAAGCGAAATACGTGTCCAAAGAAAACGCGCTCGATTACGTATTCGGATACTGCAACGTCAATGATTTGTCGGCCCGCGATCTGCAAATGCGCACCCATCAATGGCTGCTGGGCAAATCTTGCGACGGATTCAGCCCCTTGGGTCCCTACCTGGTAACGGCTGACGAAGTAGGCAACCCGAATGATTTGTCGATCCGCTGCATCGTGAACGGAGAGGTCCGTCAGGACTCGAACACTTCGGATATGATTTTCCATTGTGATGAAATCGTCAGCTACATCTCCCAGCATATGACGCTTACGCCGGGCGATATTATCCTTACAGGAACTCCGGAAGGGGTCGTGCTCGGCTATCCGGAAGAAAAGCAGGTTTATCTGAAAGACGGCGACGTCGTGACGATTGAGATCGAGAAGCTTGGATCCTTGACGAATCGTATGGTGAATGAGCAAGCCTAATTTTTATATAAATAGGGGGTGCCCTGAATGTCTAAAGCTATTGAAGCCGGCGCCAGCGCAATTGTCATGGATGCCCGGGATCATGTGGCAACCGCGATTAAAGATTTACAGGCCGGAGACCACATCACGTTTCTGAAAAATGATCAAGCCACGGAGCTTGTGGTGCTTGACCCTATTCCTTTCGGGCATAAGGTGGCGATTGAAGATGTGCCTGCCGGAACGGAGATACGCAAATACGGAGAAGTCATTGGCCGTACGACAGCCGCCATTCTCGCCGGCCAGCACGTTCATGTGCATAACGTCGAGGGCATCCGCGGCCGCGGCGATCAGGCAAATGCCAAACAAGGAGGAACACAGTGATGACTCACATAATGGGATACAGAAGACCTAACGGCGATATTGGCATCCGCAATCATCTCTTAATTATTCCTACGGTCATTTGCTCCAATCAAGTAAGCAGCCGGATCATGCAAATGGTGCCGGATACGGTTGCCATCCCGCATCAGCACGGCTGCAGCCAAATCGGGGCCGACAAGGACCGGACCTTTGATGTGCTGGCCGGTACGGGCCGCAACCCGAATGTCGGGGGCGTTATCATCATCAGCCTCGGCTGCGAGGTTGTCGATCCTCAGGAGCTTGCCGAAGCTATCCGCCCTACGGGCAAGTTCGTCGAGGTCATCGACATTCAAGCGGTGGGCGGTTCCGTCAAAGCGATCCAGCATGGCGTTGAGCTGGCCAAGGAAATGCGGGCTAAGCTTGATCAGATGCAGCCGGAGCCGGTAGCGCTGAGCGAGCTGATCATCGGCGTCAAATGCGGCGGTTCGGACGCAACCTCCGGCCTCGCATCCAATCCGGCGCTTGGCGCGGCTGCCGATACGCTTATCCAGCAGGGCGGAGGCGTCGTTATCGGGGAGACAACCGAAATCATTGGCGCTGAACACATCCTGGCTTCCCGCTGCTCGACACCGGAAACGTCGAATAAGCTCTACCATATCGTAGACCGGTTCGAAAAAGAAGTAGAACGGATGGGCGCCGATATGCGCGGCGGCAATCCAAGTCCGGGTAATATTGCGGGCGGTTTGACGACGATCGAGGAGAAATCGCTCGGCTGCATCAGCAAATGCGGCACGGCTCCGATCCAAGGCGTGATCGAATATGCGGAGGATATTCCGAAGCATGGCCTGTACTTCATGGATTCCCCGGGGAACGATATCGAATGCGTATCCGGCATGGCTGCCGGCGGCGCGCATCTGGTCTGCTTCACTACCGGACGGGGAACGCCGACCGGCTCGGCCGTTATCCCGGTCATTAAAATTACGGGGAACACACGGATGTTTGAACGCATGTCCGACAACATGGACGTGAATGTCGGCGAAATGCTGGACGGCACGCTCAGCCTGGAGTCCGCGGGCAACCGGATTTGGGAAGAAATTGTGGCGGTTGCAAACGGCAAGCTGACCAAAGCGGAAATATTGGGCCATACCGAGTTCAGCATTAACCGAATTGGACCGAGTTTATAATTCATCCGCGTAACCGGCACAACAAATGAAACCATAGGAGGCTATTGGAAATGGGAAGATTAGCTGACAGAGTGGCTCTGGTGACTGGAGCAAGCCGGGGAATCGGGGAAGCTATTGCCATCCGGCTGGCGGAAGAAGGCGCGCATGTGGCGATCAATTATACGTCGGATCGTTCGCGCCCGCTTGCGGAGAAAGTGAAAGAGCAGGTTGAAGCTCATGGCGTGAAAGCGATGGTTGTCCAGGCGGACGTAGGCAATAAACAGCAGGTCGAAGCCATGTTCGAGCAAGTGCGCGGGCAGCTGGGCGAGGTGGAAATTCTCGTCAACAATGCCGGCATCGCTCCGTTTGAGCCGTTTATGCAGGTCTCGGAGGAAACGTGGGACCGCACCTATAACACCAATGTCAAATCAATATTCGTAGCCTCGCAGCTGGCGGCGAAATCGATGATCGAGAAACGTTACGGCAAAATCATCAATGTACTTTCGACGGCCAGCTTGATGGTCACAAGCCCGGTCATTCCGCATTACCAATCGTCCAAGGCTGCTGCCCATATGCTGACCAAAGGGATGGCGATTGAACTTGGCAAATACAATATCAATGTCAACGCCGTAGGTCCAAGCACCGTAGATACTGACATGTGTACCGACTTTCTGGCTGATCCGGAGATTCGCGCCAAGGAAATCGAAGCCAACCCGATGAAGCGGCTCGGTACTTCCCGGCAGATCGGCGACGCCGTGGTGTTCCTCGCCTCCGAAGAGGCCATGCAGATCAACGGTCATCTGCTGATGGTCGACGGCGGACTCACCGTCAAAGCCGCTCAGCCTGACGACCATATGGAGCACTGACAATCATTCATGAGAGGTGCATCATGAAAGTATCTTTATTCATAACCTGCCTAAGCGACGCCATATACCCCCGAGTGGGGGAAGCGATGGTCCGGCTGTTGGCCAAATATGGCGTGCAATTGGATTTTCCCGACGTTCAAACCTGCTGCGGCCAGCCGGCCTACAACAGCGGGTATTGGGACGAAGCCAGGAAAGCGGCGAAAACGGTGCTGGATGCTTTTGAGGACAGCGACTTTGTCGTTTCCCCGTCCGGTTCCTGTACTTATATGGTTCATCATTATGCCCATCTGTTTCAAGATGATCCCGTCTACTTGGATAAGGCTTTAAACCTGCAGAAAAAAACGTACGAATTCACCCAGTTCCTGGTTCACGTTCTTGGGATTACGGATGTCGGCGCCGTGTTTCCGCATAAAGTCACTTATCATCCGTCCTGCCACGGCAGCAGGCTGCTTGGCATCAAGGATGAGCCAATGAAGCTGTTAAACGGGGTCAGCGGACTCCAGTTTGTTCCTCTTCCTTTTGCGGAGGATTGCTGCGGATTCGGCGGTACTTTTGCGGTCAAAATGTCGGATATTTCAGGCGCTATGGTCACGGAGAAAGCCGATCACGTGAAGGAAACGGAAGCGGAAGTGCTGGTGGGTCTGGATATGGGATGTTTAATGAACATCGCCGGCAATTTGCGTTACCGGGGAGAGCCCGTTAAGGTCATGCATTTGGCCGAGTTGTTATACGAAGGAGTGACCCGGTCATGAACAAGACGAGTTCCGCGCTCAAAACGGTAAAGGAAAGAGCGGACCTGGCACTGAACGACGAGTTTCTGCGCAAAGCGGTCCGGTTCACGACCGAAAGGCTTCGCAGCGGCAAAAAAAACGCCTCCGAGGAACACGGCCGTTGGGACGAATGGCGGGAGCGCGGCAGACAAATCCGGCTGCACACGATCGCCCATTTGGACTATTACTTGAATTTGTTCGCCGATAACGCCCGCGCTAACGGGGTTCATGTCCATTTTGCCGAAACGTCGGCGGAAGCGGTGACAATCGCTTTGGCTATTGCCGAACGCAAATCCGCAAAGTCCGTTGTGAAATCCAAGTCGATGGTAACCGAAGAGCTGCATCTGAATCATGAGCTGGAGTCGATCGGCGTAGAAGCCATTGAGACGGACCTTGGCGAATACATCATTCAGCTTGCAGGCGAAACGCCTTCCCACATTATTATCCCGGCTATTCATAAGAACAGGTATCAGATCGCGGAAATGCTCTCTGAGGTCGCAGGGGAAACGCTGCCGCCGGATACGTCGATTCTCGCCGGCTTCGTCCGCAAGAAGCTGAGGGAGAAATTCCTTGAGGCCGACATCGGCATGACGGGCTGCAACTTTGCGATTGCGGAGACCGGCTCGATGGTTCTGTTTGAAAATGAAGGCAACGCCCGCATGGTCACGACGGTTCCCAAAACGCAAATCACGTTAATGGGCATGGAGCGCATCATCCCGTCCTGGTCCGACCTTGAGGTTATGGCCACGTTATTGCCCCGTTCGGCGACCGGTCAGAAGCTGACCGTCTATATGTCGGGGATAACCGGGCCCAGAAGAGAACAGGACGCCGATGGGCCGGAAGAAATGCATCTTATTATCGTGGATAACGGCCGCTCGCTCCAGCTTGGCGATCCGGAATTCCAGGAGCTGCTGAACTGCATCCGCTGCGGCGCTTGTTTGAATGCATGCCCCGTTTACCGGCATATCGGAGGCCATGCCTACGGGGGAACCTACAGCGGTCCGATCGGTGCTGTGCTGACGCCGGCTCTAAAGAAAAACGTAGCCGAATGGGATGATATCGCGAGCGCTTCCAGCTTGTGCGGCGCTTGTTACGAAGCTTGTCCGGTTAAAATTCCGCTGCATGACATGCTGGTCTCTTTACGCCGCCGCAAGGTGGAAAGCGGGCACAGCCCTTCCATGGAATCCGCGGGCATGAAAGGTTTTGGAGCCGTGATGGCGAATTCCAGACGGTTCAAGCTTGTGCTCGGGCTTGGCAAAATGGGACAAAAGCTGGTCGCAAGAAACGGGGAAATCCGGTCGAAGCTGGGTCCCTTGAAAGGCTGGAACAACTACCGGGTTGCGCCGAGTTTGCCGAAGGAGTCTTTCCGGGACCGCTGGGGAACGCTGGAGCGGGAAATCCGTCATGGCCTGCAAGAGCTGGATCCAGCCGTTCGGGCAAGGATGGAAAACCTTGTGAAGGAAAGGGAAAGGAGAGGTTTCCATGGCGAATACGGAGAATACGGAAAATAGGGAGAACACCCATCAGGAATGGCTGGATTCGCTGAAGAGAGAATCGCTGGCCAAGCAGGAAATGTTTATGAACGGCATTGCCGGCAAACTGGGAAGGCCTCGTATGACCGAGAAGCCGGAGCATCCTTTTCGCGGTGCTCCAGACTTCTGGAACACGTTTGAATGGCCATTGGAAGAGCGAATCGAAAGGTTTACTGCAAATTTCCAAAGTGCCGGAGGGCATGTAGCCAGATGCCTTACGATGGAAGAAGCCAAAACGTTTATCGCCGGCAAAGCGAGGGA
The DNA here is from genome assembly GCF_058267595.1 of Paenibacillus mobilis. NCBI lineage: Bacteria > Bacillati > Bacillota > Bacilli > Caryophanales > Paenibacillaceae > Paenibacillus > Paenibacillus mobilis. The sequence continues at coordinate 671,000 of NZ_JBZCMS010000001.1, forward strand.
AACAAGCGCTAAATACATCATTCGTCAGGATCAGCCGGAGCTTGACGCCTTGGGACTGGAAAGCGAGCTTCCCGGAGCAAAGCTGACGGTTTGGAATCATGAGCAGGAACCTGCTGAACATGCACAAGAGGAGGACTGGAAAGCACGGGCTGCGGAAGCGGATATGGGGATTGTGCTCGTTGATTATGCTACCGCTTACACCGGCTCGATGACCGTGCTGTCCTCTAAGGCCAAGGGCAGGTCCGTCAGTCTTCTTCCTACGATTTTGATGGCCATTCTTCCCGTGGAGCGGCTTCGCACAAGGCTCGGCGAAACACTGGTTCATTTTGACTTGGCCGGAAGAGAAAATCTGCCTGCAGGGATTCATTTTATTTCGGGGCCCAGCCGTTCGGCCGATATTGAAAATGACCTTACCATCGGGGTTCACGGCCCCGGGATCGTTTATGCCATCCTGGTAGGGTAGGGTAAATGGATGACAAAAACAAAAACAGTACGAATCCAGGAGGGAGTCCCTTGTTAATCGGTATATCCAAGCTGATTTCGCCTGACCTGATTAAAATACTCATGGAAATGGGCCATGGCGACGAAATCGTCCTCGCCGACGCTAATTTCCCTGCAGCAAGCGTGGCGCAAAGGCTGGTCCGGGCTGACGGCCATTCGATTCCGGAGCTGCTTGAGGCCATTCTTCGCCTTGTCCCTCTTGATTCTTACTCTTCAAAACAAGCAGCGCTAATGGAAGTCGTCCCCGGCGATCCGGTGGAGACACCGATTTGGGCCATCTACGAGGAAATCATCCATAGGCATTATGGCCAAAACCAGCCGTTCGTCGGTTTCGAAGTAGTGGAGCGATTTGCGTTTTATGAACGGGCTAAAAAGGCTTATGCCATCGTAGCTACGGGGGAATCCGCCCAGTATGCGAATATCATTTTGCGAAAAGGAGTGATTACGGCTCATGCGGATTGATGCTCATCAGCATTATTGGAAGCTGGCCCGAGGGGATTACGATTGGATCACTCCCGATATGCCCGTATTGAACCGTGATTATCTTCCCTCCGATCTGGCGCCTCATCTCAAAGAGCACGGGCTGGACGGCTCAATCGTCGTTCAAGCTGCCCAAGCGGTGGAAGAAACAGATTATTTGCTGTCGTTAGCCGGTGAAGAGGAATCTATTCTCGGGGTAGTAGGCTGGCTTGATTTACAAGATCCGTCCTACAAGGAAAACCTTGAACGGTTTCGGCGTCACCCCAAATTTGTGGGCATCCGCGTCATGATTCAGGAGATGCCCGATGCGGCTCTGATTCTCCATGAGCCCTTTATCGAGGCCTTCACCTATTTGGGTGAGCAGGGCACGCCCGTCGACCTGCTGGTCACCTCGGGCCAGTTGGACTCTCTCGTTCAATTGATCGATTTAGTGCCGAATTTGCATGGCGTAGTGGATCATATAGCCAAACCGGACATTGCCAAACAAAGGCTCGAACCGTGGAAAAGTCAAATGAGGCAGATCGCCGGGCATCCGAATGTGTACTGCAAATTATCCGGAATGGTGACCGAAGCCGGCCATCGGCATTGGCAGCCGTCTGATTTCGCGGCGTATATTCATTCTATTTTGGAGATATTTGGCCCTGATCGCGTGATGTTCGGAAGCGACTGGCCGGTTTGCCTGCTCGCGGCGAGTTATTCGCAAGTGTTTGAGCTTTTGAACGATCAGCTGCCGCAAACCTTGACCGCCGGGCAGAAAGAGAATATTTTTGGCCATAATGCAAGCCGGTTCTACAAATTGAAAGCGCTGCGGCAAACCTGATATAAGCATAGAAAGGAGAGGCGCGGAATAAAAAGCGTATGCCAGCCAAAGTTAGCTGAGTCATGCGATAAAAGTGGGGCAAGAGCTCTGCTTTTTTTGCGTCAATAAAAAATACAGTGTCTTCAAGCAGAGGATATGTTACCTTATACTGGGAAAGAAAAGTTCAGCAAGCGACCTTGGAGGTGGATTTATGAAAGCGCTTTTTATTGGAGGAACCGGAACGATCAGCTCGGCCATTACCCGGCAGCTCATCGAACAGGGAAGTGAGTTGTATCTCTTGAACCGCGGTTCCAGGAATGATGAACTGCCGGCCGGCGTGAAGACTCTTATTGCCGATATTCAAGATGAAGACAAGGTGGCCAAGCTGATTCAGGATTTGGAGTTTGATGTGGTTGCGGATTTTATAGCTTTTGTACCAGAGCAGCTGGAACGGGACTACCGGCTGTTTAATGGCAAAACAAAGCAATTCATCTTCATCAGCTCGGCTTCCGCTTATCAGACTCCGCTGTCCGATTACCGGATCACCGAGGGCACGCCTTTGTCCAACCCGCTGTGGGAATACTCCAGAAACAAGATTGCCTGTGAAGAATATTTGATGAAGCAATATCGCGAGCAGGGTTTCCCCGTTACGATTGTTAGGCCAAGCCATACTTATGATGAGCGTTCCATTCCGCTGGGCGTCCATGGTAGCAAAGGAACATGGCAGGTTGCCAAACGAATGCTGGAGAACAAGCCCGTTATCATTCATGGCGACGGGACTTCCTTGTGGACAATGACGCATAATAGGGATTTTGCAAAAGGGTTTATCGGTCTCATGGGCAATATTCATGCCATCGGCGAATCGGTGCACATTACCTCCGATGAATCCGTAACCTGGAATCAAATTTATGAAATCATCGCAAGCAGCCTGGGCGTCAAACTGCAAGCCGTGCATGTGTCATCGGTGTTTCTGGCGGCCTGCAGCACCGAGGATTACCGGGGCGGTTTGTTAGGCGATAAGGCTAATACAGTGGTGTTTGATAACTCCAAGATCAAAAGGCTGGTTCCGGAATTTACAGCCACTATCCGCCTTGATCAGGGAATTAAAGAAACGGTGGACTATATCCTGACCCATCCTGAATATCAAACAGAGGATCCGAAATTTGACGCCTGGTGCGATAAAGTCATTCAAGCTTTGGATGCCGCTGCAGACGCAATCAAAGACTGAACGGAAAGAGGGACAAGGGGACAGGGTGAACTGTACCCTTTGTCAAGGACACTTGTAAAAAAAGGGACTTGTGGTTTTAAGCCGCAGATAAAAGATGATTCCTGTACTGTACAGGAGTCATCTTTTTACGTCCCCATTGATATCTGTGG